>JAFWYA010000038.1 GCA_017517815.1 Clostridia bacterium | reverse complement strand
TTGTCATAGGGACAACCAGGACTGGACATGGAAGGGGCAAAGTGGTATTCTTTGCTTAGGTCAAAGTATGCCTGTGACGTGTATTGCGACCCTTGGTCACTGTGGAGTGCGAGTCCATCAGTGACCTTTTCTTGTTGCAGAACATCACAGATCGTATCTGTAACCAAAGAAGCGGTCATATGACTTCCAAGACGCCAGGCAAGAACAACTTTGCCGCACAAATCCACAACAGCACACATGTAACGCATTCCCTGTGGAGTAGGAATATATGTGATATCCGTTACCCAGAAACGGTTGGGAATGGCTAATATAGTGTAAGTTTTAGTTGTGAGTTCTTATGTTTTCTAGTGTTTTCCCTTGTGTGATAGTGTGTTCCGGTACTGAGGAGGGGTAGAACAAAAAACAGCCATTCAGCTGCAAAAACTCAGAAATTCACCTGAAAACGGTCTCCCGGTGACTGTTTTTACCCCGCCCCTGAAATAGCAAAAAGCCCGAAAGCCAAGTGTTATCAAGGCTTTCGGGCTTTTGTTTTTACAAAAGAAAATCACCTGGCTTGTATTAAAAGCTAGGTGATGATGTGATGCGAGTGTTCTTATAGGATGTTGACAGAAAACCTTATAAATCAATCATTATGGACGGTGGACAACAGCATTTATGGGATTTGTTCAGCTAAGAATACGTTATGAAGTGTAAAGCAATTCGGTTTCAAACAACATATCTGTACTCACTGAAGCGCTTCTCTACTATACAGAAGCAAAAACCAGTTTCCTCATGGAAACTGGTTTTTGCTGGTTTTTCAGCATAAGCTGGTTTTGCATTTTAGCGAATACTGCGAATAATCTGCTGCATCTCGTCCCACTTCGTTTCCATATCCGTTACCAGCTTGAGCTGCGTACGACCGCGATCCAGATTGTGCTCGGGATAGGCCACGCGGAAGTAGATGTCGCCATTGAGGTAATCGGTCAGGAAACGCACGCCGCATTCCAGCGTCATGAGCTTCGCGCCCATGGGCAGGGTTTCGATTTCCTTGTCCGTCAGACGGCTTCCGCAGGCGGAAAGGAAGCCCTCAGCGTAAATGCGGAACAGATCCAGCGACATGGTTACCTTGCTCAGATCCTTTTCATCCTCGGCAGCGGTAGAAGCTCCGAAACGGATGGAATCGCCAAAGTCATTGGCAGCCAGACCGGGCATCACCGTGTCCAGGTCGATCACGCACAGCGGCTGGCGAGTGGACAGATCCAGCATGACATTGTTGAGCTTGGTGTCGTTGTGGGTAACGCGCAGTGGCAGCTCACCGACATTCAGCAGGTTGATGAGTGTGGCAGCTTCCTCTTCATGGGCGAGATAGGCATCTACATCTGCCTTCACAGCCTTGAGCCTGCCCGCCTTGTCAGCAGCGATAGCCTCACGGAAGAGACGATAGCGATCTGGCGTGTCATGGAAGTGGGGAATGGTTTCCACCAGCGTTTCAGCCGGGAAATCCGCAAGCTGGTTCTGGAACTGGCCGAAGGCCACGCCGCTCTGACGGAAATCCTCGCTGGTTTCAGGCTTATCAATGCACAGGCTGTTCAGAACGAATTCATACAGACGCCAGCATTCGCCGTTGTCCGTCATCAGATAAGGCTTGCCATCCACGGTGGGTACCAGTATCAGCGAGTGACGAGGATCGGGATCCTTCTTGCGCAGGTGTTCCGTGACGGCAATGACGTTGTTCATCAATCCGGTCAGATTGCCAAACACACGTGGATTCAGCTTTTGCAGAATATACAGGTGCGGACGGCTGGTAACCAGCAGGTAGGTTTCGTTGATGTGGCCACTGCCGTAGCGGGCGCAGCTGATGGGAAGTCCGTCAAGCTGAAAGTGTTTGTAGATATGCTCCATTGTTTATCCTTTCACACCGCCGGAAGTCAAACCGGACACAAGATGCTTTTCAATGCACATGAACAGTATAACAACCGGGATGGTCGCCAGAAGTGCAGCAGCGAACAGGTAATGCCACTCAATCATGTTGAAAGAGCTGAACTGCGTAATGCCGACTGTAATGGGCTTGAAGGCGGGGGTGGAAATGAGCACGGTGGAGATGGTGTATTCATTCCATGCGTTGATGAACACGAAGATCAGCGTGGTCACAATACCGGGCGCAGCCATGGGCAGCAGAATGCGGATAAGTGCAGTTACACTGTTGCAGCCGTCGATGCACGCAGCCTGCTCCATCTCAGAAGAGATGGATACAAAGGTGCCGCGAAGCAGCCAGATGGCGAACGCTTGATTGAAGGCTGCGTTGATCAGCATAAGGCCGATGATGCTGTCATTAAGACGGATGGTGTTCATCAGCGTGGAGATACCAACCAGCAAAACAACAGGGGAGAACATCTGACTCATGATGACGAAACCAAGGAAAGCCTTCTTTCCCTTGAAGTTCATACGTGCCATGGCATATGCCGCCGGAATGCCGCACAGCATGGCGATCAGCGTTGCACCGGTGGAGAGCAGGATGGAGTTGAACAGGTAGGTGAGCACATTGCGGCTGATGATATCCGGAATGTTAGACCACACCCACTTGGTAGGCAGCATGTGCAGGAAATGCATATCCGTGGTTTCTGCATTGCTGCGGAAACCGGTGATGAGCATCACATAGAACGGATAGAGGATGAAGATGCACAGCACGACGACAAAGAAATACAGGAAGCCTCGGCTGAGTACATGTCCAAGCTCACCAAACGAAAGCACCACATACCCCAGCAGGCCGATAAACAGCACAGGAATCAGCAGCCAGAAGGAGCTGGGCAGGTGATTGCTTACCCCCTTGATGAGGGAGAGAAGCTCCTCGCCGCCCTTGCCGTTGAACAGCAGCGTATCGAGACGGCTGAGATGTGCATCCGCCTGATTTGTCTCAAAGCCGCCCGCGATCAAATCCACCTTGCGGGAGAAATCAAGATTCACAGTCATGGCAAACACGGGAGTGAGTACCAGAGCAATCAGGCACATCCAGCAGGCAGCCTTGCGAAGAAGGCGGTTCTTTTTGGAAAGACGGCGGTGGTCCGTCTTCAGCGCGCCGGGCAGGCTCAGTGCAGCAAGCACAGCCGAAAGCACAATACACACGGCCATGACGATCAGCACGCGGGAGCTGACAAAGCCGAAGCCCATCATTTGCCACGCATTAAGCTTCTGCGTAGTCACCACTTCAAACGACACCATAGAGGTGGTTTTGCCCTTGGAGTTGACGCGCTCAGTGACCGTTTCGCGGATTTCAGCGCCTTCAAATTCGGCGGCAGCGGCCTCTACCTCAGCGCGGGTTTGCCCATAGCGTTCGTCGCCTACAAAGGTGTTGCCGGATTTTTTGCTGAACACCGCCGTAGTGAATTCATGTACGGGTAGACAGAATATCACCAGCGCGAGGACAGTGGCTATGGCGCAAACAATCAGCGCAATGCAGTTCTTTTTCAGAGGAGCGATATTTTTCATAGTTCCTCCTCCTTCCGCATGGTGATAACCATGTAAGTGCCTGCGGCAATGCACAGAATGACGAAGCCAATCACGCTCAACGCTGTAGCCGGGCCCTTCTCCTGTTCGTAGAACGCCAGCATATACAGATAGGTAACCAGCGTATCGGTCTTATGTGCGGGCGCGCCCTTGGTGATGGTGTAGACGATGGGGAAGGAGTTAAAAACGTAAATAATATTAAGCACCGTACTCACCGTCAGAGAGGGCTTCACCAGCGGAATGGTGATAGCGCGAAGCTTGTGCCAGAAACCGGCGCCATCCACAGTAGCCGCCTCATAGTAGGCAGCGTCGATGGACTGCAGACCGCTGAGAACGCAAAAGGTGACGAACGGAATGGTTACAATGATACCCACGGCACATTCCCACATGAACTCGATCTGGTAGGTGGCACGCCAGTTGATCGCGTCCCTGATGATGCCCAGATTAAGCAGCACGTTGTTCAGATTGCCGTATTCAAACTTGATAATATAATTCCAGACAGAAGCCTGAATGACCAGAGAGGCAGCCCACGGGAAAACCAGAATGGAGCGGGCCAGCTTGCGGCCGTGGAAGGGCTGATTCATGATCATGGCGATCACAAAACCCAGCAGCGTGGAAAGGCCAACCACAGACAGAACCCAGATAATGGTGTTGCCCATGACGGTCGGGAAAACGGGATTCTGGATGGCCTGCACGAAGTTATCAAAACCTGCAAAGCCGCCAATGATACCAGCGCGGGATACTTCGCTGAAAGCGATGCGGAAAACGATAGCAATGGGGAAAACAACAAAAATCGCCATCAGAAGAATGCTGGGAAGCAGCCATATATAAGGCTCCCACTTATGGCGAACAAGGATGTTATTCATGTGCAAATGCTCCTTTCGGAGTACTGTGTAAAATCGGAAAGAAGGGACCGGCCACAGGGCCGGCCCCTTGAAAGATGCAGAATCTTACTTGGTCAGTTCAGCCTGCAGAGCATCCAGCAGTTCCTGAACGTTGCCGCCGGTGAGAGCGTTCTGCTCAACGTTGATAACACCGGTCTTCACATCATCCCAGCCAGCGGTGGCGGCGGGGTAGAAGCGAGAGGTGTTCAGAACATCCAGCCAAGCGCCAAAGGAGGCGTCAGACTCGATCAGAGCGCCAACAGCGGAGTTGACAGCAGGCAGGAAGCCTTCCATGGAGACCCAGCCCACGTAGTTCTCGGGGTTGTAGAAGAAGGTGAGGAACTTGCCGATGGCTTCGTTGCGGGCAGCCTGATCAGCGAAGGAATCATCCTTGAAGGCCATGATGCGGTCCATAACGCCAACGGAGGAACCGGTAGCGCCTTCGTTGTGGGGCAGACCAGCGGTGGCGAAGTTGATGGCGTAGCCCTTGTCAGCCAGGTAGGTGGGCAGCTGGTTGGGAGCGATAACCATGGCCAGCTTGCCAGCGCCGAACATATCCTGCAGATCGTAGCGGGTCTGGGTGGCGGGGTTAGGGTTGGTGTAGCCGTTGTTGACCATGCTCACGGCAAACTCGATGGCTTCGACGTTGGCGGGGGTGTTCACAGCCCAATTGCCTTCAGCGTCGGTGAAGCCGCCGTTGTTGCCCCAGGTGAAGTAAGCGAAGTTGGCCTGACCTTCGTCAGTGGTCATATCCATGCCGAAGGGGTAAACTTCGTCGCCGTAGAAGTCCTTGATGGCGACGCAGGCATCTTCCAGCTCAGCCCAGGTCTCGGGCACTTCGATGCCCACTTCTTCGAACATGTCCACATTGTAGAACATGGCACGGGCAGAAGCCAGATCCGGTACGGCCCACACAGTGCCGTCGATCACGGATTCCTCGATGAAGGAGGGGAAGAAGTCCGCAAACAGATCTTCGGGGCAGTAGTCGCTGACGGGCAGCAGCAGGCCTTCGTTGGCGTAGTTGGCGAACAGGTCGATGTTGAGGATGTCAGGCTGAGTGCCGTTGGAGATGCGGGTGGAGACGACGGTGGAGATGTCGTTCCAGGACACAACTTCCAGGTTCAGCTTTACGCCGGGGTTCTCAGCTTCGAACTTGTCAACAAAGTTGGTGCCGTTCATGCCGGTGCCCAGGAACCAGTCATTGGTGTTGGGGCCGTACTGAGCAATGATGACGTCCAGGGTGATATCCTCAGCCAGAGCAAAGCTCATGCCGGAAATCAGCATCATCAGGGTCAGAAGGAACGCCAGGAATTTCTTCATAATAGGTGACCTCCTTGTTTTATATGAGGATTTATGATCCTCATCTTTGTAGGACATATTATAAACTATTTTGATAGATATGTTAATATGTTTTTGTTCTTTTTGTGAAGTTTTTTTCCAAAAGGTTATTCTGTGTAGAGAATAGGAAGAGAAACCTGCAAGAAAGGATGGGTGCTTGGACATGAAAAACCACTGTGCTATGATTAGAAACCACCTACGCTCGCACAAGGCACGAAGGGGTAACAAAACAGCGGCAGGCTGTGGAGAAATTTAATGTTTTTTTGTAAGAAAATGCATCTCACATTGCACCGTATGAAACGCTGCAAAGTGTTGCGGCAAAAGGGGTTGAAGCGTAAAAGAAAAGGGCGAAAATGCACTTTGGAATGCACTTTCGCCTGATTTTGTGTTGCGGGTCAGTTTTCTACATATAAGGTTGTATGACACAGGTGTGGGTATTGATACTATATGCGCAACCTATTCAGTAGCCCGGAGTACTCTGTATCGATGGATAAAAGAAAATCAATATTTGGATCCTGCAGCTTCGGAAATTACTTTAGCCGATATACATCGGATGAAACAACATATCAATAAGCTCGAAAGAATTATGACGCTTATAAAAGAAACAGGGATTATCTCTGCGATTCCTCTACAGCAAAGGCTAAAAGCCTGTGCTGAACTTCAGGAAAAGGGAGAATACAGCATTCGTGAGATTTGTGAAGCTATGCAGGTTGACAGGGGAACGTTCTATAATCATATATTTCGCAAAGCAGATCCTACGAAGCGAATGCAGGAAAGAGAGGAACTCGCGAGGCAGGTTAAGCAGATCTTTGACGATAGTGATCAGCGCTTTGGGGCAGAAAAGATCAAGCGTGTGCTGGGTGAATATGGAATCAAAGTGGGATATACGCGTGTTCATACGCTGATGACCGAAATGGGATTGGAAAGCATAAGAACAGATGCAAAACATGAGTATAAAAAACAGCAAGCCCGTCAGAAAAAGAATTTATTGAAAAGAGATTTCACTGCGCAAAAGCCCAATGAAATCTGGGTAAGTGATATAACTTATTTCAAACTTCCTAGTGGCAATAGAATGTTCCTTTGCGTGATCATAGATCTGTTTTCCAGAAAAGTAGTGGGATATAAAGTATCACAAACAGCCAGTACCCAGCTGGTAACCAGTGCATTTCGAAGGGCCTTTTCTGAAAGAGGATGTCCACGAAATCTGTTGTTCCATAGTGATCGTGGAACACAATATGTTTCCAATGCATTTGTAAAACTGTTAAGTACAAATGGATTCAAACAGTCATTCTCAGCAACGGGAAATCCATATGACAATGCTGTTGCTGAAACGTTTTTTGCCACGTTCAAGAAAGAAGAAGCCTATCGGCGGGCATATACCAGCGTCAGGGATTTCATCAAGCATGTGAATGAATATATCATTTTTTATAATGAGCTTCGGCCACACAAAACATTAGCCTACCAAATTCCCATACGGTTCGAAGAACGATATTATGAAAGAAATAGGAAAATCTCGGAATAAGTGTATAAATAGCGAAAATCATTCTTTTTTTCTATGGTATATTTTGCAGAATTTCAAAAGAAGCGGGTATTCGGTTTAAATTCCCAAACTCTTATGCTGCCTGGATTTAAATATAAAAGAACACCTGTAATCCGAGAATTTTGTTCGGATTACAGGTGTTCTTCAAACGGCATACTCGTTACGTTTCGTCTATCAGCCTGCTTTTGCGGAACTGCACAGGCGTCATGCCGGTGGTTTCGCGGAAGCGTTTGATGAAGTTGGAGGATGTGCGGTAGCCGCTCAGATAGGCGATATCGTTAATGGTCATATCCGGTTTTTCCAGCAGCATCTGCTGAGCAATCTGCATGCGCTGGCGAATCAGATATTCTTTGAAAGGCAGTCCGGTCTGCGTTTTGACAAGCTGGCTGATATAATCTGCACTGAGGGAGAAGACCTCAGCCAGCAGATCCAGACACATTTCGCAGTTGGAGGCGTTCTGATCAAGATAGCGCACAATTTCTTCCGATGCGGAGGGCGAATTTTCTTCCAGCACCTGCTGGTTTTCACGCAGGGTTTTGATAAATTCGGAAGCAAACAGGTTAAAATCAGTTACCAGCATGCTTTCCATGGTGCGCACCATGGTCTCGCGACCGGTGCCTGCCATGGTGATCAGACAGCTGAGAAGGCTGTGGTGAATATACTTTTGCAGCGTAATCGCCTCATCGGAGGCGGCGAGCAGTTGACCCAGCATATCTATTTCAGCCTCGGCGATGTCCGCACGGCTGCAGCGGACGGCTGTACGGATGTTTTCCAGATGCTGACTGACTTGATCGTATTCCATGCCCAGCTGCCTGGAATAGCTGCTTTCCATCTGCCTCGCCTTTTTGGCTTCGTGATAGGAAACCGGCAGCTTAAGCGGCGTATCATAGCTTTCGCCCATAAATACCTTGCCGTTTTCGGACGCGGCCAGCGCGCTCAGGTTGTCAAACAATTCGCTGCGGGTATATTCGCTGCGGTAACTGCAGCAGATGACGATATAGCTTTTTCCAGCTGGATGAAGTGCATAAACATGCAGGTGACTGTCCGCAAAATCCTCAATTTCTTCAACCAGCAACGGAATATTGGCGTTTTCGCCAATGGTCATCAGACAGGCGCAGTTGCAGGGCAAATCCAGCACCACGCCAAGCTGAGCCCATTGTTCCAGCATTTTGGCATTGCTGTTGCCATGCAGCAAAAGCTGAAGGAACTGTTCGCGGGCAGAGCGGATAGACGTTTTATGATTGCGTTCGATGCTTTGAATGGCATTTTCCAAAATGTCAAATTCGTTGTAGGTTTCCTGGGAAGCGGGATCCTTAAATCGCTGCGCCAGCTGACGGATCGGGAGGCTGGTACGGGCTGCGGCCATGGCGGCAAAAGCAATGAAAACAAGTGTAAGCAGCAGGATGGACCCGATGATCTGCCATGAGTAGGAAAGAATTGTCCGTTCAAAAACATTGGCGTCGTGCATAACGCAGACAAAGAATTGGCCGTTTTCCGATGTTGCAGATAGCAGATACTGACTGTTGGCCAGCTGGCGTGAAAGCGTCTGTCCGGCGAGCGGACGTTCAATGTTCTTTTCCAGTTCTGCCCAGTCCATGTTTTCTGCATGCAGAAGGTCTTTTTCACAAATGGCATAGCTGGAAAAATCATAACCTGCTACGCTTTCCAGACGGGTGAGCAGCTGTCTTTGTGTAACCTCAAACACAAGCACGGCATGTTCGCGCAAAAAGCCGCCTGCAAAGGCTACAGGAAACACAAACAGATAATCATCACTGCCGCCATAGGAGGACAGATGAATCATTTCCATATTACGCATGGCAAACAAATCATTCATCAGGGCGTTTGTCTGTTCGGCGGACATACCATACTTTTTGTCAAAATGGAATTTGAACAGCGCCTTGGTCTGGTTGGAAGTAAAAATCATCTCCTCGTTTTCGTACATCAAAAACAGGGATGAACTGACAGGAGAATAGCTGACGAAGTTGGAAAAGCTCTCCAAAAGCCGGATTTCCTCGTATTTGTCTGCGCGCAAACGGCTGGGTTGATATACGTCCGATATAACGATGCGATCACGCACGCCGCTCATGATTTCATACTGCAGCTGCAGATCGGCAGCCATATGCTTTACCGCAGTCTGGCGCGCCTCCACCTCCATATGCGTAATAGCGCTGGAGGCCACACCAACCAGCACCACCGTTATAATGGCTGCAGCAAAAATCAGCGCACCCAGATAGGTACGTGCATAGCGCTGAAAAACAGAGGATCTCAAGTGCTTGTTTTTCGTCATACTTTCACCTGTCCCAGAATAGCAGAATGAGGGTATGCCCCTTTTGGGGGCATACCCTGTGCAGTTTTGAGGCTGTTTCCTGCAATTACTCGCCGAAAACAGAGTTCATGTAAGTGGAGTAGGCCTTGGTGTAGATGTCCAGATATTCCTGAACACCCATGCCTTCCAGTTCCTTCACAAACTGGTCGTACTCAGCCAGAGGACGGGTGCCAACGACGAACTTGGCGGTTTCGGATTCAATGTGCTTCTTCAGCACCGTCTCCAGATCCGTCACAGTAAGCGCCTCATCTTCGGTGAGGTACACAGCGGGAAGAGAAATGGTCGTGATGTTGTTCATCCAGGATTCCGTCAGGGTCAGGCGCCAGTGGCCGCCGTTGTCATCATGGGTGTACACGATCGCCTCGGGCGCGTCGAACACGTTACCGGTCACGGAGTCCGTTACCTGCCAGTTGCGGATGTTGCGCTCAAGGCCGGCAACCTTGTAGGTTTCAGGCAGAGCCAAGTGTGCGGCATAGCCGGCATACTGGGCGGGATAGATGTAGAGCTTGGCCCAGCCGGTAATGCTCTCCTGCTGGCAGGTGCCCTCTTCCAGCGAATCAGTGGTCATCTGCTCGCCTTCCTTGTAGAACCAGCCTTCGTTGATGCCCAGCGGGTCGGTGCCCTTCATAGGTCCAAAGTAGTAGTACATAGAACCTTCGGCACTGTAAAGGTAGTCCAGCATTTTGGCGATGATTTCCGGATGCTCGGTCTCGGCAGAAACGACCGTGCGGTTTGCCCTGTAGGTGGTGCCAACGGAGGCAGCCGGCTTTTCGCAGTGATCATTGGCCAGAGGAGGCAGATGCACCCACTTGGCAAAATCGTTGCCCACAACGCCCAGCGTCCAGTCGCTGATTACGCCGCACACGCCGTCAGCCATGTAGCCCTGCGCGGTGGTGGTGTCCATGGTGAAGTAATCGGGAGAGATCAGACCTTCGGCATACATAGTGTTGAGGATTTCAACAAATGCACGGTACTGTTCGGTGTAGGCAGGAACCTCGATTTTGCCGTTGCGGATCATGGGCGTAAGGCCGTTGTAGGCGGCGTTGCCGTAGAAGCCGAGGTAGGCCATCAGGCTCTTGCGCAGGAAATAACCATTCTCCATCAGAGGATAAACTTCCTTGCCCTCAATCTTGATGTTGTTCTTGAAAGCACGCAGCATAACCAGGAACTCATCAATCGTAGTGGGCATTTCAAGCTGCAGCTGCTCCAGCCACTCAGAGTTGACCCACATGCGCACGTTCAGCGGGAAGGTGGCCGTGGAGGTGGGGTAGTTGCGCTCGGTGAAGTAGGGCAGACCATAAACCTTGCCGTCGTTGCAGATGCTGGCGGCCAGAGCATCGGGCTGGGCCTTGAGCTGCGCCATCAGGTTGGGCATGGTTTCCTCGTTGAGGTAGGGCGTCCAGTCCAGCAGCATGCCTTCGCCCGCACCGTACATCACCAGGTCGCTGTTGCTGAGACCGGAATTCCACAGAATGTCAGGCAGATCGCCGGTAGCCAGCATCAGCGCCGTACGCTCAGCTGCGTTATAGGTCTGTTCCAGTTCGAACTTGACGTTGTAGCCCTGATCGGCCAGCCACTTTTCCAGATACTTGAAGATCCAGATGTCGGTCACTTCATTGGTACCTTCTTCGTGACGGGTGGTCAGAATGGAAATGGTGATGGGGTCGTCAGCAGCATGTGCCACCGTGAGCAAGCTCAGCATCATGCACAGCGCCATTGCCAAAGCCAACAGTTTCTTCATTGGGGTTCCTCCTTTTTGTTTTTTGTTTCCTATCTCACATGGCCGAAGCCATAATGATCAACCCTTCAGAGAACCAACCATAACGCCCTTGACAAAAAACTTCTGCACAAAGGGATAGGCAATCAGCATGGGTGCGCTGGCAATGAACACCAGCGAGTACTTCATGGTGGTGGCCAGATACGTACGGCGCAGCGCCAGCTGCATGGCCTCCTCGCTGATATCAGCCGCCATCGCCTCGCTAAAGGCGTTCTCATTCATAATCAGAATGCGCCTCAGCACCAGCTGCAAAGGCTGATAAGAGGTTTTGGTTACATAGAGCAAGGCGTTAAAGTAGCTGCTCCAGTGGCTTACGGCGTAGTACAGCGCCATTACGGCAATGATGGGGCCGGCCAGCGGAAGCGCAAAGCTCCAGAAGATATGCAGCTCATTTGCACCATCAATACGCGCTGCTTCGTACAGTTCCTCCGAAATACTGTTCTGAAAATAAGTGCGAGTGACGATGAGGTTGTACACGCTCACACCGCCGATGATACATAGGATCGCGCGGGTGTTGACCAGATTCATCCCCTTATAGAGCAGATAGGTTGGCACCATACCGCCGGAAAAGTACATGGTAATGATGAAGATCGTCATTAAAAACCCGCGGCCAAACATTTGCTTCTTGCTCAGGGCGTAGGCTCCGGGAATGGTAAGCAGCAGATTAAACGATGTGCCCACCGCAGTATAGAAGATGGTGTTGCCATATCCCGTCCAGATCTGTTTGTTTCTCATAACCTCCTGATAGGATTCCAGCGTAAACCCTACCGGCAGAAAACTAAGCTTGCCTGTATATACTGCATAGGGGTCTGAAATAGAGGCAATTATTGTAAAGTACAGCGGATAGAAGCACAGAAGCGCTACCAGAATGGTAAAGAAGTACACCGCAGCGGTCATGAGCTTGTCACCGGGGGTGGTTTGCATCAGTGTGGATTTTATTCTTTTCATGTTCTCTTCCCCTTAGAACAGGCTGGTCTCGCTGATCATGCTGGTCACTTTGTTGGCCAGCAGCAAGATAATGATGTTGATCACGTTGTTGAACAGGCCGATAGCCGTGGAGTAGCTGAATTGACCGCCCAGCAGACCGATTTCATACACATAGGTGGAAATAACGGTGGAGGTATCCAGGTTGAGACTGTTCTGCAGCAGATAAATTTTGGAGAAACCAACGTTCATCAAACCGCCCATGCGCAGCAGGAAGGTAATGATGATGGTGGGCATGATGCTGGGAAGATTGATATGCCACATAATCTGGAAGCGGTTGGCGCCGTCGATGCGCGCAGCTTCATGATGTTCCACCGGAACCGCTGCCAAAGCAGAGATATACAGGATGGAGTTCCAGCCCAGATTCTGCCATACGCCTGACCATACATAGATGCTGGAAAACGCATTGGGGTCAGACATGAACGAGGTTCTTGTACCGCCCAAAGCCTCTACCAGATTGTTGATGGGACCGGCGGTGCGATCCAGAAACAGAATGACCAGCGAACATACCACAACTTCGGAAAGAAAATGCGGCATATAGGTAATCATCTGAATGCTTTTTTTCACGCGAAGGTTGCCAAGCTCATTGAGCATCAGGGCAAAAACAATCGCGCAGGGAAAAGTAGCCAGCGAATACAGTGTGATGGTCAGGGTGTTTTTGATCATCATCCAAAAATACGGATACTCGAAAAAGCGGATGAAATGCTTCAAACCAACCCAATCGCTTCCCCAGATGCCCTTGGTAGGACGGTAGTTGCGGAACGCGATCTGTACGCCGTACATGGGGCCATAGTAGAAAATGATAACATAAGCCAGTGCGGGCAGCAGCAGCAGATACCACTGCCAGCTTTCACGAAGACGTTTGGCAACATAACGCCCCATCCGGGAAATGCTGCCGGAAGCATGAGCCTTTACCACAAGCCGTATCCTCCTGTTCTGCTGTTTTACGCTTCATCTGATGAAAATGTATCATGCTGAATGGGCATTCTCAATAGAAAAAAGACGGAAAACAATGGGCAAAATCGGTTCATTTATACCAGATCGTACATTTTAGAGGGCTTTTCGAAGAATCAGATAGGTTTTCTCCTTGAGCGTAAGCGCACTGCAGTCTTCACAGGCAGACAGCGTTTTGCTGTTGGTCAGCACCACTTCTCCGCTGAGATTTTCATTGAATTGAACGGTGCATTCCTCGTTCGAGGCATTGCCGATGAACAGCCATTCCTCCTGAGCAGAGCGGCGGATGAATGCAATCACGCGATCCGGCTGGTCGTGTTCTGCCCACTTTGTTTCGCCACACTGAAGCGTGCCGCTTTCACGGCGGAGGGTATTCAGTTTCCGGATGACGCTTTGTCTGCGATTGGCTGCGGGGGTATTGCCACCCTGCCAGTCAGTGGTCGAAAAACGGCCCGGATGGAAGCGGTTGGCAAACAGGCTCAGTTTGGCTTCGCACGCAATCTCGTTTCCGCAGTAGACCATGGGAATGCCGTCCATCATGTAATTCAGCGCGATAATCTGTTCCATTCCTTCGTGCCCTGCCGCAGTTTCCGTGCGCATGGGCCAGTCGGTAACGGTGTCGTGATTATCGATATCGCGCAATAGCAGGCCGCCGCGCGGTGTTTCAGCAGTATCCGCCTCCCACTGCTGGCGGATCAGCTGCGCGGATTCTCCCTGGGTGAAGGCTTTGTACAGCATGTTATGCCATGCAAAGGCATAGGTTGCATCAAAGGCATTCTTCATCCAGAAATACTTTTTGCCTTCGTTGATCAGGATAGCGTCCGGCTTGACGGCCTGAATGCGGCGGCGGCCTTCTACCCAGAAATCTTCCGGTACCTGGTCGCCCACATCGCAGCGGAAGCCGTCCACGCCGATAGCGCCGATATAGTAAACCATGTTGCTCCACAGGTACTCCCGCGTGCCGGGGTTGGTGTAATCAAACGTGGCGAAATTCCACTCGTTCAGCAGCCAGTTGCCATCGGCGTCCTGCTTGGCAAATTCGGGATGAGCCTTCAGGATTTTGGCATTGGGGCCGGCATGCAGGAAAACCAGATCTAGAATGACATGCATCCCCAGCTGATGGGTTTGATCCACAAATTCCTTCAAATCTTCCATCGTGCCGTATTCGGAGTCAACGCTGAAATAGTCCGTAATACGGTAGGGGTTTTTGGGGTTCATGGTTTCGGACAAAATCTGTCTGCGGCTCCAGTTTTCCGTCGTTTCATCCTCTTCGAAAATCGGGCACAGATACATGATGCCAAATCCCAGCGAAGCCAACTGAGGCAGACGTTCGGTCACGGCCTTGATGGTTCCTTCCGCGGAAAAAGTGCGCGGATTGATTTGATAGACAGAAGACTTTTTGAACCATTCGGGTACATTCATGGCGCGGTTCAGCATGCTATTTCCTCCGATCATATTCAGTTTGATGTTAATTTTATCTTAGGGTCAAATTGCCGGAATTGCCATAGCCAATACCGGATATGAAATAGATAAAAGACGGAAAATTCCCTTTGAGACAAACAAAGCACAGCAAAAAGAAGGACAAATGCCACTAAGCATTTATCCTTCCGAATTGTCTGTTTTGCGGTTAGAACTCAATATCTTCCATATCTCCGCAATCCACCGTTTTCTTGATTTCGGCCAGTTCCCGGTAGACGCGTGAGCTTTGGAATTCATCCTGCACCCAAATGCCGGCGTTTCCGGGAGACATGCTGTCGGAAAAACCGGAAAGCGCTGCTTTTCTGGGCAGGTAAAGACTTGCAAAAGCGAGACTGCGTTTGATATGCGAGGGCGAGGAGACAATGTAAAGCCGATAATTGCCTCTGGGATGCAGATGCTTTTCCATCAGCAAAGCGGCATAAAGCATATTTTCTCTGGTAGTGGTGGCTTCGTTTTCCAAAAGGATGGCACTTTGCGGCACACCGGCCTCTGCCAGCAGCGCCGACAAGTATTCGGCTTCGGTCAGTGGCCCGCGGTCAGTATCCCAGCGCACGCCGCCGGTCGGGATAATATACGGAACCAAGTTTTGATGATAAAGTTCTGCGGCGGCCCTGGCGCGTTCTGCCAGAATCAGCGGATTGCCGCCCAGCAAAATCGCCGCCGCGCCCTTTTCCAGTGCTTCTTCCCTTTCGGAAAATACGATGCGGTCGATTTGTTCTGTGTTCAGACTGGAAAGTTGATCCATGGAAATTTGAGATAGCTTCATAACATGACCTCCCGATAGTATGAAGACTGATACATGTATTATAGCTTCAAAAAGCCGGTGAGACAAGGCTGTGACGAAGGAAAAGGAGCATAACAAAAAGCCTTGAAACCCTTAGATTTCAAGGCTTTCCTGACTGATGCGAGTGTTCTTATAGGATGTTGATGGAAAGCCTTATAAATCAATGGTTTTGGACGGAGGACAACAGCATTTTACTATGGGCGTTTGGGTGAGAACGCCTTTTATTGTCTCACTTTAGCTTGATAAAACCACCGGCCATGCCGGTGAGATAATAAAAAAGCTTTAGCTATAAGGAAACGAGCGAAGCGAGTCAAGAGCAAGAGAGAAACTGGGCAGTTCGATCACAAACACGAATGCCATTTAAAAAAGTATTGATCTGCAGAGTAATGCGACATTTTCAGGTGTTATTCAGTGCTGGAAACCTTTTGAGAATGGTCCTCCAGTGATTTGACCGACCGGCCGTACTGGCTAGGCGACATGCCCTCGATGAGTTTGAAGGTGCGTGAAAAATAATGAATGGATGAAAAGCCTAGCGACTCGGCGATCTGGGAGATATTCATGCGGTCCTCGCGGATGAACTGCTTGGCGCGCTCAATTTTGCGGTGATTGCAGTACTGAATGACGCTCATGCCTGCATAACGGTTAAACAGGCGCTCCAGATAGGAGGGGCTGACCATGGCGTGCTGGCTTAAATGGTTGAGGGTGAATGCGTTGTCGATGTTGTCTTCAATGTATTTGCAGGTGGTGTTGAAGTAATGCGCTTCGGCGTTGTGCTGCGCGGTGGTGCTTGCGGCAACGGTCTGGTCGTAGTGCTGGTTTTTGCGGATGAAACCAATCAGCAGCGTTTCCAGATGCAGACGGATCATCTGCTCGCTGCCCAGCACGGGTTGGGATAGCACGTCCAGCTTTTGATATTCCGGGTCGCCCAGGTTGGTGGAGAAGGCATTTTTGGCCTCGCTGATGATGCTGGCTAAAAGGCCGCGCTCCTGCTGATTGACATAACAGATGCGACCGCACAGGTCGTTGATGGCGGGGTTGTGGCAGGAGAACGAAACCACGATGGTGTTGGGGGCGATGGTGCCGTCAGCAGCAACATTGTGAAATTCATTGGGCTGATGAAAGATAATCTGCCCCTGATGCAGACGCAGCTTACGCTGCCCGGCAGTTACCAGTACCTGACCTTTGTCCACATACAAAAGCTCCCAGAAGTCATGCTGCTCGCCGTTGAAGGTGTAGTCTTTGTAGTATTCAAAATAGTGCACCGTGAAGATTTCTTCTACGTGGATGATATCCCGCAGATGCGTCGGATGGTAATACATTTCCCAAATCACTCCAATCTTTGCACGGAATGTGCAAAACACGTTGTGGAATGTATAAATACAATATACAACCTAAGCGATACAATGTCAATAGACAGGGGGGGATAACTGAATGAACGATCAGATTCGTAAGCATTTGCAGTGGATTGAAGAACGGCAGCACCGCAAACTTCGCAGAAACCTTATGCCGGATGAATGGCAGCGGATCTGTGATGAAATTCGTGACCCGTCAAAGCCCATGGCTGAGCGTGTTACCCGCAGGCTGGAGCTGTTTTTGGAAATGGAACAGCCGGTTTGGATGGAGCATACGCACATCCAGGGTCTCAGAACAATCATAGAGTTTCCGGATATTTATGCCCCAGGCGAGATGGATGAAATCAAAACCCGTCACTTTGTGCACGAAAAAGGCAAGGTGACCAACATCGCCTGTGATTACGGAACCGTGCTCACCGAGGGCCTTGAGGGCCGCCGGGCGCGCCTGCATGCGGGGCTTGAGCAGGCGGATGAGGCCGCGAAGGCCTTTGCCGCCTATACCGACCGCACGCTGGACGCCGTGGAACAGTTTGCCGACCGTTATGCTCAGCTGTACGAAGCGCACGGCGACACGGCGCGTGCGCAGGCGCTGAGCCGGGCCATCCGCTACGGGGCGCAGACCATGGAGGAAGCCATGCAGTGCTTCCGCATGATCCATTTCAGCTTCTGGGCAGCGGACAACTACCACAACACCGTGGGCCGCTTTGACCAGTACATGTATCCGTTCTACCAGAAGGATATTGCGTCAGGCCTGCTGGATGAGGAAAGCGCACTTTCGCTCATCGAGGACTTTTTACTGTCCTTTAATGTGGACTCTGACCTGTATTACAGCCTGCAGTGGGGCGACAACGGCCAAAGCCTGATGCTGGGAGGCTGCAAGCGAGACGGCAGCAGTGCCGTCAACGAACTGACCACGCTTGCGATGAAAGCCAGCCTGGCCATTCGCCAGATCGATCCCAAGCTCAATCTGCGCGTGGACAAGAATACCCCGCTGGCGCTGTATGAGCTGGGCACGCAGCTTACGCGCATGGGCATGGGCTTTCCCCAGTATGCCAACGACGACGTGGTCATTCCCGGCCTGCTGCGCTGGGGGTACGACATCGAGGATGCGCGTGACTACACCGTGGCTGCCTGCTGGGAATACATTGTGCCCAATGTGTCGATGGATATCGTCAATATCGACGCCATGCCCATGGCGGAGGTCGCTCATGGTGTGATCTCCGAATGCCTGCCGTATGCATCCACTTTTGAGGATCTGCTGCAGGAGATCAGCTGCCGGCTGCACAACCGCGCGCTGAAGATGGTGCAGAAGCATGCCTGCCTGTACATGGAGCCTTCGCCCATGGCCTCCATCCTGATGCGCGGCTTCCTGGAAGCAAAGCGCGACATCAGCGAAGGCGGCAAGTACAACAACTACGGCGTGCACGGCACGGGCTTTTCCTGTGCGGTGGACCAGCTGGCAGCCGTGCGCAGGTTTGTGTTTGAAGAGGGCAGCGTAAGCAGGGAAGAGCTGCTGGAGGCGCTGGGAGCCAACTTCGAAGGCCATGAACAGCTGCGGCACAGGCTGCGCACCGAGGCGCCCAAGATTGGCCGCGACGAAGAAGCGCGCATGCTGGGCAACCGCCTGCTGAAAATGTTTGCCGAAGCGCTTGACGGCCTGCACAACGAGCGCAGCGGCTGCTACCGCGCGGGCACAGGTTCGGCCATGTACTATCTGTGGCACTCCCGCGAGCTGCCTGCAACGGCGGATGGCCGCGACGCCGGTCAGCCGCTGCCTGCCAACTTCTCTCCGGCGCTGTTCATCACCCGCACGGGCCCGCTGTCCGTTCTGCGCGGATTTGCACTTTCTGCGCTTCCGCTGGCTGTCAACGGCGGTCCCATGACCCTCGAACTGCACGACACCGTCTTTAAGGCGGAGGACAGCGTGGAAAAAGTGGCGCGTCTTGTACAAAGTTTCATGCTGCAGGGCGGTCATCAGCTGCAGCTCAACGCCGTCAACCGTGAAAAGATGAAAAAGGCGCAGGAACATCCCGAGGAATACGGCGACCTGATCGTGCGCGTATGGGGCTGGAGCGGCCACTTTGTGGAGCTGGACAAGGCCTATCAGGATCAGATCATCGCCAGAACGGAATTCGGCATCTGAGGCGTTGTATGAAAGGTTTGATTTTTTCCATCGAGGAATTTGCCGTACACGATGGAGACGGGCTGCGCACAGCCGTGTTTTTCAAAGGCTGTCCGCTCAGGTGCCGCTGGTGCCATAACCCGGAAGGCCTTCTGCCCAAACCCCAGCGCATCCGCAATCACAACGGCTGCGTACAGTGCGGTCGCTGCGCGGGGGCCTGTCCTACGCCAGGCGACTGTACGGCCTGCGGGCACTGCGCCGCCTATTGCCCCATGGGGCTCATCCGTATTGCGGGCGAGTACTGGGAGGCGGCCGATCTGGCCCTGCGCGTCAAGCGCAGCTTTCCTGCGGGCGTCAAAGGCGGCGTGACGCTCTCGGGGGGAGAGGTGTTCATGCAGCCGCAGTTCCTGCTGGAGCTGCTGGAATGCTTAAAGCCCCTGCACCGTGCCATCGAAACCAGCGCATACTGTGCTCAGGACGTATTTGCACAGGCGCTTGAGAAGCTGGAATTCGTCTTTATGGACGTTAAAATCATGGACGATGAACGCCACCGCCATTACACCGGCGTCAGCAACGGGCGTATTCTGGCAAACCTGGAAACGCTCAAATCATCCGGCGTGCCGTTTACCATCCGCGTGCCGGTGATCGCCGGCGTGAACGACAGCCTTGAAAACATTCGTCAGCTGGGCGATCGCCTGCGCGGCTGCGCTACCCTGCGCACGGTGGAACTGCTGCCGTACAACACCATGGCCGGCGCCAAATATCCCCTGTTGGACTGGAACTACGAAGAGACGTTTGAGCCCCCCGAACCCAGCCGGCTGGACCAGCTGGTTGATGCGCTTTCCCAGATGAACATACCTGCCAAATACCGCAGACAGGCTTGAAAGGAAGATGGGCATGAGGAGCTATCGCATTCGTTACCTGCCGGAAGAATACGGGCAGATGCCGTTGGAGGGTGAATTTCAGCCTGAGATGATTCCAGCGCCGTGGAACACGCTGGAGAAAGCCTCACTGGAGGATTACCCGTGGGACGATACGGGCTACCGCCCGCCCTGCCATGCCCGCGTGGGGTGGAACAGCCGCGGACTGCATGTGCTGATGTATGCAAAGGAACAGGAAATACGCACAGAGGTACACCACTTTGGCGGACGTGTCTGCGATGACAGCTGTATGGAATTCTTTGTGCAGTGCAGCCCGGAAACGTCGCCCAATTATTTCAACCTGGAACTGACCAATTATCCCGCCATGTTCTTGAGCTTTGGCAGCGATCGTCATCACCGCGCCGACTTTGCCGTGCCGCCGCCGGGCGTTGCCCCGCAGGCTTCAAAGCACTGCGGCGGCTGGTGGGCCGTCAGCTACACCGTGCCCATGGAGCTCATCACCCAGCTGTACGGCAGCCCGCTTGCATCCGGCCGCCGGCTCAAGGGCAATTTCTACATTTGCGGCGAGCTCACGGCGCAGTCGCACTTTGGCATGTGGCAGGGCTTCGACCCAGTCATCATTCCGCAGCCGGACTTCCATCAGCCCACGCTGTTTGGAGACATGATTCTGGAATAGCACAGCATTTGTAGCGGATTGTGCAAAATCGGGTCAATTTTGAAAATGTTCGATTACGCACAGAAGTGCTATCATAAAATCAGCAGTCAGAGAACATTTGCATAGGACGAACGCGCTGTTGATATCTCAAAAAGCATAGGAGGCTCGCAGTGATGGAGAAGCTGGTCGAAATACGGGATCTGGTTGTACGCTTCCGCACGGATGAGGGCATCGTAAGCGCTGTCAACGGCATCAGCTACGATATCAATGTTGGTGAAACACTGGGCATTGTGGGCGAGAGTGGATGCGGCAAAAGCGTTTCCTCCAACGCGCTGATGCGCATTCTTCCTGAAAACGGCTGGATTGAAAGCGGTTCGATTCTCTATCACAGCCAGAAGGGCACGTTTGATGTGGCCAGGCTGTCGCCGCGTGACAAGCGGCTGGAACTGTTGCACGGCAAGGAGATCGCCATGATCTTTCAGGAGCCCATGACGTCGTTCTGTCCGGTATACACCATCGGCAATCAGATCATGGAAGCCATTCGCCTGCATACGGACATTCCCAAGTCCGAGCAGAAGGGCTACGCGGTGGAGCTGCTGCGCAAGGTACGCATCGCCAAGCCTGAGCAGCGCGTGGACGAATATCCCTATCAGCTGTCCGGCGGCATGCGCCAGCGCGCCATGATCGCCATGGCGCTGGCCAGCCATCCCAGGCTGCTGATCGCCGACGAACCCACCACATCGCTGGACGTGACGGTGCAGGCGCAGATTTTGAACCTGATGAAAGATTTGCAGCAGGAATACGGCATGTCCATCATGATGATCAACCACAACTTCGGCGTGATCGCCGAGACCACCGATAAGGTGGCGGTGATGTATCTGGGCCGTATCGTGGAAATGGCCGATACTGCCGAACTGCTCCAAAACCCGCTGCATCCCTACACCAGCGACCTGTTCCGCTCCATCCCTCAGGTGACCGACGCACGCGGCAAGAAGCTGGAATACATTCACGGCAATGTGCCCGACGCCTACTCCATCCCCGCCGGCTGCCCCTATCACCCGCGCTGCAGCCGTGCGCAGAAGGGACTGTGCGACAGGGTGATGCCTCACCCCAGGGAAGCGGCGCCCGGCCATACGGTCAGCTGCCATCTGCTGTGAAAGGAAGTGTGAAGCGTGCAGATCCTTCGTGTCAGCGGGCTTAAGAAATACTTTCCCATCAAGAAGGGCTTTTTCAACAAGACGGTCGGCTATGTGAAGGCCGTCAACGATATCGAGTTTGAGATCAACGCCGGCGAAACCGTGGGCCTTGTGGGCGAAAGCGGCTGCGGCAAATCCACCACCGGCAATTGCATCGTAAGGCTGCTGGATCCCACCGAGGGCAGCATTCTCTACACTGCGGAAAATGGTACCACCATCGACCTGGCCACCGCCAGTCGCGAGGAAATCCGGCCCTACCGCCGTGAAATTCAAATGGTGTTTCAGGACCCCTATTCCTCGCTTAATCCCCGCATGAGCGTGCGCGACCTGATCGCCGAGCCGCTGGTCATTAACAAGATGATCGACAAAAACGACATTTCCGACCGCGTGGCGCAGATGATGCTGCGCGTGGGCCTCAGGCCCGAATACATGACGCGCTATGCGCACGCCTTCTCCGGCGGTCAGCGCCAGCGCATCGGCATCGCCCGCGCCATTTCCATGAACCCGCGTCTGGTCATCTGCGACGAGGCGGTCAGCTCGCTGGACGTATCCGTGCAGGGACAGGTGCTGGGGCTTTTGGAGGACCTGCAGGCGGAGTATCACATGAGCTATCTCTTCGTTGCCCACGACCTGTCCGCCGTGCGCCACATTTCCGACCGCGTGGTGGTGATGTATGTGGGCAAGGTGGTCGAGATCGCTGAGACCGACGAATTGTTTGAAAACCCAAAGCACCCCTATACCGAGGCGCTGCTGGCCTCCGTGCCCAAGCTGATCGCTTCCAAAAATCAGCGCAGCGAAACGCTGGAGGGTGAAGTGCCCGACCCGTCCAACCCGCCGGAGGGCTGCTTCTTCCACCCGCGCTGCAAATACGCCACAGAGGACTGCAAGCATTGTTCGCAGCAGCTGCTGCCCGTGGGCGACGACCCACTTGGCCACCGCACCAGCTGCATGCGCTTTGCGCAGCTCAGCCTTAAAGGCGTCAAATAAGATTGCGGGGATGACCGCGCCTGCTGTTGAAGGCCTGACGGCCGGCGCCATCCTGCAAATAGAGTTACTGCATCCCAAAAACTGATGAAGGAGAGGAAAACAATGAAGAAAACTCTGTCGTTGGTTCTGGCTCTGTGCATGCTGCTGGGCATGATTCCCTTTGCCCATGCAGAAGCAGTCTATCAGGAAGCGCCCATGCTTGCTGAAAAGGTGACTGCCGGCGAACTGCCTGCCGTGAAGGACCGTCTGCCCGAGGACCCGCTGGTCGTCAAGGTAAAGGACAGCATTGGCACCTATGGCGGCACCTGGCGCCAGTCTGCCATCTCCATGCTGGACACCATCCACCACATCGGCTTCTACGGCGGCAATCAGCTGCTGGTTTGGGACGAGACCGGCAAGGAAGTCGTTCCCAACATCGCGGCTGCTTATGAAGTCAGCGAAGACGCCACCGCCATCACCATCACCCTGCGCAAGGGGCTGAAGTGGTCCGACGGCGCGCCCTTTGGCATGCACGACGTGGAATTCTGGTGGGAATGCCTCAACAATCCCGACCTGACTCCGTCTCTGGGCACCTGGGAAGGCGCTGCCTTCGCCAAGGTTGACGACTACACCTTCACCATTACCTTCGCCAACCCCATGCCCTTCATGCTGACCAAGCTGGCGTTCTCCAACGTCAACGGCACCTTCACCGATGGTTCCAACTTCTTCCGTCCTTCCCACTACCTCAAGCAGTTCCATAAGGACTACGTCACCGAGGAAGAGCTGAAGGCCACTCTGGACAAGTATGGTGCCAGCGACTGGATCACCTTGTTCATGGACCGCATGAGCTTTACCTCCAACTACGAGCTGCCCACCATGGCCCCGTTCATGATGACGGTCGACCCCGCCACCACCAATCAGGTCACCTTCACCCGCAACCCCTACTACTGGGCCGTGGATGAGGAAGGCAAGCAGCTGCCCTACATTGACGCGTGCGTCATCAACATGGTTGAAAGCATCGACATCGGCATCATGAAGGCCATCGCCGGCGAGACCGATGTGCAGATCACCACTCTGTCCGAAAACTTCGCCAATTACCCGCTGCTGGCTGAGCACATGGAAGAGCAGAACTACACGCTGGGCACCTTCGACCCCAACGAGCCCAACGCCATGAACATCAGCATCAACACCCTGCATCGCGACGCTGACAAGCGCGCTGTGCTGGGCGACAAGAACTTCCGCATCGCGCTGTCCTACGGCGTCAACCGTGAAGATCTGGTTGCCAGCTTCTGGACCGTTGGCCCGTACGCCGCCAAGATCGCTCAGTCTTCTCCCATCGAGACTTCTCCCTACTACAGCGAGCAGATGAGCAACCAGTACACCGAGTTCAAGGCTGACGAGGCCAACAAGATGCTCGACGAACTGGGCATGAACCAGTATGACGCTGTCGGCTGGCGCCTCAGCCCCAGCGGCAAAGAATTCTCTCTGGTCATTCAGGTGCCCGCGTTTGACGACGTGTGGATCGAGATCGGCGAAGCGGTTGCCCAGCAGTGGCGCAACAACCTCAAGCTCAACGTGACCGCCACCTCCGTGGATACCAGCCTGTGGACCACCCGTATGGAAGCCAACGACTTCGACATCAGCATGCAGACTGGTTCTACCGGCCTGGCTGTGCTGGATGCTACCGCTGTTTCCAAGCTGACCGGTTACGACGTGGGCGGCTGGGGCGTATGGTGGCAGTCCGGCGCCCAGATCTGGCGCAAGGACCCCGCTGCTGAAGGCGCTGTTGAGCCCGACGAAGGCACCAAGCGTCTGTGGGAGATCGGTGCTCAGATCGTTATCGAGCCCAACCCTGAAGTTCGCGACACCCTGGCCAAGGAAATGATTCAGATCCTGGCTGACAACTTCTACGTACTCGGCCTGGCCCGCCGCCTGCCTAGCGCTTACATGATCAAGAATAACGTGCACAACGTTTATCCTCTGACCTTCAACTGGGACTACGGCGTATCCGGCAACACCCGTCCCGAGGCTTACTGGATCGAAGCCCAGTAATGCATCCGACATGAACCCTGAGGGGGAACGCTTCGGCGTTCCCCCTCCCAACCCTCTTCTCTTACTTTTCCGCATTCGGAGGCCTGATTTATGTTTAAGTACATTGTCAAGCGGCTGCTGATCATGATCCCATTGCTGCTGCTTTTGTCTGTCATGGTTTTTGTGATCATCCAATTGCCTCCCGGAGATTTTCTGACCACTTACATCAGCAAACTGCAAAGCACAGGCATGGCAGTCAATGAGGAATATGTAGAGGCGCTCAAGGTGCGCTACGGTCTGGACAAGCCCATGTATGTGCAGTACTTCAAATGGTTTGGCCAGCTGCTGCAGGGCAACATGGGCTATTCCTTCGTGCACAACCGTTCGGTGAACGCGCTCATCGGCGCACGTCTGGCCACAACGGTTACGCTTTCCATCGTCAGTCTTTTTTGCATCTGGATTGTGGCCTTCCCCATGGGATTTTACTCGGCCACACATAAATACTCTCTGGCGGATAACACCTTTACCGCCGTCAGCTTCTTTGGCGTCTCCGTGCCGGAGTTTTTGCTGGCGATCGGCATTATGTATGTGTATTTTCAGGCAACCGGCAAATACGCCGGCGGTCTTTTCTCGGATGATTTTGCCAACGCGCCGTGGTCGCTGGCGAAATTTGGCGATATGCTCAACCATGTATGGATTCCGCTGCTGGTGATTGTGATCACTGGCACGGCAGGCCTTTTCAAAACCTTCCGCGCCAACCTTCTGGACGAGCTGAGCAAGCCCTATGTGAAAACCGCGCGGGCCAAGGGCGTGCCGTATTTGAAACTGCTGATCAAATATCCGGTACGCATCGCGCTGATCCCCTTCATCAGCACCGTGGGCTGGCTGTTCCCGCAGCTCATCTCCGGCCAGACCATTCTGTCGATGGTGCTCAACCTGCCTACCATCGGCCCGCTGCTGATTACATCGCTGAAAAACCAGGACATGTTCCTGGCCGGCTCCATCGTGTTCATTATGGGCCTGATGGCCATGATTGGCAACCTGGTGTCGGATATCCTGCTGGCCCTGACGGATCCCCGTATCCGCAATTCCATGTAAGGAGGCGGCGAAGATGCAGAAAATTTCCAGAAAAGAAGCCAGGCTTCGCCGCAGCGCTGCGCTGGAACAAAAGCGCCGTGAGGCGGACGAGATGTATGTGCTGTCGCAGGGCAAACTGAAATGGCGCCGCTTTTGCAAAAACAAGCTGGCGGTGGTAGGCATGGTGGTACTCATCTTTGTGTACCTGCTGGCTGCTTTCTGCGACTTTCTGGCCCCGTACAGCGGCGGCTACATCGACAGCAAGCATGTTAACCAGCAGCCTCAGGCGCTGCACTTCGTGCATGAGGAAAACGGCTTTTCGCTGCGCCCCTTTGTGTACCCCATGAAGGGCAGCTATCACCCCGTGACGTGGAAGCCCATTTTTGAGGCTGACATGGAAAACCCGCAGTATCTGCAGTTTTTTGTTCATGGCGAACCGTACAAGCTGCTGGGGCTGATTCCCACCGATATCCACCTGTTTGGCGTGGAGGACGGGCATGTCTATCTGTTTGGTACAGACAGCCAGGGCCGCGACCTGTTCTCAAGAACTTTGATCGGCACGCGCATCTCCTCCACCGTCGGCCTTGTGGGCGTGCTGCTCAGCTTTTTGCTGGGCCTCATGCTGGGCGGTATTTCCGGCTTTTTCGGCGGCTGGATCGATTCCGTCATTCAGCGCCTGATCGACTTTACGATGTCGCTGCCCACGATTCCCCTGTGGATGGCGCTGTCGGCGGCCGTGCCAGCAAACTGGCCGGTCACGCGCGTGTACTTTGCCATTACCATCATCCTGTCGCTTTTAAGCTGGCCGGGCATGGCGCGTACCGTGCGCAGCAAGATCCTCTCGCTGAAAAACGAAGATTACGTCAAGGCAGCCACGGTGGCGGGCGCGGGCACCTTCCGTGTGATTACCAAGCACATGCTACCCATGTTTATGAGCCACCTGATCGCATCGCTTTCCCTGTCCATTCCCAATATGATTCTAGGCGAAACGTCGCTTTCGTTCCTGGGCATCGGCCTCAGAGCACCTGCCGTCAGCTGGGGCGTGCTGCTCTACGATGCGCAGAAATTCCGCAACGTAGCCCTTTATCCCTGGACGCTGATCCCCGGTTTGTTCGTGGTGATCACAGTTATGAGTTTCAATTTCCTTGGTGACGGCCTGCGCGACGCTTTGGACCCCAACGCATAAGCAAACCAACAGGAGGTATGCTGCATGAGCTGCTACGGACGTGAATATGCCTACTTTGACAGCAAGGACAACCGGTTTCTCAACTGCGTATGGATTGAACTGATCGGCTTTGACAATACCAACGAGGACTATGGTGTGGACCGTTTCATTGAAACGGCTGGCTATATGCCCGACATTGTATCCTTCCATTTATCCAGCGTGGACTTCGTCAACACCCATCAGGGTATGGAAAAGGAATGCGTGCTGCCCATCTATGCCTGCTCCTACGGCGGACATACGCACAATGACGACCGCGAGCGTCAGGACTGGACCAACTGGCAGATGAAGGGCCTTGTGGACGCGCTGCATGCCCGCGGCGTGCGCGTGTTCTTCAGCCTGTTTGACCTGGAATTCCCGGCAGGGCGCGAGCATCTGCCCAACCTGTTTACCGACAATCATCCTGAGCTGCGCTGCGTGGACCTTAACGGCAATGTGCATTCGTTCATCTACATGCCCAAGCGCTTTAAGGACGGCACGCCGTTTGTGGATTTCCTCAGGCCCCGCCTGATTCAGACGGTCAACGACTACGGCGTGGACGGCGTGCAGATTGCCGACGGCCTGTCCAGCCCGCGTATGTCTTTGGAGCATGCTGAGTTCTCCGACGATATCGTGCTGCGCTTCTTTGAAGACACTGGCATCACCCCGGACGCCGAGGCCGCCGGCTGCTGTGACGGAAATAAGGAAGCTATCTTCGCCCGTGCAAACTGGATCTGCAAAAATCACCGCATGCAGTGGGGGCGCTGGATGATGAAGCAGTGGAGCGGCTTCACCTGCGAGCTGATTCGCGCACTGAAGGAAAACGGCACGCTTTCCGCCTTCAACAGCGCCTGGACCAAGGACCCCACCGAGTCCATGTTCCGCTACGGCACCGACTATGTGGCGCTGGAAAAGGCTGGTGCGCACAACTTTGTGGTGGAGGATGTTTCCGCCGACCTGCAGATTTTGGGCGCAGACGGCCAGGGCTTCAATATTTCCGATGCGCGCAGGCGCTATGTGCATTATGAGTTTGCCGCCAATCTCATGTGCAACAAGGCGGCTATGCCCAATTTGAAGATGACTCCGCTGTCCATGATCCGCGATACGCTGGAGCAGTGGGACGTGCTGCATCACATGCCCACGGCCATGCAGCGCGCGGCTGCGACCAACCTGAACAACTATCTGGTCACGCCGGACGGTTTCACTCCGGTGACCAATGGCCCGTGGTTCTGTCTGGGTGACGGTCTGGACGCTCATGAGTGGCGCGACGTGCGCATGGCTTGGGACAATGGCTACACCCCGCAGGTGCGCAACGTACCCGGCTATACCATGATCTGGTCCAATGCCAAGTCGCTCAATGAGGTGGGAGCCATGGCGGCTGACCGTGAGTGGATCACCGCCAAATGGCTGGGTGAGCTGAAAGCCAAGGGAGCGCCGCTGTTTAAGATTGCGCCCATCGAATATTTGGACGCTGTCAGCGGCCCCATCGTGGTGGCCAACCCCGATCTGCTGCCGCAGGAGGAGCGCGCGAAGATCGATGCCTACGACCGTGGCCGCGTGCTGTACGTAGGCGCGCTGCCGCAGGGAAAGGCGCATGAGGATTGCCTGTTTGTATCCGTCAACGAGTGGAAGACCATCGCTGCGTGGACCGATCAGCCCGCAGAGCATGTGGCCGTGTACAGCGTACCCGGCGGAAAGCCCGCCAACCTTGGCTGCCTGCCCGAACTGCGTGAAAGCTGGCGTCATGAAATGACCTATCATCCTGTTGCGGCTGAACTGATCGAGCAGCTGGCCAAATGGATGGAGACTGACTGCGATTATCCCACCCTTACCATGACGTGCGAAAACTACTTCACCTCCGACGGCAATCATGCGGAATCTGCCGAGGATGAAGGCTTCTGCCATGTGGAGCAGGTTGAGATGACGGAGAATAAGGACCGTTTCCTCATCGAAAACGAAGCCTATTTCTACTGCATGCCGGTGCTGCATGTCAAGCGGCCCATCGAAAAGGTGGAGTTTCTCACCAAGCCTGTGGGCTACCCCGCGCCTACGACGGAATACACGGTATCCAGCAGCGTGCCCGGCCGCGGTATGGATGTGTTGGAGATCACCTACAAAGAGTGACAAAACGTTATGGGCGTTCTGTGAAGTATTGATGGAAAAATTTATAAATCAATGACTTCAGGCGGAAGACAACAACATTTTACTAAAGGCGTTCGAAGAAGAACGCCTTTTTGGTTGTAATGCTATTGATGTGACATTTTTCTATATGAGGGGGAAAGCAGCCATTCAACAGGGGAACCAAGACAAAAAAGTATGTTCACACAGTAATCCTGTCGAGAACGTTGGTGGAGAGACTGGTTCCCTGCGTAGTGTCCAGCGGATTCATCTGTGGTAGTGAATTGCCTTGAACGTTGACTGTGATGGATAACACCAAGTAACGTGTATTACTATATTGCGTGGCAGGTTTTTTTGTCCGGATCGCGGATGGGGTATGGGTTTTCCTCTCCTACAATAGTTATAACGAAGCGTTTCGTCAGAAAACACATTGACAACTTCACAAAACCACAAATGCTGGAATGGACTATACATATGCGCAAAGAAAGCGATTCAAAGTATTCTTACTGTATTGCCCAAGCTGAAAACCCAACCGAAGAATTGTTGGCTGATGGCAACGGGAACAGTAATCTGGAAATGACGGTTATCAACCTTGACAGGAACAATATCATGACCAAAGCGATCAAGCGCAGCTTTCATCATCAGGCAATCGAATGCCTGGGCTTCAAAGGCGTGTGCACCAGTTATGATTTCCGCACGACCTACGCGACAGAATTGTGTGAGGCAGGGCTGACATCCAAACAGGAGGCCGACAAAATGGGGCATAAAGATACGCGAATGGTAGATAGAATTTATGCCAGAACCCGTCATGAAAGAGTAATGGTGAATGCTGCGGTACTGGACAAACTGAACGGATCCATGATTTTGTGACGAAAAATGTGACGCAAAAAAGCACCTCAAAGCCTTATGGCGTAAGGCTTTGGGGAAAGAACATGTGATTGAAAATGTGATTTTTCACGCAAAAAGAGCGAAAAAGGAGTCAAGCGTAGAAATAAGAAAAAAGCTCAATCCCTTATGGATCAAGCGTTTTCGTTATGGTGCGAAGACTGTTATAGGATTTTGCTGAAAAGTCTTATAAATCAACGCTTTGCGACGATCGACAATCAGCTTTTTCCTACGATTCCCTCGCATTTAGAAGACAACGGCGAGCACCGCAAACAGCAGTATGCTGACAACAGTCAGAGCAGACAGTGCAGAAGAGATATCCGCACGCTCGTCGTCCACATCAGCAAAAACCGGCAGAACAAAGGGCGGAGGAAGGATGAATAGCAGAAGCAGCGCGCCGGTATGCATCATTCCGCCAAGCACAAAGCGATCCAGCAGCAGGACAGCTCCTAATGCAAGCAGCGATACGCCCAGACGCAGAACGATCAGCGAAGCTGTTTTTTTCCATTGAATCTGTGTGGGCGTCAGGTCGTAACCGATGGCCAAAAGGATCAGCGCGCTGGTAGGCGCGGCGACAAAGCTGGAAACGGCATCGATCACAGCACTTGCGCCGCTTGGGGCAAGTGCGCCGTACAATCCGGAAGCGCCAAAGAGCAAACCGGCGGCAATGGCCCATACGGTAGGTGAGGATGCTGCATCCTTCAGTGCGCCCTTCAGGCCGTTCTGGCGCGCAAGGAGCACCTTGTAAACGGTAAATACGAACAGCACCTGTCCCAAATCAACCATAGCAAAGGAGGAAACTGTCTCATTTGGAAAAAGAATGGCAAACAGAGCGTAGCCCAGCATGCCCGCTTCAAATCCGGCGGAAAGGAAGGGCGAAAGCCTGCCAGGGATTTTCATTGTGCGGCACAGGGCATGACCCAGATAGAGAGAAGCCAGGCACACCGCAAAAATCACCAGCGGCACGCAAATACTTCTGACCGTGTATTCTGCGCTGGCAAAGGCGGAAAACATGACGGCGGGAAGAGCGATGTTGACCGCCACATTTTTGAGCGCATTCACGCCCTCGCGGGTCAGCAGATTTCTGCGGCGGCACAGCATGCCAAGGCAGAGCATTACAAAGACGGGAAGTGTTTTTTCAAACAGCTGCACAATGGGGTTCATCAGTCATCCCTCCGGAATACCGGTCATCATATACCATATCTTATCATAAAACAGTACAAACAACAACTGCATCGTTTGACAGCGGAAGGAGGGTGTGATATGCTGAAAACAGCATTCCACAGGGGAGGATAAAACGTGAAAAATCAAAGTACGCATGCCCTGCTTCTTGCGCTGGTGGGCGGATATATTCTTTATATTGCATGGCATCTGCTGGATAATCTGCTTTCCGGCATGCAGGATATACCGCAGGCTGTTGCCATTGCGGCGATTGCCGTGTTTGCACTGGCGGGCATCGCTGTACTGATTTATGCGTGGAGAACATGGCAGTCCACCAAAAAGAAGGATGACGAAATTGATCTGGACTAAAGAAACAAAAATGGTTTTTTTCTGTATTGCAGGATCGTTTTGTGCGTAACATCAAATAAAGTGTTTACAAAAGCTGAAAACTAATATATAATTTTGTCAGAACTTTTCCAGAAAATACAACAAAAAAGGAGATGTGAAGAATGAAAAAGTTCGTATCGCTGCTTCTGGCTCTGACCCTGCTTCTGAGTGTGTTTGGCGTTGCCACCGCTGAAGCCCCCAAGAAGGTCGGTATCTCCATGCCCACCCAGTCCCTCGAGCGCTGGAACCGTGACGGCTCCTACCTGAAGGCTGAATTCGAAAAGGCTGGCTACGAAGCCATTCTGACTTACTCCGACAACGATGCTGGCCGTCAGGTCAACGATATCCAGAACATGCTGGCCGAAGGCGTTGACGTTCTCGTCATCTCCGCCATCGACGCCGAGGCTCTCAACACCGTTATGGACGAAGCCGCTTCTCTGGAAGTGCCCGTCATCGCCTATGACCGTCTGATCCTCAACGACGCTGTGACCTACTATGTATCCTTCGACAACTACACCGTCGGCAAGCTGCAGGGCGAGTATGTTGTGAACGCTCTGGATCTGGCCAACGCTGGCGACAAGGTCTACAACATCGAGTTCACCGCCGGCGATCCCGCCGACACCAACGCTACCTACTTCTTCAACGGCGCTTTTGACACCGTGAAGCCCTTCATCGACGCCGGCAACCTGAACGTTGTCTCCGGTCAGACTGATTTCCAGCAGGTCGCTACCGCTCAGTGGAACACCGACACCGCTCTGAACCGCGCCTCCAACCTGCTGGCTTCCTACTATGCCGATGGCACCGTGCTGGATGTGTGGCTGTGCTCCAACGACTCCACCGCTCTGGGCGTTGCTCAGGCCATTGAGTCTGACTATGCCGGCACCAACACCGTTATCGTGACCGGTCAGGACGGCGACGTTGCCAACCTCGCCAACATCGTTGACGGCAAGCAGACCATGACCGTTTACAAGAACGTTATGGACGAAGCTGTTGTTACCCTGTCTCTGGTTCAGGCCATGTTCGCTGGCGAAGTGGACGGCACTGCTCTGATCGAGACCTTCGGCGTTGCCTGTGCTTTCGATACCGAGAGCTACGAAAAGACCCCCGGCAACAAGGTTGAGTCCTTCCTGTTGGTTCCCACCACTGTGACCAAGGACAATCTCCAGTATCTGGTTGACATCGGCCTGTACGAGATGGGCGCTGACGGCTACCTGACCGCGAAGTAATCCGACAACGTCTGGCTGACCCGTAAGGGTCCTGACTAAAACAGTTGCGCTGTTTGGGCGGGGCATAACGCCCCGCCCTTTTCTTGAAAACAGCGTATTTGAAAGGGGAAAACGAACTTGGCAGACATCATTTTGGAAATGAAGTCGATTACCAAGGAATTTCCTGGCGTCAAAGCGCTGGATAACGTAAATCTGGTCGTAGAGCGGGGCGAAATACACGCGCTGATTGGTGAAAACGGCGCGGGTAAATCTACGCTGATGAATGTGCTCAGCGGTATCTATCCCTATGGCACATACGAGGGCGAGATCTACTACAACGGAAAGCTCTGCCAGTTCAAAACGCTCAAGGATTCCGAGGCAGAAAACATCGTTATTATCCATCAGGAGCTGGCCTTGATCCCGCTGCTCACCATCGGCGAGAACATGTTTCTTGGCAACGAGTTCAAGAACAAGGCTGGTGTGATCGACTGGGACAAAACCTATTCCGAAGCTGAAAAGCATATGCAGCAGGTGGGCCTGAGAGAATCTCCCCATACGCTGATCAAAGACATCGGTACCGGCAAGCAGCAGCTTGTCGAAATTGCCAAAGCGTTCTCCAAGAATGTAAAGCTGCTTATTCTGGATGAGCCCACGTCCTCTCTGAATGACGAGGATGCCAAAATGCTTCTTGATCTGCTGATTGCATTCAAGGAGCAGGGCCTGACCTCCATTATTATTACACATAAATTGAACGAGATCATTTACTGCGCCGACAAGGCCACCATCCTGCGTGACGGCGCCACCATTGAAACCCTTGTCAAGGGCGTGGATGACCTGAGCGAGGATCGCATCATCAAGGGCATGGTTGGCCGTTCCATGGATGACCGCTATCCCGAGCGCAAACACAATGTGCACAAGGAAGTGGGTCTAGAAGTCAAGAACTGGACCGTGCATCATCCCCTCTATCCTGAGAAGGTGGTTGTGGACGATGTATCCTTCAAGGTGCACCGCGGCGAGGTCGTCGGTTTTTCCGGCCTGCAGGGTGCGGGACGTACCGAGCTGGCCATGTCCATCTTTGGCAGAAGCTACGGACAGGGCATCAGCGGAGCGCTGGAGATCGGCGGCAAGCCGACAGTTCTCAAGAGCCCGGTGGACGCCATCCGTGCCGGCCTTTCCTACGTGACGGAGGACCGCAAAACCAACGGCCTTCTGCTCAACGAAAGCATTCGCATGAATACCACGCTTGCCCGTCTGGACAAGGTATCCAAAAACGGCATCATTGATGTGGAGCGCGAACGGATTTATGCTGAGCAAATGAAGGTAGAGATGGGCACCAAGACGCCCACTATCGAGCAGAAAATCGGCAACCTTTCCGGCGGCAACCAGCAAAAGGCGCTGCTTGGCAAGTGGATGTTTACCGAACCGGATATCCTGATTCTGGATGAACCCACGCGCGGCATCGACGTTGGCGCCAAGTTTGACATCTACTGCTTGATCAATCAGATGGTAGAAAATGGCAAGTGCGTTATTATGATCTCCTCCGAACTGCCCGAGCTGCTGGGCATGACGGATCGCATCTACGTGATGAACGAAGGCAAAATGCTTGCTGAGCTGGAAACGAAGGATGCTACGCAGGAAATCATCATGGGCTATATCCTGCGGGATAGCAAATGATTTCCCAGGCCAGTGAAAATACAAAGAAGGAGTGACATCCTCATGGCAGCGAAGACCAATGGATCCGCTGTTGCTCAGGAGAGCGCAAAGAACAACATCATCAAATTCCTGACGAAAAACTCCATGACCATCGCTCTGGTGGTGGTATTCATCCTGTTCTACTTCCTTACTAATGGTCGTCTGCTGTATGCTCAGAACATGTCCAACCTGCTTCTGCAGAACGGCTACGTGCTGGTCATGGCTTGCGGCATGCTTCTGTGCATCCTGACCGGCGGCAACATTGACCTGTCCGTGGGTTCCGTCATCTGTCTGACCGGCGGCATGGCGGCAGTGCTGATCACCAATCTGGGTTGGAATGTCTACCTGACCATCGGCCTGTGTCTGCTTGTGGGCGTAGCAGTGGGCGTATGGCAGGGCTACTGGATCGGCTATGTGCGTATCCCGCCCTTTATCACCACCCTGTCCGGCATGTTTGTATTCCGCGGCATCGGCCGTCTGATTCTGGACAGCAAGACCGTCGCCATTCAGAACAAAGCGTTCACCAACCTGTTCACCTCCTATATCACCATTCCCGGTCTGGATGGCAATATGGTGATTGAGCTGAACAAGAAGGGCGAAGAAGTGGCTAAGTGGGTGTACCAGAACATCGAAACTCCCATCGGCACTCTCAAGGCGCTCTCTCCCTTGATTGTGGGCGTTTTGGTGATCGTGGCGCTGTTTGTGATGTGCACTGTGAACCGCTCCAACAAGAAAAAGAAGGGCTATCATCAGAACAGTGCGCTGGTGGACTATGGCAAAAACGCCATCATCGGCGTTATCATCCTTTGGTACTGCTGCCTGCTGAGCCAGTATAAGGGCATCTCCGTTATGCTGGTCTGGGTCGTGGCAATCTGCCTGATCTACCACTTCATCACCTCCAAGACCTCCTTTGGCCGTTACTTCTACGCCGTTGGCGGCAATGAGAAGGCCACACGTCTCTCCGGCATCAACACCAACAAGGTGTACTTCCTTGCCTATGCCAACATGGGCCTGCTGGCCGGCCTGTGCGGCCTGCTGTGTCTGGCCCGCGTCGGTTCCGTATCCGGCCAGACAGGTACCTCATTTGAGATGGACGCTATCGGCTCCTGCTTCATCGGCGGCGCTTCCGCCTACGGCGGCGTTGGCACAGTTGGAGGCGTTGTGATCGGCGCTCTGCTGCTGGGTGTGATCAACATGGGTATGTCCATCATGGGCATTACCGACTCCTGGCAGTATGTGGTCAAGGGCGGCGTGCTTTTGGTAGCTGTTATCTTCGACGTTGTCTCCAGCCGTAAGAACGGCAAGTAATCAGTGTATAACAACAGGGCGGGCCTGCGCTTACAGCAGACCCGCCTTTGCTATGCATACTGATTTTATGATCCCAATTTGTATCCCAATCGCCATTTTTTGACCGTAATTGAAAAAAAGAAGAACCCTTGCAAACTGTTGATTTGCAAGGGTTTCAGATGGTGGGATTAGTAGGGCTCGAACCTATGACCTCCACGATGTCAAATAAGGTAAAATTATATACCAAATAATACTCAAAGCAAAGAAAACACGCTGCTTGCATGGGGCAAGACCAAGCATTCGCCGGTTTAATCGGAGTATTTTCGATTTTTGACTTCTTCCAGCATGTCCTTCATTTTTTGCCTGACCCATTCTGGCTGTGATATTCTTACCGTATTGCC
>JAFWYA010000037.1 GCA_017517815.1 Clostridia bacterium | reverse complement strand
GTGGGGCGGTCGGGGGGGACCCCGCACCGGTCCCCCCGAGCCCCCCCTCTGGACTTCCCCCCTCCCCCTTCCCGCGCCGGGGACACCCCGGACCCCCCTGACTCCGCAAGGGGTCTTTTTCTTTTGGGAGGGTTAGAAGGCGTTGCTTGGCTATACATGCTGCCACCCAAGCGAGCCGGGGCACCCGTATGTGCCCCGGCGGTCTTAGCAGCAATCCCAAACACATAAAAAAATCCCTGATGCCTGTGAAACAGGCATCAGAGATGGGTCAAGGGACGAAGTCCCTTGCGGGGTGCAGGGGTGGAACCCCTGCGCATCGTCCCCTCTTCGTTATCCCTTCGTTAAATACGGCTTCAGGTACTGGCCGGTGTAGCTTGCGGGCTCCTGGGCGACGCGTTCGGGGGTGCCTTCGCAGACGATGGCGCCGCCGCCGTCTCCGCCTTCGGGGCCGAGGTCGATGATCCAGTCGGCGGTTTTGATGACGTCGAGGTTGTGCTCAATGACCAGCACGCTGTTGCCGCCTTCGACAAGGCGCTGCAAAACGCCGATGAGGCGGTTGACGTCGTCCATGTGCAGGCCGGTGGTGGGCTCGTCCAACAGGTAGAGGGTGCGGCCGGTGGCGCGGCGGCTGAGCTCGGTTGCCAGCTTGATACGCTGGGCCTCGCCGCCGGACAGCTGGGTGGACGGCTGGCCGAGCTTTACGTAGTTGAGGCCGACGTCGTAGAGGGTTTGCAGCTTTTTGACGATGGGCTGGTGGTTTTCAAAGAAGACGAGGGCTTCTTCGACGGTCATTTCCAGCACGTCGTGGATGGACTTGCCGTTGTACTTCACGTCGAGCGTCTCGCGGTTGTAGCGCGCGCCCTTGCATACGTCGCAGGGCACGTAGATGTCCGGCAGGAAGTGCATTTCAATCTTGAGCAGACCGTCGCCGGAGCAGGCCTCGCAGCGTCCGCCCTTGACGTTGAAGGAAAAGCGGTTTTCCTTGTAGCCGCGGGCCTTGGCGTCGGGCGTGGTGGCGTAGAGCCTGCGGATCAAGTCAAACAGGCCGGTGTAGGTGGCGGGGTTTGAACGCGGCGTGCGGCCGATGGGGCTCTGGTCGATGGTGATGATCTTGTCCAGCTGCTCCACGCCCAGCATTTCGTCGAAATGCCCGGGGCGCGTCTTGGCGCGGTTGAGCACTTTCGCCAGATGCTTGTGGATGATCTCGTTGACAAGGCTGCTCTTGCCCGATCCGCTCACGCCGGTCACGCAGCAGAATACGCCCAGCGGCACCTTTACGTCGATGTTTTGCAGGTTGTTTTCCTTCGCGCCCTTCACGGTGAGGAAGCCCGCAGGCGCGCGGCGCTGCGCGGGCACGGGGATGACCTTTTTGCCGCTGAGGTACTGGCCGGTCAGGGAGTTGGGGTTTTTGAGGATATCATCAATGGTGCCCTCGGCCACGATGTGACCGCCGCCAAGGCCCGCTGCCGGGCCCACGTCCACGATCCAGTCGGCGGCGTACATGGTGTCCTCGTCGTGCTCGACCACGATGAGCGTGTTGCCCAGATCGCGCAGGCGCTTGAGGGTCGAAAGCAGCTTTGAGTTGTCGCGCTGGTGCAATCCGATGGAGGGCTCGTCCAGAATGTAGAGCACGCCCATGAGGCTGGAGCCGATTTGCGTGGCCAGACGGATGCGCTGCGCCTCGCCGCCGGACAGGGTGGCCGCCGCGCGGCTGAGGGTGAGGTAAGAAAGGCCTACGCTGTCCAGGAAACCCAGACGGCTGTCCAGCTCCTTCAAAATCTGCGAGGCGATGACGGCCTGACTGCCTTCCAGTTTGAGGTCGCGGAAGAACTGGCGCGCTTTGCTCACGCTCAGGTCGCACAGGTCGGAAATGTTCAGCCCGCCCACGGTCACGGCCAGCACTTCGGGCTTCAGGCGCTTGCCGTGGCAAGCGCGGCACTCGTCGGTGACCATGTATTCCTCGTAGGCGGCTTTCATCGCATCGGAGGTGGTTTCGTTGTAGCGGCGGTTGAGGGAGGTGATCACGCCCTCAAATACGGTGTCGTACTTGCTGCGGCCGTGCGCGCCCTCGTACTCGATGGTGATCTTGTCGGGGCTGCCGTACAGGAGGATGTCCATCACCTTTTTGGGCAGATCCCGCACGGGCGTGTCAAGGCTGAAGCCATACTTCTGGCTCAGCGCTTCAAAGAAGGTGCGCGCCATGCTGCTCTTGTCGGCCACATTCCATGCCATGGCCTGCAGCGCGCCCTGATTGAGGCTGAGGCTGTCGTCGGGGATGAGGGTCTCCTGCGTGATGCGCATCACCGTGCCAAGGCCCGAGCACTGCGGACACGCGCCGAACGGGCTGTTGAACGAGAACATGCGAGGCGACAGCTCCTCGATGGACACGCCGCAGTCCGGGCAGGCATAGTTCTGCGAAAACAGCAGCGTGCCCTTGTCGAACAGGTCCACCATCACCAGTCCGCCGCTTTCGTGGGCGGCGGTCTCCATGCTGTCGGCCAGGCGCTGGCGGAACTCGTCCGTCGGGCGCACGATGAGGCGGTCGACCACGATTTCGATGTCGTGCTTCAGCTTTTTGTCCAGCGTCGGGCGCTCGTCAAGGTCGTAGATCTCGCCGTCGATGCGCACGCGCACAAAGCCGCGCTTCTGCGCATCATCCATCAGCTTGGTGTGCTCGCCCTTGCGCGCGCGCACCACGGGCGCAAGCAGCTGCATGCGCTGGCCCTCGGGATAGGCGAGCACCTGCGCCACCATTTCGTCGATCGACTGCTGGCGGATCTCCCGCCCGCACTTGGGGCAGTGCGGCGTGCCCACGCGCGCATACAAAAGGCGCAGGTAGTCGTAGATCTCCGTCACTGTGCCAACGGTGGAGCGGGGGTTGCGCGCCGTGGTCTTCTGGTCGATGGAAATGGCCGGGGACAGGCCGTCGATGGAGTCGACGTCCGGCTTTTCCATCTGCCCAAGGAACATGCGCGCATAGCTGGACAGGCTTTCCACATAGCGGCGCTGGCCCTCGGCGTAGATGGTGTCGAAGGCAAGGCTGGTCTTGCCGCTGCCGCTTAAGCCCGTGAAAACCACCAGTTTATTGCGCGGGATCTCCAGATCCACATTTTTGAGGTTATGTTCGCGCGCACCGCGAACGATGAGTTTGTCTTGCAAAGCCGGTTTCCTTTCTGGTACGCAGGGAGGCGCTGCCTCCCTGCACCCTCTGCCAAAGGGCTTTGCCCTTTGGAATCCCAATTTTGGCCGCGCATATGCGCGGCCAAGGGGTGTTCTGTTAAAAGTATACCCTCCCCTGACGCCCGTGAAACGGGCGTCAGAAACGGGTCAAGGGGTGAAACCCCTTGCGGGGTGCAGGGGCGGCGCCCCTGCATCGTCCCCTTACAGTTCAATCAGTTCGTACTCCATGGTGCCCACGCCGATCTTCTGGGCGTGCTCGACGCCGCTGCGCCAGTTGGTGTAGGGGTGGGTGTCGTTGAAGATGTCGCCGGTGCGCACCTTCTTGTCGGTGAGGAAGGTGCCGGGCAGGGGCTCCATGCGGTTGCAGGCGTCGGCGCAGGCCACGTCGAGGGCGACGGGGTCGAAGCTGGCGAACATGCCCACGTCGGCGATGATGGGGGTGTCGTTTTCGGAGTGGCAGTCGCAGTAGGGCGACACGTCGCACACGAGGGTGATGTGGAAATTGGGGCGGCCCTGCACGACGGCCTTGGCGTACTCGCTGATCTTGCAGTTGAGCATATCGGCGGAGCTGTCGGGGCCGGTGATGGCGCCGCGGTCGCGGCAGATGCCCACGCAGCGGCCGCAGCCGGTGCACAGGTCGGGGTCGACCCTGGCCACGCGCTTGCCGTCCAAGTCCTCAAAGCTGATAGCGCCGTGGGCGCACTGGCGCACGCAGCGGCCGCAGCCCACGCAGGCGTCGGGGCGCACGGCGGGCTTGCCGTCGTGATGCATGTGGCGCTTGCCGGCGGTGGAGCCGCAGCCCATGCCCAGGTTCTTCAAAGCGCCGCCGATACCGGTGCCCTCGTGGCACTTGAAATGGTTGATGCTGATGATGGCTTCCGCGTCCATGACGGCGCGGCCGATGTGAGCCACTTTGCAGTATTCGCCGTCGACGGGCACGGCCACGTCGTCGGTGCCGGTGAGGCCGTCGGCGATGATCACGTGGCAGCCGGTCTGCAGGGGGCTGAAGCCGTTTTCATATGCGGCGTCCAGATGATCCAGCGCGTTGCGGCGGGAACCCACGTACAGGGTGTTGGCGTCGGTCAGGAAGGGACGCGCGCCCATTTCCTTCAGGGCGTCGACCACCACCTTGGCGTAGTTGGGGCGCAGGAAGGCCAGGTTGCCCGGCTCGCCGAAGTGGATCTTCACGGCGGTGAACTTGCCGTCCAGGTCCATTTCCATCATGCCGGCCTTTTCGATCAGGCGGCGCAGCTTTTTGGTGAGGGGCATGTCGGGACGGGCGCGGAAATTGGTGAAGTATACTTTGGATGCGGGCATTTCAAACGACCTCCAATATTGAAAATGGGTTTAAAAATGCGAAAGTATGTTCGCATTGATTGTAGCACATGTTGAGCGCTGCGGCAAGGAGGAAATGGTGCTTTGCATTGACAAACCGCAGGCGCGGTGCTATGCTTTTTAATGGATACTTATGTGTATGATAATGGATGGTGACGCTGTTTTGAGCCGTACCGGACGCTTTGTGAAAAACACTTTATCCACGGCCGTGTATCAGATGACGGCCATGGTGATGGGCTTCATCACGCCCCGACTGATGATCCTGTATTACGGCAGCGAGGTCAACGGCCTCATCGTGTCGGTGACGGAGTTCCTTACCTATTTTAAAATGGTGGAGGCAGGCCTTGCCGCGGCGGCGTATGTGGCGCTGTATCAGCCCCTTGCCAAGCGGGACTACCCGGCCATCAGCGGCGTGGTGAGCGCGGCGCGCGCATTTTACAACACGTCGGGCTGGGTGTTTGCGGGCATCACGCTTCTGTTCAGCATCCTCTACCCCATCTTTGTGCCGGTGATGGACGTAAACGGCGTGCAGATGAGCAATTTGAGCGTCATGGCGCTGATCATTGCCATGGGCGTGAGCGGCACGCTGGAGTTTTTCACCATGTCGCGCTTCAGGGTGCTTTTGACGGCGGATCAGCACACGTATGTGGTGTCGCTGGCCAGCATGGCGTCGCTGCTGCTTTCGACCACGCTGCTGGTGGTGCTGCCCTTTATGGGCATGGACGTCATCGTGGTGCGTCTGGCGGCGTCGCTCACCATTCTTTTGCGCGCGGTGCTGCTCAATCGCTATGTCAAAAAGCACTATGCGCAGGTGGACGTGCATGCCAAGCCCAACAAGGGCGCGCTGGCCAAGCGCTGGGATGCGCTGTATGTGGAGCTTACCAAGGTGTTCCAGCAGGGCGCGGGCGTGATCCTTGGCACGGTCATCACCCGCGAGCCGGGCGTTTTGAGCGTGTACGGCGTGTATCACATGGTGACGGTGGGCCTGTGGGGCATTCTGAAAATGGCCACCACCGGCATTTACTCCATCTTCGGCAACCTGCTGGTCAGCGGCGACAAGGAGCGTTTCCGCCGTGCCTACAACGACTTTGAGTGCCTGTATCATCTGGGTGTGACGATTCTCTTCGGCGTGGCGGCGGTGCTCATCGTGCCGTTTGTGAATCTTTACACCCACGGCATCCACGACGTGAACTACGACGTGCCGGTTTTGGGCTTGCTGATCATTTTTGAGGCGCTCACCACGCACTGCAAAATTCCGTTTGAGCTGATGATCTCGGCCAGCGGCAAGTTCCGCGAGGTGCGCAGCCACTGCATCTGGCAGGTGGCGGTGAGCATCGCTGCCGGCTGCGTGCTGGGCCTGCTGGGCCTGCGCTGGGGCGCCGACTGGTCGCTGTGCGGCATCGTCATCGGCGTGAGCCTTGGCAATCTGGTGTTTACGGCGTTTGAGCTGCGCTACATCCCCAAAGCCGTCACGGGTCTGGACTGGAAGCCCAGCCTTGCGCGCATCATCCGCATGTTTGCGACGGTGGCGGTCATCGCCGCGCCCTGCCTGATCCTGATCGACGCGCCGCGCCGCTTCTTCACGTGGCTGATGTATGCGTTCCTGCTGGTCATCTACGCGGCTGCCGTGGCCTTCCTGTCGGCATGGCTGTTTGACCGCAGGACCATGAAGTCGCTGTTTGAGAGGCTTATGCACCTGATGAACCGCTTTGCTCATTGAGGCGGGCAGGCGAGTCTTTTCCCACATGAAGGCGGCGGTGCCGCCTTCCACTCCGCCCACGCTGGCCGTTGCCCATCTCCGTCCCACGCGGGCAGGCCAGTCTTTTCCCACATGAAGGAGGAAAAATCCATGTCTTACCTTGACAACACCTACGGCATGCGCGACCTGCAGCAGATGCTGCTTGACATGATGCTCGAGCTGGACGCCATCTGCCGCAAGCACGACATTCCCTATACGCTGCTTGGCGGCACCATGCTTGGCGCGGTGCGCGACGGCGGCTTCATCCCGTGGGATGACGACCTTGACCTTGCCTTTACCGCGGCGGACCTGAAAAAGCTGGCGGACATCCTGCCTGCCGAGACCGACCGCTATGTGCTCACCTTTGAGGACACGTGGGTGGCGCGCATCGTGCCGCGCGAGCCCATCAACGGCCAGCGCCCGTTCCTGGATCTGTTCCACTTTGAGGGCATCAGCAACGAGCCGTGGAAGCAGAAGGCGAAGGTATTCATTCTGCAGCTTCTACAGGGCATGCTCAAGGAGGACGCCGACTACAGCCGCTTCAGCCTGAAAAACCGCATCCTGCTCAAAACCACGCATGCGCTGGGCTGCCTGTTCACCAAAAAGGCGAAGCTGGGCATGTACCGCTGGGTGGGCGCGCATCTGTTCACCGGCGACGGCACGCTGCTTCATGTGCCCGACGAGCAGTTTGCATGCATCCGTCTGGTGTATCCGGCGAAGTATGCGCAGGAGTATCAGGACATCCCCTTTGAGGGCTATCCGCTGCGCGTAAGCAGCCACTATCACGACATGCTGGTGCTGCACTACGGCGACTACATGACCCCTCCCCCCGAAAAAGAGCGCGTGAGCAAGCACGACAAGCAGCGCGAAGCCTGAGGAGCATTTTACCATGAAGAAAGTCATCACCTACGGCACGTTTGACCTGCTGCACTACGGCCACATCAACATTCTGCGCCGCGCCCGCGAGCTGGGTGACTATCTGGTGGTGGCCCTTTCCACCGATGAATTCAACTGGAACGAAAAGCAGAAAAAGTGCTACTTCACCTACGAGCAGCGCAAGATGCTGCTGGAGTCCATCCGCTACGTCGACCGCGTGATTCCCGAAACCTGCTGGGAGCAGAAGCGCACCGACATTCACGACTTTGACATCGACGTGTTCGTCATGGGCGACGACTGGGAGGGCAAGTTCGACTTTCTGCGCGAAGAGGGCGCGGAGGTCATCTACCTGCCGCGCACGCCGGAAATTTCCAGCAGCCAGATCAAGCAGGACCTGAAAAAGTAAACCGAAGCGGAGACCGCAGAAACGGCCTCCGCGTTTTTTGTTGCTTCTTTGCACAAACGATTGCACATCTGAGAAAAATATGGTAAAATAGTTGTACATTTCAACATGCGGAGGCTATGAAAGAACATGCTGAAAAAGGTTTTTTGGGTAATGATGATGATGGCGCTGCTGTTTTGCACGGCGGCTGCGGCGGAGGAAGTCCCAACCTTTCAGGTGACCACCCTCCAGCAGCTGGCGGCTGCTGTGGAGGAGATCAACGCCGCTGCTGCGGCCACGCCTGAGGGGCAGACCGCTCCCCTTTACAAGGTGCGAATCATGAACGACATCACCGGCGACGGCACGATGGTCGGCGGCGTAATGATGAACTTTGGGGCGGGCGTACGCGTCATCGTGGAGGGCACAGACGGCAAAATGCCTGTGCTCACAATGGACTATAACGCGCTGAAGCACAAGTATACTGCCTTTATCGAGGCTAGTGAAGGCGCATGGCTCAGCGTCAACAACCTGATCGTGGACTTTAAGGGCAGCAAAAAAGCGCTGGGCGCCGCAGGCGTGCTGGGCACAGGGGCTGAAATCAGCGTTACGGACTGCACCTTCCGCAACCTGGAAGACTGCTATGACGGATGGTGGACCTACGTGCGATGCCCGGTGTCTGCGATGGAGGGCAGTGTCGTTGTGAAGAACTGTGTGTTTGAAGACAACCACTCCTTCAACTTCTTTCCGGGCACCGGCTGTGTGTCCGCCTATGGAGCTGACGTGACCGTCGAGGACAGCACCTTCCGCAACAACGGCTATGAAAATGCCTATGGAAGCTGCATCAACGTCATGGGCGTTCAAAACAACCTCGATGTAAAGGGCTGCACCTTTACCGGCAACGCCTATCCGCAGTCACCCTGCATTTCGGCCTACGGCGTATCGGCGACGGTCAGGGGCTGCAAGTTCACCGAAAACGCTTCCCCGCATTCCAAAACAGACGCGCGCTTCACCAGCGACGGCGCGGGCGCGGCGAAGTTCAGCAAATGCGACGTGCTCATCGACGACTGTACCTTCAGCAAAAACACCACCGACCTGTCCGGCGGCGCGCTATTGCTGATGTACGGCACCAGCGCCAAAATCACCAATTCCATCTTCGACGGCAACGAGGCCGTCACCCACGGCGGCGCCATCTGCGTGGCGGACTTCTTCAGCGAAAACGAAGAGGATATTTCCACCCTCACTGTGGAAAACACCACCTTCACCGGGAACATTGCCAAATGTCGCTATGATAAGGCCGACCACCGCGGCGACAACTTTGCCCCCGGCGGCGGCGCCATCTATGTGCACCCAGCCTGCAAACTGACGCTGGGCAAGGGCACCGTTCTGCGCGGCAATGAGGCGCAAAAATATGGCAACGGCGGCGCGGTGTACGCCAGCTACGACGGCATGGTCACCATCGACGGCGCAATCATTGAAAACAACAAGGCTGCTGCCCATGGCGGCGCGGTGTATCTGGAGGGCGCGGGCGACTTTGCAGGCGAGCAGGGCTCGCATGACGATCCGGATATGGCTCCGCCCAAGAGCTACGGCAAAGGCGCTGTGCTCACCATGAACGACGGCCTCATCGCCGGCAACCATGCCGCCCTCAGCGGCGGCGCGGTCTATGCAGCCGGTCAGACCATGGCCAACCAGACCGAGTACCGCGGCGCGCAGTTCATCATGAAGGGCGGCGTGATCACCGCCAACCAGGCCGACGACATGGGCGGCGGCGTGTATGTGCAGGCCGATGACGAAGGCGCGCAGGCCGGTGAATTCACCATGACCGGCGGCGCAGTGTATTTTAACGTGGCCGGTGAGAACGGCAACACCTCCACCGGCGCGGCGGATGCGGGCGCGGAGGTGTACTGCGAGGGCGACAATGCCACCATCAGCGTTGTCAGCGCCGCCGACATCACCCGCTATATCCAGAACCCGGCCAACGCCTTCGTGCCTGCAAAGGACAGGCAGGTGTGGTTCACCAACTGGTACGACGACTACAGCGACCAGTGCCCCGCCTACGGCAAGAGCGCGGGCAAGCAGGGCACCGGCGTAAACACCGGGCGCTATATGTCCAGCCTGACCATCGACCGCATGGTGTATCAGCCGCTTGCCAATGACAGCGCCTACAACGCGCTGATCCTTGACCGTGAGACCCAGCTGAAGCTGCACAAGCAGGAGAAGAGCGCCTCCGAAATGAAGGGGCAGTACTTCATGTTTGAGATCACCCTGCCCAGCCTGCCGCCGGTGGATCTTGCCGGAAAACTGTACCCGGTGACCTTCACGCAAAACGTGATCTGCCCGTCTGTGAGCACCCTGCCCGACGGACGGCCCGCCATCGACCTGAGCGGCGGAAAGGTCACGCTGTTCATGAAATCCGGCGACAACCTCGAAATTGGCGGTCTGCCTGCGGGCACGCAGTTCAAAATCGTCGAGACGGATCATGCCGGTCTGCCGGATGTGGACATCAGCAGCGGCAACGTGGTCACCCCGGATATCAACCTGCCCAAGTACGTCATCACCGGCTCCACCGTCACCAGCTGGAACGACGGACGCACCCGGTCGGACGTGTTCTACCACAACAACGTGAACGACCTTGTCCCCTCTACCGGCGACGAAAGCCGCCCGCTGCTGTGGCTGGCGCTGTGCCTGCTGAGCGCAGGAATGCTTTGCGCAGCGCGGCGTAAGGTGAACGGGTAAATGAAAAAGTCCTCCCCAAATGGAGGGAGAACTGTCAAGGAACAAGTTATCCAGCAACAAGAAAAGACGTGCATCCGGTGATATGCCGGATGCACGTTTACTTATATGTACCTGTATAAACGCAATGCACTGGTACAGTGCGTATAATTGCGCCCTCTTG
>JAFWYA010000036.1 GCA_017517815.1 Clostridia bacterium | reverse complement strand
GCACTAGCAGCCGCTCAAAGCGCCTGCAGCGCTGCGGACGAGCTGGTCACACTGGCTATGGAAAATGAACATATAATCCGCCGCTGAGCCGGCGGAGTTTTTGTAGGAGGAATAACATAATGAATCTTGCAATGGCCATCGAACATGGAAAGCGTGTAGGCGTTCGCTTCTACGTAATGAACGACAAAAATTGCATCATGGGTGGCACACAAACGCGTGAACAGGCAGAAGACATGAAACTACGCTTTGAGGCTGCTGATCGCACCAATCCCTGGACCAAGGGGACCACGCGCTTCTACATCAAGCCCGTCTGATGAGAGCTGGCCGGCTGCCAGCCGAAACGTTCCCAAATCGGGGAGCGTAACGGGAAGCCAATTGCTCCCAAATCGAAAGGAGACTGACTTATGAACCAGAACGACATCAATCGGCTTTTCACCCAAAAAGTCACCGAGCTGATCGCCCAGGGCTATCAAATCAACCCGGCTACGATGAACGGGCACCAAGGCGAAATCGGCAAGGTTGATCTTCGCAAAGGTTCTGAAATCATTCGAGTCCTCCTGGACTCCGGCAGCGGATACGGCGAGAAGCCCGACTTCATCAGCCTGATGATTGGCCGCGCTACGGACGATATTGATTTGACTCGCATGGAATCTATCGGAAACACCATCTGGAATCAGCACCTCGAAATTCTCTCTGAAATCAAGTTTGCCAAGATTGCCCCAAATTTCTTCACGGACATGGAAACCGGCAAACAGATGCTTGAAAAGCGGCACAGCCGCTGGCGGCTTCAGCGCTGTAAACGAGAGCGCAACCTATCGGACGCTTTTAAACCTGCGGCCCTGCGTTACGTCCAACGCCAACCTCGCATGAAGAACTGCAAGCTCTCCGATATCACGCGCGTAACGCGAATCAATCGCTCTACCATCGGCGAAGCTTTGCCGGATCTCTACGGCTACGAAATTGAGGCGCGAGGCAAAACCTTCTTGCTCAGAGCGCCGAGAGCTGATCGCTGATCGCTTTCAAATCAACCCGCCTGATGATGGCTGGGAGGGTTCCCAGCCGAAACGCCGGTGCGTCGCGGGAAACCCGCAGGAGCAAAAGCTCCTAAATCAAGAGGAGGTACTTCCATGAAGCTTAATGAGCAAACGAGTATGAACGCTCGGTTGGTGACAGAAATCCAGCACCAGCTAGATGAGCTCATCAACCCTGACTACACCTTGGCAGGGAAGCGCTGGATTCAAGGTGCGCTTAGCGCCCTCCACGCCCTGACCGACGAAGTATGGGAATTGAAGAGAGTGGAAAAGAGTCACGCTCCGATCTACTACGTTGAGAACGAGGATGCAACCGAGCGTATCATTCCTGCATTTCTAACCTTCATAACGCTTTCAAATCAAGAGGGAGGTAACAATCATGAACAGCTTTAAAATCGACCGTGATAGACTGCTCACCCTTGTCCGGCAGGAACTTGATGCAAGCCAGACATTCCAGAAGAACATTGATGATGCAGTGCAGCATTTTCTCACAAATCCCTACAACGCTCAGGGATTTACAGACGGCGTCCGTTTCAACCACGAATACCTTCGGCTCTACCTAAACCGCGCTGCTGCGATGCTTGAGTTGATCGGGTACTTTGACTCTGAGAACGAGACGATGGATTACCCCACGCTCAGCCGCAGACTGGACGAGCTTTCAAATTGAGAGGAGATTCCCTATGAAAAAAACTGATATCCGCGACCAGTTTCCCAAGGGTATGAAAGTTAAGCTCATTAACGTCTCCATTGACCGTCACCGCGAACGATACTGTGGTCGAACCGGCATAGTATCCAAAGCTGTGAAATTGACCAACACTGTATGGATCAAGTTCCCGGACGGCGACCGCTACGGCGCTTATCCGGAAAACGTCCAACTCGCCTGACGATGGCTCCGTGGCAGGAGCCGAAACGCGCCGAACCTGTACTGCAGGGCGCGTCGCGGGAGCCACGCTCTCAAATCAAATTCAGGAGGAAAATCAATGAAGATCTTGACCAATGCGCAAGCCAATCGAAAAGAACTCGTTGCCAGTCTCACCGAGCTTCTGAACGAGAAGCCACGGTATTGCTTTGCTCCAACCTTCGCTTACGAATTCACTCTTTGCAGCGTCGACAAAAGCGCAGTTATTCATCTTGTGCATAGTCTCAATAAAGCAGCTGCGGAGCGACTGGCGACCGCCCTTGCTCAAAAAGGCTTTGACAGCACAGTGTGCGAGGCGGCAGAAAGCTCCGAAATCGAGACAGCCTGCGAAGCCGACCCGCTGGAAAGCGCCGCGCTTGCCAGCGTTACCATCAGCAAACGAAAGCTGAGCGAGGAATCGCTCTCAAAACTGGAAGCAGTCATTACAAGCAAAGCCTCTCTGCTGCGAAAGGTGCTTGGGACCACCGAGCTGAAGGTCATTCCCACAGACAGGGGCTACTCATTCCCATGGTTCCAAATCGGGAGCAGCGAGGAGGAAATGGCGGTCTACCAGACGTTGGTTGAGAAACTTGCAGCCTTCGCTTCACAGCTCAAGCGAGTATCTGCGACAGACAAACCCGCGCCCAATGAGCGCTACGCTTTCAGATGCTTCCTCTTGCGGCTTGGTTTTATCGGGAAAGAATACAAATTCCACAGAAACATTCTGCTTCGAAATCTTGATGGCAACAGTGCTTTCAAATCCGGCTACGACCCCAACAAACCCGCTGCAGGAGAAGTAAAAACCACCCAGCCCGCCTGATGAGCGCTGGGCCGCACCCAGCCGAAACCGCCCAACGGCGGTCGCGGGAAGCGAATGCTTCCAAATCCAGAAGAAGTGCATGGATTTTCCCCGGCGCTTTGAAATTGAGGTGTACTATGAAACAAACGCTTCACAAGACCTTTCTGCTGGAAGGCGAAACCGTTACTCTGCGCTATGTTAAGCAGCTTTGTGGTGAGGAACGCTATCAACGGATGATGGCCGATGCCAAGGAGAAGTTCTTTGCGGACCCAACTGTGGAACTGCGTTATCCAACACGAAATGGTATCCTTACCATCTGGCTGCGTCCCAACTGATCAGGCGCTCTTGAATCGAAATGCCTCATATCTTGACCTCCGATGCAAAGGAAAAGGCATCCCTCACACTGGAAGGCTGCCACCTTGTTTTCATTTTTGACATGATACACTTTACCACAGGTGCCAACTCCACTTCAATGGAAAAAGCTACACTCTTTCACTTAACTCGTCAAAAGATGGGCTGTTTCCGGAAGAACGATTCGCTTGAGCGCTTCCCCATGGATCTTGTACACATTGGATTCGGAGAAACTAAGATCCTCTGCAATCTCCGCCCAAGATTTATAGCACAGGTAACGCATTTCCAGAATCAACTGCTGCTCCGGATTGTCCAGTTTTGAAATCACCTTGCGTGCCTCCGCTTTCAAATCGACAAGTGCATCGATGTCGCGGTTGATCTCCCGCTCCAGATCAACAATCTTCACGATCGTCTCTTCCATCGACTGCACGTTGGGCGAGTCAGGTCGCGGCATATCGGACAGCGTGGCTGTCGCTTTGGAGGCTGACTCCCGTAGTTTCATGATCTGCTCCAACTTACTATCGATCCGCTGATCAATGTACATCGCCTGTGACAGATACTCTTTGGCATTCATACGCGTTCTCCTTTCCATGGCATCCAGCCACGATAATACTTGCTGGCAATGTAGAGCTGCTCTTCCAAGGGCAGAGCAGACAGTTTTCGGTTCGTGCGTTCTGTGTCCCGCTCATGCATCCACTTAGGCTTGTAGAACGGACAGGTAGCATACCCCGTGCAGAACGGCGAGGTAAGCGCGCCACAGCGTCCGCTTCGGCGGAGGGCGAAGCATTTCTCATTCATCTGCGATCACCTGGCCTTTCAAATCGTGATGCCTTACCGTAATCCCCAGTTGAACCGCAGCTTCAATCTCAGAAGCCATTCCCTCCGTTGGTTCGCCAAACACCCAAAGCTCATCACACAACCTGAGCATTTCCATACCCATGTACAGTCCCATCATGCGTTCATCCGCTTTGGAGTCGTCCAGAAACTGAGTGAACAACAGATGCGGAGCAAAAGGAATGCAGCCCTGCGAAGAGGCAAGGCTGCAAAAATTTCTGGCTTTGGAGGTGTTTGCTTGGATGTCGCCACGATATGGAGAACAGATATAGACCAAGGGAATCCGGGGGCGTTGTTCAACCGATTCGGAATCAAGCTGCTCAATAGCAGCCCTGACAGCTTCAACGCTCTCCACACGGTAGGCATTGCCGCCCGCTTGATTGATCTTTTGAATCGTACGACGCTGAAGCTCGGTCAGCTTTCCGGAGGGAAGTTTGACTTCCAGTCCAAGAAACCGACCCTTGTAGCAGCAAATCAGATCCGGCACGCCGGAAGTTCCATAGGGGCCGCCATGTTCTTTGAAAAAGAAAACGTCGCTTCCCAGCGACGCTAAATATCTTTTGATGGCAGCTACCAAATCACGTTCAAGCATGCTGTACCTCCCTGAGCCGTGCCAGCTCCTTCTGCATAGCGATGATGTTCTCCTTATAGCCGCGAATCTGCCGTTCGTATCCCTCACAGCGGGTGCGCATTTCACCGCGAGCAAGATTCACCTGCCGGACGGCCTCATTGTAGCTGATGAACAGACGATTATAGATGGGATTCTCCATCAGATGATCATGATCAGCGCCTTTTACGGTTTTAACATTACCGGGTGCCTCCATCATGTGAGGTTTGAAAGGCTGATATACTTCAATATCAACCAGCCGTTCTATCACAGTTTCATGCGAAGATATGTTGCTGGCTTCTTTCAAATCGGCAGGCTGCTCCGTTCTTTTCATTTCAGATACAGCTCCGCCTATGGTCAGCTCCCCGTTATCGATCTTTCCAAGCAGATCAGGCCGCTTTTCCGCCACCTCTGCAGCACGCCTCATCTGTTGTTCGCTTGTAAATCCAGCTTTGCGTGCCACGATATCGCGAGTCTTACCGCTACCCTGTGGCCGTTTGGCCACGGGGTCTGCTGCTTCACTGCGTTTACCTGCCAGCATCCGCTGCTTTGATTTCTCTACCTCCACAGCTTTGATCCGATCTGCATAGGCAAGGCGCTCAGAAACCGTGAACTCCTTACGCTGCTCATTTTCTGCAATTTCCAGCATCAGCGCTTCATCCGCTTCCAAGGGTGAAAGAAGCGTAGCACGGATGTTATGCTCACCAAGGGAACGTACAGCTTCAAGTCTTCTAAGGCCTGCAATTAGGATATATCCTCCGTTGGCCTGTTCCATAACGGTAATCGGGTTGATCAGCCCATGCTCCTGAATGCTCTTGGCCAGCGCCGGGATGTCGCCGTGTTCTGTACGAATCCGTTCAGCAACCAGAATTTCGCCAACAGGAATCAGTCGCGTATTCATTTCCACGCCATACATTTCAGGTATCCTCCCTGTCGTTCCAAATCAAATCTAGCCGGTTCTTGGAGTTCATACGCAAACCACGATTGTAATGATCCACAAGCACTCCGCAGCATGTGAAGCGCACCGACTTGTTGAACGCGCTGGTTGGATTGGACTTTCCCTTGGTGCGGAGCATATGCTCCTGATACATCTCCATAGGCAGTTTTGCAGACATACGCTTTTCAAATTGCTCCAAGGTGATCCGATTTCCAAATCGGTGCCAGAACTCTCCAAGCCCCGCCATCATCTCGCGGCGGAGGATGGTGGTATCATGCGGCCACGTTTGGGCGATGGAAGCAAGCGTCATTTCCAGCGTGTTCATATCAAAACTACGCAGGATGGTCTGCAGCGCACCAATAGCGCTGATGCACATCGGGCGGCCCTTGCCAAATCGAAAACCATACTTGTCCATGAGCTTTTTGATCTGCAGGCTTTCTTCATCCTCAGCCCATAGAGAGGCGTTGAACGTATCCGTGATTCGCAAGGACTGCTTGTTCTCATTCTGCCTGCGGAAGAAATCAGCTTCCTCCTTCACGCTCATCCCTTCCAACACAATGCAGTTGGTTTTCGTAAAACCGAGCCTGCGAAGCGCGGCGAGGCGATGCTGACCGTCTAAGACTGAGTAAGTGCCATCCTTTCGAGCGCTTACCACCAGCACGCCCAGTTTCGCCGGGTCAAAATCCCTGACAATTCCGTTTACATTTTTCATGTTAATGATGCGCTGGTAGCCTTCTGTGACGATCTGCTCAAGCGGAATCATGCGGATGTCTTGTTTGACGGAGGAAGATGCCAATTCCTTATGCGTTTCAGCGGGCTGGATTTCCCTTTGCGACGGATAATACAAAACGCGGTGAACGGTCTGCGCACGCTGACGATTCACGCTGCGGCCCTTACGATTTTTGCGTCCCATGTTTTCCTCACTTTCTGACCGATTGGTCTATACGCGCCTTCACAGCAGCCAGCAGCGCATTCTGATCTGCCGCTTTGTCATGAAGGGCTTTCATCACCTGTTCGTCCATAGTTCCTTTGGTGACCAGATGGTGGATCACCACCGTCTGCTTCTGTCCCTGCCGCCAGAGACGGGCATTGGCCTGCTCATACAGTTCAAGCGACCAGTTCAGGCCGAACCAGACAATGGTGCAGCCGCCGTGCTGAAGATTAAGGCCATGACCTGTTGAAGCAGGCTGTGTAACAGCTACCCGAATGCGGCCTTCATTCCAATCCTCCATATCGGCGGAGGTTTTCAGTTCTCGAACGCCTTCTGGCGTATCGGGTGTATACTTGCCAAAGCGCTCCTGAATCCGTGTCAGATCGTGCTGGAAGGTATACATCACCAGCAGTGGTTTACCGTTGGCGGCTTCGATCAGATCTTCCAGCGCGTCCAGCTTTCGGTCATGGATAACGCGGATATTGTGGAACTCATCGTACACAGCGCCGTTGGCCAGCTGCAGGAGTTTTCCAGCAAGCGAAGCCGCATTCAGGGCAAGCACATCACCATCCGCATAAGGCAGGAGCATGTCCCGCTCCATCTGGCGGTACAGTTTTTCTTCTCTTGCAGACAGCGTAACTTCTACGATGTTATCCACACGCTCTGGCATCTGAATATGATCCGCTGCCCGCATCGAAACGCAGATGTCTCCAAGCCGTCTGTAGATTTCTTCCTCGGCACCGGGTTTCAGCTCATGCTTATAGGGCAGCCAGCTATTGGGCGTATCAAAGAACATATCCAGATAGCTTTTCATTGTCCTGCCCAGCCGGACACCGCGATCCAACAGGAATACCTGCGGCCATAGATCTTCCAGACCGTTTGGCGCAGGAGTGCCTGTCAGACCTACAACGCGGCTGAACTGTGGCAACACCTTTTTAAGCGCCAGAAAGCGTTTTGCCCTGCTGTTTTTGAAGGATGAAAGCTCGTCAACCACAAGCATATCGAACGGAAGCCTCCGCCCAGCGAAGTGCTTGACCAGCCATTCCACGTTTTCACGGTTGATGATGTACATCTCTGCCCGTCTGCTCAGCGCTGCTACTCGCTCCTTGGGCGTGCCGAGCACGCGCTCTATCTTGAGTCCCCGAAGATGCTCCCACTTACCAAGTTCAGCAACCCAAGTGTCACGCGCCACACGCAGAGGTGCGATAATCAAAACACGGCTCACCTCGAAACTGTCATACAGCAGATGCGAGATGGCCGTGAGCGATATGATTGTTTTTCCAAGACCCATGTCGAGAAACACACCGCAGTTTGGATGTTCCTCAATGAAGTCCACACAGAACTTCTGATAACTGTGCAGGTCGTTTTCTCCCGGCACATCGTCCTCCTTCCGCATCGGAACTGCCGATGCACAGTTAAAGAGGTATCGCAGATACCCATATCCCTTGATCCCTTATGCGGTAGCAGCCCTTGATCCGACATTTCACACTTTGCATCCTCATGCGCGATCCCGTGATATGTCGGTTGTCCTTCAAAAGAGAACTGGCGGTCTTGAAAGCATCAGAGTCTTTCATTGGCCGCCAGCAGAAAAGTGGACTGGTTTTCTTCCTCGCGCGCGTACATGTATACGCTCGCGCACCCATTTTGTTCTCTTTTTCTCTTTTTTCTATGATCTCTATTAGATATTCACAGCAACAAAGCAACCGTAGAAAATCTCTTCTAATAAATGCCCCTCTGTTGCCAGCTCGTTGCTATATCGGTTGCTATCGCAGATGGTTCTTTGAAGAAACGTTGCCATCACAGATGGCGACGCAAGCGCAACACTCAAATCCTGACAAAGCACCGCTGTGTACCATAGAAAGAGCGTTTGAGCGAAGCGTTCTTATTGCCGCTGTACTTCTCCCAGCCGCCAATCTTCATCAGCATACCGAAAATATCGTAGGTATCGCTGCGCTTGATGGTCGTAGGGTCACGGCCAAAGCACTCAGCCCAGATCTCCACAGCTGAAACCGTAGTACGCCTGACCGTTCCAGGCTTATCGCCGCCTGTAAACTGATCTCCGCGCAGGAAGCCGCGGCGGGTAGGAAGGTCAAGCCTGTCCCAATCCTCTGGCAGCAGCGTCTCAAGGTACTCAGCGATCATGCCTTCCCGCACATCAGCCTCCAGCGCCGCCGTCTGCTCCTGTTCTGCAAGGCGCTCCACTTCCGGCGACAGGTACAATGTTTCACCCTTCTGATACAGCAAATAGGCTTCTGCCCAAAGCTGCGGCACAGAAGATTCCACCTCCCACGGTCTGTGCTTACCGTTTTCCGTGCATACAATAGGCCAAAACCTGCGGTTGCCGGTGATGTCGCGCAGAAAGCCATCGTTGTTATTGGTGCTGCCTACGATGATGCACTGGCGCGGATGATCTTCCACACTGTAGCCATAGGAATGGCGGAACTTATCATCCTGACGGGTGATGAAGGCTTTGACCGTTTCCACATCGACCTTTTTCAGCCCAGCCAGCTCGCCAAGTTCCAGAATCCATTGACCCTGTAGCTTTTCAGGCGCGGCCTTGTCCTTCATATCGCCAATGGTCAGACTGTCAGAAAACCACTTTCCGCCCAGCTTGGCAAAAAACGAACTCTTGCCCATGCCCTGCGGACCGTTGAGAACAACCACGGAGTCGAACTTGATGCCCGGCTGGTAGATGCGTGCGATAGCGGCTACCATCATCTTCCGAGCAACGGCACGGCTATACGCAGTATCAGGCGCGCCAAGATAGTCCACAAACAGCGTTTCTACACGCGGTTTTCCGTCCCATTCAGGAAGTGACTCGATATAGTCGCGGATGGGATGATAGGCACGCTCAGCTGCTACTGCAAGCAGAATACCCTTGAGTTTGGTGGGTGCGTACAGGCCATAGATTCGTTCCAGATAGATCTGCAAGGCGCCGAGATCTGTTTCATTCCAGCCCGGTTTGAGCTGCAGCCAGGGGATGCTTGTCTTTCCTTTTGCATCCTTGCGGATATCGATGCCGCTGCGGTGGATGTTATAGGAGATGTCTTTAAGCCTTGGATCATAGCGCAGGATGAGTGCTAGATTGCCCAGGGTATCCTTGACCTTTCCGTGCTTGTCCACTTCCAGCGACGCCTGCCAATCCTCCGCTGCAGGTGTGCGTTCTTCATCCAGATCACTGAAGTCCTCAATCACCTGTACACGACGTTCCTCCGCCAGTTGACGTTTGGTCGCCTCATCGCGCGCCGCGTAGTCCTGCATGATCTTGATGGAGTTTGTCTCGCTGCCAACTGGTAGTCCCTCGGAGGTTTCCCCACCTGGTGTAAACAAGTGCCAGCGTACCAGATCAAAAGCATTACACAGTTTGCCGCCGGCAGGATCGGTCGCATGGTGAGAAAAGGCGTATTTATCGTCGTAGACCACCAAGCCGCCAGTCGTACTACCGCCAACGTAGGTAAACCGGTTATCATCCTCCGACGGATGGTATACGTCACTGAGAATGGTTTCGAGCACATCATGAATGGTATGCGCACGGCAGAAGGCACCAATGATACCTGTTTTCGTCAGTGGGTCCTCCTGCTTCCCTACCGTTTTGCGCAATCGTTCCTCAGCAGGACGGGTCGTTGGCCAGAGCGAGGCGTCCTTCCAATCAGGATAGGTAGCCAGAACCACATCAGCATCAAGAAATGGCCCGTCATTGTTCATGAAGATAAACTCACCATTTTCAGGAGTACTGGGCCAGTACATGAGTCGCGCCGGCTCAAAGGTAGTCGGGTCAAAACGCGTCAGGGTCAGATTATCTGCCACACGACGGGCAATGGCTGCATACTCGTCCGGCGTTACCGTTCTGGAAAGTGGGATGATAATTCGCAGACGCATCTTTTCCGGGGTGTGGCTGTGGGTAGAGTACAGTGCATAAGCGTTGGGGAATATCAGGTCAAGATCATCCATCAGCTCAGGATCAGCGTTATCTGCGTCCAGACACACCAGACATCGATTGACCACACTGGCGTTGTTTCGCTTACCATTTTTCAGATAACCTCCAACAAAACCGCCAACATCCTTGATACTGTCCCTCTCGGTTTTGGAGAGTGCAGCATAATCGCTGACGCTCTCACGGGTACGGGTTGTGGTGGAGAGTTTTTTGACAAGGTCACTCCACATGATTTCTTTGTTCTGCCAGTGGGCCGCCTTTCGGCTTCTGCCAAAGGCCACCAGCAACTTTTGATCATAGTTCAGTTGCATACATGAATCTCCTTTGTGTGCTTATTCCTTGCGATAACTCATACAGCAATACCCCTCCGCACGCAGCGGCAAATCCACCGCCCATGCGGGAGGCTGCCCCATGATATCGCACGCAGCCTTTACTGATCCAAAGTCCAATGGCACTTCCATCACAGCTTCATCGTGTACATGGAACACAACAGGATACCCTGCCGCTTCTAGATTCAACAGAGCATGCGAAAGCAGATCCCTCGCTATCGCCTGGGTCACATTTTCACATAGTTTCCCGCCAAAGCTCTCTTGAACAACCATCTTCCCGGCTGCGCTTGGCGCATAGTATCCGATGGAGTCGTTACCAAATCGGTTCGTCGTAAAGTGCGGAGATTGGTAACATAGCGAGCGACCAGACGGCAACAGCATAAAGAGTTTATCATCCTTGTAGAACATACGAATCTTGCCCACACGAGCCGAATGCTTTTCTCGGATTACTTTTCTTGCTGCCCGTTCCATTGCACTCCAGAAAGCAACGATATGGGGATTAGCGGCCCTCCAGGCCTCCACCAGCGGCTGCATTTCCTCCTCCGGCATCTGCGCGCCCATAGCCAGCAAAGCCCCAACACCGCCCCCATAACCGCAGGAAAGCGTGGCCTGTTTTCCCTTCTGCCGGTACTCATAGTTTGGATGCCCCTTGATAATCGTTTCCTTGGGGATATGATACATACGGCTTGCCGTTGCCTCGTAGATCCTACCCATCCCTCTGAACTCATCAAGAACCCAGTCCTCCCCAGCAAGCCACGCAAGCACACGTGCTTCTATGGCAGAAAAATCAGCCACGATAAACTGGCAGCCATCTTTCGGGATAAAGGCAGTTCGGATCAGTTCAGAGAGTGTATTGGGTACGGAACCGTAAAGCAGCTCAATCGTATCGACCTCGCCATTTTTTACGATTTCTCTTGCCAGATCCAGGTCAGGCAAGTGATTCTGAGGAACATTCTGCAATTGTACCAAGCGGCCGGACCATCGTCCTGACCTGTTTGCACCATAGAATTGAAGCGTGCCATGAACGCGGCCATCTTTACACACAGACCGAGCCATTGCCTCGTATTTTTTGACGCTGGTTTTGCTCAGTTCCAGTCTAAGCTTGAGCAGTTCACCCACAATTCCATCCGTTTCTGCAGCTTTTTCTTTGACGAGCTTTTTGGCAAGACTCTCCATAGGCACATCCTGATCAGCAAGCCATGCTTTCAGTTGAGAAACGCTACCCGGATTCTCCAGTTCTGTTATCTCCTGCGCCTTTTGATAGGCTCGTGCCGAAAACTCTGAATCGACTGCAATTGCCTTTTTCACCAACGCTTTGTCGATTCGAACGCCACGGTCATTGATGATCTGATCGAGCGCATATAGCTCCCACTCTTTTTCGGGGAGAGGATATGCTTCCAGTGCTTTTCGTACTGCGCGCTCTGTCTCTACATCCTGAGCATTGTACTGCTTATACAAGGCCCACTTTTCGGGCGCATGTTCAGGAAGATTCCTGGTGCGTCCCCCGTTTGTTTTCGTTGGTTTGCACGGCACTGAAAAGTAGCGGATCAGGTCTTTGCCCTCTTCCATCTTCTGCTGTGTGAGCTTCAAAGCAACAGCAGCATCCGCCAGTCGAGCAGGAAGCGTAAGATAGGCAGCCATTATAGCCGTACATCTCCATTGATGTGGATCCAACCAATGTCCGAGATACTTTGAAAGGCACACACGCTCAAACTGTGCGTTGTAGGCTGCTTTGATGGTCTCTGGATCATGTAGCGCAAGAAGCACAGCATCCGGCAGCCGTTCCCCGCAAGCCAGATCAATCGTAACGACCGGCTCATCATCCAAGGCATATGAAAAAAGCAGAATCTCAAAATCGGAAGAGTCTGCATATCGGTATACTCCGCACTTGGGTAACGGTGCAGAACTATAGGTTTCAATGTCGATGCCCATGATTCGTTTCATTTCCACCATTTCCTTTTCTCTTGTTCCGGTTGAATTATAAGCGTTCTTTAGACATTCTCCCTCTTGTAATGACGTTGTATTGACATCCTTTCTCTTTCCTGCTATAATTAGAGCAGGAGGTGTTGTTCATGGAGAACATCAATATTATGACCGCACCCAAGACTTCCACTTTCCAGATG
>JAFWYA010000035.1 GCA_017517815.1 Clostridia bacterium | reverse complement strand
ATACTTTTGTCCATTTTTGTACCTGACAATGGCGAATGCCTTGGCTTTCCCAACTGCTCACAGGCATGCCATTAAGAACGTGTTTTACTATCGACATCTTCTCTTCTTTGCTTCGTATGGTGTATTTCCTTGCCATATTTCCACCTCCATCTCTCATTATAGCGCAAAAAGAAGGCAGGCACTTTCGTGTCTACCTTCTTTTTATCACTTCACCCTTTACGGGAACGGCTTTTTTCATTCGCTCTTTTGCATTTCAGCAAGGCATTTTTCGCAAACCATCTTGCCTTTGAACAGCTGCAGATTGCGTGCATCGTTGCAGAAAATGCAACCCGGCTGATACTTCTTCAGGATGATTTCGTCGCCTTCGGTAAAGATTTCCAGAGTGTCCTTGATAGCAATGCCCATCGTTTTGCGCAGCTCAATCGGAATTACGATACGCCCAAGGTTATCCAGCTTGCGTACCACGCCTGTCGATTTCATTCGTAACCCTCCATCACATTTGCCAACTTGGAGTGAATTTTTTAACTCACGGCAGAGCCATATGAGCACATCATAAAAATACAACTATGTGAATAAACTGTCAATGCAACAGATGGTATTTGTTCCTCCCTTTTTACATATAATTGAGTGTAATTTTGAAAAAAAGAAAACAAATACACACTATAAACGATGTATTTACAAGGAGGAAAAACCAAAATGTTCCTGCAATGGTTATGGATTTCCATGATGATGGGTTCGTTACTTTATGCACTCATGACAGGAAACGGCAGCAGCATGCTGCAGGCGGCTCTTCAGGGCAGCGCAGACACCATCAGCCTTACGCTGCAGCTGGGAGCAGGATATCTGTTTTTTTGCGGCATGATGGAAATCGTTCGTAGCACAGGGGGGCAGCATGGAATCAGCCGCGTTCTGCAGCCTCTGCTGCGCCGCCTGATGCCTGGAATTGGCAATGCTGCGGAAACGGTGGCGATGAATCTTTCCATGAATGTGCTGGGACTTGGCAATGCAGCTACGCCTCTCGGTGTGGAAGCCATGCGGATGCTGGATGAAGAACGCAAAAGAAATCCATCTGTGAAACACGACATGTATATGCTGCTGATCCTCAATGCAACCAGTCTGCAGATACTGCCGACAACTGTGCTGACACTGCGTATAGCAGCTGGTTCAGCAGATCCCAATGTGATTTTACTGCCAACACTGGCCTGCACGGCGTTATCCACTGCGATTGGAGCAGGTCTGGGAATGTGTATGCGAAAATACGAGGAGCGAAAACAAAGATGGCTGTAACAATTTTGATCCTTGGGATACTATCTGCAGCAGCATGGAAGCGGCTGCCTGCATATGATTTGTTTGTAAGCGGCGCAAAACAGGGACTGCAAACAGCACTGCAGGTACTGCCCAATCTGGCTGCGATGCTGTGTGCCATCAGTCTGATGCAGTCCTCGGGGCTGATGAGTGCCTTGTGCGCCCTGTGTGCGCCTGTGCTGGAGTGGCTGGGTCTGCCTTCCGGTGTGGCGCCGCTGGTACTGCTAAGACCTATGAGCGGTTCTGCATCGCTTGCTATGCTGGAGCGGATGCTGGATCAGTTTGGTCCTGACAGCCGTACCGGTCTGATCGCTTCAACGCTGATGGGATCGAGCGAAACCATCTTCTATACAGTATGCATATATATGAGCGCTGTTTCAGTCAAAGGCACAGGCTATGCCATCCCATGCTCACTGGCAGGGGCGCTGGCTGGTGTTTGGCTGAGTACAAGGCTTTTTTGAACGTTGACAAGCGCACAAAAAAATGTATAATAGGTACGAATAGTTGGCGATGAATGGGAGAGTACCTTCGTTTGATTCCGGCATAAGAGAGCCGCGGCTGGTGAAAAGCGGTGCGGAGCGCGCAGGGAACATGGCCCAGGAGCCTTTTCGCCCGATAGGTAGGGTGAAACGGCCGGCCCCGATACAGGCCTAGGATTCATATGGATCCAAAGCGATAAACCAGGGTGGTACCGCGGGCTGAGCTCGCCCCTTTGACGATGGGGCAGGGCTTTTTTCTTTTTATTTTCAAGGAGGATGAACGTCATGGAGAACCAGAAGAAATTCTACATCACAACGCCCATCTATTATCCCTCCGGCAACATGCATATCGGCCACACCTATACGACGGTGGCTGCCGACGCCATGACCCGTTTCAAAAAGCTGACGGGCTATGATGCTTATTTCCTGACCGGCACCGACGAGCATGGCCAGAAGATCGAACGCAAGGCCGCTGAAAAGGGCGTTTCTCCCAAGGAGTATGTGGACGAGATCGTCGCCAATACCAAAGACCTGTGGAAGCTGATGAACATCGAATATGACGATTTCATCCGTACCACCGACGACCGACACGAGAAGATTGTGCAGAAGATCTTCCGCAAGCTCTATGAACAGGGCGATATTTACAAGGCCGAGTACGAAGGCCAGTATTGCACTCCCTGCGAAGCCTTCTGGACTCCCAGCCAGCTGGTGGAAAAGGATGGCGTGAAGGTTTGTCCTGACTGCGGCCGTCCTACCGAACTGGTAACCGAAGAGAGCTATTTCTTCCGCATGAGCAAGTATCAGGACTGGCTGATCGACTACATCGAGACCCATCCTGATTTCATCCAGCCTGCCAGCCGCGCCAATGAGATGATCAACAACTTCCTCAAGCCCGGTCTGCAGGACCTGTGCGTCAGCCGCACCAGCTTTTCCTGGGGCGTGCCGGTTGACTTTGACCCCAAGCATGTTGTGTACGTATGGATCGACGCGCTGTCCAACTACATCACTGCGCTGGGCTACGGCTCTGACAACGATGAACTGATGCAGAAGTACTGGCCCGCCAACGTGCATCTGGTCGGCAAGGAGATCGTGCGTTTCCACACCATCTACTGGCCCATCATGCTGCATGCGCTGGGTCTGCCCCTGCCCAAGCAGGTGTTTGCCCACGGCTGGCTGCTGTTTGGCAACGATAAGATGAGCAAATCCAAGGGCAATGTACAGTATGCCCAGCCCATCGTGGCCCGCTATGGCTGCGACGCGCTGCGCTATTATCTGCTGCGCGAAATGCCCTTCGGTGCAGACGGCAACTACACCAACGAAGCCTTCCTCACCCGCATGAACGCCGACCTTGCCAACGACCTGGGCAACCTGGTGTCCCGTACTGTTGCCATGATCGAAAAGTATTTCGGCGGCGAGCTGCCCGCATGGACGGACGCTGTGGATGAGACTTTCGATACGCCCCTGCACGAGCACTGCAGGGCGCTGCCCGCTCTGGTGGAAGCGCAGATGGACAAGCTGCAGTACAGTCAGGCGCTGGCTGAGATCTGGAAGGTGATCGGCGAGTGCAACAAGTACATCGACCTGACTCAGCCCTGGGTGCTGTGCAAGGATGAGAGCAAGAAGGACCGCCTGGCCAACGTGATGCTGACCCTGGCGGAGTGCGTGCGTTTTGTGGCTGTGCTCATCTATCCCTTTATGCCCACCACTCCTGAGCGTATTTTTGCTCAGCTGGGCGTTTCCGACGAGGCGCTGCGCACTTGGGAATCCCTGTCTGAATTCGGCAAGCTGCCCGCCGGCACCAAGGTGCAGAAAGGCGAGGCGCTCTTCCCGCGTATCGACATCAAGAAGGAACTGGAAGTGCTGAATCCGCAGGAAGAAAAGGCGGAGCCCAAGAAGGAAAAGAAAGAAAAGAAGCAGGAGAAGAAGGAAGAAAAGCCCGAGGAACTGCCCGAGGGCATCATCTCCATTGATATGTTTGATAAGATCCAGCTGCGTGTGGCCCGCATCCTGACCGCTGAAAAGGTCAAGGGAAGCGACAAGCTGCTGCACTTCTCCGTCAGCCTTGGCGAAAATGAGCCCCAGCGCAGTGTCGTCAGCGGTATTGCCAAGTTCTACACCCCTGAAGAGATGGTTGGCAAGCAGGTGATCCTTGTCAGCAACCTCAAGCCCGCCAAGCTGCGCGGCATTCCCAGCGAAGGCATGATCCTGTGTGCTTCCGACGCTGAGGACAAGGTGCTCAAGCTCTGCACCGTCGAGCCCGGCATGGAGGATGGAGCGTATATTCGATGAATCTTTTTGATTCCCATTGTCATCTGGAAAACGGCCGCTTTGAAAGCGACCTGCCTGAAGTGATGGCCCGTATGGAGGATGCAGGGGTACGCCGCTGCATCCTCGCGGGCAGCGATATGGAAACCAGCGAGCAGATTGTCAAGATGACGCAGCAGCATGCCAACGTATACGGCGTGGTAGGCATTCATCCGCACGATGCCAAAACGTGGACAGACGACTGCGCGCAGCAGATCGCCGACTGGACGAAGGAAGAGCGCATTGTGGGCGTGGGCGAAATTGGTTTGGACTATTACTATGACCATTCGCCGCGTGATGTGCAGCAGGAAGTGTTTGTCAAACAGCTTCTGCTGGCACGTCAGTTGGATCTGCCTGCCGTGTTCCATGTGCGCGATGCTCATGGCGACGTGCTGTCCATCCTGCGCGCGCACCGCAATGAGCTGCCCGCCGGGGTGGTGCATTGCTACAGCGGCAGCGTGGAAAGTGCGCGCGAATATCTGGATATGGGGTTCTATATCTCGTTCGCCGGTCCCATTACGTTCAAAAATGCCAACAAGCTGCTGGATGCTGCGGCTTATGTGCCTGCTGACCGCATTCTGGTGGAAACGGACAGTCCCTATCTGGCGCCTGTTCCCATGCGCGGCCGCCGTAACGAACCCACCTTTGTGCAGTATGTGGCGCAAAAGGTGGCGGAGCTTCGCGGCGTGACGGCGGAGGAAATGGCGCAGACGGCTTTTGAGAACACCTGCCGACTGTTCCACATCCCGCTGGAGGACTGAAAGATGGAAATCCGACTGGCGCAAAAGAAAGACCTGACCATTCTGGATGTGCTCTTTGCCAATGCCCGCCGTTTCATGGCGGAGCATGGCAATGCGCAGCAGTGGTGGGGCGGCTATCCCACGCAGGAAATGCTGGAAAATGATATCCGCCTCAACCAGCTGTATGTATGTGAAGAGGCCGGAAAAATCTATGCGGCGTTTGTGCTGGCGCAGGGCGATGATCCGACCTATCAGGTCATCGAAGGCGCGTGGAAAAACGATGCTCCGTACGGAACACTGCACCGCATTGCCTCCAGCGGCGAACGCAGGGGCATGGTCGACATCATCGTTCAATGGGCGTTTGCACAGACTGGCAACCTGCGCGGCGACACGCATGAGCTGAATATTCCGATGCAGAAGGCGTTTGAGCGCAATGGCTTCGAACGCTGCGGCATCATCTGGGTGGATGACGGCACGCCGCGCATCGCCTATCAAAAAGTGAAATGAGGAAAGAACTATGCTGCCCAAACTGATCGTGATCGCGGGAACCAATGCATCCGGCAAAAGCGGACTGGGCATTGAACTGGCCGCACGTTATGGCGGCGAGGTGGTATCAGCTGATTCCCGTCAGGTATTCCGCGGACTGGATCTGGGCAGCGGCAAGATCACTCCTGAGGAAACGAAGGGTGTGCCGCATCACCTGATCGACGTGTGCGAACCGGGCGACTTCTATTCCATGGCTGATTTCCAGAAACAGGCGTATGAAGCCATTGATGGTATCATTGCAAGAGGAAAGCTTCCTTTTCTGGTCGGCGGCACGGGTCTGTATGTGGCCTCTGTTGCTGACGGCTATGTGATGAGCAACCGCATGCCTGATCTGGCTTACCGCGATGAGTTGGAAAAGCTGACCACGGAAGAACTTTACGCCAAGCTCAAGCAGATCGTGCCGGAAACGGACGTTGATCCCCGCAACCGCAACCGAGTGATGCGCATTCTCGAAAAGATCCATGACGGCGATGATGTGACACCCTCCAAGGAGGCACGTTATGATACCCTTCGTCTGGGCGTAACCTGGGAGCGCAGCGTGCTGAGACAGCGCATTGATGAGCGCCTGGACCGCCGCCTTGAGCAGGGCATGATCGAAGAGGTGAAAAACCTGCTCGATTCTGGCGTGAGCGAGACCTTCATGCTCAAGCTGGGCCTTGAATACAGGTTCATCACGCAGTACCTGAAGGGTGAATACAGCTCTCTGGATGAAATGAAGGCGCTGCTGGCGACGGCCATCAAGCAGTTTGCCAAGCGTCAGATGATCTGGTTCCGTCGTGACACTTCTATCCACTGGCTGGATATGACGGCTGATCCGGTAGGGGAAGCTTGCGCAAAAATCGATGCGTTTCTGAAATAAATGCTGCTCTGCGCAGCATTTTTTGAAATGGGGGAGCACAACATGCGTTTGACCAAAGAGCGTTGGGCGACAGTCTGCTTCTGGCTGGTGCTGGTGATCATGCTGGTCGTTGGCCGGTATACTTATCAGGATTACGGCCTGACGGTGGATGAAAACGTCGAGCGCGAAAGCGCATTCATGAGTTATCAGCATGCGGCAGAAATGTTGTTTGACAAGGAAATCAGCGTCTTTGATCAGGAACTTTCTGAATACGCTGACCGTTATTATGGCGTGGCCTTGCAGTTACCTATGGTTGCCGTGGAACATCTGACCGGGTTTACCATGCCGCTGCGCGATGCGTTTTTGCTCAGGCACTTGTATACGTTTCTGGTTTGCATGACCGGATGGGTATGTTTCTACTTCTTTTGTAAAAAGGTTTTTCGCGATGGGTGGCTGGCGCTTCTGGGTATGCTGATGTGTGCGCTGTATCCACGCTTCTGGGGCGAACAGTTCACCAATATCAAGGACATGATGTTTGCAGCCAGCTGCTGTGCGTCGCTGCTTGTGACAGCTATTTGCATTGAAAAAGAAGGAAAACGGCTAAACGAAGTCATCAGCGCTTTTGTGTTTGCCCTGTGTGCAAACACCCGCTTCATTGGATTTATGTTTCCGGCTGTATTGTTCGGGTATCGTGTGCTGCGCGACGCGCTGCAGGGCAGGTTTGCAAAGCCAGAACTGCGCCGGTGGCTGAAGAAGGATTTGCCGCGGTACTGCATCAATATCGTGTTGGTTTTTGGGTTCTATATCATCGTTTCGCCTGTGGCGTGGAATGATCCCATCGATTATCTGCGCAATGTGTTCGGTACTTTCTCCAATTTCACCAAATACGGCGGAAATGTTTTGTTCCTTGGCAAATTCTATCCGGCCAATCAGCTTCCGTGGTATTATCTGCCGGTGTGGATCGTGCTGACAGCGCCCATCTGGTATCTGCTCCTGATGGGATTTGGCGTGATTGATGGGGGAAAACAGCTTGTCGGCAGGATCAGGCAGCGCAGCGTAAGTGACCTGCTGTTGAATGAATACCGGTATTTTGTCCTCTGCTTTGTGGTGGCTGCGATCGCGTTGGTAACGCCTGTTGTGAAGGAAGTAACACTGTACTGTAGCTGGCGGCATATGTATTACATTTTTCCAAGCCTGATTGTGCTGGCGCTGTTCGGTGTAAGAGCAATGCTCAGAAAAATGCAGAATCACAAATGGATGAGGCGTGCTGCTGCGGCTGTCGCTTGTCTGTTGTTTGCTGGGCAGATCGGCTGGACGGTATACAATCATCCGTTTGAAAAGGTGTATTTCAATATTGTCGGCCGTCAGGTGGCCGACAGCATGGAACGTGATTACTGGAATGAAGCTGACTATCAGCAGATCCAGACCATCCTGCGCAATGATGATACGCCTCGCATCAACATTTCTGGTGATATCTTCACCGGACGTACGCTCAACTATTTTCTGGATGAGGAGCAGATGAAGCGGTTCTACACCTGGTACGGCTATCCGCCGGAGGTGGAGTACATCATCGACTCGGCTGATACATATGAATATGAACGCTACACAGGCTACACGCCTGTGCATGAACTGCGCATGAAGGACGGACTGCTGCTGTCGACGATTCATATCCGCGACGACGTGCTGCAGGAACGCTTCGATGGAGTTTATCCGGAATACAATGTTCAGTAAACTGAAAAGGGCTGTGCTGAAAGCCACAGCCCTTTTTGTGTTTTCAGGCTTCGAAAACAGACAGAAAGGAAAAGAAAAAAATTGTAAAAATTTTTTCTGCTAAAATTGCGAAAAAAATATCAATATTAGCAGGAAAACAGGAGAGGAAAGGCGAAACAAATGAACAGGGTGCAAGTTGGACTTTCGTTCAATTTCATCCAACCATTGACCTTATTCGCATGGAAGGGAGAACGGAAATGCACAACTCACAAGACCTTCAGAAGGTGCTGGACCTTCGCAATGCCATTCTCAGCGGCAGCGAAGAGCGCCTCAAGCAGCAGCGCGACGCCGGCAAGCTGACTGCGCGTGAACGCGTGGAAAAGCTGGCGGATGCGGGCAGCTTTGTGGAGCTGTTTGCGCTGGTTAGCAACAATGAGGAAGGCGCTGGTGTCATCACGGGTTATGCCACCATCGATCAGCGTCCGGTTTACATCTTTGCTCAGGATTTCACCGTGCGCGGCGGCGCCATGGGCAAGGCTCAGGCTTCCAAGATCGTGAAACTCCTGGACATGGCTCTCAAGACCGGCGCTCCTGTCGTTGCCATGATGGACTCCGCCGGTGTTCGCATTGACGAAGGCGCTGCTGCCATGAGCGCTTACAGCGAGATCTACAACAAGCTGTCCCGTATGAGCGGCGTGTGCCCCATCATTTCTCTGGTGCTGGGCCCCTGCATCGGCGGCGCGGCCCTCATCACCCAGCTGGCTGATGTCTCTATCGTGGCTGAAAAGGCTGGTGAAGTGATGATTTTCGGTCCTCAGGTTATGGCTGCCATGAACGGCCTGGTTGTGGACGCCCAGAAGACCGGCGGCGCTAAGCTGGCTGCTGAAATGGGCACCTGCGCTCTGACTGCCGAAACCGAGGAAGAAGCTCTGGCTAAGGCCAAGCAGATCCTTGACCTGCTGCCCTCCAGCAATCTGGAAGACAGCGAGATCGTTGACACCGACGACATGAACCGCGTGCTGCCGGCCATCGATCCTGCCGACGCGGACGCGCTGGTCGCCGCTCTGGTTGACAACGGCAGTGCTGTTGAGCTCTATGCCGAGTACGGCAAGAATGTCAAGACTGTGCTGGCCCGCATGGGCGGCCGCAGCGTAGCGATCATCGCCGCCAACGGCAAGCTGTGCGCTGCCTGCCTGCAGAAGGCTGCCCGCTTTGTGCGCATGGCTGACTGCTTCAACATTCCCGTCGTCAGTCTGCTCAACACCTGCGGCGTATATGTGGAAAGCATCCAGGCCCAGGGATGGCTGTTCAAGGCCCAGGCTCAGCTGCTGTACGCCTACGCTGAGGCCACCGTGCCGAAGCTGGCCGTCGTGACCGGCGATGCCATCGGTCAGGCCTACGTCGCTATGGGCGGCAAGGGCAATGCCGACGTCACCTACGCCTGGCCGGGCGCTGTGATCTCTGCGCTGACTCCTGAAGCTGCTGTTGCGGTGCTGTACTCCAAGGAAGTCAAGGCCGATACTGACCTGACCGTGGAAGCTGCCCGCGCCAAATATGCTGATAAGTACATTGAAGAAGTGGCCGGCGCTGTTGTCGCCGCCAAGGCTGGCATGGTGGATGACATCATCGACCCCGCCACCACCCGTCAGATGCTGATCTCTGCCATGGAGATGCTGGCTTCCAAGCGTGATTCCAACCCGCCCAAGAAGCACGGCAATCTGCCGATGTAATTCTGGAAAGGAGAGACATCGATGGATAAGTTGTTCTTTGGTCTGGGCGTTGCCGCGCTGGGTATGATCACCGTTTTCTCCGGTCTGGTCATCCTGATCGTGTTCATTACGCTCCTGTCCAAGTTTACTGCCAAAGAAGGCAAAAAAAAAACTGAGTCCAAGTCAGGCGAAGTAAAAGAAGCTGCGAAGAATGATGTGCCGGATGATGTGATGGCCGCTATCTCCGCTGCCATTGCCGCTTATGACCAGACGCCCTCTCCTGAGGTTGTCGCTGCCATTGCTGCAGCGCTCAACATCGTGATGGGCGAGGGCAAGTTCGTGGTTCGCCACATCAAGCGCATCAACAATGCGCCTGCATGGAATCGCGCTGGCCGCGAAGAACAGATCTACAGCCGTTTCTGATTTTATTTCAATCAAAGTAAATGATAATTTTAGGAGGATAAAATCATGCGTCAGTTCAATATTACCGTGAATGGTGTTGCTTACTCTGTGGCCGTTGAAGAAGTGAATGGTGCCGTTGCTCCTGTAGCTGTTGCTCCCGTGGTTGCCGCTCCTGTGGCTGCTCCCGCTCCCGTTGCCGCTCCCGCTCCTGTGGCTGCTCCTGCTGCTGCTCCCGCTCCTGCTGCTGCCCCCGCTCCCGCTGCTCCTGTGGCCGGCGGTGAAAAGGTGACCGCTCCCATGCCCGGCACCGTGCTGGACGTGAAGGTCGCTCAGGGCGCTTCTGTTAAGAAGGGCGACATCCTGCTGATCCTGGAAGCCATGAAGATGGAAAACGAAATCCTCGCTCCCTGCGACGGCACCGTGGCTCAGATCGTGGCTGCCAAGGGCGCTTCCGTCAACAGCGGCGACGCTCTGATCGTGATCGGCTAAGACTCACCCCCATACTGCTAGAAAGCGAGCTGTTAAAGCATGTCCTTTAATATCGGCGAAAGCCTGTTGAAGCTTTGCACGGATTCCGGTCTGTACGGCCTGTTTCAGGATCCCAAAGCGCTGATCATGATCGCGGTTGCCTGTGTGCTGCTGTACCTGGCTATCGTGAAGAAGTACGAGCCCCTGCTGCTGATGCCCATCGCATTCGGTATGCTGCTGACCAACCTGCCTTTTGCCGGCATGTTCCACGAAGAGCTTTTCGCGGGCGGCCATGTGCACTGGAACCTGATGGGCGGCGCCGATGCCAGCATCACTCCCGGTCTGCTGGATTATCTGTACCTGGGTGTTAAACTGGGCATCTATCCCTGTCTGATCTTCATTGGTGTTGGCGCCATGACCGACTTTGGCCCCCTGATTGCCAACCCCAAGAGCCTGCTTCTGGGCGCTGCCGCTCAGCTGGGCATCTTCATAACCTTTGTTGTGTGCTATAGCGTTTTCGGCTTTACCGCGCAGGAAGCTGCTTCCACCGGTATCATCGGCGGCGCTGACGGCCCCACTGCCATCTACCTCACTGGTAAGCTGGCTCCCCACCTGCTTGGACCTATCGCCATGGCTGCCTACAGCTATATGGCGCTGGTGCCTGTGATCCAGCCCCCCATCATGCGTGCCCTGACTACCAAGGCTGAGCGCGAGATCGTGATGGAGCAGCTGCGTCCTGTTTCCAAGAAGGAAAAGATCATTTTCCCCATTGCTGTGACCATCATCGTGAGCCTGCTGCTGCCCTCTGCCGCTCCTCTGGTCGGCTGCCTGATGCTGGGCAACCTGTTCAAGGAGTCCGGTGTGGCTGACCGTCTGTGCAAGACCGTGCAGAACGAGCTGATGAACATCGTCACCATCTTCCTGGGCGTTACTGTTGGTGCGACCGCCACTGCCGAAACCTTCCTGCAGCCTAAGACCCTCATGATTGTGTGCGTTGGCGTGGTCGCTTTCGGCTGCGGCACTGCCGGCGGCCTGCTTCTGGCCAAGCTGATGAACAAGCTGACCGGCGGCAAGATCAATCCCCTCATCGGTTCTGCCGGTGTGTCCGCTGTTCCCATGGCTGCCCGCGTCAGCCAGGTGGAAGGCCAGAAGGCCAACCCCAAGAACTTCCTGCTCATGCATGCCATGGGCCCCAACGTTGCCGGCGTTATCGGTTCCGCTATCGCGGCCGGTATGCTGCTGAGCATGTTCGGCTAATCTAACAACGAGGTGAAAACAATGCCTAAGGTTGGAATTACTGATACCATCCTGCGCGACGGTCACCAGAGCCAGGCCGCAACGCGCATGAAGTTTTCCCAGATGGAGCCCATGCTCGAAAAGCTGGACAAAGTGGGCTACTATTCTTTGGAGTGCTGGGGCGGCGCTACTTTTGACAGCTGCCTGCGCTTCCTGAACGAAGATCCCTGGGAGCGCCTGCGCAAGCTGCGCAAGGCTATGCCCAACACCAAGCTGCAGATGCTGCTGCGTGGTCAGAACCTGCTGGGCTACAAGCATTATTCCGATGATGTTGTCGAGTTCTTCGTCAAGAAGGCTGTTGAAAACGGCATCGACATCATCCGCTGCTTCGACGCTCTCAACGACCTGCGCAACATGCAGACTGCTGTGACCGCCACCAAGAAGTACGGCGGCAAGGCTGAGGTGGCCATGAGCTACACCATCAGCGACGTGCACACTGAAGACTACTTCGTGAAGCTGGCTGCCGACATCCAGAAGATGGGCGCTGACCTGATCTGCATCAAGGACATGGCTAACCTGCTGCTGCCTTACAGCGCTTACAGCCTGATCAAGCGCATGAAGAAGGAAACCGACCTGCCCATCGTGCTGCATACCCATGACACCACCGGTACCGGCGCTATGACCCTGCTCAAGGCGATCGAAGCCGGCGCTGACGTGGTTGACACCTGTATCAGCGCTCTGGGCAACGGTACCTCCCAGCCCACCACCGAGTCCATGGTCGCTACCCTGCAGGGTACCGAGTATGACACCGGTCTGGATCTGGTCGCGCTGACCGAGATCGCCGCCTACTTCCGTAAGATCGCTGAAGAGCTGACCAACGACGGCTGGCGCGATCCCGCTCGTGTGCTGTCTACTGATGCCAACACCCTCATCTATCAGGTTCCCGGCGGCATGCTGTCTAACCTGATCGGCCAGCTGAAGCAGGCCAACGCAATGGACAAGTACTATGACGTGCTGGCCGAAGTACCGCGTGTTCGTAAGGACTGCGGTCTGCCCCCGCTGGTAACGCCCACCAGCCAGATCGTTGGTACTCAGGCTGTTATGAACATCCTGGGCGGCGAGCGTTACAAGATGGTCACCAAGGAAACCAAGGCCATGCTGCGCGGCGAGTACGGCAGGCTGCCTGCACCTGTGGATCCTGAAGTGAAGAAGAAGTGTATCGGCGATGACAAGGTGATCACTCATCGTCCTGCCGATGACATTCCGCCCGAGCTTGAAAAGTATCGCGAGGAGATCCGCGACTACTACCAGCAGGAAGAGGACGTGCTCAGCTACGCCATGTTCCCGCAGGTTGCTCCGAAGTTCTTCCAGTATCGTCAGGCCGCTCAGCTGCAGGTGGACAACACCATGCTCAACAAGAGCGAAATGACCATGCCCGTGTAATTACAATAACAAGCCAAAAGGAAACCTTTTCGGAGGTTTCCTTTTTTGATGCATTAGTTGGGATGCTTTTCTGCTTTGTAAAACAACCAGAGCCTTTCGCAACAAAATGTAGCGTGACTTTACATGACAAAAACGCAATAATGTGTCAGGCTCATACATTGAAATAGTTGTGATTTGCACTGAAAAGGTAAATCGGTTATACTGAATATACTTTAAAACGTAAGGTGGAATACGCAATGACAAAGTGGGTTAGCAAAAGGGTCGTACTGTGCGTTCTGATGCTGGCGGTTATTTCCTTGACCATGGGTTTTGCCTGTGCCCAGCAGGAAGATGTATATGATTATGAGTGGTACATTCAGCCTGTGCAGCGCGAGGAGGGAAAAGCATACCTTTCTTTCTGGTGCGACAATGCGCCTATCAAGGTGAATTATGCCCCGGATCGACAGGATATGCCCTATTTTTGGGATGTTTTTTATCAGTATGAAGAAACGAATGGCGTTGCCTTCACCGTGGAATGTATAACGGAAGTCTTTTTTAATGAAGAAAATGAGGTACGCGACGTTTTTGTGTCCACTGGTCCTGCATGTAGCCGCTTCTGCCGCAATATTACCATTCAGCCTTGGGAAGTGGGTGGAACGAATATTAATCGTCCTGTTTCATCCGATACCGGTTATGGCGTGGCGGTGTCCGGTACAGATGCAAACGGGAACGAATTGACCTTTGGTTTCTATGTGCCGCTTTCTCAGGAAATTCAGAAAAATTATACACTGGACGACTTAACCAAAAAGATTGAAAAAGAAGATGGAAAGGCGTACATGGTTTTGTCGCCCACAGAAAATCCTGCTCCGCTGCTTGAAAAGTCTGATTCTTTTGGCGGAGAAAATGGCTGGTTCTATGGTTTTGAGATCCTTAACCAGAGCGAAGTGGCGTTTACGCCTGACGAACTGATAGAGCTGTGTTTTTATAAGGGTTATGTAAGCTGGCAGTCTGTCTACTCTGCCCAGCAGATGACAGATTGGGGTGCGCCCGCCGTTTACGAGCCCAACACCTCCTGGGTGATGACGGGCGGCATGCCGCAGCAGGATGTTTCCGGCGTTGGTTACCTGTTGACTGGTACGGATGCAAACGGAAATAAACTGGAGTTCGGTACCTATATTGAACTCGAAAGGAAATAAGCATGTCACAGACTTTGGGCCAGCGTATTCGTCAGGCACGCAAAGCCAGTGGAATGACACAGGATCAACTGGCTCAAAACATACCGGTTTCGCGCCAGACGGTCTCCAGCTGGGAAAATGACCGCACCCAGCCGGATTATGAAACCCTTCAAAAGATTGCCGGTTTGCTGGGAATCAGTGCAGCAGAATTGTTTTGTAATGAAGCGCCTGTACAACTGCAGGAAGCAGAACCACAGTCTGTGGAACTTTTGCCGGATATGCCTGAAGAACCTGCGCCAACGTCCAAAGTGCCACGTCAGTTGTCAACCGCCCAAACCGTTTTGATTGCAATACTGGTTGTTGCAATGACAGCGGCAGGTATATGTATATGGCATATTTCTCCCAAAGTAAAGGCGCCGTCGCTGGAATGGTTCATGAGCGAACAGCTGCCTGCCGAAAATGCCGCCTTTCTTGAGCTGTCCTCTACTCAAACGCCCGTGGTTGCTTATGCGTACCCTCGGGGTACGCCTCCGCGCTGGTCCTTCCGTGTGATTATAGCTGAAACGGGCGGTGTTGGACTCAATATTCAGCAGATCACAGAAACATTTTTTACACACGAATGGTTTGGCACAACCGTAGCGACGCGCCAGCATTATGTGGATCCATGGGTCATACAGCAGCACCTTGGCGAACAGCACATGGGTGCCGGGGATGTGAGAATGCTTGGGATCAATCTGGAAGGCGACAGCCGCACAGCAGGCGTTGGCATTGCGGTTGAAACATTGGATAAAAACGGAAATATGCAGGTGTTTCATACCTATATTCCGTTCGAAAACCCGTAATGTAAAAGGAATGTAGCATGCTTTTTCTTCTGTATACTGATATACTTTAACAAGAACAATATCGATGGAGGATGGTTCTGTATGAGAAAGCTTTGCAAATGGTTGACCTGTGTGAGTGTCTTTCTTTGTCTGTTCGGATGCATGACAACGGCATGCGCAAAAACGACAGCTGCAATGGATGAGGCGCTTTGTTACTACTATACGCCTGATGGGCTTCATTTTGCCCTCGAAAAAAAGGACGGTTTGTTTGCTGTAGCGATCAATGATGATCTGACCAGCTGGGCTTCGGCGATTGCCAACTCCGGTCAGGATAATGTGACGATTGTCGTTGGACTGAAAGCGCCTGAAGGAGTAGAAGCGGGCGACTGGCTGATGCTCAAGAGCGGTAAAAATGAGACGGAAGCGCTCAAGTTTATTGAAGAGTCTGAAAACGATCCTCAGACCAATGATTTCTGGAAGGTTACGCAAGTTTTTGAGGACCGTAAGGTTAAAATAGAACGTTTCGGCTCTGAGATGGATATGGACTTTGGCATCCTGGTTGGCGAGTATCTTTCCGGTGTGGAATACATGGTGCCGCTGACGCATGATAAAGTGTATATCGCCGGCTGGTATAACAGCAATCGCGAACTGAAGCAGGCCATTGGCTATCAGAAGCTGGCACTTCAGTTTACGCATAACAAGAAATCTGCTTTCCACGTTAAAGGTCCGCAGAAGATTCAGCAAAGTCGCATCAGAGCCAATGTTGACGGAAATACTCAGGTGACCAGCACGGTTGAAGATGGCGTGGTCAACTATGTCTTCAATGGGAACGATCTCAATAACGCCTATGCGACCACCTATCTTGTTGCGCCTGAAGGAGCCACCAGCTATGTCAGCGGCAATATGAAAGTCAACGGAAAGAAGAATTTGACTGATGGACATACCAGTCCATCGACGATGTGGCTGAATTCCAAAGAACTTGCAAAGAGCAGCAATGTAGCGTACACTTTTTACAAGTGGAATGAAAAAACCCAGCAGGATGAATGGATTGAAACTGTACAGCTGCAAATCAATTTTGAAACGTCTGACAGCCTTCCCTGGACCTATTATGAATATCAGGCCGGAAAAAATATTTCTCCGGTTCCCGCGGATCGCCTGATCGTTGAAAACGGTGCGGCAAAAGCCGGATACAATTACAAGTATGATCCGGCTACGGGTCATCTGAACACCTACTATCAGCAAAGCAGTGCCAGCAAATCCGAGTCGGCGCAGGGCAAATTTTTGTATTCTGTCAAGCCTTATCAAAAAAAGGATGAGACAGGCAAAGTGATTGCGGAGGCAAAGTACTTTAAGTACGGCTCTCAGGGCAGAACACACGGCCTTTTGGGCAAAGGCGCCAATACGCTGACAGGATTCAGCATTGACGATTACGGCTGGGGAAACCATCCGGCTGATTCGGTCAACAGCTGGCTGCCCTGTGAAATGTATGATGCCTTCCGCAAAATCAAACCCAATGATAACAAGATTGCCATTTATTATCCCGGCAGATTTTTGCCTAAGTACAGTGTCAATCTGATGATTATTTACTGGTATGAAAACAAGGGTGACACTGAACCCATGCATATTGAATATCTGTGGGAAACCACCACTCCGTTTGTGGCCGTCAAGTATTACAGGCCCACAAGATCGGAAGCGGACCTGAAGGGACCTGTGGACAGGCCCTATATCATCGGGCCTGAAGGGGTGGACTATCACAAGTGGAACCTGGTGGTGACCACCTATTATCAGGAGGCCGAGAACGCGCAGCACTTCGAACTGAGACTGGAAGATGACGACGGTAATCCCGTAAAACTGGAGGAGGGCGTAACGATCTATCTGCCCTATCCGAATGGATATGACGAAAACAACTTCTTCACGCTGCGCCATTACTCGTCAGACCTTTACAGCGAAAGTAATCCCAAGCTGAACGGTGTTTCAATCGGCGTAACGCCGACAGAGTACGGCCTGAAGTTTGAAACCCAAACTTTCAGCCCGTTCATCCTTGCCTGGGAAAGCAACAAGCAGGCTCCCGCTGTTCCCAAAACGGGTGATGAATTCTATCCCGGAGTAATGGCTGTACTGCTGGTACTGTCCGCCGCGGTTTGCTGCATGTTTGCCCGCCGCAAATTCCAAACTCGCTAAAAATCTTCGCCGCCCTCCCTTCATCGGGAGAGCGGCGATTTTATTTGTTTTACAAGATGGTTTTCTTCGGGGAGAGAACGAGAGGGGACCTTATTTTGCAAAAGAAGGTCCCCTCTCGTATAAACCCCAAACGATCAATCACCCAGATTGATACCCATGTTCCTTGCGGTAACCAGCACATGGTCGTCCATGGGAACGGGCTTGGGCACACCGGCGATGTCGCTAAGCTTGTTGTGGATGATCTCGTTGCCGTCGAGCGCAACGGTCACGCCGTAAATTTCATCGCGAATCAGTTCGGCAGCGTGTACGCCGAACTGGGTGGACAGCACGCGGTCATAGGCACTGGGGCTGCCGCCGCGCTGGATGTGACCGGGTACAACATGACGGGCTTCCACACCGACCATTTCCTGCAGCTCGGCAGCAATGCGCTTACTGATGCAGTCATAGGGAAGAGACGCACGGTAGGCGGCGCGCTCCTTCTTTTTCATCTTGGCTTCTTCCTTGCTCAGAGCGCCCTCTGCCACAGCCAGAATGCTGAAGGCCTTCTTGCTCTTGGCACGCGCTTCAACGGTCTTGGCAACTTCCTTGATATCATAGGGGATCTCGGGCAGCAGGATTACATCTGCGCCGCCAGCAACACCGGAATACAGAGTGAGCCAGCCAGCCTTGTTGCCCATGATTTCGATAACCATGCAGCGACCGTGGCTGGTAGCAGTGGTGTGAATGCGGTCGATCACGTCGGTGGCAATATCAACAGCAGTATGGAAACCGAAAGTGAAGTCAGTGCCGTAGATGTCATTATCGATGGTCTTGGGCAGGCCGATCACGTTCAGGCCTTCCTCGCTGAGCAGGTTAGCAGTCTTGTGAGTGCCGTTGCCGCCCAAAGTGACCAGACAGTCCAGCTTAAGATCTTTATAGGTTTTCTTCATAGCAGCGACCTTGTCTACGCCGTCATCTTCCACAACGCGCATGTTGCGGAACGGGCGGCGGCTGGTGCCCAGAATGGTGCCGCCCAGCGTGAGAATGCCGGAAAAGTCGCTCTTTTTCATTTCCTTGTATTCGCCGTCAATCAGACCGGCATAACCGTTCTGAATGCCGATGATCTCAGCGTCAAACATTTCATAGGCAGCGCGTGCAACGCCGCGAATCGCTGCGTTCAGGCCCGGGCAGTCGCCGCCGCTGGTAAGGATGCCAATTTTGCGTTTCATATCCATATGCCTCCCTGTATGCCAAACTTTTTTTGTATTATAACATGTGAAAAAACAAATGACAATCAGGTTTCTGTCTTGCTTCTGTTCAGGATGCTGGTATAATAACAGCACATTACGTTTTTCATTTGCCGGGGGGAGAGCAGAAATGGCGGACGGATGGAAGCTGAATCAGCCGGTGTTGCCGAAAGAACTGGGCGAAATGTATGCGCTTGAAGAGGCGGTGGAGCGGGCGCTGAATGAAGATGGCGAGCTGCATGGCATGCGTTTTACGGGGGAAACACTTGGCGATTTGGAAGGCAAAACGCTGGAACTGTCAGGATGTGTATTTGAACACTGCACGTTCGGGCAGCTGGATTTCGGCCGCATGAGCTTTGTGGACTGCGTATTTGAAAAGTGCGAACTGAGCAATCTGCGCATTACCAGTGCTGCCTTTCAGCGTGTGCGGTTTGTCAATTGCCGCATGACCGGGATGGAGTGCATGCGCGGTGCACTGATGAGCGTTTCGTTTGAAGATTGCATGATGGACTACCTGTCGCTGTCGGAATGCAAGCTGGACCGAGTGATTTTCAGCGGATGCCGCCTGCGAGAAAGCCTGTGGGCGGACGTCAGAATGCCCAAGGCCCGTTTTCAGAATACCGATCTGTCGCGGGCTCAATGGATGCGAACGCCTTTAGCGGGAATGGATCTATCTACCTGTCAAATCGCAGGGTGGAATGTTTCCCTGTTTGATTTAAAGGGAGCAAAGGTGACGGCTGCACAGGTGATTGAGTTAAGTGGATTGCTGGGTGTGGAGATCGTTTCGTAAACATTTGAAAATGCTGTGTTTTGAGCAGCATTTTTTTTGCAAAGAAAGTTGACAAATCAACAATAAAAGGGTATAATTCCATCTGCTGCTTGTTGATAAATCAACAAGCAAAAATGAGGAGGAGAGAATATGCTGACTCGGTATGAGCATTTTTCATACATGATTTCATGTGTTTCCCGTCACATTCAGAAGATTGAACGGGATGAAATGGAAAAGTATGGTCACAAGGGAGCTTACGCTCAGTATCTGGCGGCGATAAGCCGCTATCCGCAGGGGGTTACCTCTGTACAGCTGTGCGAAATCTGTGACAAGGATAAAGCGGCAGTTTCGCGCGCTGTTGCTGAAATGGAGGACAGGGGACTGATTGTTCGCAAAAGCGACAACGACAGTCATTACCGCGCACAGATCCTGCTGACGGCTGAGGGACGAAAACTGGCAGAGTTTGTGTTCGACAGGGCGCAAAGTGCTGTGGAAGCTGCCGGCCAGGGGTTGACGGACAGTGACAGGGCTGTTTTCTATTCAGCGCTGGAACTGATCTCGTCCAATCTGCAAAAGATCAGCCGCGAAGGTATTCCCCATTCAAACAAAAGGGGCATTGAAAAATGAGCGTTCGAATTATCGTTGATTCCACATCGGATGTAACGCCCGATGTAAAGGGCAGAGTGCTGACTGTGCCGCTGACCATTCGTTTTGGCACGCAGGAATATATCGACGGTGTTACCATTACCAATCGTCAGTTTTATGAAAAGCTGATTGAAAGCGATGAATTGCCCACTACCAGTCAGGCTGGTCCCGACGCTTTTGCCCAGGTTTTTAAGCAGGTGCGTGACGCTGGAGATACGGCTGTTGTCATCACGGTTGCCTCACGGCTTTCCGGTACCCATCAGAGTGCCTGCATTGCCGCACAGGATTATCCGGAAGTACATGTGGTAGATGGCAAAACAGTTGCGATCGGCACGGCTATTCTGGCACAACTGGCACTGCAGTTGGCGGATAAGGGTCTTACGGCAGACGAAATTGCTGCGCGTATTGAGGAAGAACGCGAAAATGTGCGCCTGATCGCTATGCTGGATACACTTGAATATCTCAAGCGCGGCGGCCGCATTTCCAAAACAGTCGCCTTTGCAGGCGGGCTTTTGTCGATCAAACCGGTCGTCGCAATCCGCGACGGCGAGATCCAGGTGATCGGCAAGGCACGCGGCTCCAAGCAGGGCAATAATCTGCTGATGCAGGAGATCCATAACGCTGGCGGCGTAGATTTTTCCAGACCTTTGATGCTTGGCTACACAGGCCTGAGCGATCTGCTTTTGCGCAAATATGTGGAGGACAGCGCTGACCTTTGGAAGGATCACTGCACCGAACTGCCGGCAGCGCTCATCGGCAGCGTTGTAGGTACGCATGCGGGCCCGGGCGCAGTAGCCGTAGCATTCTTCAAACGCTGAAAATAAGGTTGCCTTTTTTCAAATGGCATGCTAGTATGGAATCAGATTTTCTGCTGCAGCCATATACAAGGAGGGGCATCCATGGACATTCGCTATTCCTGCAACCAGCGTGATTTCAAGCGCTACACCACCGAAGAAACCCGCAAAGAATTTCTGATTGAAAAGCTGTTTGTGGCTGATGAGGTCGTGCCTGTCTATTCCCATGTGGACCGCATGGTAACGGTTGGCATCATGCCTGTCAGCGAGAAGGTATCGCTGGACAAGGGGATCGATATCTGGGCCAACTTCGGCACCCATTTT
>JAFWYA010000034.1 GCA_017517815.1 Clostridia bacterium | reverse complement strand
TAAGAACTTGTTTTACTATCGACATCTTCTCTTCTTTGCTTCGTATGGTGTATTTCCTTGCCATATTTCCACCTCCATCTCTCATTATAGCGCAAAAAGAAGGCAGGCACTTTCGTGTCTACCTTCTTTTTATCACTTCACTTGACGGGCGGCCTTTTTTGTTGCTTACTTTAAGCCGATATATCCATATTGCGCCAGCAGCTCAATGGTACCGGCAAAATCGGAAAGCTCCTGTTCCGTAAGGGCGCGGCCTTCTTCAAATTCTGTTTCTGTGATCAGTTCACGCAAGTTTCGTTCGCCATCCATCGCAGAGAACACGCGGCCCATCATGCTGGCGATCATCGGCCTTCTGCGCTTTTCAAACGGCGCGCGGGCCAGGTCGTGCGGCACGCCGACGGAGGTACGGTATGGCACATAGCGCGTCAGTGAATCAAACACAGGCGTAGGCTCTTCGGCTGCTTCCGCAGGCATGGGCGTAAGCATTTTTGCAAACCGGCTGACCATTTTGCAGGCGGACGCAATGTCTTCCTTCTGTGCGCCCGCTGCTTCAAACGCACGCAAATCCGCCAGTTCAATATCCAGCTGATGCTGAAGGCGTTCCTTTGCATCCGTGCCCTTTCTGGGCGGAAGCGTTTGGGCTGCGCGGCTGAGCTTGCGCATGGCGTTGGATGCCGCGACCGGCAGGAAGCGGTGCAGGAAGGCAGTGTCCGGCGCGATCACCGCAGCGGCAAAGGCCGTGTAGACAGCCGTAACGTTGGCAAACTTCGGATAGTCGATGTAATCCTCCTTCTGACGCGAGTTGTGCCAGAACATCACCCTCGATTTATTGCAGGTGACCGTAGGCAGCCCCACCGTGGGGTCAGACATAAAGCAGTCGCTGCACCAGTAGTCCCGCCAGCCGACAACAAACGGCGGTTCTTTCACGGTGAGGCCAAATTCATCCCATGCGCCTCTAAGCAATGCATTGCCATAGAAGGGCACGGGCGGCGGCGCAGACTGCACCAGCACGCCATCCACTGTGGGCGCAATCGGCATGCCGTCTACACAGATTGCACCGATGCAGCGTTCACGCAGACAACCGCCAAAGTGCACAGCCATAGCTGCGTTGCCGTACAGTTCCGGTGCAAACACCACACGCAGCGAATACTTCAGCGGCGGGATTTTCTTCTCCTCGACCGCTTTTTTGATCTGCATCATTGCGGTGATGCATGCCATTACGCCGGAATTGTTGTCATCCTCCAGCGGCTCGCCGTTGTGGGCGATCATCCAGAATTCACGCGGGCTTTCACCAGGCAGCAGCGCCGTCACCGCAGGCAGCGTACCTTCAAAACGTCTGCCGTTGGATTCAACCTTCACCAGCACCTCGCCCTTTGCGCAGGCCTGTGCAAGCCTCTCGCCCATTGCAGGCGTCACGCAGAAGGATACGAAACCGCGCTCGCCAGCCGTCACATGCCAGGCGACGGTTTCAGTACAGTTGTTAGCCCACAGCAGACTGTCGGGATCCTGTCCCACGCTTGTGGCCAGCGACGCTGTGCAATTCACCAGACCCATCGCGCCCCGGTCAAGAGAAGGCACCAGCGTGTCCTCCGAAGGAAGCAGTCCCTGCGGCAGCAGGATCATCGCGCCTGTTACGTCCTCACCGGCAAGCATGCGGTCAAACGGCACAAGTCGCGCTGTCACGCCGCCTTCCGGCGTGGAGGTGGAATACTGGATCAGATGGAAGGGATGACGGTCATAATCCGCCACCACAGAATCGCCCTCCCAGTCGGAAAGCACGGTCAGCCTGCCAACGCTTGCATCCCAGCAGGCGGGCATGATTTTGTCATGGCACACGGTTTTTCCGTCCGCCGTCAGGTTGATACGCTCGGCGTCCAGCCCGTTTGCCTTCATCAGCTCATAAATATAGTCGCTTGCACGGTGCTTGTCCACATTGGTGCCGGGGCGCTCCAGTTTCATGATCGCCTGCGTATGTGTACGCAAAAATTCCTGATCGCGCATTGCCAGAAATGTTTCAAGATACTTTTTCATTTTTCTTTCTCCTGCATTCCCTCCGAATGGAGGTATTTCCTTGCTTTGATTATAACATACACACCTTTTGCACGCCACAGGTACAGATTAAAAACGCAAAAAAGCAGGCAGGATTTTTTGTTTCCTGCCTGCTGTGTATTTTACTGTGCCCGCTTGAGTGTAGCCGCCCAGCCAAGGTCAATGGCCTTCTGGTGAGAAGTGGCGTACGGGCCGATGGATTCCACCTGACTCTGCGTGCGCGGGAAGTGGATGCACACGTGGCCGTTGAAATCATTATTGCGGTTGTGGTAGGTGCCGTGCTCGGTGTTGTGGGTAGAACCGATATACACGGTACCGTCGCTGAGCACAACCCACACGGCCTTAGGCGTCCAGGTGTGCTTGCCGCCAAAGGCGCGCATCATGTTGGCAGTATCCTCCGGGGTGAGAGGCTCTGCATCGGCATGGGCACCAAGGCTGAACATGTTGACCTGCCAGCTGATGCCGGTGGTGAAGTCATACACCGTAGCGTTGGGGAACTGGCGGCACTTGGCACGGCCTTCGGTATACCAGTTGGCGTAGCGTACCTGAGAGGCATTGATGCTGCCGTAGGTCACCGTGGGTGCGGTGGCCGTAGTGGTCTTGCTTTCCTCGCCGCTGGTGTTTTCAGCCGTGGTGGAGTTTAGCTTTTTAAGCGTCTTGGTACCGGCAACGCCGTCCGCCGTCAGGCCGTTGGCCTTCTGGAAGGCAATGAGCGCCAGGCTGGTCTTGGTGCCGAAGTTGCCGTCGGCAGTACCCTTCAGATATCCAAGGGCGATCAGGCGGTTCTGCATATCGCGCACAGCGTCGCTGATGGTGCCGATGCGCAGCGTCTGGCTGGTAGGTACCTTGTTGTCGGCAGCTTCAGCGCTGGTGAGCTTCGCGTAGGTCTGCTCGCCTACCACGCCATCAGCGCCCAGGTCATTGGCTTTCTGGAAAGCAACGACGGCCTTCTTGGTGTTGCGGCCAAACTTGCCGTCTGCACTGCCGGTGAGGTAACCCAGCGAAATCAAACGGTTCTGGATGGTGGATACCACTTCGCCCTCGTCGCCGTAGCGCACAGTGGTGAAAGCGGCAGTCGTACCGGTTGTGGTGTTACCGGCATTGCCAGCGATAGCGCTGTCGCCATACAGCTTGCTCTGAGTCTCAAAACCGGCCTTGCCGTCTACCTTCAGGCCATTGGCGGTCTGGAAGGCACGCACGGCCTCGATATCGTCGGTGAGGTATACGCCGTCAAGACGAGAAGTATAGTACCCCAGCTCCTGCAGGCGCTTCTGCAGCCTGAGCACGATCTCGCCGCGGCTGCCGGAACGGATGATGATGACGTTGTCCTCCGTGATGGGCGGATAGGACGTTACGGGGGCGGCGGTGACGACCGGCACAGCGGTGGGCTGCGCATAAGTGGCGTTCACGCCGTAAAGCACGGTGCGGGTCACAGGGCCGCACACGCCGTCGGTGTCGAGCTTGCTCTTCTTCTGGAAGGCCTTCAGGGCTTCCACAGTCGCATCGTTCACGGTGCCGGTGATATTGCCCTTGTAGTAGCCAAGATCCTTCAGGCGCTGCTGCAGGCTCTTGACGTCTTCGCCCTTGGAACCCTTGCGCAGGGTGCGGGTAGGCGGCGTGAGCGTGGGCGCGGGAGTCGGCGTTACCACAACGGAAGCGTCCATGGCGGTCGCGCCATAAAGAACATTCTGGTCGTTGGCGTCAGCCTCGCCGTCGGCAGTCAGGCCATGACGGCCTTCAAACAGCTTCAGGGCTTCGACGGTGGCTGCGTCGCATACATTGGTGATCTCGCCGGTATAGTATCCGAGTTCCTTCAGGCGCTTCTGCAGCTTGCCCACAGCCTCGCCTTTGGACTTTTCGCGGATCAGCGCGCCCGCCACGGGCGCCACAGTCTTCACATACTGGCGGTAGCCGCGGGTGTCCTTGGGAGTGGATTCATACATCTTCAACTGCAGTTCAGCGCTTGCGATGCCATTCTGCGTAAAACCGTTACGCTTCTGGAACACCTTGAGGGCACTTTCGGTCACGGAACCAAACTTGCCGTCGACTTCTTTTTCTTCCATGTAGCCCAGTTCCGCCAGAGCGGACTGCAGGGCTGTCACAGCCTCGCCGCGGTCGCCGCTCTTGAGCTCGGTATACTTTTCAGTGCCGGGCTTGGGCGTGGCAGTGGGCACAGGCGTGGGCGCGGGAATATCGGCCAGGTTGATGTGCGTTTCCACCACGTAGCCGGTCTTGCCCTCTGCCTTGACCTTGGCAAAGCCATTGGAGGTGCGTTCCTGCACTTCCACCATGGTGCCTTCCAGCAGCGTGCGGATGACTGTACCCTCAGCCTCAGCCGTCTTGCGCAGCTTCACGTTCTGCAGCACCACCGTGTCGTAGGGGTATTGATAAATGGAAGGCGGAGCCTGCTGGGTGCGGCTTGGGTCAAAAGGCTCGTCAGCAGACGGATCGGTGCCGTCGATGTACATCTTCACGGCGTAACCGGTCTTGCCGTCAAACTTGACGCGGTAATAATCGCCCGAAACGCCAAGAATGGTCACGCTGTCGCCCGCCTTGATCTTTTTGATCACGGTGGAATTGCTGCTGGCACGGCTACGTACATTCACGTCGTCCATGCTGATGGTATCATAAGGATAGGATGCTGCCAGCGCCGACGGAATCATCGGAAGCAGGAGCGAAAGAACGCATACGACTGCCAGCAGTCGCAGCCAGTGTTTTCCATGCTTCATCTGCATGCCCTCCACTAGGTTCATCAGGCAGTTTTGCCTTTATTTCCATGCTTCATTGTAGGACAGAATATTAAATGTGTCAAGCACATTCTTCATATTTATGTAACATTTTTAACGTTTTTTTGCTTTTTCCGTCTTTTCAACAGGCAGGATCTTCACCTTTTTAAAACGCTTCATCTTTTTGCGAACATAAGCTTCAGCCTCTTCCAGTTCTGCAATGGGGCAGCGCACAGCCGCAGCCTGCCAGAAGGACGGATGAAAAAACAAAATCGTCGTGCCTTCGCGCCAGATACGCACGCGTTTGACAGCAGCCCACGGCAGCGTGATGCGGCGCACCAGCATCAGACCATCCAGCGCAGGGCGATCGTCGCTTTCGGCAAGCATTTCGATGCTCTGCCGGGTGAGAAAACGTGCGTACAGGCCCACGTCGTTGCCCTCGGGCAGATAGATTCGCACATGTACGCCCTGCTTGTCCAGCACGACATGCACATTTTCCACACCCTGCAGCTTCAAAAGCAGCCAGATCGCCGCAAGCGTGATGCCAAGCACCCCGGTCATCGTTCCCAGAAAGCCCTGTTTCAAAAGCGCGATCACGCCCTGCTGACCTGCCGCAAGTCCCTCTGCCGCCAGCACGGTGACCAGTACCAGCAGCCATACCGGCAGTGCCACGCGCAGCAGATTGTTCCACGCAAACCATTCCCTGACCGGCGCACGAACCACGCCAAAGGAGATTTGTTCATTGGTCTGGCTGAGCGCTGCGCCGCAGTAGGTGCAGCTTTCCCCCACCGGCACCTCTGCCCTGCACTTTCGGCAGTAGTTGACCATGGGCATTCAAAACACAACCTTTCTGTATGAAATCGCCTCCGCGCAGACATACTCCTGCGTGGAGGTGAACAACATGCAATCCTATGAAACCCTTCAGCAGCTCATTGCAAATGACAGCCGCAGCCGTCAGCTCTACGACAGCTTCACGCCTCAGCAGCAGGTGGCCGTCAATGAGCAGCGGCAGAACATCCACACGCATACCGATTTGGAACGGCTGGCTGCAGCCTTTCAGAAACAAAGCGGCGCCTGGCAGGCAAAATAACCCGCTGCGCGTCATAGGCTTTAGGGACATCACCCGAAAGGAGCTAGCCTATGACCCAAACCAACCGACCTGGCCGCTGTGCGGAGGAATACACCGTCAAACGCGGAGACAGCTTCTACCTGATTGCCCATAAGCTGGGCGTACCCCTGCGTGATCTGCTGGCGGCCAACAGCGACATCCATCCCGCCCGGCTGATGGTGGGCGACGTATTGTGCATTCCCCGTGAGGAAGACGACTCCCCCCAGACCGGCGGACTGGGCGGAAGCGCTCCTGCGCCCGCGCCCGTTGTGCCTGACAGCGGCAATGCGGACGTATCGCCCGATCCCACGCTTTCCTGCCCGGAAACAGAGCAGTATACCGTGGAACAGGGACAGACTGTGGCCGATTTGCAGATGCGAGGTCTTGTGAGCCGTCACACGCTGGAAACCGCCAATCCGGGCGTGGATCTGGACAATCTGACCGTTGGGCAGCGCGTGTGCGTGCCTGTGGAAAACGTGCCCTGTTCCCTGCCGGAAACCTACACCTTAGGAACCGGCGAAACGCTGGAAAGCGTAGCCGTGCGCTTCAACCTGCCGGTGGCCAGTCTGCTGCGCAGCAATCCCTGCCTTGCGCCGCAGGACTTTGAAGCAGGCGTCAGCGTCATCCTGCCTCGCTGACGAGGCGGCTGACCAGCTGCTCTACATACCGCCGGGCCTCCTGTGCGCTCAAAAGCGTATCGGTCTGGCTTTGCGGTTCGTCGCCCATCAGCCCCACAAACTGGCTTACCTTCAGGCCCAGCGCATCCTGCATGTCCTGATCACTGCCTTCTGAGGAAACCAGATAGTAGCACAGGATGGAATCCGCCTGACCCATGCGGTGAGCGCGGTCCTCCGCCTGCGAATGCACCGCCGGCGACCAGTCCAGCTCGCCAAAAACGATACAGCTGGCGCGCTGCAGATTCAAGCCAGATGCTGCGCGCAGTGAAATGCAGCACAAATTCGTTTTGCCCGTCATGAAACGCTCCACCGAGCGTTCCTTCATGGCGGGCGTTTCGCGTCCGGTAATAAACGCAGGCGAATAGCTGTGCAGCTCCTTTTTGTAAATATCCATCACTTCGTGATGATGGGCAAACAACAGTACCTTTTCATCCGCATCCAGCAGTGCTCGCACAAACTGGGCTACATAGGGCGCTTTGGCGATGCCGGTCGCCTGCCTCTCGCCCGCTTCGATCTCCATTTCCCACAGAGCGCGCTGGCTGCCGGTGACGTCCGGCGTGTGCTTCAGCTGCCACACCGTCTGCCGGACAGGCTGCATCAGTCTGCGGTAAACAGCGTCATCGCTGTCAATGGCCATGATCAGCCTGCGCTTGGGCGGCAGATCCTTCAGCACCTCCTGCTTGGTGCGCCTGAGCATCATGCCTTCTTCGCGCAACTTTTCGCCAAGCAGCTCCGGCTTGGCCACGATCTGGTTGCCATAACCGTAGCACCACTCACGCGTGAAGCTCTCATAGTCGCCAAGGAAGTGGAAGTCCAGAATATTGACCACATTCCAGATCTCCGCGCCGCGGTTGTAGATCGGCGTGCCGCTCAGGCCGATCACGCGCTGAGCAGCGTCTGCCAGCAGGCTTGCTGCGGAGTATTTTTCCGTGCCGCTGTGGCGCAGTTCCTGAATTTCGTCAAAGATCACCGTGGGGATCTCCAGCTGCGGCAGCGCTTCCTTCCACCCGCGCAGCAGCAGATAGTGCATCAGGTAGATATCCGCCTGAGGCAGCTGATAGGGCTTGAGGCCTTTGATCACATGCACGTTCAGCGGCGAGCCATCCGGCTTTCTCACAAAGCGGGCGATCTCATTCTGCCAGTTGCACATCAGGTGCGGCGGAGCCACGATCAGCGCCGGATAGGCGCCGGTTTCGCTGAGCATGGCAAGGGCCTGCACCGTTTTGCCAAGGCCCATTTCATCCGCCAGAAGCCCCCGGTCGGTGCGCAGCAGAAAGGCCAGCCCCTCCTCCTGGAAGGGCGTCAGCGTTCCCATAAACGTGGTGGGACTGGGCGTAACGCGCACAGGCATCAGTTTGGCTTCTTCCCGGCGGATCACATACTCACGTGCCTGTGCCAGTGCATCCTCCCAGCGGGCCATGTCGCTTTCGCGCACCGTGAGGGGATAGCGCAGCATCAGCCAGTTGAGTTCTCCTACAAGCCGTCTGTGCGCCGTGAAGCGAGCCTCTCCGCGCTTGCTGGTTTCCGTTCCCGGAAACAGCCGCTTGCACAGCTCTGTTACGCCTGGATCGCCCTTGACCACCCAGCACCTGCGGCGCTTGTTGTAGCTCAGCGTGCCATAGGTGCGGCGGTTGGCGCCATGCTCCGGCTGTGCGCCGCTGGAATCCAGCAGGTAGGGCGGCATCAGAATGAAATCCTCGTTATCCATCACGGCAGCGCCACCCCCCATAATTGATTGAGCACGATCACCCGCACCGGCTTGCCCAGTACGGTTTTGGGCACCGTCACCGCACGTTGGCTGAGCACGATAATCGCCTTTACGTCCTCACAGCGGGCGTAGCGCAACAGCTGCTGCGAAAGCGCCCTCGCATCTGGCTTTCCCTTTTTGATCTCGATACCGACGCCATCTACCAGATAGTCGATGCGGCAGCCCGGGCCGATCTTTGCCTCATGGGTAAAGCCGAGCCCGGCCTGCGTCAGCCTTTCAGCGACCATGCGGTGGATATCGTTTTCGTATAACGCAAAGGGAGACCGCAGTTCTTCCAATGCGTGAAGCACGGTTTGAAGCATGCTGCGGCCTCCCCTCTGCATCATTCTTTTTTAAATTTCGATGCGCTTGTTGGTGTTGCTTTCGCGGTACATCACAAAGCGGCGGCCGATGCACTGCACAGGCTCGGCATGCACGCGCCCGCACAGCTCGTCCAGCGCTTCGCGGGCAGTGAGCTCGCAGCCCTGCTGCACGCAGCACTTGATGAGTTCGCGGGCTTCGAGGGCGTCGTAGGCTTCCTTCACGGTGCCTTCGGTGATGCCTTCCTTGCCGATGTACAGAATGGTGTCCATGGTATTGGCCATGCTGCGCAGATTTGCGCGCTGTTTGCTGGTAAGCATGTAGTATCTCCTTTTGATTCAACAAACTGTATGGGCGCGAAAAACACGCCGGAAATCATGCTGTCTGGCGGAGTGGCTGCGGCCACTGGCCGCTTACTCTACAAAGTCGAATTCCATATCAGCGATGGAAATGGTGCTGCCTTCCTGGGCGCCCTTCTGACGCAGCGCTTCGATGATGCCGCGGTCACGCAGGGTGCGGTGGAACCAGTTAAGGCTTTCCTCGTCGTCGAAGTTGACGCTGTCGATGAAGTGCTGCATGGCCGCGCCTTCCACATAGAAGGTATCGTTCTCACGGCGGATGGTGTAGCTGTCGTCGGGCATCACGCGGTCGACTTCGATCTCTTCCTCTTCAAACACCAGCGGCGGGGGCAGCTCGGGCAGCATGCGAACCACTTCGTCCAGCAGCTCATTAAAGCCCTTGCGCATGGCGGCGCTTACGACAAAGGTCTTGTAGCCCATGTCTTCAAACTTCTTTTTCAGCTGGCTGATCTCTTCGCTGTCGTAGATCAGATCGCACTTGTTGAGCACCACCAGCTGCGGACGGCCCATGGGCTCGCCATACTTTTCCAGTTCTTCATTGATGATGCGGAAATCTTCCAGCGGGTCGCGGCCTTCGCTGCCGGCGGCGTCCACCACATGCAGCAGAAGACGGGTGCGCTCTACATGGCGCAGGAAATCATGACCGAGGCCTACGCCCTCGCTGGCGCCTTCCACCAGACCGGGGATATCCGCCAGCACAAAGTCCATTTCACGATGCTTGACGATGCCCAGATTGGGGGTAAGCGTGGTGAAATGGTAGTTGGCGATCTTGGGCTTGGCAGCGGTGACGGTGGCCAGAATGGTGCTCTTGCCCACGTTGGGGAAGCCCACCAGACCTACGTCCGCAATGGTTTTCAGTTCCAGGCGGAACACATACTGCTCGGTCTTGATGCCGGGCTTGGCAAAGTTGGGGGCCTGACGGGTGGGCGTGGCGAAATGCTGGTTGCCGTAACCGCCGCGGCCACCGCGCAGAAGAATCTTGGTCTGACCGGGTTCGCTCATATCAGCCACCACGGCGCCGTCCTCGTCGCGCAGGAACACAGTGCCCACAGGAACCTTGATCACCAGGTCCTGACCGCGCTTGCCCTGACAGCGCTGTGCACTGCCGTCCGCGCCGTTTTCAGCCAGATACTTGGTGTGGAAACGGAAGTCCAGCAGGGTGTGCATGTTGGGGTCTGCATACAGCACGATATTGCCGCCGATGCCGCCGTCGCCGCCATCAGGTCCGCCGTTCTGCACAAATTTCTCGCGGTGGAACGACACGCAGCCGTTGCCGCCGTTACCGGCCTTGGCGGTAATTTTCACTCGATCTACGAAAGATGCCATTGGGTTTCTCCTTATCTTATGCCTGAATGTCAGTCTTCTTTTTGATGGGCGTAACGACCTTGCCGCCCGCGGCTTTCGCCGCCTTGCACAGGTTGTTCAAAGCGCACGCTTCGCATGCAGGGTTACGTGCATGGCACACCCTGCGGCCATGGAAAATGAGCCAGTGATGCGCAGCCACCCAGTCTTTTTTCGGAATGGCCTTCTGCAGCTGCCGTTCGGTCTCCTCCACGTTTTTGGCCTGTGCCAGCCCGATGCGGTTGCTGACGCGGAACACATGGGTATCCACCGCGATGGTGGGCACGCCGAATGCATTGGCAAGCACCACGTTGGCTGTCTTCTGCCCCACGCCCGGCAGTGCGGTGAGCGCCTTCATATCGCCCGGCACCTCGCCGCCGTGCAGCTGCATAATAAGCCTGCAGCTTTCCACGATATTGGATGCCTTGGTCTTGAAGCCGCAGCTTTTCACCATGGGGTACACGTCCTCCACACTGGCGGCGGCCATGCTTTCCACAGTGGGATAGCGTTCAAACAGCGCGGGAGTCACCTTGTTGACCTGCTTGTCGGTGCACTGGGCGGACAGCATCACGGCCACAAGGGTCTCGTAAGGATTGCGGAAGTTGAGTTCCGGACGCGCGTCGGGGTACAGCGCCTCCAGCGTTTCAAGCACCGCTTTGCGGCTGAATCTCATGGGGTTACTCCTTCCTCAGCCGCACAGAGGGCGGCAGTTTGAGGCGCGAAAGGCCCTTAAGGCACAAAAACATCAGCAAAGCCTGCACAGGCGCTTCCACCAGATAGCTGGCAGCGCGGGCCGTGACCCATCCCCAGTAGGTTTTGCTGCCGTACAGCATGCTCAGCCACAGAGAATTGAGGAACAGGTTGAGCACAGTCGCCAGCGCTACAGCGAGGATCACCCGCACAACTGACGGCTTTTGGCGATACAGCGGCAGCGCGTACAGCACGCCTACCAGCGCGCTGGTCAGCGTGAAGCCGGGGAAATACGCCCCTGCCGGGAACAGATGTGCGCCGATGAAGTCACCCAGCGCGCCAACGATCAGGCCGCCGGGAACGCCCAACAGTGCGCCAGCTACTGCCACCGGCAGAAAGCCGAAGTTGAACTGCTTGCCTACAAGCGGCACCTGGGTAAGATTCCCCAGCACCACCTGCAAAGCCACCAGCAGCGCCAGCAGCACAATGTGCTGCGTGGTAAAGAAAACATGTCTCCCGTTTTTGTGCATAACAAAAACCTCCTGTCAACGTATTGTCGACTCGCAGGAGGCAGCACCAAGACAGCGGGATGCGCCGCAGGCACCGCGCCGGAAACCAGCTTCGTTTCATGACAACTCCCCGTTCATGAACACTTAACGCGCGTGCAGCTACTCTGCCCGATACGAATCGCAGGACGTGGTTATTGTACGACGAGAAGCGTGAAAATGCAAGGCTTTCTTCCTTATTTACCAGTCGCAGCCCTCTGCAAGCTGGCAGGTCAGTTTTTCAAGCCCGTGCTGGTCCTTCAGATCAAAGCGCCCCACCACCGGACTGTCGATATCCAGCACGCCGATGAGCCGGTCATCTTTGATCAGCGGGATCACGATCTCGCTGTTGGACGCGCCGTCGCAGGCGATATGCCCGGGGAACTGATGCACGTCGTACACCAGCTGCGTTTTAAGCGTTTTGGCTGCCGTACCGCATACACCCTTTCCCATCGGAATACGGATGCACGCGGGCTTTCCCTGAAACGGCCCCAGTACCAGCATACCGTCTTTCATCAGATAAAAGCCAGCCCAGTTGACGTCCCGAAGCGCATCAAACAGAAGCGCGCTCATATTGGCCATATTGGGCAGGCTGTCGCGCTCGCCGTCCATCAAAGCAGCCAACTGCGCTGACAGCAGATTATACAGCTCGTTTTTGTCTTCGGGATAGCTCAGTTCCTGCCACATGTTGGTCAGCTCCTTCAAAATAGTAACAAAATGATTATATCATATTTTTCAGGTTTCGCCATCTTCTGTCCGGGGTATATAAATATCAACGACACAAATTGAGGAGGCATTTATCATGGCGCTTGATCCCACTGCATTGTTCAATATTTCCTATGGTCTGTACGTTCTGACTGCCCACGACGGCAGCCGCGACTGTGGATGCATCGTCAACAGCGTAATGCAGCTGACGGAAACGCCCCTTCGCATCGCCGTAAGCGTGAACCGCAAAAACCACACATGTGAAGCCATTGAGAAGGATGGCCGACTGAACCTGAGCATTCTGAGCGAAGACGCTAAAATGGATGTTTTTACCCGTTTCGGTTTCCAGAGCGGACGGGATGTGGACAAGTTTGCCGGTCATGACGAGCCTGTCAGCGAAAACGGCCTGCGCTATCTGCCGCAGGTTTCCAATGCACTGATCAGCGCCAATGTGGAACAGATCATCGACTGCGGTACGCACCTGCTGTTCATTGCCGCCGTTACCCAGGCGGAAAAGCTAAGCCTCGTGCCCTCCATGACCTACAGCTACTATTTTGCCAACGTCAAGCCCAAAAAGAAGCCAGAGGAAAAGCCCCGTAAAGGCTGGGTATGCCGCATCTGCGGTTATTTCCACGAAGGCGAAGAACTGCCGGACGATTTCATCTGCCCCATCTGCAAGCATGGGAAGGACGACTTTGAACCCGTCGGTTTCTGACCTCTTGCGTTTCGCGTTCAAATGCGGTATGATTAATCTCCACTTTTGGAAAGGGGATCAAAATCATGACTGAAGAACGCAAGAGCATTGAAGAAATGATGGAAGGCACCGAAAAGCCTCAGCGCGACCGCAAGAACTGGGTCGCATTTGTCGAGAGCGACGTGGTGAACTTCCTCACCCTCAACGAGATCGAAAAGATGACCATCGACGACGGCGCCGGCAACAAGGCCAAGCTGACCCGCCGCAAGGACGGCAGCGTATACGTGGAGTGCACCAGCTCCAACGTGCTGTAAAAACACTTCAGCCGCGCAGTTTTTGCTGCGCGGCAGCGTTCTTTCTTTTTGATGCAAAGGAGCCTGTGCGATGAATCACTTTTTTGCCTATCTGGACCGTCTCAAGCTCATCCGCCGCTGGGGACTGATGCGCAACACCGTGCCTGAAAACGACATGGAGCACAGCATGCAGACCGCGCTGATCGCGCATGGGCTGGCCGTGCTTGGCAAAACGCGCCACCAGCGCGACATTGACCCCGAGCGTGTGGTGATGCTTGCGCTGTATCACGACGTGAGCGAAGTTATCACCGGCGATATGCCCACGCCCGTGAAATACAAGTCGCCCATCATTCAGGATGCTTACCGCGGCGTGGAGGAAAAGGCGCGCGAGCAGCTGCTTGCCATGCTGCCGGATGACATGCAGTCTGCCTTCAAGCCCTATATCATTCCCAACGAAAACACCTACGAGTGGCGGCTGGTGAAGGCGGCCGACCGCATCAGCGCCTACCTCAAATGCGTTGAAGAAGAAAAAATGGGCAACCGTGATTTTGCCCATGCCAAGCTCAGCATTCAGGACAGCATCAACCAGAACGTGCTGCCGGAAGTGCATGAGTTCATGCGCGAATTTGTACCCAGCTTCAGTCTGTCTCCCGACGAACTGAGCCGGCTGTAATCGTCAAAAAACGCCCGCTGTTTGAAACAGCGGGCGTTTTGATTTTACAGGAATACCGCCACGCACAACGGAATGGTGAAGATGGCCAGCACATTGCTCACCAGTGCAAGTCCCGCGCCGATCTCGCAGTTTTCGCCGATCAGCTTGGGGAACACAATGGTGTTCAGCCCGCAGGGCATGGCATACTGCATCACGATGGCCAGCACAATCTCGCGGCTGCAGAAGCGCGACACCAGAAACGCCATGCCAAACGGCAGAATGATCAGGCGGATGAGCGTCATCACATACACCATTTTGATCTTCAAAAGCTTGCGCAGGTCAAATTCCGAAATGGCAATGCCGGTAAGGATCATGCTCAGCGGCGCCATGCAGTTGTTTGCGCCATCCACCACAGACTGCAGAACTGCCGGAATGGGAATGCTCAGAATACCCACCACGCAGCCCAGCATCAGCGCGATCATGACGGGATTGATCAGCCGCTTGAGCGTCATTTTCTTGCCGCCGGTCAGCATGCGGTAGCCCTCGGTATAGGTATAGAAGGTAACCGGCAGGTTGAACAGCATCTGGTTGAGCAGCACCGTTTGCCCGTAAAGATTGCCCACCAGCGCCGAACCGATATAGCCGGTATTGGGGATGACCATGGTGTAGCAGTAGATATCCTGCTCGTACGGATTTTTGCTGAACCTGCGTGAAACGACGCGCGCAATGACCGCAACTGCAGCAAGCAGCACCGTCGACAGCAAAATCGACGCATACTTTTCACTCAGGTAGCTCACGGTAAAGTTGGCCGAAAAGGTCTTGAACACTGTGCACGGAAAGCACACATATACCTCCAGCGTGGACAAAAGCTTTGCATGCTCCGCCTCGACCAGCCCGCTTTTGGCCAGCACATATCCGATCAGCGCAAAGATCGCAAGAATCGCGACCTGCTGAGCAACGATTGCCGTAAAGATCCCTTCTTTCGTTTATTCGGCGCTTTCTACCGGCAGATGCATATAGCTGTCCGCCTCGTCCCAGTTGACCAGATAGCCTGCGCCATGGGAACAGAACACGCTTCCGGGCGAATTCTGCGTATCCGCGCCGCAGTCGTAACCGCTTTCGGCGATCACCTCATCCGGGTTGTGACACAGATCATATCCGTCCGGCTGCAGCTGTATGCCGCCCTTGCCGTGGGTGTAGGCACGCAGTTGGGTGGGATAATCCATAAACGTGCGCACCGGCCCCCGGCCTGCGATGCGCACTTCGTCCCCCAGATGCTCAGGCGCATCGTAGCTTCCGCACATGGAAGTGATGTCGGTCATGGCACGGCCCAGGCAATCCGCCGGAACGGTGATCGCAAAGCGGTAGAACGGCTCCAGCAGCTGGCAGCGGGTTTTCATCAGTCCCTGGCGGATGGCCCGATAAACTGCCTCGCGGAAGTCGCCGCCCTCGGTGTGTTTCAGGTGCGCGCGGCCTGACAGCAGCGTGAAATGCACGTCCGTCAGCGGCGCTCCGGTCAGCACGCCTTTGTGTATGCGCTCAAACACATGGCTGCGGATCAGGCTTTGATAATTGATGGTCAGATCATCCACATGACAGCGGCTGTCATAAGTGATGCCGCTGCCGCGCTCACCGGGGCGCATGAGCAGATGCGCTTCGGCGTAATGCCTGAGCGGCTCATAATGCCCGCAGCCCACAACAGGCTGGGCAATGGTTTCCTTGTACAGAACCAGCGGCGGCAGAAAGCGCACTTTCATACCGAAACGATTTTCCATCAGCTGGGTCAGCACCTCAGTCTGCACGGTACCCATCACCTGCACGTTGACGGCGCTGTGCGCCGCGTCCCAGGTAACAGAGAGCATGGGTTCCTCGTCCTCCAGGATGCGCAGTTTTTCCAGCAGGATGGCCGGGGCCGTGCCGGCAGGAGGCTCCACCCTTGCCGTAAGCACCGGGGAAATATGCATTGAAAGGCTTTCGGCGATCGTATCGCCGATGATGCGGTCGCCGCATCGTGGTGACACCAGCCCCGTCACGCCCACTGCATCGCCTGCATGGGCCTCGTCCACGGCGATATAGCTGCCGCCGCGGTACAGGCGGATCTGATGCACCTTTTCCACCTGGTCGCCAAAGCGGAACGCGTCACGGGCACGCAGCACGCCGCCCTTGAGTTTGAGATAGGCCACGCGGTCGCCGTTTGTTTCGCGACGCACCTTGTACACCAGCGCGTCCAGCTGCTGCGAAATATCCGTTTCAAAATCCGCCAGATTGGAAAGCGCACTGAGCAGGTCACCAACGCCGCTGCCGCTGAGGGCCGCACCGCTGAGTACCGGGAAACCCTTTCCCGAGGCAAACAAGGCACGCAGCGCCTGCCAGGCATCAGTTTGATCCGTTTCGCCCATCAAATAGCGTTCGCAAAACTCGTCGTCCAGCACAGCAAGCTGCTCAGCATCGGGGCTGCAGTCCTCGATGATATCCACCATGGCGTCGCTCAGCCTTGCGGCGATCTGCTGCCGCAGCTTTTCTGCGTTATAGGACGCCAGATCGGTCTTGTTGATAAAAAACACCGTCGGCACGTGATAGCGCTGCGCCAGTTCAAACAGCGCCACGGTATGCGCCTGCACGCCGCTGCCGCCGTCGATGATGAGCACCGCCATATCCAGCGCTGTCAGCGCGCGCTCCGCCTCGGCGGCAAAGTCGACGTGACCGGGCGTGTCGATCAGTGTAAAGCGCCGTCCGTCCAGCTCAAACCACGCCTGATCGCTGAATACTGTAATGCCGCGCGCGCGTTCGATCGCGTCCGTATCAAGCGCGGTGTCGCCATGATCCACACGTCCCAGCGCGCGAATTGCGCCTGTGCGGTACAAAATCTGCTCCGACAGGGTGGTTTTGCCCGCATCCACGTGTGCCAGAATGCCAAGTGTGCGCGAAATCGGCATAGCTGCTCATCTCCTTTCGCAGATCATAACACAAAACCGCCGCAGCCTTCAAGACTGCGGCGGCCGTATTTGTAGCTTATCTTGCAGCCATACGGATGATCTGCTGCATGCTGTTCCACTTTTCTTCCATATCCTGCACCAGCTTCATCTGGGTGCGGCAGCGATCCAGGTTCTGGCCCGGCCGGTCGGTATGGAAGTAAACGTCGCCGTTGAGATAGTCGGTCAGGAAGCGCACGCCGCATTCCAGCGTGATGGTCTTGGCACCCAGCGCCAGCGTTTCGATCTCGTTGCGGGTCAGGCTGGTACCGCAGGCGCTTAGGTAACCGTCTGCATAGGCCTCAAACAGTTCCAGCGACAGCGATACCTTGCTCAGATCCTGCTCGTCCTCCGCTCCGGTGGATGCACCGCCGCGGATGGCGTCGCCAAAATCGGTGACAGAAAGCCCCGGCATAACGGTATCCAGATCGATGATGCACAGCGGCAGATGCAGCGTGCGGTCAAGCATGACATTATCCAGCTTGGTGTCGTTGTGGGTCACGCGCAGGGGCAGTTCGCCGCGCGCAAGCATCTGCTGGATCATGCCTGCCTCCTCGGCGCGCAGCATGAAAAAGCTCAGCTCATACTGCACCTCATGCAGACGGCCCGCGCGGTTTTCGCGGATGGCCTGCCTGAGCTGCTCGTAACGGTTGGGCGTATCGTGAAACTGCGGAATGGTCACATTCAGCGTTTCGGCAGGGAAATCCGCCAGCTGCTTCTGGAAACGGCCAAACGCCTCACCGGCGCGGCGCATGTCCTGTGCGCTTTCGGGCAGTTCCAGACATACGCTGGAAGTGACGAATTCATACATGCGCCAGTATTCGCCCTCTTCGGTGGTCAGATAGGGCTTGCCGTCAACTGTTTCCACCAGCGTAAGCACATGGCGCGGATCGGGATCCTGACGGCGCAGGTGCTCCGTCACGGCGATGATGTTGTCCATCAGGCCGGGTACGTCCTGAAAAACGTGAGTGTTGATTTTTTGCAGAATGTAGGCATGCGGCATATCCGTCAGCAGCAGATAAGTGTTGTTGATATGGCCGTGACCATACGGCTGGCAGTACACAGGTGTTCCTTCCAGCACAAATTGACGGTAGACGCGTTCCATAAGCATGGCCTCCAATATTTTGATGATGTTTTAGCAAGAAAAACGAAATTCGTCTGCAATCATCATATCACATATTGGAAATAGTTTCAAGCGTGCTTTACCGTTTCGACAAGCTTTGCAACCGTCTGCTCCACGTCAAGGCTGTCGGTCTCCAGCACCACGTCGGCACAGCGGTAGTAAAACGGCTGCCGGTAGTCGTACAAATCGCGCAGGGTCTGCCCCTTTTTCATGGCGATGCCGCGCGTTTTGATGTTGCTCAGCCGCTCCTCAATCGCCTCATATCCCAGATGGATGAACACCACCAGCCCCGTCTTTTTCAGATGTTCCATGGCCTTTTCCTCCAGCGCGACCGAACCGCCGGTGGCGATGACCGTATTTTCAAAAGACAGGCCGCAGATGCAGTCCTCCTCCACCTGAGAAAAGCCCTCCGTGCCCAGTTCGTCCACCATCTGCTGCAGCGGCTTGCCTGCCTTTTCCTGAAGGCTGAGGTCCGTATCCACAAAATTCATCATCAGGGCCTTGGCCGCCAGCACGCCGATGGTGCTTTTGCCGCAGCCGGGCATGCCGACCAGAACGATATTGCGCATATTGCGCACCCTCTTTCGCTATTTTACCCGTCCATTATACCACACAAGGCCAATCTGTGGTATAATCCCTGTGAGATTCCGAAAAACCGGGAGGTTTCCATGGCAAACGTTTATCTGGTAAACAACAGGGAACAGCGCGTGCACAACGGTCATCCGTGGGTGTTCCGCAGCGATATCGACCATGTGGAGGGCGCGCATCAGCCGGGCGGCGTGGTACGTGTGCTCAGCAGCCGCCACAAATTTCTGGGCATGGCCATTTATAACCCGGCCTCGCAAATCAGCCTGCGCATGCTCAGCCGTCGCGATGAAAGCATTAACAGCGCGTGGATCCGCAGCCGCGTCAAGCGCGCGGTGGACTACCGTCGTCACTTTGCCGACCTGAAAAGCTGCCGCCTGATCTTTGCAGAAAGTGATGGTCTGCCCGCCGTGATCGCCGACGCATTCGGCGACGTGATCGTGCTGCAGGTGCTGTGCCTTGGCATGGAGCGTTTCAAGCAGGATATCGTTGACGCGCTGGTGGACGAGCTGCATCCCATGGGTATCTGGGAGCGCAGCGACGTACCCGTGCGCGAGCTGGAGGGCATGGAGCAGACCACCGGCCTGCTCTACGGCGAAGTGCCCGACAAAATTGAAATGATCGAAAACGGCGTGCACTTCTGGGTGGACGTCAAGGAAGGCCAGAAGACCGGCTTTTTCCTGGATCAAAAAGAAAATCGCGCCGCTATCGCACCTTTTGTGAAGGATGCGCGCGTGCTTGACTGCTTCACCCATACCGGCAGCTTTGCACTGCACGCGGGTCATTATGGCGCGAAAGAAGTCATCGGCGTGGATATCAGCGATTTTGCCTGTGAATGTGCCACCGAAAACGCACGGCTCAACGGGCTGGAAAACACCGTCCGTTTTGAATGCGCCAACGCGTTTGACTATCTGCGCGCCGCTCAGGATGCGCATGAACAGTTTGACGTGGTCATCCTCGACCCGCCAGCCTTCACCAAGACCCGTTCCGCCGTGGAGGGCGCGCTGCGCGGCTACAAGGAAATCAACCTGCGCGGCATGAAGCTGGTCAAGGACGGCGGCTTCCTCATCACCTGCTCGTGCAGCCAGCACGTTACGCCGCCGCTGTTTCACAACATGCTGCTGGATGCGCAGAAGGACGCGCGCGTGCAGCTGAGGCAGATCGAATGGCGCACGCAGGGCCGTGATCATCCCATCCTGCCTGCATCTCCCGAAACGCAGTATCTCAAGTGCGGCATCTATCAGGTATTCAAGTAAAGGAGTCCCCCCTTATGCAATGGAGCATCATCCGTCAGCGGCTGACCGCTGACCGCCGGCTGACCGTCTGCTGTGCAGTGCTTGGCGCGCTGTTTTCCGCCGTGACCGTTACCGGCTGCGAGCTTCGCAAATACGGCGCTTTCCGTGCAGGCCGTCTGCTGTCCGGCATGGGGCTGTTTGTGCTGCTTGGCGTGCTGTTTTATGCCATGGCATTCGCACTGTTTTGGCTTTGTGATCTTCAGCGCGCCCGTGAGTTCAAAACAGAACGCCTTCTCAGCCGCATCAGCGGCAATGGTTTTCTGATCTTTCTGCTTTTGTGCGTCTGCTGGATTCCGGTGTGGCTGGCCTTCTGGCCGGGTAACTTTTCCGCCGACTCGCTCACACAGTTTTATTCCTATTACAACGAAGAACCCTATGCCCATCACCCACTTGTGCATACGGCACTTTTGGGCTTTTGCATGATGCTGGGCATCGACCTGCATCCTGAAGGCTATGCTACATGGGGCCTTGCCATCTATTGCGGCGTGCAGCTGGTGCTGCTGGCTGCATGCATTGCCTATGCCTGCTGGTGGATGAAGCGCCGCCGTGTGCCGGTATGGGCAAGGCTGGCGGTCACGCTGCTGTTTGCGCTGTGCCCTTTCTATGCGCCATGGGTTTTCTGCGCGCAGAAGGACGTACTGTTTGCCGCGCTGGTCACGGTGTTCTGCCTGCAGCTGGCCGACGTATGGAAGTACGGACTGAAGCCGGTTAGGCTGATCTTTTTCGTCCTGATCAGCGTGCTGATGATGCTTCTGCGCAACAATGGTGTCTATGCGCTGGCGCTGCTTTTGCCCTTTGCCATCTGGTGGGCTAAAGGCCGCCGCATCCGCATGAGTGCGCTGCTGGCCGTATGCATGGCACTGTATCTGGCTGTCAACGGCTTCATGATTACCAAAATGGAAGCCACCACCGGCAGCAAAGTCGAGATCCTTTCCATCCCGCTGCAGCAGATCGCGCGCACGCTGCGTGATGATCCTGCCTCCATCGTGCTGGATGAAGACGGCGTGCTGGAAACCCTGTACAGCGAAACCGATCTGGCCGGGCTGTACCACGCGCAGATCGCCGACCCTGTCAAATGGGCCATCGACTATGATCTGCTGGATGAAAACATTCCCGCCCTGCTGAAGCTGTGGGCGCGCATGGGCGCGGGCCACCTGAAAACCTATGTGGAAGCCTTTATGGTGCAAAACCTGCCCTACATCCTGCCCTATTCGGATATGCTGTACAATTTCGATATGACCGTCCACCAGATCGACTACTTCCCCATTGAGCAAAACTCGCTGCTGCCGGAACTCAACAAAATCTACATGGAGTATGACAAATCACTGTCCTTCATGGGCATCCCCGGCACACGCCTGTTGAGCGAACCTGCATTCTTCGTATGGCTGTGCGTAGCCGGTCTGGCCTATGCGCTGTGCCGCCACGAGTACGGTCTGACGGCTGCATTCGGCATGCTGCTTGCAGTATGGTTTACCTGCCTGCTTGGGCCTGTGGCCATCATGCGCTATGTGCTCAGCCTCTATTACGCCGTGCCTGTATTGTGGGGCTGCCTGCTGATTCCCGGAGGTTTTGAACGCCGATGAAGAAAAAATGGTTATGGGCCGATCTGCTATGGCAGGGTCTGCTTGGTTTGCTGGCCTTCTGGGTGATTTACCGCTTTGCCGACGGCACTACGCCGCTGAGACCCAACGAATATCATTGGGATTCAGCATTGTTTCAGGCCGTGGGCAAGCTGTGGGCAGACGGGCTTACGCCCTACCGCGAGGTGTTTGACCACAAAGGCCCGCTGCTGTTTTTGATCCAGAAGATCGCCTATCATTTCCCGCAGCCGCGCATGGCGCTGTATGTAATCGAGAGCCTGTTTGTAAGCGCATCGCTGTGGCTTGGCTATCACACTCTGCGGCTGAAAATGAAGCCGGTTTTCGCTTTTCTGGGCACAGTGCTGATGCTGACTTTCTGGCTGCCGTTGATGGAATATGGCAATCTGTGTGAAACCTACAGCATGCCGTTTTTGATGTTGTCGCTACTTTTGCAGCTGCGTTATTTCAAAGATGGTCATACAAAGCATCCTCCGCTGTATGCACTGGTCTACGGCCTGTGTTTTGGCGCAAATGTTATGCTGCGTCCCAACAACGGCCTGCTCACCGCCATCATCACGCTGGTGATCACGCTTGAACTGCTGTGCCGCAGGCAGTGGAAAAATATCCTGTGCAATGCCTGTATGCTCATCATCGGCGTATTGGCGGCGGTGCTTCCGTTCATTGCGTATTTTTCTTACCGCAAGGCCATGGTGGACTTCATCTATGCCACGTGGACGTTTAACCTGATCTATGCCGAAAGCCTTGAGCTTTCGCTGCAGAGCCTTCGCAGCGTACTGGCGTTCATCACTCCTTCGCTGGTGTGCATGTTGCTGAGCGTATGCGCGCTTGTCCGCAGGCGTTTCACTGCAGCAGCTGTACTGCTGCTGTCCGGCATCGGCACGGTGCTGATCACGATCAGCGGCATTGGCTATGCGCACTACTTCATGCTGCACGTGCCGCTGGTTGCTCTAGCGCTGTATTTCGGCTGTGAACTGGCCGAAAGCAACCGCGGCTGGCAGACGTTGATGGCGTTGACCTGCGCGGCGTTCACGCTGTTTACCCTGCGTACCACGCTGCCCATCGCCAAAGCTGAGTACCTGACCGCGCCAACAGCGGAAGAGATCGCCCATGAACAGGCATACAACGACATGGTTGACGCGATTGCCCAGACCATCCCGGCAGATGAACATGACGACATGGCGGCCGCCGGACTTGCAGCGGTGGATGTGGAAATGTTCCTCAACACCGACTTCCGCCCTGTTAGTCCCTATTGCTTCCTGCTGGAATGGCATTCCAGAGCTGACAACGCCATCCGCAACGACTACCTTGAAACGTTGCAGCATAATACCAAATGGGTCATTTTGCGGGTGGATCAGGTTGGCGAGCAGGTCATGCACACGCTCAACACCCGTTTTGATCTTCACTCCACCTACGAATACGACGGCATTGAATACCGGCTGTATCGGCGCAAATAACAACAAAAACCCGGCGTTCCCTCATGGGGGACGCCGGGTTAATTTTTTGTGTGATCAGAAGGCCATCTTGCTCTGCAGGTAGGCAGGCAGGTCGGCGATGGCAACGCGCTCCTGAGTCATGGTGTCACGGTCGCGCAAGGTGACAGACTGGGTCTCTTCGGTCTCGAAGTCGACGCAGATGCAGTACGGCGTGCCGATCTCGTCCTGACGGCGATAACGCTTGCCGATGGAGCCGGTCTCGTCATAGTCGACCATGAAGTGCTTGGCAAGGCCCTCGTAGATCTCGGTGGCCAGGCCGCCCAGCTTGTTCTTCTGCAGGGGCAGCACAGCGCACTTGTAGGGCGCCAGCGCGGGATGGAAATGCATGACGTTGCGCACGTCGCCGCCTTCGAGCTCCTGCTCTTCATAGGCGTTGCACAGGAAGGCCAGCACCATGCGGTCGACGCCCAGAGAGGGCTCGATGCAGTAGGGGATGAACTTCTCATTGGTCATGGGATCCATGTACTCCATGCTCTTGCCGGAGTGCTCCTGATGCTGGGTCAGGTCGTAGTCGGTGCGGTCAGCAATGCCCCACAGCTCGCCCCAGCCGAAGGGGAACAGGTACTCGAAGTCGGTCGTGGCCTTGGAATAGAAGGCCAGCTTCTCGGGCTCGTGGTCGCGCAGGCGCAGGCTCTCTTCCTTGATGCCAAGGCTCAGCAGCCAGTCCTTGCAGAAGGTGCGCCAGTAGTTGAACCATTCGAGGTCCTCACCGGGCTTGCAGAAGAATTCCAGCTCCATCTGCTCGAACTCGCGCACGCGGAAGATGAAGTTGCCGGGGGTGATTTCGTTGCGGAAGCTCTTGCCGATCTGAGCAATACCGGCGGGCAGCTTCTTGCGGGTAGCGCGCATCACGTTCTGGAAGTTGACGAAGATGCCCTGAGCCGTTTCAGGACGCAGGTAGATCTCGTTGGTGCTGTTTTCGGTCACGCCGGCATGGGTCTTGAACATCAGGTTGAACTGACGGATGCCGGTGAAATCCTTCTTGCCGCAGGTGGGGCACACGATGTCGTGCTCGTTGATGTAGGCTTCCAGCTCAGCGTTGGTCCAGCCGTCGCCGGTTTCAGCGCCCTGGGTGAAGTCCTCAATCAGCTTGTCAGCACGGAAGCGGGCCTTGCAGGCCTTGCAGTCCATCAGCGGGTCGTTGAAGCCGCCCACATGGCCGCTGGCCACCCACACTTCGCGGTTCATCAGGATGGCAGCATCCAGGCCCACATTGTACTTGCTTTCCTGAACGAACTTCTGCCACCAGGCCTTCTTGACGTTGTTTTTGAATTCCACGCCCAGCGGGCCATAGTCCCAGCTGTTAGCCAGGCCGCCGTAAATTTCGCTGCCGGGATAGATAAAGCCGCGGCCCTTGCAGAGCGCGACGAGTTTGTCCATGGTCAAAGCCGCCATTGCAAACGTCTCCCCTCGTAAGATGGTAAAATTTCTTTATAATGATAGCCTTGAAGCGTCCATTTGTCAAGCTTTCCGCTCTTTTTACAAACCCTTCATAATTTGAAGGGCGGTTTGTTCTTCCATCGCAATTGAAACTGTGGTATAATAAGCTGTTGATTTTTATGCGCATCGCCAAGGAGGCGTTTTTGACCATGGAACCCATCGTTCTGGCATCCCAGTCGCCCAGACGGCGCGAGCTTTTGTCGCTGTATGGCATTCCTTTTGTGGTCGACCCCTCTCAGGCGGATGAAGAGCATGTGCAAGGCACCGGCGCACAGCGTGTAAAGGCGCTGGCCAAAGCCAAGTGCGACGAAGTCGCGCAGCGTTATCCCGGCAGATTTGTGCTTGCGGCGGACACACTGGTATGTGTGGACGACGAAGTGCTGGGAAAGCCTAAGGACGAGGCGGACGCCATGCGTATGCTGCGCCTGCTCAGCGGCCGCGCGCATCAGGTGCATACGGGGCTTTGCATGCGTCTGCCCGACGGGCGTGAGCTTGTGGATGTAGACACCACCGATGTGGTGTTCATGCCGCTGAGCGACGCACAGATCAAACGCTATATCGAATCAGGCGAGCCGATGGACAAGGCCGGCGCCTATGCCATTCAGGGCAAAGCAGGCGTTTTCATCGACCGCATCAGTGGAAGCCACTCAAACGTCATCGGGCTGCCGCTGGGCCTGCTCACGCGCTTCCTGGCGCAGGCGGGCATTACATTCTGACCTTTTTGAACAAACGCAGAAACGGATGTGGATTTTCAATGGGCATCATTGCACATGACCTGGGCATGGACCTGGGTACGAGCAATACGCTGGTATATGTCAAGCACAAGGGAATCGTCGTAAGCGAACCCACCATCGCCGTGGTGGAAGCCACCAACGAGCGCCATGTACGTGCCATCGGCAACGACGCCAAAATCATGCTGGGCCGCACCACTGAGGGCGTGATGGCTGTCAAGCCCATGCGTGAAGGCGTCATCACCGATTTTGATATCACCAAAATTCTGATCAAATATTTCATCCGCAAGGCGATCGGTTCCAGCTATCTGATCCGCCCGCAGATGTTTTTGAGCTACCCCTGTTCGCTTTCCTCCATCGAGCGCCGCGCCGTGAGTGAGGCTGCCCGCAGCGCCGGCTGCCGCAAGGTCTATATGATCGAAAAGCCCTTCCTGGCGGCGCTGGGCAGTGGTCTGCCCGTGTTTGAGGCCAACGGCTGCATGGTGGTGGATATCGGCGGCGGCACTACCGACGTGGCGGTGCTGTCATTGGGCGGCACGGTCATCAGCCATTCCATCCGCGTTGGCGGCGCCAAGCTGGACGAGGCTATCATCAGCTTTATCCAGCGCGAGTTCAACATTCTCATCGGCGACCGCACAGCAGAAGAGGTCAAGCTGGACCTGAGCGCCGCGCTGCCGCTTCGTGAAGAGCGCCGCGCGCGCATCCGCGGCCGCGACATGGTTACCAACCTGCCCCAGACCACCGAGATCAACTCCACCCAGATCTACGAAGCCATCCACGAGCCCTGCATGGCCATTCTGGGCGCTATCAAGTGGGTGCTTGAGCGTACGCCGCCCGAGCTGGCCGCCGACATCATGCACAACGGCATTTACCTCACCGGCGGCGGATCTCTTCTGTATGGTCTGGACCAGATGATCGCCAGCGAGCTGGGCATTCCGGTGCTTCTGTCCAAGCAGCCCATGGAATGCGCTGCACAGGGTCTTGGCAACCTGATCGAAAACTTCGAAATGCTGCAGCATCTGGGCCGTACCAGCTTCCTCAACGAATTCTGACGCCTTTTGGAGGATGCTCATGAGATCCAAAGCACCCAAGACAGATCGCAAGCGCGCATCGGACAACCGCCTGCTGCGGGGTCTTCGCCGCGTGCTGATCTTTGTGATCATCGTGGTCCTGATGGGGCTGGCAGGCATGCACCTGTTCCACCTCATCACCGGAAACGAACTGCTGGCCGTGCCTGAAAATCAGGTGGCCAGCGTCCTCACCCCTGTCCAGAACGGCTTTTCTTCCGTGGTGGACTGGGTGGTGGATTACCTTTACAAGCTCAAGCTGCGTGCGCGCATCGAGCTGGAATACAACAACCTCAAGCAGGAAAACGAGCAGCTGGTGTACGATGCCATGCTGGTGGAAGAGCTGCAGCATAAGCTGAGCGTTTATGAAAACCTTTACGACGAAATTTCCGTCAACGAGAGCATGAACCCGCTGGTCGCCACCGTCATCGGGCGCGAAAGCGGCAACTATTTCTCGGTTTTCACCATCAACAAGGGCCTTCGTGACGGCGTGGAGGATTACATGGCCGTCACCATGGACGGCGCGCTGGTCGGCTACACCTACAACGTGAGCGAAACCAAGAGCACCGTGCGTACCATCATCGACAGCGAGGCCTCCATCGCCGGCCTCATCTCCTCCTCCCGTGATCAGGGCACTGTGCGCGGCACGCTGGGCGTGGATGGCACGGCCCAGTGCCGCATGTACTATCTGCCCGAAGATACCCTGCCCCGCCCGGGCGACCTGGTGGTTACCAGCGGCGTGGGCATGTCCTTCCCCAAGGGCATTCCGATCGGCACCGTGCGCGAAAGCACGCGCGGCATGGAAAGCAACAAGCAGTTCGTCGTGGTGGAACCTCAGGCGGACTTCCAGCACATCGAATATGTGATCGTACTGCGTTATCAGCCCGAGGCCGGCGCTGTTGAACAGCGCGTGGATACCGACGAGATTACCATCACGCCGCTGGATACGCCGCAGCCCGTGCCCACCATCCAGATCGGCAGCGACTTCTATCAGCTGGCACCCACGCCCGAACCCACGCCTGCGCCCACGCCCACAGTGATCCTCGCCGAGGACGGCACGCAGATCGTCATCACGCCCGCACCCACCATCGACGCGGATACCAGCTACGAGTACAAGGTGCCCACCGGCGTCAGCGACGAACCCAGCTACGGGTTCACGCTGCCGCCCACGGCCAGCCCCACGCCCACTGCGCCCCCGCTTGACCTGACGGTGGAGGATGACTGACCGTGTTCAAAAAAACACTGAAATTCTTTGTGCTGACGCTGCTAGCCTATCTTTTGCAGGCCACAGTGGCAGAACCCATTGCCATCGGCGGTGTAGCGCCAAACCCTGCGTTTGCGCTCATCGCCGTGGTCACGGTGTGTTTGGGCCGCAAGTACGCATTTGTCATGTCGCTCACGGTGGGCTACCTGCTCGAAATTATGCTGCCCGCGCTTGACTACATCAGCCTGATTGCCTACCCGGTGTGCGCCATGCTGGGCGCGCTGATGTTCTCAGACAAGAGCGAACGCAAGTTGGAGGAAGAGCTCACCCAGGGCAAGCGCGGCACGCAGTGGAATCCCCACCTGCGCACCATTCTGTGCGCAGGCACCAGCACCGGTGTGTTTGAAGGCGTCAACCTGATCTACACTTATCTTTCCGGCGTTACGCTCGATGCTGCCCACTGGGGCCGCGCCATTACCGACATGGTCTACACCATGGCGCTTGCCGGCGTGTTCCAGTTCCCCATCCGCTGGTGGCTGGGCACCTATCGCCTGCGCAAAGCGCGCTGAACCTTTTTGCTCACTCCTGTGCATCCTTTTTCCGGGAGGTGAATCTCATTGAGAAAACGCAGTGCCGCATCCCAGCAAACCTATAATCTGGGCGGCCGTTATCTGACATTTCTGATCATACTGCTGCTGATGTTTCTTTATCTGCTCAGCGGCGTATTCCGTCTGCAGCTTTTGGACAGCGAGGACTATACCGAAAGCGCTGAAACCCGCCGTACCAAAACCATCACCCTGCGCGGCAGCCGCGGCATGATCACCGACGCTGACGCCGTCATCCTTGCCCGTGACGAGGATATCTACAACGTTACCTTCTACCGCGACGCCAGCCAGAACAGCAAGGCTGAATATGCTGCGCTGACTGACTCCATCCGCCGCACGATCGAAATCATCGAATCCCGCGGAAACGAGCTGAAGGTCTCCTTCGTCATCCGCCGCCAGCAGCCTGAAAAGGTCACGCTGGAAGACGGTACCGTAATCGAGATCCCGGTGGAAAACCCGCAGTGGGAGTTCAACTTCGGCTCCGGCGTCAGCGAAAGCGTTCTGCAGACCCGCGAATCGCAGTGGCGCAGCAACCACTATCTGGGCGCCCTCAGCTATCCCACCGCTGAAATGTGCATCGACCGTCTCAAGAGCCGCTTCCGCATTGCTACCTGCCAGGCAGATATCGACGCGCTCAAGGAAAAAGAAGGCGACGCCTATGTGGACTGCATCTGGCTAGATGAAGAGACCATGCTCAAAGTCATGGCCGTCTATTCCGAAATGCAGATGAACCTGTTCAACTCCCAGCCCATCGTCATTGCTGAAGACGTGCCCTACGAAACCGTTATTCAGATCGAAACCCAGTCCATGACGCTGCCGGGCATGGAGATCGCCATGGGTACCAAGCGTATTTATCCGCGCGGTACGCTGGCAGCCCAGGTCATCGGCTATATGGGCGCCATTCCCTCTACCGCCAAGTGGCTGGAGCTGTCTGAAAAGGGCTACAAGTTCTCCGACACCATCGGCGTGGACGGTATCGAAGCCTCCATGGAAGACTGGCTGACCCAGAACAGCGATCTCAGACAGGGCTACCGCATCGTCGAACGCGACAGCGTCGGCAAGATCACCCGTGAGCTCAGTTACACCGAACCCGAAGACGGCAACAACGTAAAGCTTACCATCAAGGCCAGCTATCAGCAGCAGGCCGAACGCGCACTGGCCAACAACGTGCTGGATACCCGCAGCGTGCAGGAAGGCAAGCTGATGAACCAGAGCTGGCTGGAAAGCAATAAGGGCGATATCGAAAGCCGCAACTGGGAAAAGTATCCCCTTTCGCTGGCTGAACGTGCCGCCATGATGGTTGTGGACATGGAAGGCCGCGTGCTGGCCATGGCCAACTACCCCACCTTTGACTTAAACACCATGGTTGAGGGCGGCCCCGAGCGCGCCGCCATTCTGACCGACACGCGCAATGTGCTGATGAACTACAACATTCACGCGCGCGGCACCCCCGGCTCCATTTTCAAGATGGTCTCTTCGCTCGGCGCGCTGATTGAAGGCGAACTGTACGTCAACGAAACCATCAACGACGAAGGCCGCTTCATGCTGGTCACCAGCGTCGAATCTCAGGCGCCTAAGTGCTGGATTGGCGAAGGCCTGCGTTATCAGCACCAGCATCAGACCATCATTCAGGGCCTGCAGAACAGCTGCAACTACTTCTTCTATACACTGGGTTACCGTCTGGGTGAGACCCGCATGTACCAGTACGCCAGCGAGTTTGGCCTCACCAGCAAAACAGGCGTCGACCTGCCCGGCGAAGAACGCAGCGTTGTTGGCTGCCAAACCAGTCTTTACGACCCTGACAAGGCCATGGACGAATCTTCGCAGGATACCGCCGTTCCCATCATCGTATTCAACTCGCTCAAAAAGCACCTGCGCAACCAGGGCGCCAGCCGAAACATCACCTATGATGATGAGCGCCTCAACAAATGCGTCAAGCGCCTGATGGACATGGCCGTCAACACCGACCAGGGCTCCAACGGCGAACTGTGGCTGCGCGAAATGCGTCCCATCCTGATGGAAGAACTCAACATGACCCGTGACATGGTCTACACACAGGCCATCATCGGCGATACATTCAACTACCTCAACGATATCAAGTGGGGTGCTTCGCAGACGGTACAGGTCGCCATCGGCCAGTCCATCACCGTGGTCACGCCCGCTGCTGTCAGCCGCTATGTTGCGGCATTGGGCAACGGCGGCAAGGTATACAACCTGATGCTGGTTGACTCCATCACCTCGCCCGAAGGCGACATCGTCAGCCAGCGTACCCCCAGCATGATGAACGAATTTGAAAATTCAGAGGAGTATCTGGCATACATCCTCAAAGGCATGGAAGGCGTAGTTGACGAGAGCGGTACTGCAGGTAAGTACTTCCGCAACTGGAAGTATCAGGACCGCGTATGCGCGAAAACAGGTACCGCTGAGGTCACCACCATCGACCTTGAAAACAACTCGTGGTTCGTTATGCTGGCCCCCTACAAATCCGAAACCATCGATGGCGTGCCGGTCGTGACCGAAGCGCCGGAGATCGCTGTGGTTGTGTTCATTCCCAGCGGCTTCAGCGGTGGTCAGGGCGCAGTGGCTGCGCGCGACTTTGTGGAATGGTATCTGGATCAGAAGACGCTGCGCAACGAAAACAGCATCTTCCCCAGCGGCAACCAGCTGGCACCGTAATCAAATTGGCAGGAGGCGTTTCAAATGAGTCAGGCATGGGTGATCCTGTCCGGCAAGGGCGGCGTAGGCAAATCCATGGTGACCTCCTCGCTGGCGCTTGCACTTGCCCGGCGCGACATGAAGTGCTGCTGCGTGGATGCCGATATGGGCCTGCGCAGCCTGGATATGCTTTACAACATGCACAACAAGGTGGTCTATGACGCACTGGACGTAGCGCGCAAAGACTGCAAAATCAAGTATGCGCTCATTCCTCACACGCTGCACGAAGGTCTCAGCCTGCTGCCCGCCTCTCAGCTGGGCGACGTGAGCGACATGGACGCTGACGACATGGACCGCATCGTCAAAAAGCTGAAAAAGCGTGCGGGCTATGTGTTTCTGGACGCGCCGGCAGGCATTGGCCGCGGGGTGAAAAACCTGCTGTCCGCCGCCGATCACAGCATTCTGGTCACCACGGCGGATGATATCGCCATCCGCGATGCAGAACGTGTGATCGCCCTGCTGGAGGAAAGCGGCAAAAGCCGCCCGATGCTGATCGTTAACCGTGTGATCCCTGAAATGGTTTTAAGCGGCGAAATGTACAGTCCTCAGGTAGTGGCTGCCACGCTGGACGTGCCTCTCCTGGGCTGCATTCCAGACGACCGCGCCGTGCTGGCCGCCGTTAATCAGCATGAAAGTTTTATGGAGCGTACCTGCCCTGCGCAGGCAGCGATCGACCGCATCGCCCAGCGCTTCCTGGGCGACTCCATCCCCATGCCCGTGTTTGAACCCCAAAAGCGCGGGCTGTTCCGCTGGAAGAAACCCAACGGAATCTCCCTTACCTGAAACGGGAGGTGAATCTTCTCTATGATGGTCAATGAGTCGCGTCATTCACGCGCGCATTTCGACCTGCCCCTGGTCATCATGGTTTTTGCCATGGCGGCATTCGGCGTTTTGTCGGTTTCCGTCGCCACATTCAGCGTATCCTCATCCACTGAGGACACACTGCTCAACTACATCGTTTCCTCTTATTACGGCATGCGTCAGGCCATCTTCCTGATGATCTCCCCCATCATCATCGGTGTTGTGACCTACGTGATCTCCTACGACTTTGTACGCCGCCGCGCCATCCTGTTTTACTATGCAGCCTGCGGCCTGCTGGCCGTCACGCTCATCACCAACCAGGCACAGGGCGTTAAGGCCTGGACCGACCTGATCTGGGGCTACACCATTCAGCCGTCCGAGTTCGTTAAGCTGGCTTGTATCATTGTTATTGCCAAACATCTGGAAACTGAGACTGACCCTTTGAGCAACATGCGCAGCTGGATCCGTCTGGGTGTGCTGATGGCCATCCCGTGGGGCCTTACGCTTCTGCAGGGCGAAATGGGATCGGTTCTGGTTATGATCTTCGTGTTTGGCATCATGATGTTCTTCGGCGGCCTGCGCATCAAAATCATGTTCGCCATCATTGCGGCAGGCGTTTCCGGCATTGCGCTGCTGTATGGCTACATGGTGGCCAGCGGCTCCAGCAACTACCGTCTGGAACGCATCCTCAGCTTTGTCAACCCTGCGTTGGTGGACGAAAGTGCCACCTATCAGGTGAACAACTCCAAAATCGCCATCGGTTCCGGCGGGCTTACTGGCCGCGGTACCTTTGTGCAGGGCGCTTTCAGCCAGCTGGACTATGTGCCTGAAGACTGGACGGACTTCATCTTCTCCACCATCGGCGAGGCCTTCGGCTTCATCGGCTGCGCGCTGGTGATTCTTGGCTATCTGCTGATTCTTCTGCGCATGCTTCATCTGGCCAGGTATACGCTGGACCGTTTTGGTCAGATGATCATCATCGGCGTAATGGCGATGCTTCTGTTCCACGTGTTTGAAAACGTGGGCATGACCACCGGCCTGATGCCCGTTACCGGTATTCCGCTGCCGTTCCTCAGTTACGGAGGCAGCAACATGGTCACAAACATGATCGGCATCGGCATGGTGCTCAACGTGACCAAAAACCGAAGCGTGACCACAATGCCCGGCATTACGCCGCAAACGCAGACGTCGCGCAAATGGTCGATGCGCTGAGCGCCGACCAGGACAACAGGATAATAATGCGCATAGGCATTGTTATAAAACACACTTAAGGGAGGAAACACCTTGGATATCGCAGCCATCCTCAAGGAACTGTTTTCCGGCGTACTGTACCTGTTCTCCGGTGCAGGCCTGAAAACGCTTGCTATGTTTGTCATCGCTGGCGTGCTCATCTACCTGGCTATCAAAAAGGACTATGAACCCGCTCTGCTTTTGCCCATCGGCTTTGGCGCCATTCTGGCCAACCTGCCCCCTGTCATCGACGCCGTTACCGGCATCGGTGCTGCCAGCGCTCTGGGCGAGCATGGCTTCCTGACGGTGCTGTTCAATGCCGGTATCGCCAATGAACTGTTCCCCATTCTCATCTTCATCGGCGTTGGCGCCATGATCGACTTCTCTCCCCTGCTCAAGGATCCCAGCATGATCTTCTTCGGCGCTGCTGCCCAGTTCGGCATCTTCGCCACCTTCCTGGTTTCCCTGATTCTCATCCCCATCGTGCTGCCCGCCACCGCCGGCGATGAAAGCCTGATCCTGCGCCTGGCCTCTGCCATCGGCATCATCGGCGCTGCCGACGGCCCCACCACCCTGTACGTGGCCAACCACTTTGACCTGAAGGACTACATGGCCCCCATCAGCGTGGCTGCCTACAGCTACATGTCGCTGGTGCCCGTCATCCAGCCCCCGGTCATCAAGGCCCTGACCACCAAAAAGGAACGCATGATCCGCATGGACTACAACGAGGAGCGCGCTTCCAAGCTGGCCCTCATCCTGTTCCCCATCATCGTAACCGCCGTTGCCGGCATCATCGTGCCCATGAGCGCTCCGCTGGTAGGCTCCCTGATGTTTGGCAACCTCATCCGCGAGTGCGGCGTGCTGGAACGCCTGAGCAAGACCGCCCAGAACGAGCTGGCCAACCTGGTCACCATTCTGCTTGGCATCACCATCGGCGGCACCATGGTTGCCGAGAACTTCCTGCGCCTGGACACGCTGCTCATCATGGCGCTGGGCCTGTTCGCCTTTGTGTTTGACACCGCCGGCGGCGTGCTGTTTGCCAAGGCTCTGAACATGTTCCGCAAGAAGAAGATCAACCCCATGGTCGGCGCTGCCGGTATCTCCGCCTTCCCCATGAGCGCGCGCGTTATCCAGAAGATCGCCAAGGAGGAAGATCCCTACAACTTCATCCTCATGCAGTCCATCAGCGCCAACGTTTCCGGTCAGCTGGGCTCCATCGTGGCCGGCGGCATGGTCATCACGCTGGTCAGCATGATGCTGGGCGGTATCTGGTAATTTGTGGAGGAGTAATTCATTATGATGAAATGGTTTTCGATGCTGAGCGAAGCTGCCGCTGAAATTACTGCGACGGCTGCTCCTGAACTGATTGAGACGGTTGAGCCCGCTGCTGAGGCCGTTGCCAACAGCGCGCTGGTCACCCTGCCCCTGTTCACCAAGGGCCTGCTCACCACCCTGATGGGCCTGTTGGGCGTGTTCCTGGTACTGACCCTGTTCTTCATCACCATCAAGCTGATGCAGAAGATCCAGCCCCGCAACAAGGACTGAGAAGGAGGCTGAAGCATGTATACCCAGGAAGATATGCGTGATGTGAAGGCAATGCTGGCCCGGCGCTGGGCGGTGGCTGCCATTCCTTCTGCAATTGCACTGATCTGCGCCATTGCTGTGTTTGTATACGGGCGTATGCAGCGCAGTGACAGCCTGTGGATGCTGACCTCTTTGCTGACAGTCGTAGGCGGCGCTTACTTCATCTTCTGCTATGGGGTATGCGTGCGGCCTGCAGCCATCTACCGCAGGCATCTTACTTTCATGCTGGGCGACCGTATGCGCACCACCACCGGCGTGTTCAAATTTTTCTCCAAAGACGTGACCGATCACGACGGGCTGGAGTGCTACTCCATGCTTTTGAACGTAGGTGAAAAGGACGATCCTGAAGACGACCGTCTGTTCTACTACGACGCATACAAGCCTCTGCCCGCCTTTGAACTGGGTGAGCGTGTAACGGTGCTCAGCAATGATAAAATGGTTTCGTCCATGAAATCAGCTTGTTAATTCAATAATAAAAGTGCGTGCAAAAAAATTGTACGCACTTTTATTCTGTTGCTTTTGTATACATACGGTATTATTATGTTCTTTCAGTACAAGAAAATCCTGTAAAAAGACTTGCATTAAATCATTATATGTCGTATAATGCCAATATACGCAAAAAATTGTTTCATTACATCTTATAAGGGGAGTGTCTGCACATGAAGCCGTACTGTGAATTACTTCGCGAGTTACGTGAAAGCCGCGACCTAAAGCAGTCCGATATTGCTTCGATTCTGGGAACCACACAGCAGGTGTATTCCCGTTACGAAACCGGCATCAACGAATTGCCGCTGCGTCATCTGGTCACACTGTGCGGTTTCTACCACGTGAGTGCAGACTACCTGCTGGGTCTAAGCAAAAACGACCGTTGAATCAACATTCCAAACAGAGGAGTTCGCTCCTCTGTTTTTTTATGATGGAAACACGTCCTTGACAAACCGGCAAAACAGCGTATGCTGAACAAGACGTCGTTTTTTTGCGTCTGAAGGAGGTACCATTATGAAAACCATTCTGTTTGATCTGGACGGCACCCTGCTGCCGATGGATCAGGATTTATTTGTCAAGGCCTATTTCAAGCAGCTGGCTGCGCGGCTAGCTCCCCATGGCTATGACCCTGAAAAACTGGTCAGCGCCATCTGGGAAGGCACGGCAGACATGATCCGAAACGATGGCAACATTTTGAACGAAGCCGCCTTCTGGAATTCATTCTGCAAGAAATTCGGTGACCGTGTGCTGGCCGATAAACCCATCTTTGACGATTTTTATCACAACGAATTTCAGCAGGTGAGCGAGTCCTGCGGCTTTGTGCCGGAAGCAGCCGAGGTAATCGCGCTATGCAAGCAGCTGGGCCTGCGGCTGATTCTTGCCACCAACCCTATTTTTCCTGCTGTAGCCACATTCAGCCGCATCCGCTGGGCCGGGCTCAACAAGGACGATTTTGAGCTGATCACCACCTATGAAAACAGCTCGTCCTGCAAGCCCAATCCCGCATATTATCAGGAGATCATTTGCAAACAGCAGCTTGACCCCGCAAAGTGCCTGATGGTGGGGAACGACGTGGGCGAGGATATGGTCGCCGGCAAGCTGGGTATGAAGGTCTTCCTTCTGACGGACTGTATCATCAACAAGAAAAACGAAGATATCAATCAGTATCCCCACGGCAGCTTTACTGAATTGAAGGCATACATCAAAGCATTTGCACAGTAAAAAACGCGGCGCATCTGCGCCGCGTTTTTGATTGTTATTTTCATTGTATCATGCCAGCATGCTGGCAATTTTCCATAGCTGCACGGGCGTTCCTCTTGCCTCAGTCCAGATAACGCAGTCCTTCGATAGCTGTTACGCCAAGGCCCGGCGCGTTGGATACGGTGATGTTCTGTTCCTCGAACACAGCGCCGCCCACGATGGGATCCTCGCTGCAAAGCACGGGACCGTCCAGGTCGATCTTGGTGATCACGTTCTTTGCACAGGCCAGATGCACGGCGGCGTTAACGCTCACCTTGGCCTCCAGCATACAGCCGATCATGCACTCCACGCCATACACCTCGGCAGCGGTGGCAATTTTGAGGGCGTTGTACAGGCCGCCGCACTTCATGAGCTTGATGTTGACCAGGTCAGCCGCGCCCATCTGCATAATCTTCACAGCATCCGCAGGCGAGAACACGCTTTCGTCCGCCATAACGGGCACATAGGCGCGTTCGGTCACGTACTTGAGGCCTTCAAAGTCAGCACCGGCAACGGGCTGCTCCACAAACTCGATGTCCAGACCCAGATCCTGCATCTGGTTGAGCAGACGCACGGCCTGCTTGGGGCTCCACGCCTGGTTGGCGTCGATGCGCAGTTTAATATCCGGGCCGGCAGCTTCACGTACAGCCTTCAGGCGGGCGATATCCAACGCAGGATTCGCACCCACCTTGATTTTGAGCGTGTCATAGCCGCGGGCGATGGCGGTGCAGGTATCGCGGGCCATTTCCTCCGGATCGTTAACGCTGATGGTGATATCGGTCACGATGCCATTGCGGCTGCCGCCCAGCATTTTGTAAACGGGGATCTTGTACATCTGGCCGTACAGATCGTACAGAGCCATATCCACCGCCGCCTTGGCGCTGGTGTTGTGCACGATGGACTTATTGAGCGTCTGCAGCAGGTTTTCAAAGTCGTCAACATCACGGCCGACGATGCTCTTGATGATATGGTCGCGCAGCGCGCCCAGGATGGCGCCGGAGGTATCGCCGGTGATCGCGCCGGTAGGCGGCGCTTCACCGTAGGCCACGTGGCCGGTGTCGGTATGAACTTCAACAATAATGTCTTCCACGCTGTTGACGGTACGCAGCGCAGTCTTGAAAGGCACGCGAAGGGGAACGGAAATGGTACCAAGGCGTACTTCTGTGATTTTCATGGGGAGGCTCCTCTCTTAATCGTCAATGGTCACGCACATCAGGGTTTCCTTGGTGCGGTCATATTCGTCATAACGCAGGCCACGGTCAGTGGTTTCCATCTCGCCGGTCTGGTTGTCATAGGGATCGGCGCGCCAGTGCTGCTTTTCCACGGTGAAGTTTTTTTGGAAAGCACGGTTTGCCACCATGCGGTAAGGATCCTGACTGGTGAAATAGAACTGACGGCGCTCCTCCTTGCCGTTGCGGTTTGCGCTGACGCCAAAGGACGGATCAGCCCACAGCCAGCCGTAGGGCGCGATGTAGAAGCGCGCCCAGTCGTGCGCGCCGCAGTCGTCAGGCTCAGCGCACAGGCCGCTCTGCCACTGGGCCGGGATACCGGCGCAGCGGCACAGGGTGATGAACAGCAGCGCGAACACGCCGCAGTCGCCGATGCCGTTGCGGGCGCAGTTTTCTGCAATGCTCTCCAGCGTGAAATACTCCGGCATAAAAGTATAATTCATGCGCTTGGTGATAAAGTCATAGAAGCGACGAGCCTTTTCCAGTGGATCGGTCACGCCTTCGGTCAGTTCCCTGACCAGCGCGCGGATGTAGGGCGTAAACACGATGTGCGGCTGCTGCTCTTCCGTATCAAAGGAGGGCTGTTCGGCAGAAGGAGTGATTTTCGCAGGATCATGCCACACAGAGCGATGTGTATAGGAATACTCCACCCAGAACTCGTGATTTTCCTGCATGTTCTCTTCCCAGCAGATGGTGCGCTGAGGTGCATCCTCCGGTGCGATCTGCGCATTTTCAGGGAAGCACTTTTCAATCACGATATCGCTCTGCTGATCGCAGGCAGCCGGGATGGGCAGATGCGCGCGCATAAACATGCCGGGAACGAAGTGCTCGTCCTTCACGCGCAGGGTGGCACGCACGCGGATTCGCTTGGCCAGACTGCCCTTTTCCTTCATGATGACGATCGTATCGTCGATCAGGTTGTGATCCTCCACAGGCTTTTCGTTTTTGCCGGCACGGCGCGCAAAATCGGCGTCCGTCTTCAGAAGCGTTGAAACAAAACGGTTGAAGAAATGCATTTCGCCGTTAAGGTAACACCAGTTGATGCGGTTTGCATCCAGCAGTGCATCCAGCTCAGCCTCGGTAAAATCCGGCACCTCGGCGCGAAGCTCTGCCATGGCCTGTTCACGGTTGAAGGGAAAGTTTTCCGCCTGTCGCCGGATCATTTCCTGCTGGGCAATCATGCAGCTGCGAATGGGCATGGGCGTCTTTTCATCCGCCAGACGCAGGTCAATCAGCCGCAGCGCCTCATCCAGATGGCCGCAAGCCTTGTGACGCGCAATATCCTGCGGCAGACCGATATTCAGGTATTGAAAGGTATCGTTGATATTCATATGAAACCCCTCACAAAAAATTCAATTAATAAGCCCATTATAGGATTTGCCCTACTGCTTGTCAAGGTTGTAAGTTTGCCGTATACTATACGTTGTTTGAATTTCAGCGGATTGACCGCAGACGGAGAATGAAGTATGTTTACCAAAATGAACCGGTGGCTTGAGGATGCTTTCACCTCGCCGCAGTTTACCTACAAGCAGCTGCGCAGCATGTTTTTCACGCTGACGCTGGACCAGTTTTTTATCATGTTCATCGGCATGCTGTCCACCGCCATGGTCTCGTCCACCGGCGAAGCAGCCATCGCCGCGTCCAACATGGTCAATTCTGTCAACAGCATCGTGGTGTTGCTGTTTACCGCCATCGCCATCGGCGGTTCGGTGGTCATTGCCCGTGCCAAGGGCAGCGGCGATGATCACAGCATCCGCTGCGCGCTGGGCGAGACCATTTGCCTGGCCGGTCTGATCGGCCTGATTTTTGGTACGCTGCTGCTGGTATGCAGCGCTCCGGTTGTCCACCTGATGTATCCCCGAGCTGAGCCGCTGCTGGTGGAATACTCCATCAAATATATGCGGCTGGTGTGTATCTCGTTTTTGCCCTATTCGGTGTTCAACGCCATCTTCCATGCGTTCCGCAGTCTGGGCGATACCAAGTCCGCGCTGGTGCTGACGGTGGTCATCAACGTAACGCATCTGGTATGCAGCTTTGTGTTCATCAACATCATGGGCCTTGGCATTGAGGGTGCGGGGCTCTCCCTGATTCTGGCGCGCGTCATCGGCGTGGTGCTGGCGCTGGTATGGCTGCTGGTCATCCACAACGAACACCACATCCGTGTGCGCCACATGTTCCATTTTTCCAGGCGCATCTCCCGTGAGATCACCAAGCTGGCTGTTCCCATCGCCTCTGAAAGCGCGCTGCTGCAGGGCGGCATGCTGCTGGTGCAGGTCTATCTGGCCTATCTGACCACCACGGATCTTGCGGCACACGGCATTGCCAGCTCCTACCTGCAGATGTACAACATCACCGGCAACTCTCTGACGTCGCTTGCGAGCACCATCTGCGGCCAGTGCTTCGGCGCGATGCTGTACAAGGAAACCTATCGTTACAATATGAAGCTCATTCAGGTAGGCCGTTTTGTAATGCTTGCCACGGTGCTGATTCTCACGCCGCTGTCCCCCATCCTGCTGAGGCTCTACTCCCCCAGTGCGCAGGCCACGCCCATCATTCAGCACTGCCTGCTCATCCTGTCCATCGCCCTGCCTACCGTTTTCTGCGACAGTATGATCACCCCCATGACGCTGCGTGCCGCCGGCGACATCATGTTCCCCACGGTGGTCTCCATCGTTTCGCTGTTCACCTGCCGTCTGGCGCTGGGCTATGTGCTGACCATCGTTGTGGGGCTGGGCATTCCCGGCGTGTGGATCGCCATGCTGGTGGAATGGGCCATCCGCGCGGTGCTGATGCGCAGCCGCATCCGCAGCAGGAAGTGGCTGCCCGCTGCTGTGCGTGCAGAGGTCTGACCGTTTTTCTTACACATCAAAAAAACCGTGATGCTTTCGCATCACGGTTTTTTTGATTCTGATTTAGGCTTCCGCGTCAGGATCAACACCCAGGCGCTTGAGCGTTTCAACAACATAGCTCTCGCGGTATTCCTGATCCTTGGGACGGTTGAGGTAGCTGTAGAAGAACTCTTCACAGGCCTTCTCGTAGGGGATGTTGGCCAGCTCGGCGATCACGCGGGTAGAGCGGTCGATGAGCTTCTTGTTGGTGGGCAGCACCTGGATCATCCAGTTGCTCCACACGCGGCCCATCTTGGCCATGGTGGCGGTGGACAGCAGGTTGAAAGCCAGCTTGACCATCAGGTGGGGCAGGATCTCCATGATGGTGTGAGGCAGCTTCACAGGCACGCGCAGCTCGTTCTCGCAGATCTTCTCTTCGGGAATGTCGCCCATGCGCAGCACCAGGCCGCCGTCATACTTGGGCAGGTTTTCCTTGTACCATTCCACGCAGCCATTGTGGGCGCTGCGGCCGTCGATGTCGACCAGAACCAGGCGGGCAGGATGCTGGCTGTAACGGGTAGCATCGTCGCTGTTGCCCAGATCGTAGTAGCTCAGCTGATCAGAGCCAACTTCCGGAGGATTGTCGATGATGGACTGAGCGGCGTTCATTTCCTTGTACAGTTCCACGGACCAGTCCAGACCCTTCAGGGGGCGACGGATGATGTGCTGCCACGCGATGGAAGCAGGATAGAGCGGATCCTTGGCGTAGGCCCAGCTCAGGGGGCTGGTGTGATCATCGGTGCGGCGGAAGGGGGGCAGGGTGAAGGTGGGCTGACGCTCGGTGGTGTCCGTCAGGATATCCTGCAGATAGTCGTGGGTGATGTAGGTGATGAGGCCCTTGTTGGTGTAGGTGTCGGCTTCGAACTCAACCGCCTTGGCCATGCCGGCAAGCGCTTCGCCGCTGGCCAGCTGCTTGACGCAATTTTCGAACTGAGCAGCATATTCAGCGGGCTCCAGAGCGCCAACGCCAACGGCAGCCAGTTCTTCTTCGGTCATGTTGTCCTTCATCCACTCCCAGGCAGCCAGTTCGAGGGCCACGCCGGCAACCAGCAGCTCAACGGTGGTCACCTGCATACGGGTGGAACCGGCCACGGCCATGTTGCCAACGAACAGGGGCAGGAAGGTGATGCCGTCGGTGGAGAACACCTTGCGGGCGCGCTCGAGGTGCTCGCAGAGAACCTCCTTGGGATTGCAGAACAGGTAGTAGGTGGCGATGCCCATCTCAGCACCCTTGACGGCAGAGCCGATGGTGGAGGAGGACAGGCTGCACTCAGCCAGAACGACCAGCACGTCGCCGGGGGTGGCGCCGCTGTCAACAGTCTGCTGAGCGCCGAAGGTCTGATAGTCTTCGAAGTTTTCAACCGAACGCACGCAGGCGCGGTCGCCGCCGGTCATGAAGCTGTTGGAGCACTCGGCGATCTCGACCCACTCCTTGGCGCGCAGGGGCAGCTTGGTGACCATGTCGGTCCAGAACAGACGCCAGGTGGAGTCCAGCTGCAGAGCCATACGACCGGAAGCGCCGACGGAGGAGAAGTGGAAACGACGGCGTTCGTCGATGCAGCGGCGAAGGTCCTTTACCAGCGCCTTGAAAGCATCGCTTTCGAAGCACTTGGCGGATACTTCGGGAATGTACTTGTCAGCGGCCAGAATGGTCTTGACGCCTTCGGCGGTGTCGCGCTTGATCTTGCCGGACAGGCCGCGGGTCAGAGGGTTGGACTGTTCCGTGGGGATAGCGCCCAGATGGAACTGTTTCTCATTCTCGATAAAGTCTTTGGCTGCCTGCTTATAATCCTGCATGGTGGCTACCTTCCTTCTTTTGATCTCGTTGTATGGGAAACTGATACGCTTCCATGTACTCTATATTGTATTTGACATTCGCATATTTTGCAAGTACAATTCTTATATGGATATGCAGAATTTATTGGAGAAACTCCTCAAAAAGGGTCTCCAGGATGGTGTCTTTCCCGGCGCAGTCGCAGCGTGCGGGGACCGAGAGCATGTCTACGCACTTTCCCACGTGGGAAAAATCGCGGAAAACGGGCCCGAAGTTACGGAAGAAACGCGATATGACATGGCTTCCCTCTCCAAGGTGCTGGGCACCACAATGGTTGCGTTCAAGGCGCTGGAAAACGGTGACATCTCGCTGTATGACAAATTGCCCAACTTCTTTGAGGACGTGCCGGAGGACAAAAAGGAGATCAGCATTTACCAGCTGATGACGCATACAGCTGGCTTCAATCCCTCCTTCCGTCTGGATCAACTGGTGGATTCGCCCGACAAGGCGCTGCGCGCGATTCTTGACAGCAAGCTGGATCACAAGCCCGGTGAAACGCCGGACTACAGCTGTATGGGCTACATCACGCTGGGCAAGGTGCTGGAAAGCCTGTATGGGAAACCGCTGAAGCAGCTGGCGCAGGAAATGGTGTTTGACCCGCTGGGCATGAAGAACACCTGCTACTGCCCCACCGGCGACAATATCGCCGCCACCGAGGTAGACCCCGAAACCGGCAAGGCCTGGGTGGGCGTGGTGCATGATGAAAACGCGCGCTTCCTGGAGGGCAACTCCGGCAACGCAGGCGTATTCTCTGACATTCGTGACATGATCCGCTTTGCGCAGATGCTCAGCCGCATGGGCGACGGCTTCCTCTCCCCCGCGCTGATGAAGACCGCCATCCGCTGCCATGCCGCCTCCGCCGACGGCGAGGTGCGCCGCGGCTTGGGCTTCCATCTGTCCGGCACGCCGATGTGCTACATGGGCGAGCTGATGCCGCCTACCTCCTTCGGCCACACCGGCTTTACCGGCACGTCGCTGGCCATCGACCCCGAAACCGGCTTCTGGGCAGTGCTGCTGGCCAACCGGGTGCATCCCACGCGCGCGAACGTGGCCATGTTCCCCTTCCGCCGTCGCATGCACAACGCTCTGTATGCAGAATATACCAAAGGATGACAAAGCATGATTGAATACCGTTTTGCCGTTCAGGCCGACATGCCTGACGTGATCGACTTTATCGATCTGGTTTTCTCCCATGTGCGCGAGCCGCACGACTTTGAGGCGATCCTGCCCAAGTGCTATGCGCAGGGACGCGACTTCAGCGACGTACATGCCATCGCCGTGCGCGACGGCCGTGTGCGCGGCTGCCTTGGCAGCTATCCTGTGAAACAGACGATGGCCGGCGAAACGCTGAACATCGGCTACATTGGCTCCATGGCCGTGCACCGCCACGAGCGCGGCGCGGGCGTGATGAAAGAGCTTGTGAAGATGCAGATCGAGCGTGCCAAGGAAACCGGCCTGGATATGCTGCTTTTGGGCGGCCAGCGTCAGCGTTATGAGTACCACGGTTTCTATCCCTGCGGCGGCGGTTACAGCTACTATGTCAGCAGCCCCACCGTGCGCCACGGTCTGCGCGACATCGAGCCCGCGTTCGACTTTGAAAAGATGGAACCCGGCAGCGAAGCCGCCGAATATGCGCTTGCGCTGTACAACCGACTGCCTGTCACCGGCGCGCGTTCGAAGGACGACTTTGTGCTGGCGGCCTGCAGCTACTGGTCTGCCCCATGGACCATTCTGAAGGATGGGAAGCCTGTTGGCTATCTGATTTCCAACAATGCCTGCGACCATGTGAGCGAGCTGGTCGTGGAGGACGACGCGATGCTGCTGACGGCCATCAAGTCGTGGTTTGTCAAAAAATCGCCCAACCGTCTGCACGTGAAGGCGGCTCCTCATGACGTGGCGCTCAACCGCACGCTTTCCAGCTTTGCCGAAAGCTATTCCATCGGTCAGGACAGTATGATGCTGCTCATCAACCCCGAGCGCGTCATCCGCGCCTACATGAAGCTGAAAAACAGCTACGAGCCGCTTGCCGACGGCACCCTGTGCCTGAAGCTGGGCGATCACCCCACGCTGGAACTGAAGGTGGAAAACGGCGAAGTGAGCGTATGCCCCACCGACAAAGAAGCGCAGCTTGTGCTGACCATGGAGGAAGGCATCCATCTGCTGTTTGCCTTTAACCGCTTCTATGCGCCCCAGGTCCAAACGCCCGCCGGCTGGTTCCCCCTGCCCATGAGCGTTGCAACCGCCGATACCTTCTGATCCATCCAGTCAAAAAGTCCGCTGCGTTCTTTTCCGCAGCGGACTTTCATTGTTTACAGCTTTAGCAGCATCATATATTCTTTCAGGCTCGTTCCGTCCTTCAGGCGGATGGCGTCCGGGCGTTCACCGTAGATGCGGAATCCCATCTTTTCATACAGCCCCTGAGCACGCTGATTGCCTTCGATAAACTCCAGTTCCATCTGTTCAATGCCATGCTCACGCGCGATGGCGATCATGGCTTCAAACATAGCTGTTCCGATCCCCAGTCCCCAATATTTGCGGATAAGCCCAATGGCCACGCTGGCGCGGTGACGCACCTTTCTGCGGCGCATCATAGACAGCTGACAGTTGCCGGCGATCTCGCCGTCCACTTCGCACACGATCATCACCTGCAGGGGCGAATGATTGACTGCTTGCAGAAACACGGCTTCCTGTTCAACCGTTTCAGTGCATTCTTCCTCTTCACGCAGAACAAACGGCGTTTCAGCGGCAACGGTTTTCAGATAATCAAGCATTGCTTCCGCTTCTTCCGCCTTGGGACTGCGCAGGATGGCAGTGCGGCCGTCCTTGAGTACGATGGTCTTTTGCGCAAACAGCATGTTTTTCCCTCCCTGCAGATGATATGTTTTTCCCCGGACGGTCATGCCGCCCGGGGAAAGAACGGTTACAGTTTGTTGCGCTGGATCTTGCCGGAGATGGTCTTGGGCAGCTCGGTGCGGAACTCCACAATGCGGGGATACTTGTAGGGCGCGGTGTGCTGCTTGACGTAGTTTTGAATATCCTTCTTGAGCTCGTCGGTACCTTCGGTGCCCTTGGTAAGCACGATGCAGGCCTTGACCACCTGGCCGCGCACTTCGTCGGGCGCGCCGGTCACGCCGCATTCAAGCACATAGGGCAGTTCCATGATAACACTTTCGATCTCGAACGGTCCAATGCGGTAGCCGGAAGACTTGATGACGTCGTCCACACGGCTGACGTACCAGAAGTAGCCCTGCTCGTCCTTCCAGGCGACGTCGCCGGTGTGATACCAGCCGTCGTGCATGACCGCAGCCGTCTTTTCTTCGTCCTGATAGTAGCCGATGAACAGGCCGCAGGGAACCTTTTCGCTGGTCTTGATGCAGATCTCGCCGGACTGGCCGGGGGCAACGGGGTTGCCGTCGGGATCCAGCAGAGCGATGTCGTACAGCGGGCTGGCCTTGCCCATGGAGCCCACCTTATGGGCATGACCCACGAGATTGGCGATAGACAGGGTGGTTTCGGTCTGGCCGAAGCCTTCGATCAGCTGCAGGCCGGTGAGCTTTTCAAACTGATAGTAAACCTCGGGGTTGAGGGCCTCGCCGGCGGTGGTGGCGCGCACAACGGAGGAGAAATCGTACTTGGTGAGATCTTCCTTGATCATCATGCGGTACATGGTGGGCGGCGCGCAGAACGTGGTGATCTTGTACTTGCCGAACATGGGCAGGATGTCAGCCGCATCGAAGCGATCGAAGTCGTAGGTGAACACGCCGCCTTCGCACAGCCACTGACCGTAGTACTTGCCCCACAGAGCCTTGCCCCAGCCGGTGTCGGAGATGGTGAAGTGGATGCCGTCGCGATGCACGCAGTGCCAGTACTTGGCGGTGACATAGTGACCCAGCGGGTACTTGAAGCTGTGGGTGGCGATACGCGGATAACCGGTTGTGCCGGAGGTAAAGAGCATCAGCATCGGATCGTCGCCGCAGGGGGTATCCTCCGTGCGCTGATAACGGCGGCTGAACAGACCGAACTCCGCGTTGAAATCATGCCAGCCTTCGCGCTGACCGCCGACAAGCACCTTGGTTTTCAGCGTGGGGCTTGTGGCCTGCGCCAGTTCCACCTGATGCGCCACGTCACCGTCGGCAGTGCACAGGATAGCGCTCACGCCGGCTGCCTGGAAACGATATTCAAAGTCGTGCGCCAGCAGCTGGTTGGTGGCCGGGATGACGATGGCACCCAGCTTGCACAGGGCCGTCATGGCAGGCCAGAACTGCCAGTTGCGCTTGAGCACCAGCATCACGCGGTCGCCCTTCTTCACGCCCAGAGAGGTAAGGTAGTTGGCCGTCTGGTTGGACAGGTCCTTGATGTCCTTGAAGGTGAAGCGGCGCTCTTCCTTATCGCGGCTGAGGTGCAGCATGGCCAGCTTTTCAGGATCCTTGCGGGCCACAGCGTCCACGATGTCAAAGCCGAAGTTGAACTGGTCGGCATTTTCAAAGTCAATGGACACGAGCGAACCCTTTTCGTCCTCGACAGCTTTGATGAACTTCTTGCAGCACAGTTCCTCGTCGGTACGTGAAACAGGCTTGTTCTTTTCCTGAATTTCAGGAGCAACCATGGATTTGCCGTTGAGAACCATGGCCAGGAACAGGCACTCCTCGCCGCCCACGGCGATCATGCCGTGCGGCGTGGCGGAGTCGTAATAGATGCTGTCGCCTTCGTGCAGGATCTCGACATGTTCGCCGATCTGCACCTTGAGCGATCCCTTGTAAACCAGGTCGAATTCCTGACCGGCATGGGTAGCCAGGTGGATGGGCTGATCCTGCTGCTCGGGCAGGTATTCATAGCGCACCCAGTAAGGCTCGGCGATCTTCTGACGGAACATGGGCGCCAGGTTCTGAATGCGGATGCCGCGCTCGCGGGCTGTGGTGATGCCGCGATCCTTGCGGGTAACGGTATAATTGGACAGATGGGCGCTGTAGCCTTCCAGAAGGTCAGTCAGTTCAATGCCAAATGCCAGCGCGCACTTATGGATAAAGGAAAACGGGAGATCAATCAAACCGCTCTCATATTCCACATAGGTTTCTTCCGTCACCTGGGTGCGGATGGCCATTTCAGCCGTGGAATAGCCCATGATGTTGCGCATTTCTCTGATACGAAGCGCTACTTCCTGGATTTGCTGTCCTGCCTGGTTCATACCGGAAAACCTCCTTAGCATAAGAAAACCGCCCCAAAGCTTCTTGCTTTGAGACGGGTGTATTACATCCGCGGTACCACTCAAATTGCGGCTTTCACTGCCACTCATCGGGTTCTAGCAAACCCTGTGCATTCACGCAGCCTCACGTAAGTCCTTACTCTGCAAAAAGATTTCAGGCCTTCAACTCAGAAGGGATGGGCTTTTTGAAGCATCTGCTGCCGGTTCACACCAACCACCGGCTCTCTGGAAGCAGCTGATTCAGCCGTCTTCATCATCGTCTTTGGGGTGATCTTCAGTTATGTTTGGGATGATAACACAGCAAACTCCTCTTGTCAACCCAGTCATTTACGAAAAACATTGCAAAAACATACGGATGTTCTTTTCCTGTACCCGCCTTGCATTCTGTATACAAAGCGGATAAAATGACTCTACACACTTCGCAAAACCGCTTTTTGAGGAAAGGAAACGTATACATGGAAAAGATTCGCATGATCACCCCTCTGGTCGAGATGGACGGCGACGAGATGACCCGTATTTTGTGGCAGAAGATCAAGGACAAACTGATTCTGCCTTACGTGGATCTGAAAACCGAATATTATGATCTGGGCCTGAAGCACCGTGACGAGACGAACGACCAGGTCACCGTGGATAGCGCCAACGCCACCCTCAAGTACGGCGTGGCTGTCAAGTGCGCCACCATCACCCCCAACGCCCAGCGCGTGGAGGAATACAACCTCAAACAGATGTGGAAAAGCCCCAACGGCACCATCCGCGCCATCCTTGACGGCACGGTGTTCCGCGCGCCTGTGCTTGTAAACGGCGTCAGCCCCAGCGTGCGCACCTGGAAGCTGCCCATCACCATCGCCCGCCATGCCTATGGCGACGTGTACAAAAACACCGAATACCGTGTGCCCGGCGCCGGCAAGGCTGAGATCGTCTTTACCGCTCCTGACGGCACTGAGACCCGCCAGACCATCATGAATTTTAACGGTGCAGGCGTCATCCAGGGCCAGCACAACACAGACAAGAGCATTGCTTCCTTCGCACACAGCTGCTTCAAGTATGCTCTGAGCGTCAAGCAGGACCTGTGGTTCTCCACCAAGGATACCATTTCCAAAACCTACGATCACCGCTTCAAGGACATCTTTGCCGAACTGTACGAAAACGAGTACAAGGCTGCCTTTGAAGCTGCCGGCATCGAGTACTTCTACACCCTCATCGATGACGCCGTGGCTCGCGTCATCCGCTCAAAGGGCGGCTTCATCTGGGCGCTGAAAAACTACGACGGCGACGTGATGAGCGATATGGTAGCCACCGCCTTCGGCAGCCTTGCCATGATGACCAGCGTTCTGGTCAGCCCCAACGGCCAGTACGAGTACGAAGCCGCGCACGGCACCGTGACCCGCCACTATTACCGTTATCTCAAGGGCGAGGAGACCAGCACCAACCCTGTGGCCACCATCTACGCCTGGACCGGCGCGCTGCGCAAGAGGGGCGAGCTGGACAACCTGCCTGACCTGTGCGCCTTTGCCGACAAGCTGGAGAAGGCCACCATCGCCACCATCGAAAGCGGCAAAATGACCAAGGACCTTGTTGCGCTCTACGAAGGCGAAGCAACCGGTCTCAACAGTGACGACTTCCTTGATGCCATTGCACAAACGCTGAACACGCTGTAACAGAAAATGCCCTGCACGCGCAGGGCTTTTCTTTTACATTTTCTTTTCAAGCACCTTGCGGGCGATGAATGCCGCGCCCGCCGTAAGGTACAAAACCGCCAGACAGATGTACGACGGCACCGGATATCCCAGTCCCATGAACAGGAAGATGAGTACCGCGATCAGGCCAAAAGCCACGCAGTACCCCACGGAAAATGCCGCACGGCTGATGGCGATGTTGCGCTCGTCCTGCCGGTCGATCTCCTCCTGCTCCAGCTTTTCTTTGGAAACCACCTTTTCGCGGATCATGCGGAATACCGCCACCGCACAAATGCCTGCGCCAAAGCCCGTGAACATGCCCATCAGCGTGTTTTGCGAGTGTCCCTCCGGCCGTATGATCAGAAAGCTCAGCAGTCCGTATAGCAGGCTGGCAATGCCCACCAGCAGCATGATCAAACACATCTGTTTATTCCACTTGCCCTTGCACATTATTCTTCCTCCTCATAGATGAAAATGTCCTCCACTGTCAGTTCAAAATAACGGGCCAGCTTGAACGCAAGCTGAATGGACGGATTATACCTGCCGTTTTCAAGCGAACTGATGGTCTGCCGCGAAACCTTCAGCGCCGCAGCCAGCTCCTCCTGACGAATGCCGCGTGCGTTGCGCAGCTCCTCCAAACGATTTTTCATAAGTCTCCTTTCGCGGCTTTCGCCGCAGATGGAAAGCATGCTTTACATCCATATCATAACAGATGACCGCCGCTATGTCAAGCACGCTTTACATCATTCTGAGAAAAAAGTTAGAATCCCATTGTAATATGCAAATTTGCTTTGCTGTGCTGCCTTTGCATGCTATACTGCAGACGAGGTGAATAAAATGTCTTGTTTGGGAAATATCATCTGGTTTGTTTTTGCAGGTCTGTGGCAGGGGCTGGGATGGACAATGGCTGGGCTTTTGTGGAGCATCACCATTGTAGGCATCCCCATCGGGCAGCAGTGCTTTAAGTTTGCCGCGCTCAGCTTTTGTCCTTTTGGCAAAGAGGTGGTTTTTGGCGACGGCGCCGTATCGATGCTACTGAACCTGATCTGGCTGGTCATAAGCGGCCTGTCCCTGGCGATGACCGCCGCCGTAAACGGCCTTGTGCTTTGCTGCACGGTCGTCGGCATTCCGTGGGGCCTGCAGTGCTTCAAGTTTGCCAAGCTTGCGCTCATGCCGTTTGGCGCTTATGTCATCCAGCGTTAGTCATAACCACCGGCTTAGCCGGTGGCTTGATTACGCCCTATAAGGGCGGATTACCGGCAGCGCTAAGAGCGCTCTGAAGATCTGCCAACCGCACCATTTTTACAGGCTGCCCCTAAAGGGGCGGCTTATTTTTTGCCC
>JAFWYA010000033.1 GCA_017517815.1 Clostridia bacterium | reverse complement strand
CTTGTTTTACTATCGACATCTTCTCTTCTTTGCTTCGTATGGTGTATTTCCTTGCCATATTTCCACCTCCATCTCTCATTATAGCGCAAAAAGAAGGCAGGCACTTTCGTGTCTACCTTCTTTTTATCACTTCAAAACCTTAAGGAATGGCGGCTTTTTCTATGGTACGCCCGATGCGATTCGAACGCACGACCTTCAGAGTCGGAGTCTGACACTCTATCCAGCTGAGCTACGGGCGCATGCAAGGTGTATTGTACCCGTGAAACGCTTATTTGTCAAGGGGTTGAGACGTGGCGGTTTTGGTTGACGAATAGCGATTTTTGTCTGCAAAATGGATGTTTTTGTGCTTTGAACACTTTTCTGCACACCTTCTGCACAGAAAAAGTGCTAAACCCGTTGATTTATAAAGCTTTGAAACTTCTCTTCCTGCACAAGCTCTGCACAAAACGCTATTTTTGCCCTATTGCAAGACTGATTTTCTCTCCTGCTTCTTCCACGTACTTTTGCCTTATATGAGCGTAAATTTCCAACGTGGTTTCGACATACGCATGCCCCGTAACAGATTGAACCGTCTTGGGAGGCTACGCCTGCCGTCACAGCAATGCCAATGTAGTTATGCCGGAACACATGCGGTGCTGCGCCATGTATGCAAATCATCCATTCTTCAAAATCAACACAACCTACAGGTGTCAACAAAAACGCACAGAGCTATCCATTGCGGCGGATCGCTCTGTGGTAGACTTCATAGTCCTTTTAGAGATTGACGTTATCCAGCGTATAGCCTTCTGCACCGTAAGTGCGTTTCAGTTCGGCCATGCCGGCCTGTAAACCTTTTTGATTATACTCCATCAGCAACGGCCCCGTATATCCGACTTCTTTGGCAAGCGCTGCCACCCTCGCAAAATCCATCGTCCCTTCAGAGGGAGCAAAATGGCGGTCCTTGAGCTGATCATTGTCGTTGATATGCGTATATGCCCATCTGTCGCCAAAATCCAGAGCCAATGGCAGCATGCTGTGCATAATATGAGCATGGCCTGTATCGATGTTCATGTAAACCGGCGTGTCAGCGGGATAGTAGCGGAACAGCTCTTCAAAATCGCGTGCTTCAGAACCAAGTTCACGTTTCCCGTACTCAGGTACATTTTCATAAAGCAGCGTAATGCCTGCATCGGCCAGCTTTGGCAGGCAGGCGTCAGTGGCGCGAAACAGGCGCTGCATGCCCTGTGCACGGTCACTGACGAAGTGTAAATGCATATTAAGGTATTTGACGCCCATCTCTGCACAGCGGTCTACCACCCGCAGATATTGACGGATCATTTCGTCTTCAGGAAGATCAGCCCAGTTGACCCACGGATGCGCCGAAAGGGCAATGCCCAATTCCTTTGCACGTGCACCCAACTGCAGGGCACGCTCCGAAGTCATGGTTGAAAAGTTTTCCTTTGCTTCATCAAAGCACTCCACGCCGCTGAAACCCGCCCGGTGCACCCAGTCGATGCAGTCCAGCCAGTCGTAACGGCACAGGGTATGACAGGAGCTCATGTAGCAATCCAGTTTGGGCACGTTGATTCCTCCCGTTGTGTTTCATTAACGTGTCCGGAGGCACAAAGCCTCCGGACATGGGGTTCAGTTACTTCTGAGCATCATACATGCGCTGCAGCAGGGCCATGCGATCGACCAGTTTGAATTTTCTTTGTCCCTTTTTGCCAGACACAGGCTCTACCCCTTTTGGCGAATGTCCAGCGGCGCTTCGCCAAAGCAGCGCTTATAGGCCTTATGGAAGGAGTTAGGCGTTGTGTAGCCACAGCTTTCGGAAATCTCCTGCACGGTGCGGGTGGTTTCCAGCAGCTCCTGACGGGCTTTGTTCATGCGGGCTGTTTCCACATAGGCCGAGAAGGTCTGGCCCACTGCAGCGCGCAGGCGTTTTTGCAGCGTGGGTGCGGAAATCTGAAACTTTTCAGTCAAAGCCGTGATGCTCAGAGCCGGATCGCCCAGATTTTCGTGAATGTAGGTGAGCATTCCGTTGATCAGGTCGTGCGACATCGTCATGCGCTGTGCGCTCACACGCTGACAAATCAGCAGGAAGCATTCCGGCAGCTGCTTTTCAAAAAGTGTGGTCAGGTCATCCTGATTGAATGGCGGAATGACCGCGTCGGACAGGTCACACGCACTTTCCAGCTTCACCATCACCAGCATGTTGGCAATCATGCGGTACGCGCATTTGGACAGCACATAGTCCGGCGTTTTGCGTATGGCCTGTGCACATTCGCTCAGGGTTTCCAGCGATATGGTCTCGTTGCCGCAGGAAAGGGCGATGTACATATTCTGCACCTGCTGGTAGGTCAGCGGCATCTTCTGCTGACGGGGCGTGATGCCAGGATCCAGTACAGCGCCGGATTCGTACTCCACCTGCTGATAGGCGGCGGCAAGCCACTGCGGGTCCTCGTATTCGGAAGACAGCACAAAGGTAAACAGCAGGTGATAATCCCGCTCCATATCCAGGCGCAGCCTTTCCAGCAGTGCGCGGGGATTTTCGGCGCTGTCTGCATTCAAAATGGCAACCAGCGAATCCGCGCCGGTGGTCAGCAGCAGTTCCTGCGGCAGATAGTGCTGCAGGTATTCCGTAAAAAGGAAGGAAAGTTTTTCCGCTTCCGCGGTGGTTTCGGGCAGCGTATACTGGATGTGCGCCATGCACCAGCGGCGTGGAAAGGCCGGATAGGCTGCATGGAAGGCTTCGCTGTCCTCGGTGTCAAACAGGCCGCGATACATCGCTTTTTCAAGCGTACGGGTGCGCAGATGCTCCTGCTGGGTGCTGATGATGTCTTCGTAGGACTCAATGCGCGAATCCAGCTGTGCAATGCTGCGGGCCAGCGCGTAAACCTTGTCCTCGGGATCGGCCAGTTCGCTGTTGAGCACGCGGGAATTGTCCAGCGACTGCAGCAGGGGATCCAGCGGTTTGGTGGCGCCGCGTGTACAGGCAATGACCCATATGACGGATGCAGCCATCATGATGCCAATAAAGACCAGTGCCAGCATCTGCATACCCACCAGGTCGGCCTCGATGAGCGCCGCGGGGATACGCACCTCAAACGAAATGTTCAGTGCCCTCAGCTGCGCCTGCAAAACGCCGTCGCCCTTTCGCAGCTGGTGCCCGGCGTCATCCACCGAGGCAATGACGGTGTTGCCCGCTGACACCGTGAAGCTGCCATTTCGCACTACGTCCGGCTCTGCCAACTGTGCAAACACCTGGCTGACAGGGAAATTCAAAAAGAAATAAACGTCCTTGTCGCGCGACCAGCGCCACGCAACCGTAAAGGCTTTGTAGTTCAGATGGTCGTGGCTCCAGAAAGAGTTGGAGGGCAGCACGCATACCGCACCGGAAAACTGCTGCAGAAAGCCTTTGTTCGTCAGGTCCAGGCACTGAAAGTACTCCTCCACCTCCAGCAGATGGCGCTGATAGTACAGACGGTTTTGCGTAAAAAGGATCTGCTCGGCAAGGCTTATGCCGGCGTCTGCCACAAAGGAATAGGGCGCCAGATAGCTGCGCGTGCTTTCACGAAGAGAATCCACATTTTCATACGTCAGCGTGTCCGGCCGGCGCGTCAGGGTGGCGTAATGCACATCGCCGCTGAGCAGGCTGTCCAGATAGCCCACAGACTCCACCGCCTGGCTCAGAAGGGCAACGCCGCTTTCCAGCTTCTGGCGGTGGCGTGCCAGCACGTTTTCGCGGGTGAGGTTTCGGGTGTAAAAATAACATGGAATATAGGTAATGTTAAGCAGCAGTGCAAAAAGGAACAGATAGCTGGCCAGCCGGCGCTGATGCTGCTTGCCGAATGAACGGTTCTTGCCAAGCATTGTTATCTCTCCAAACATGATGAAAAAACGGCTTCTTAGCCCTGCAAAGTTCTATTGTTTCTATATCCTTTATTATACATACAAGCGCCAAAAATACAAGGCGCTTGCATTGGTGTTCCCAAAAACAAAATGCTGCAGAAAAACGAGGTGAAAAAATAAAAGGGTAAAATTTGGCGTTGTGCATTGTCGAAAAAGACATCTTTTTTCGAATTTCCAATGGTTTTACTCCGTTTTTTATATTATAGTACGTTTATAACACTCCTCCAATCAGGCTGTAATGCAGGGCTGACGGCGGAGAATACGAAATAAGGAGACTGGTAACTATGAAGAAACTTCTGGCGCTGGTTCTGGCTCTCATGATGGCTCTGGGCTGCATGAGCTTCGCCGCCGCTGAAGAAAAGGTCACCCTCAAGCTGTGGGTGCTGGACAGCCTTCGCATCGAAGACTGGAACACCAACCTGATGACCAACTGGCTGGAGGAACAGGGCGGTTTTGAGCTCGAGTTCGAAGCTTTCCCCTCCGCTGAAGACTACATGACCAAGATCAACATGGCTCTGATCGCCGGCAACATTGAAGACCTGCCCGACGTCATCCTCACCCAGGCCAACCTGGACGACTACGTCTGGGAGTGGGCTCAGGCTGGCGCGATCCTGCCCCTGACTGAGTACTATGCCGACGCCCAGCTGGCCGAGAACATCAACAAGGCCATCGAGCGCTGCGGCACTAACTATCCCCAGCAGATCACTTCTCCCGACGGCAACATCTACGGCGTGGCGACCCTCAACCAGTCCTACACCAACGAGAACCCCGACAAGGCCTGGTATTCCCAGAAGTGGCTGGCCCAGCTGGGCATGGAACTGCCCACCACCCCCGACGAGCTGTACGAAGTGCTGAAGGCTGTGAAGGCCACTGACCTCAACGGCAACGGCAAGAACGACGAAATCGGTCTGGCCGGTACCTTCAACGCCAACGCCAGCTACAACAACTGGTTCAACTACCTGATGAACGCCTTCATCTACGCTGGCGACGCCAACTACCGCTTCGTTGAGAACGGCGTGCTGGACCTGGCCTACACCACCGAGGACTGGAAGGAAGGCCTCAAGTGGATGAAGAAGTGCTTCGACGAAGGCCTCATCATGCCCGAGACCCTCACCATGGACAACGTTCAGTTTGAAAACCTGGCCAGCGCTGAAGAGCATCTGATGTTCATGCAGGTGTGGTTCACCTCTCTGGGCACCTCCGAAGAGAACGGCCGTGGCGTTGACTACAAGATCATGGCTCCTCTCAAGGACACCAAGGACAACCTGCAGTACGCCTCCTTCGTGGAGTCCGTTGCCAACATCCGCATGGTGGTCACCGCCAACTGCAAGCACCCCGAAGCCGCTTTCAAGCTGGGCGACCTGATGAGCAGCGAGTACATCGGCATCAGCCAGCGCTGGGGCCTGGAAGGCCAGGAGTGGGATTACTGTGCCAACCTGGAAGACGCTGAAACCAAGTATGCTCCCACCGTTGCCGGTTTCCCCCTGTCTATCGTTACCTATCACGACGGCGACTGGTGGGGCGGCGACAAGGTGACCAACGAGTCCTGGCGTCAGGTTGGTCCCTTCGTGCGTCACTACGGCATCGTCTGCGGCTGGGCCGTTGATCCCTCCGCCAAAATCGACCAAGGCACCATGGTCAATGAAGGCGCTACCCTGTACCAGGAGAGCGGCTTCAACCCCGAAGAGAACATCCCGAAGCTGATCTTCACCGAAGAAGAAGCTGAGATCGTTGGCGAGACCGCCGCGACCCTGAAGAGCTACGTGGACGAAATGACTGCTTCCTTCCTGACTGGCACCACCGATATCGACGCTGGCTGGGATGCCTTCCAGAACGAGCTGAAGGCCATCGGCATCGACGAGTACCGCGAAGTTCTGCAGTCTGTGTACGACCGCATGTACAAGTAATCATTCCTTTTGGGATGAACCTACACACTTTGTGGGGGACGCCCGTGAAGCAGTTCACGGGCGTTTCCCTTCTCTATGGAGGCACAACATGAATTTGAAGAGAATCCGCAGAACGCTGGTACGGGATTGGCAGTACTATGTTTTTCTGATCCTGCCGGTGGCTTATATTCTGATTTTTGCCTACTACCCCATGCTGGGCGTGCAGTTGGCGTTCCGCAAGTATCAGGCGCGTGCCGGCATCTGGAGCAGCCCCTGGGTTGGCCTGAAGTACTTTGAGAAGTTCCTCACGTCCTACCAGTTTGAGCGCGTTGTGGGCAACACGCTGATTCTCTCTGTGTACGGCCTCGTGACCGCCCATGTGATTCCCATCTGTTTTGCGCTGATCCTCAACACCATTGAAATCCCGCGTTTCAAAAAAGTGACCCAGACCATTGTCAACCTGCCGCACTTTATTTCCACAGTGGTTCTGGTGGGTATCCTTTTCCAGATCTTCAACTCCCGCACCGGTATTTACGGCACGGCTGCCTTCCAGCTGACCGGCGAATACCCAACAGACCTGTTCGGTCAGCTGAACACATTCCGCCATATGTATGTATGGAGCGGCGTGTGGCAGAACTTTGGCTGGAATGCCATCATCTATATCGCAGCGCTTGCTGGCGTGGATGCCGAGCTGCACGAAGCCGCCCAGATCGACGGTGCTTCCCGCGTACAGCGCATCCGCTACGTAGACTTTCCTCACATCACCCCCACCATCGTGATCCTGCTGATCATGGGCGTGGGCAGCATCATGAGCGTAGGCTTCGAAAAGGCTTATCTGATGCAGAACAACCTCAACCTGGCTCATTCCGAGCTGATCTCCACCTATGTTTACAAGGTTGGTCTGTCCGGCACCGGCGCCGGCAAAACCGACTTCTCCTATTCGACTGCGATCGGCCTGTTCAACTCTCTGGTGAACCTTGTGCTGATCGTCATCACCAACACCATTTCCCGCCGCGTGTCGGAAACCAGTCTGTGGTAAAGGAGGGGACAGGATATGAACGTAGCAATGGAAACCAAGTTCGAACGCAAAAAGCGCGCGTCCCGAATGACCACCGGCGACAAGGCGTTCAACGTATTTGCCATTTCCCTGGTAAGCCTTCTGACCCTTATCGTGCTGGTGCCCATGATGAACGTCGTGGCGTCATCCTTCTCGGCCCCCAAGGCGGTCAGCGACGGCCGCGTATGGTTCTGGCCGGTAGACCCCACCCTCGAAAACTACAAGGCCATCCTCAACTACTCTCACGTATGGCTGGGCTACCGCAACACCATCTTTTACACTCTGGTGGGCACCCTGATCAACGTCAGTATGACGCTCATCTGCGCCTATCCCCTCAGCCAGAAGCAGTTTGGCGGCCGCAAGTTCTTTAACCTTTTGTTCTTCTTTCCCATGCTGTTTAATGCCGGCATGATTCCCCACTACATGCTGATGCGCGACATTGGCTTCCTCAACTCCGTGTGGGCCATTCTGATCCCCGGCGCCATCAGCGTGTACAATATGATTATCACCCGTACCTTCATTCAGACCAGCATTCCCGAATCCATCGCCGAGGCGGCCATGCTGGACGGCTGCTCGGTGTTCCGCTACTTCTTCAGCTTCATCCTGCCGCTGTCCAAGACGATCATCGCGGTCATCGCCATGTATTACGCGGTGGATCACTGGAACGCCTACTTCAACGCCTTCCTCTACCTCAACGACAGCGACCTGTATCCGCTGCAGCTGTTCCTGCGCGAGATCCTCATCAGCAGCTCCTTTGCTGCCGGCGCTGTGGATGACCCCGAGCTGATGGAGCAGATGAAGAGTCTGGCCAACACGCTCAAATACGTGGTCATCGTTGTGGCCACCTTCCCCCTGATGTGCATCTATCCCTTTGTTCAGAAGTACTTCATCAAGGGCGTTATGATCGGCTCCGTCAAGGGCTGAGCAGCATTGCAACCTCATCTGATGCAAAAGATGAGGTTTTTTTCTGCCAGGAAGGTTTCAAACCCGTTGCGCAGAACTATCTCATAGAAGCAAGGGATGTTTTTCCGATTAAGGAGGATCCAACCATATGAAGCAGATCAACAAAGGCAGGTATTCCTTTCTTCCGCCGGCAGGCATTCGTCCCGAAGGATGGCTTAAGCGCCAGCTGCAGCTGCAGGCCGACGGTCTGGCCGGTCAGCTGGACCGCGTATGGCCAGACGTGAGCGACAGTAAGTGGATCGGCGGCGAGCACGAAGGCTGGGAGCGCGTACCCTACTGGCTGGACGGCTTCATCCCGCTGGCCTGGCTGTTGGATGATGAAGCCATGAAAGCCCGCGCTCGCCGCTATGTGGAGCATATCATGGCCCGGCAGGAAGAGGACGGCTGGATCTGCCCGTGCGAAAAGAAAGACCGCATGCGTTACGACGTATGGGTGGTGTTTCTGATTTGCAAGGTGCTGGTGATGTATGCCGATTTTACCGGCGACGAGCGTGCTGACGACGCAGCGGAGAAAGCGCTGAAGCAGCTGAATTCCCAGCTGAACTACTGCACGCTGTTTGGCTGGGGCCAGGCCCGCTGGTTCGAGTGCTATGTGCCCATCCTGCGGCTGTATGAAAAGCGCCCGCAGAACGACTGGCTGCTTTCGCTTGCGTACAAGCTGCGCATGCAGGGTATGAACTGGCGCTACTTCTTTGAGGACTGGCAGCAGGAAAAGCCCATGCACAAAGGCGCCTGGACGTTTATCACCCATGTGGTGAACATCGCCATGGCGCTCAAGGCCGAAGCTATGATCGGCCATCTGGAAGACTGTCCCGTACACGAAAATGCAAAGCACGCGCTTGAACTGCTGTGGCGCGATCACGGCATGGCCGCGTGGCACTTTACCGGCGACGAATGCCTGTCTGGCAAGAGTCCTATCCACGGTGCCGAGCTGTGCAGCGTGGTGGAGGCGATGTACTCCTACGAGCATCTCATCCGCTTCACCGGCGAATCCCTCTGGAGTGATCTGCTGGAACGGTTGGCCTACAACGCCCTGCCCGCCACCATTTCGCCGGACATGTGGTCGCATCAATACGACCAGATGACCAACCAGATCCGCTGTGTGCCCTTTGAAAAAGACCAGCAGCCCTTTATCACCAACCACGAAGAGTCGCACATTTTCGGCCTTGAGCCCAACTACGGCTGCTGCACCTCCAACATGGGACAGGGCTGGCCCAAATTTGCTCTGTCCGCCATCATGAAAATGGAAGATGGCCTAGTCATCACCGCCATTGCGCCTGTCAGCGTGCGTACTCAGATCGACGGCGTACCGGTCCATGTGACAGTTGAAACCGACTATCCCTTCAAAAACAGCTACCGCGTACATGTGAAGGCGGAGCGCCCCATTCATTTTTCGCTGAAGCTGCGCATTCCCAGCTTTGCGTTTGACGGCATGGTGGACGGTCAGCCTGCAGGCGAGGGTGTCATCAGCCGTTGCTGGCAGCAGGAGGAAACCGTTGATGTTTCCTTCCGCACACAGGCGCAGCTGCGCGAGCGTCCGCAGGGACTCTACTGTCTGGAAAACGGCCCGCTGCTGTTTGCTGTCGCCCCCGATACGGTATGGACGAAGGTAGAATATGAGCGTGACGGCGTGGAGCGCAAATATCCCTACTGCGACTATCACATCACCGCAGCCAGCCCATGGAATTACGCCTTCGCCGGTACCGATTTCACCCGAGAAGAAAACGAAATCGGCGCAATCCCCTTCTCGCCCGACAAACCGCCTGTTACGCTGCATGCAAAGATGACTCCCATCCCCTGGGCGGAAGAAAACGGTGCATGCATCGAACTGCCCCAGAGCACCAAGCCCCTGGGCGAACCGGTCGACGTGCCGCTGATCCCCTATGGCTGCACCACCCTGCGCATGACGGAAATGCCACTGATCAAATAAAACATAAAAAACGACAGCCGACGAATGACCGGCTGTCGTTTTTTCATCACCTCTGCACAGAGGGGCTTGTATATGAGCAATTTCAAAAGTTGAATTTTTGTTGCATCATCAAGTTTCGGCACCGCACATGTCTCATCAGCCTTCCCGCAGCATCCTGCAGGCGGCCTCCAGGATTTGCATGCATCCTCCGCCCTGAGCAAAGTCCGGTCTGCCGCCGCCTTTGCCGCCCAGCGGACGGGCGCTGTCGCGCAGCAGCGTGCCCATGTTTGCGTCAACATCAGCCGAACGGCCGAATACATAAATCGCCTGATCGCCATTGGCCGCACCCATCAGTGCGATCACGCCGGGCTGTTCGATCAGTCTGGATACAAAGTCCCGCAGCAGCATACCGTCGGCATCCACAAAGCCGTAAACCAGCTTTGTACCACCAGAAAGTATTTCCGCCTCATCAATCATGCGCTGCGCCTGCGAAAGCAACTGTTCCTTCTTGTGCCTTACCAGTTCATATTCGGCTGCGTGCAGCTTTTCCTTCAGCATTTCTATGCTGGCGGTCAGGTTTTCCACGTTGCTGGATACCAGTTCTGCCGCAGTATGCGCTGCAGCATGGCACTGGCAGTAATCCATCAGTGCACGTTTTCCCGCCAGAAAAGCCACGCGCATTTTTCCTCTGGCCGGAGTGACAGAAACGATCTTGACCAGCCCGATCTGTCCCGCCGTGGAGGGATGTGTGCCGCCGCAGGCCACCATTTCGTCATCGCCGATGGCAACGATGCGCACATGTTCGCTGACCGTCGGTTTTTTGCGCAGGGGCAGCACCTGCAGTTCTTCATCAGAGGGGAACCAGCAGCGCACAGGTACATCACGCTGAATATGCTCGTTGACGTCCAGTTCGATTCTGCGCAGCATCTCGTTCGAAATGCGCGTAGCGCCATCCGGCATAGCCACGTCGATGGTGGAAACATCGCTGCTGATATGCAGCCCAATGGTCACGCCGCCCAGCATGCGGTGCAGCGCCCCAGCGATCATGTGGTCGCCCGCATGCTGCTGCATGTGGTCAAAACGGCGTTCCCAGTCGATCGCGCCATGTACCCTTTCCCCCACCTGCAGTGGCTGCGTCACCGTGTGCCATACGTCGCCATCCGTCACATTCACGTCTACCACACATGCACCGCCCAGCATGCCTGTATCAAAAGGCTGACCGCCGGATGTGGGATAAAACGCACTTCTATCCAGCAGCACATCAAAATATTCTCCATTAGGACAGCAGGCGATCACCTGCGCGGCAAATTCCGTCAGATAAGCATCGTCATAATACAGACGTTCTGTCATTGTTCTCTCTCCGTCATTTCAGGTGCGGATCCACACGCGCATTTCGTTTGCGCCGCGGTTCGCCCACGCATAATAGGGAATCCATTTCAGTTCAGCCGGACAAACCCCAATCTCGCGTTGGGATGCATACAGGGTTTCATCCCAGCCATCGCAGGTTTCGCGCAGCCCGGTCGCGGTGATGGTCACCACGCCGCCAAGCAGCTCCGGCTGCCAATGCGTTGCAAACTGCGGATTTGTTCCCATCCGTATCAGATGCAGATTGGCGCCGTTGTCCCGTTCCTCCAGACAGTATACCAGCGGGCCGCGCATCACGGCTGCTTTGCCTGCGTTTTCATATACACGCGGATTGGCACGCACCACACGGGCAGGCATGTCCAGCGCCAGCTGGATGCTGTCACCGTTTTTCCAGCAGCGATTGATATGAATATACCCGTTTTCAACGTGCATTTCAACCATTTCGCCATTCACATGCAGCGTATACTGTGCACACCAGCCGGGAATGCGCAGCGCCAGATCAAACGCCGTTTCATGCTCGGCCGACAGGCTGATGTGCACGCCGCCATTCCACGGATAACCGGTCTGTACATGCAGCGTGACAGGCTCATCCCCCATCTTTGCAGAAATATCGCCACCCATATAGAGGTGCATGTAAAGCGAATTCTTTTCCTGCATAACCACATACTTTTCAAGCGACGTCACCAACCGGATCAGGTTGGGCGGGCAGCAGGCACAGCCAAACCACGGCTGGCGTTCCGCCTTCACATGACGCTTGTGCTGATCCTTTGCGCAGGCCTCCGGCAGCACTTCCAGCGGGTTGACGTAGAAAAATTTTTGGCCATCCAGCTGCATGCCGCTGAGCACTGTGTTATACAAAGCGCGTTCCATCACATCGGCATACCTGCCATCGGGCTTCATGGCCAGCATGCGCATGGCAAAAAACACCAGCGCAATGCTTGCGCAGGTTTCACCGTAAACGGTGTCGTTGGGCAGATCATAGTCAAAGGTAAATGCTTCGCCGTATTCCGACGAGCCCACCGCGCCGGTCAGGTACATGCGGCGCTGCGTGATGCTCTCAAACAGGCACTCGCAGGCTTCCATCAGTGTTTTATCGCCGGTTGCGCGGGCGACGTCCGCCATGCCCGAATACAGATAGAGCGCGCGCACTGAATGCCCCACCGCGTCCTTTTGCTCGCGCACGGGCTTGTGCGCCTGATAGTAGGCATATTCCAGCACGCCGTTTTCCCAGTAGAAGCCGTTTCCGTTCTTTTGGCGCTCCATCGGAAAATAAAGCGGCTCCTGTCCGCGCTGGTCGATGAAAAAACGCGCCAGTTCCAGATGTGCCGGATCATGCGTGATCTCATACAGACGCATAAGCGCCATTTCGATCACAGGATGGCCGGGATAGCCCTTCAGTTTGCCTTCTTCCGGGCCGAACACACTGCGAATGTGTTCCACCAGGCGAAGCATGGCGTCCAGCAGTTTCCGTTTGCCCGTGGCCTGATAATACGCCACCGCTGCTTCGATCATGTGACCGGCGACATAGAGCTCATGGCAGTCCATCAGGTTGGTCCAGCGTTTGTCCAGCCCGTTGATGATATAAAAAGTATCCAGATAACCATCCGGCTGCTGTGCTGCCACAATGGCGTCGATCGCGCTGTCAGCCGTTGCTTCCAGCTCTTGATCCGGATGCCACTCAAGCGTGTAGGCTACGCCCTCCAGCCACTTGGCGACATCACTGTCCTGAAACATGAAACCGCCGTGACAGCCGCTTTCCTTTCCGGCTGCGATACGGAAATTGCGCATACAGTAGCTGGGTACGGCATTTTCAACCTCATCGTTCAGGGCTTTCCATTGGTACGGAATGCCCTCAAGGCGCACCGTTTCCCGGATCCTGTCCCAAAATGCGTCTCTGATCGTCACAGCCGTCATGTGTGCGCTCCTTTCTGTCATTCCACCACGGGATATACGCTGAACGGTTCGTCATGGATATCGGCATAGGCCCAATATTCGTGGATGTCATCGCCGCGCAGGCGCAGCTTGCGGCCATTCTTTTCAAACCACTCGTCCGGCTTTTCCACATCCCACTTCACTCGCACAGGGCCGGGCGCGCCCATGGCGGCATACAGCAGAGGACCGTATTCCAGAGCGTAGCGTTCCACATCCGGCAGACGTTCGCCGCCTGTATAGCGCGTCACACGGAAATGCATGGGCAGTTCAAATGCAAAGCTGTCCCCTGCCTGCACATTTTCATGCACCTCATAGTACGACTGACCGTCCTTCACAGCCCAGCGCGGAATGCGCAGATGCAGGCGGAAGGGCTTGTGTGCAGCGGTGACGGTGATCTTTACATGGCCGTCGTCAGGCAGGCCGCTTTCGCATACGAGCGATACGCCGTTTGGCAGACCAGCCTCACTGGAGGCGTACAAATCCACATACACATCGTCAGGTGTATAGGCATACAGAAACTGCGGAAGCAATCCGCAAAGGCGCGTGCCAAGGCTGGCGCAGCAGGTGGCACGGTCCAGATAGCGCCAGTCCTTGCTGCGTTCCAGAAAGTTGAGGTAATGGAAGCCCACGCTGCCCACCTGTGCGCCCAGCAGCACATTGTAGAGCGAATTTTCAATTTCATCGGCATAGTGCGCATTGTCAGGATCCAGTCTGCGCATGCGCTGGTTAAGCAGCACCCAGAAGTTGGTGGAGCACAGCTCGTTGTAATTGTGCCCGGGATCCAGCCACAGGCAGCCGGGATAATAGCGGTCGTCCTCGCACATAGCAATGCCGCCGCCCACATGCTGCCACTTGTCCTCATACATTTCAAGCGCAGCGGCAACGGCCTTGTAATACAGCTCATCACCCGTCGCACGGTACAGATCCAGATAGCCCTCCAGCGCCGTCAGCAGCGTGGAATGCGGATGATTGCCCGGGTGTGCATAAATAGCCCTGTGATCCCTGCGGATGAGCTGTTCCAGCCACCAGGTTTCCTGATAATGCTTCTGCGCGACTTCAATGTCTTCCCATTTGCCAACGGGCGAATCATACACGCGTGTCGGAGCCAGAATGCCCTGAAAACCCAGGTTCATGTCCTTCACATAGGGCAGCACTTCGCTGTGGTTGAAGCAGTCCGACATGCCTCGCGCAAGCCTGAAAGCGCGTTCTTCACCGGCATATCCCGCATCCAGCAGGCCGAAGGTGACCCATGCACGGGTGTAGTTGGGATATTCGCGAGTGCAGAATTCCTCGCGGGTGATGGGCAGCAGAAAACCGTCTGGCTCCTGATCCGCCTCGATCTCGTCAAGCAGGGCACGGATGGTACCTCGCAGCTGTTCATCCTCCTGCCACAGCAGCGTTGTGCCTGCGCCCATCATAAACTCACCGGCCGTCTGGCCCTTGAGGTTGTTTTCAAAATGGCCATCACGGGCTGCATAGGGCACGCCGGGTGCAGGTTTTCCGGCATGCACACGGTACCAGTACAGCATGCGGTCGATATCGAAACCCTTCAGAAAGGCGATATTGTTGTCAAAAGCCTGCTTCAGCCTGCCGCCGGTAAGGCGCACACCGCCTACGGGCACATCCGCCCGATATGCAACTTTGTACTTTTCCATATGCGACTCTCCTTACAGGTTCTGATAGCTCACGCGCTGCAGGATCTGCTCCTGATAGGCGCGGTCCAGCTGCACAAAATGACCGCTCCAGCCCCACACGCGCACGATGAGGCTGCGGTGCTCCTGCGGGTTTTCCATGGCGGCCTGCAGGGTTTCACGGCTGACGGCGTTGAGCTGCAGCTGATGACCGCCCAGCAAAATGAAACTGCGCACCAATTGCGCTACTTTTTCCGCGCCCTCGTCGTTGCGGAAGACCGTGTCATGCAGTTCCAGCGTGAGCGGGCCGCCGTTGATGGCTTTGCCAACAGCAGGCAGCGCCATGGCCCGAATGACCGACAGAGGACCTGCGTCCTTCAAAAGCAGGGATGGCGAAAAATTAGCCGGCAGACGTTCGCCCTTGAGGTGTCCGCTGCAAAGCGTGGGCAGCTCATCCGCATGCCACAGATAGTACATGGCGCTGCCGGTACCCGCGCGGAATATGCCGCCGCGCTCGTTTCGCAAGGGCTGCAGTGCTTCAGCAAAGGCGGTCAGCAGTTCATTGCCAATCTGCTCGCACACAGGGTCGCGTCCTAGCTTGGGCGCATCCCTGCGCAGCCTGCGACGCAGGGCGGGATTGCTTGCAAAGTCAGTGCTCACAGCCTGCAGCAGTTCTTCTGCATCCAGCTTGCCGCCATATACCAGTTCGCGCACAACGGCCAGCTGATCGACCGCCTCGCCGAAGCCTGTGCCGTGAATGCCGTAGTTGTTGTACCTGCCGCCTTCGCTTACGTCGTGCGTATAGTCGCTCATCAGCACGCTCTGCCACGGGGCAGGCTCCATCCACAGCGGTTTCACGCTGTCGGCGATCTGCTGAGCGCGCAGGCAGAGGGTTTCCTTCACCTTTTCAAAGAAGGCTTCGTAGCTGGTACAGGCAGTCAGATGCGTCTGCACACAGTCGCTCACCACATTGGCCAGCGGCATCGCGCCAATGTTGGGAATATCCATCCCGACGCCGGGAATGATGAATTCCCAGCAGGCGGCCACGGTATAGTCGCGCGCATCCTCAGGCGCATATCCCAGCGCGATCAGGCCGGGAATGACCACGTCATCGTTGGCGTACTGCGGGAAACCCAGCCCCTGACGGGTGAGCTGCGTTGCCAGACGGAACAGCTCCATCGGCGTATCATGATCCACGCGCAGATTGATCTTGGGGTCAATACAGCGGTTGTGCAGGCTGGCCTTGAGACAGATTTCCGTAAGAGGATTGACTGCACAGGCACCGTCGCGCGTCACGCCGCCCAGCATCAGGCTCTGGCCGTTATCGCCCTGCTGCATGCCGGTGTACAGGTCGCTGTCGCGGTTGAAGGACAGGAAAAATTCCTCCGTCCATTCCAGCGCATCTTCCATGGTGAGAAGTCCGGCGTCAAGATCCCGCTTCAAAAACGGCCACATATACTGGTCGAAGCGGCCCACGGTATTGTGATAGACATTGCTGGCCCACAGGCAGAAATGCAGAATGCGCATCATCTGCAGCGCTTCGGGATAGCTGCTCGCACCTGTACGAAGCGCACGGGAAAGCGCTGCATTTTCATAGCGGTCAGCATAGGAAAGCACCGCGTCGATGCACAAATCGCGCGCCGTATCGCCGGTCTTGCGGCAGAGCAGTCCGCCCGTCAGCACGCCCGCCCAGTCGCTGGAAATGTTGCACACGCGGCCCTGTTCATGAATATAGCAGCCCTGCTGCAGGCGTTCCTTTTCGCCCTGAGCGTAAATGTCCGGGAAGGCAATCAGCGTGCGCCACGCAGGAATACGCTCGCCGCGGCAGATCACGCGTTCTGTTTCCAGAAACCGTTTCAGCCTCAGCGCTGCACGCATGTCCAGTGAAAGATCGAGGGCTTGTATTTCCGCGCTGATCTTCTGCCATTCCTGCGTTGTCAGTTCACGCCGGTCGGCATGGTGTGCTCCACTTTGCAAAAAGGCTCTCTGTTCGTCCATCCGACTCATAATACGTGAACCTCCATTCCGAGCTGTTCAAAAGGCTGTATATCAATCTGCGGTGCTTTGTCGGTGGGAAAACCCGGATCATAGCGCAGTCCAGCGCTTTGGTACTTGGCCCCGGCTGCGGTGTGATAGGGCAGCAGTTCGACCTGATCCAGCGCGGGCGCACCGGCAATCAGCTGCGCCGTCGCCCGCATGTTTTCAGGCGAATCATTCACGTCCGGGATGAGTGGAATGCGGATGCGGAAGGGCTTTCCGCTTTGTTTCAGCCGCTGCAGGTTTTGCAGGACGCGGTCATTGTCAACGCCTGTCCAGCGTTTATGCGCAGCGCTGTCGACCAGCTTCACATCCATGATGACGTAGTCCATCGCGCCTGTCACGCGGTCAAAAACATCTGCCGGGGCATACCCGCAGGTTTCGATGCATTTATGTAAATTGGGCAACAGTCTGCACAGTTCCAGCACAAAATCCGGCTGCATCAGCGGTTCGCCGCCGGAAAAGGTGACGCCTCCGCCGTTCATGGCCAGCAGCTTTGCATTGGCCAGCACTTTGTCTGCCACAACCTGCGCTTCTACAGGCGCACCAGCGATGTGCACGGCCTCCGCCGGACAGATATCCATACATCTGCCACAGCCGATGCATTGATCCGGCGAAGGGCATACTCTGCTGCACGCGCCGCAGCGTATGCACAAGCTGTGCGATGTGATTCTCTGCGGCCCGGGGCGTAAGCCCTCTGGGTTATGACACCAGCGGCAGCGCAGCGGGCAGCCCTTCAGAAAGATCACCGTTCGCATGCCCGGGCCGTCGTAGACAGCAAACTCTTCAATATCAAAAATGGATCCCGTCATGTTGCTTCCTCGCGAAGAAATTGCTGTTTACAAAATACGTCGTTCAGTCGCTTTCCTCCTTCTTCAAAAAGCAACGAAAAAATCGGCGTTTCGTTACAAACGCCGATGTCTCATTTCACTTCAAAAGCTCCGCAGGTACCTCCATGGCCATGCGCTGATACCCGGCCTTGCTGGGATGCAGATGATCGCCGGAATCATATTCCGGCAGGAACCAGTCAGGGCGCTCAGGGTCGCGCAAAGCCCTGTCAAAATCCACACAGCCGTCGATCAGGTCCGTCGTGCGGATGAAGTCGTTGTATTGATGGCGCATCTCCTGCCTGAACGGCGCATCGGTACGCCAGCCGCCCATGGGCAGCAGCGTACCCACATACACCCGGTAGCCGTAGCTGCGTGCCTGTGCGATGTAGGTTTTGAGCCCTTCGATCAGCTCCTCCACCGTCGGCAGATCGCTCATGGGGCGGAAGATGTTTTCCGCCTCACCCACGGGGTGGATGATGTCGTTGATACCCTGCTGAATCAGCACTGCATCCGCGCCATCGGTAGGCACCTCATGGTGGAAGCGGCGGCTGCCCATCAGCCCGTAGGATTCATAGATCAGGCAGTGATACTCGCGCAGGATGCGTGATCCGCTGGTTGCCCGGCGCACGATGGACGTATGCCTCCAGCCCTCCCGGGCGCAGCGCACAGCCAGATCATCCGGCCAGTTCTGTGCCGTGATGGAATCGCCATAGCAGACAAGCGCCCTGTTTTCGGGCTGCGTGAGCACCGACACATTGGTGAGAAAATAGAACAGATGGGTCTTTCGCGAAGTGTTTACGTCAATGGCAGCGTTTTCCGTTTCGTCGCCGTTGGCGTATACACCTTCCGACAACGGGCCGGTAGCGAACACCACCGAGCGCATGAGCGTAAAATCCGCCAGATAAAAGCTGACAAACAGCGTTTCATCACAGCCCACCTGCACTTCCACTGGGTCGCTGACAACGTTCTCGCCTGCCGGAATGGTCACAGCAGCCTGCCCACCGAAGGTAACGGGATGGAACACACCCGCATGCAGCAGCGTGGTGCGGTCAAGCGTGATGGACTCCGTGCCGCAGTAGTTGTCAAACGTCAGCCGCACAGCCTGACCTGCAAACGGAATGCGGATGGGATAACGGATGGTGATGTTTTTGGCATACCGCTCCGGCCTGTTTTCCGCAACGCTGACCGCATTGCCCCAAATGCTCACCCATTTTTGTTCCACAGTTCCGTCTCCTTTCGAGGATTTATCCTATTGTATCATCGCGGACAAAGTGCGTCAATCGCACAGAAAAACAGCCTGTGCGTTACAGCACAGGCTGTTGAAGGATGCTTTTATACAATTTTTTTGATGAGCGGTATGCGCCTCATCACCCATGCCGCGCCCAGCGCAACGGCAAACACCAGCGCTTCCCACAGAAGGACGGCAGCAAAGTCGTTCATCACGCCGCACAGCGGCATGAACAGTCTTTCCTTGGTTTCGGCGATCAAAAGGTCCTGCACCAGATAAATGCCGAATGCGCATCCGCCCAGCTGTGCCCAACACCGGCGCTCCTTCGCAAGCCCTTTCGCCAGCATCATCACGGCGATTGCACCAATGATGGTAAACAGCGAGGGCTGCATGCGTTCGTCCATAAACCAGTACTTGGCTCCGGGCGCAACGCGGTCAAACTCGATGCGGGTCAGCGCCACGCTTGCTGCAATGCACAGCACCAGCGCAGCAGCTGCGCCAAGCAGACGCGCACGGGTGGGAACAAAGCGTTCACGCACCCACCTGCCTGCAAAAAGCAGGCCGATGTAGCCAGTAAACAGCGGCACATGGAAATGCTGCGGCAGCGCCAGCACCGGCACATAGTGCGCTGCCAGCGGCCATGCCGCGCCCAGGGCGAAGCACAGGCCCATCAGGTAGAGCTGCTCACGCTCCCCCATCGCGCTGCTCATGCGCTGCAGAAGCGGCAGCATCAGCATAAGTCCCATGTAGAAGTACAGGTACCAGAAGCCATCGGTGATCTGCTGCGTCCACACCAGCTGCAAAAATGCACCAATGTTGGCCATGCGGGGCCACAGTCCCCAGAACACCCACGCGTCATACAGGTAATACGCGTAGGAAAATACCAGCAGTGCCGCAAGCATGCGTCCAAACCGGCCCAGCGATCTGCGCAGGCTGTCCTGCCTGTCCAGCAGACACGCGCCGGACACCAGCACAAACACCGGTACGGCCAGTTTGCTCACGTAATACCACACCACAGACAGCCACCATGTTGCCTGCTGGGGCGTCGCCGCCTGAAACACATGGCTGTTGGTATGGTTGACAATCACCAGAAACGCCGCCATAAAGCGCAGCGCATCCAGCCAGCCTTCGCGCCTGCGGCCGCTCACGCTTCTTCACCCAGCAGGTGTTCCCTGCGCCAGGCCTTTGCACGGGCGATGGAGTCTTTCACGGCAGAGGGCGCGGGGCCGCCGCGCAGGCTGCGGCGCTCCACACACGCCTCCAGCGAGATAGCCTGATACACATCCTCGTCAAAAGCAGGATGCGCAGCGCGCAGCTCCTCGAGGCTCAAATCCGTCAGGGCACGGTTTTCGCGCACGCACTTGCCCACCAGCGAGCCGCTGACATGGTGCGCGTCGCGGAAGGGCAGATTCTTGCCCACCAGATAGTCTGCAAGGTCAGTGGCATTGGTGAAGCCCAGCCCAGCGCTTGCATACATCTCTTCCTTGCGGAAGGAGGTGGTGCGCAGCATTTCGGTAAAGGTGGGCAGGCACTTCATCAGCGTGTCGTACGCATCGAAGAAGGCTTCCTTATCTTCCTGCATGTCCTTGTTGTAAGCAAGGGGCAGGCCCTTCATCACGGTCAAAAGCGCCATCAGGTCGCCGTAGACACGGCCGGTTTTGCCGCGGGTGAGTTCGCAGGCGTCGGGGTTCTTCTTCTGCGGCATGATGCTGGAGCCGGTAGCAAAGCCATCGTCCATCACAGCAGTGCCGAACTCATTGGTGCTCCACAGAATGAGTTCTTCACAGAAGCGGCTGAGGTGCATCATGCAGGTGGAGGCAGCAGCCAGAAAGCTGATGAGGAAGTCACGGTCGCTGACGCCGTCCAGCGCATTGTCCGTCACTTCGGAAAAGCCCAGCAGTTCCGCCACGCGCTCGCGGTTGAGCGGATAGGTGGTGCCGGCCAGCGCGCCGGAGCCCAGAGGCATGACGTCGGCCTCTTCATAGGCGTTTTCAAAGCGCTTGACGTCGCGCATAAACATCTGCGCATAGGCCATCAGGTGGAAGGCCAGCGTGATGGGCTGCGCCTTCTGCAGGTGGGTATAGCCCGCCATGATGGTATCGGTATGCTTTTCAGACAAATCGACAATCACGTCCAGCAGCTTCAAAAGCAGCGCGCGCACATTGGTGCAGGCCTGACGTGCGTACATGCGCACATCCAGCGCCACCTGATCGTTGCGGCTGCGGCCGGTATGCAGACGCTTGCCAGCGTCGCCGATGCGCTCGGTCAAAAGCGCCTCCACAAACATGTGCACATCTTCAGCGCCCATGTCGATGACCAGTTTACCTGCACGGTATTCATCCAGAATTTCAGTGAGGCCCTTCACGATGAGCTCGCTGTCCTCTTTGGAAATAATACCCTGTTCGCCAAGCATCGTGGCATGTGCGATGGAGCCGGTCACATCGCAGTCCAGCATGCGCTGGTCAAAGGGGATGGAGGACTGAAAGTCGTCCAGAAGCGCATTGGTAGGCTTTTCAAAACGCCCTGCCCAGAGTTTGGCCATATCGGTTTCCTTCTTTCGTCAAGCTTCGATCTGTGTCAGCTGGAGCTCCTGCACATGGCGTTCATCCGCCTTCAGCACCACGGCATGCCATCCGCCGCAGTCAAAAGTATCGCCGGACTGGGGAATCTTTTCGGTCTTTTCCATCACCCAGCCGCTTACGGTACTGGCCTCGGTTTCATCCTCGATACCCAGCTTTTCAAACATTTCTTCCGGGTCAGCAGAGCCCAGCACATGGCAGCTCTTGCCGTTTTCAGACATGCGGAAGGGCTCTTCCACCTCGTCGTGCTCGTCCCAGATTTCGCCGACCAGCTCTTCCAGAATGTCCTCCATGGTCACGATGCCCTCGGTGCCGCCGTATTCGTCGGCAACCACGGCCATCTGGCTCTGGGTCTTCTGCAGCAGCTTCAGCGTGTCGCTGATTTTAGCGCCAGTGGGCACATAAACGGCCTTTTTCATGATCTCGCTCAGGCTGAAGTCGCCGCCCTTGCGCACGCGGTTGTAAAAGTCCTTCTGGTGCACGATGCCCACAATGTGATCCAGCGTTTCCTCATATACGGGCAGACGGCTGTAGCCGGCCTGTTCGAACTGGTCGGCAGCCTCGGTCACGGTAGCGTCCAGCGGCACACCCTCCACCTTCACACGGGGCGTGAGAATATCGCCCACGTCCAGGTCGTGGAATTCGATGGCGCTCTTGAGCAGTTCCGTCTCGTCGGCGTCCATGCCGCCTTCCTGCTCAGCCTCTTCCACCATGGTCATCAGTTCATCGGTGGTCAGGCCCTGCTCTTCCTTAAAGTTAAAGATGCGGCGCAGCACATTCTTCCACTGACTAAACAGCCAGTTGATGGGCTTGAGCACCTTCAGGCACAGGCGGATATAGGGCGTTACAGCCATGGCCAGCGTTTCAGGCATTTCCTTGGCGATGCTCTTGGGCGAAATTTCACCAAAAATCAATACCACAATGGTAATGATGGCGGTGGACAGGCCTGCGCCGCCGTTGCCGATGAGGCTGACAAAAAACAGCGTGGCAATGGAGGACAAGGCGATGTTAACGATATTGTTGCCCACTAGAATGGTGGAAAGCAGCTCGTCATAGTTTTCAGCAAGCGCCAGCGCAGCGGCAGCGCGCCTGTCGCCATGCTCGGCCATGTTTTTGAGCCTTGTGCGGTTGAGGGTGGAAAAAGCGGTTTCCGTAGCAGAGAAGAAGGCCGACAGGGCAACCAGTACCAGCATGGAAACGATCTGCCAAGTGATTTGCTGACCAGACATGGGTTAGGGTTCCTCCTTAAAAAGTACCAACGTCAAAAAGCCCGTTGCCACATTACACGGTCGGGCGGGCTGATGACGATTGTATGGATGCGCTTTTTTTGAAACACAAACAGACGGTCACGCATCTGACCGCCTACCGCCGGAGTGTACACAAAGCCTGCCTCACCCGTGCATAACGGGGGCTTCAGACTGGCCGGATCGCCGTCCACGGCGAGATCACACTCCTTACTATCCAAATGGGATGCTGTCAGTGTACCATATACGCAAAAGATTGTCAAATATCCCGCCTTGCAAGCATCCGCAAAGCCTGCTACAATATTTGCACAAAGGAGGAGTGATCATGGATGATTTCACAATGCTTGTGGCCTCTCAGCGCGCGTTTTTCCTGACCGAAGCCACCAAGCCCTATGCATACCGCATGGAAAACCTCAGAAAGCTGGCCGAATGGATCAACCGGAATGAGAGCGATATTTTACAGGCTCTTACGCAGGACCTGGGGAAATGCGCCTACGAAGGCTACCTGACCGAAGTTGCCATCGTCAAACAGGAACTGAAGGACGCCATGCATCACCTGAAGGGCTGGATGAAGCCCCGGCGCGTACCCACGGCCATCGGCCAGTTTCCCGGCGCATGCCGTATTCTCAGCGAACCCTACGGCGTAACGCTGATCATGTCGCCGTGGAACTACCCCTTCCAGCTGACCGTCGCACCGCTCATCGGCGCCATCTGTGCGGGCAACTGCGCCGTGGTCAAGCCTTCTGCCTATTCCGCCGCCACTTCTGCGCTGATCAAACGCATGGCGGACGAGCTGTTTGATCCGGCCTATATTGCGGTGGTTGAGGGCGGACGCAGGGAAAATGCCGGGCTGCTGGAGCAGGCGTTTGATTTCATCTTCTTTACCGGCAGCCCGTCGGTGGGCAGGCTGGTGATGGAAAAAGCCGCTGCGCACCTTACGCCTGTCAGCCTTGAGCTGGGCGGCAAAAGTCCGGTCATCGTGGACGAAACAGCCGACATTGATCTTGCCGCCAGGCGCATCGCATGGGGCAAGTGCTTAAACGCCGGGCAAACTTGCGTAGCGCCCGACTATGTGCTGGTGCATCACAGCCGCGAAACGCAGCTGGTGGATGCGCTCATCCGCGAGATCCGCGCCATGTACACCAGCGCGCCGCTGGCCAACCCCGACCTGCCCAAAATCATCAACCAGCATCATTTCGACCGTCTGGTGGGGCTTCTGCAAAGCGGCGTCATCAGTCATGGCGGACAGATCGATATGGCCCAACGCCGCATCGCGCCCACCATTCTCACAGACGTGCGGCAGGATGATCCCGTCATGCAGGAGGAGATCTTCGGCCCTCTGCTGCCTATTCTGACCTATACCAAGCTGGACGACGCCATTTCGCAGATTCGCAGCCGCCCCAAACCACTGGCGCTGTATCTGTTTACACGCAGCAAAGACGTCGAGAAAAAGGTGCTTGGCGAGATCAGCTTTGGCGGCGGATGTGTCAATGACGTGGTGCTGCACCTGGCCACCAGCCATATGCCTTTCGGCGGTGTGGGTGAAAGCGGCATGGGCGGCTATCACGGCAAGTTCAGCTTTGATGCTTTCTCTCACCGGAAGAGCATTCTTAAACGCTTTGCCAAACCAGACGTTCCCCTGCGCTACGCGCCCTACAGCGAGTCCAAAATGAAGCTGCTTAAAAAGCTGCTGTAACATGCAAAAAGAGAAGCCTTTCGGCTTCTCTTTCTCATTTACACACGGTCCTGACCGTTCCATGAAAGCGGCAGCGGCAGCCATGCATTCAGCAGAGAATTCTGCGGGATGCACGCCAGCGCCGACGGGATGATCGGTCCGAACAAAAACTGCGTTGCACTGCGGTGGTCAAGGGTGATCTCAGCAGGCGCGTCGGTGCGGCGTACACTGGCTTTCTGATCCTTGACGGTCATTTCCAGCGTGCCCCATCCCTTGACAGCAACGGTTGCCATGCCTTCGGGCAGTCTGCGCTTCATGCAGGCCAGATCAAGCAGCGCTTCGGTCACGCGGTCCCAGTGGATAATCTTGAACATGCTGGCAGGCTCCACGTTCCATTCCTCACAGATGGCAAATGCAGCCTGCATCGCTTCATCTGTGGGAGAAAGCTGGAAGCGCACCTGCGGCACATCCGCATGCAGCAGCCACGAGGCCAGCACGTCCACCGCAGAAACGCCTTCCTTTGCGCCCTGTTCGGCGATGGCCTTTCCATCCGCGGCGGCGCACACATAACCCACGGGTTCGCCCTTGGCATTCATGGCCAGATAGGGCTTATGTTCCCATGCGCGCATGCTCATGTAGAAATCAAGGTGCGTCTGACGCAGCGCATAAATACCGCTGCGCTGCTGGCAGCTGCGCGCAAAGGCAACGCCGTCATGATCATCCTGTGTGATCTCGCGGAAAGTATATACCTCCGCCGCCGGATTTTCGTCCACGTTACGGCGCGTGAGTTCAAAATGATAGGTCGCGCCGGCATGGTCATAGCCGAAACGGTTGTAGCGGGAACGCAGGCCGCCCAGACGCGATGCATCCGCGCCGATGCGCTCCAGTTCCTGCATAGCGGCGTCCATCATGGCCTTCATGCAGCCCTTGCCGCGCGCCTCCTGCAGCGTGCCCACATTGCCCACGGTGGAAAACACCAGCTCATGCCCGGCAATGTTCACCGGCAGCGCATATACGCCGATGACTGCAATCAGCTTGCCGTCCTCGCGCACGCCAAAGTGCTTTTGCATGTAGTCGTGCTCGCGCGACCACATGATGGGCAAATGCTTTTCAAAATCCGCAATATGCGTAGGGGTGGTGAAGGAGCGGTTGAGTACCTGCAGCACTTCATCGTAATCTTTTTCCGTCAGGCGTTCCACGTTGATCATATTTTCCTCCTGAAGGTCAGCCTTCGTTTTTCCAGTCGGTCAGCTGTTCAATGCGGGTTCCTTCGCTGTTGGTGGCGGGGTCGAATGCGAACTCATGAAGCTGCTTGCAGGGGAAGCGGTCGCACTGGCCGCAGTGTTCCTTGCCCTTGCCTTCCACACAGTTTTTGATGGGGCACTTTTTGTCCCAGTAGGGCTTCTTGATTTTCAGGCAGCCCTCGCATTTCATGATCTCGCGCCACTTGCATTCACTGCACAAAAGACCGCAGCGGGATTCTACCATGTATATTCACTCCTTTTCGGAACGGATCGTTGTTTCGAGTATAACAGGGCCTTGGGGCGCTGTCAACCGTGCTTTGCAAGTGCAGAAAACTGTGGTATACTGATGATAACTGCCCTTTGGTGAAAGGAGAATCCGCACGCATGTCTTCATTTGAAACCGCCCGCGCGAGTCTGATGTGGGATGCCACGCCCGTATCCAACGCCTTTTTATGCGAATTTATGCCCGCCGCGCCGGAAGGACATGTGAAGGTGTATCTTTACGGCCTGATGTGGGCGCGCAGCGGATTTTCCGACGGCACTGATCAGCTGGAGGACATGAGCCAGGTGCTGGGCATGGATCGTGATGAGATCGAACGCGCCCTGCGCTACTGGGAGCGCTGCCGTCTGGTGGAGCGCATTCAGGATCTGCCTCCGCGCTACCGTTTTATGAGCGTGCCCATGGTGCACCTGCAGCGCGAGCAGCTGCCCCGCGACGACGATTACGAAGCCTTTGCTCAGGCGGTGTATGCGGCCTTTGGCGACCGACGCAAGCTGCACGGCGGCGAAACGGTGCTGGCCTTTGAATGGGTGGAGCAGTACAAATTGCCTGCCGAGGTGGTGCTGATGCTCATCCAGCACATGATCGCTACCCGCGGCGTGAAGTTCAGCTTCAAGGAGGCCGAAAAGGTCGCCATCGACCTGTGTGAGGAAAAGGCCTTTACCGTGGAGGCTGCAGAGGCTTACTTCAACCGTTCCGCAGCCGCCAAAAAGGGCGCGCGCAAGGTGCTGACCCATCTGGGCCTCAAGCGTTCCCCCTCCAATGACGAAATGGATCTTTACAGCAAGTGGACTATTGACTGGGGCTTTAACCCCGATGCCATCCGCGAAGCCTGCAAGGAGCTTACCAAGATCAGCAACCCCAATTTCAACTATCTGGACAAGGTGCTGGAAGGCCTGCGCAGCCGCAGCACCACCAAAACCCTTACCGACCGCCATGTGCAGCAAACGCTGCAGGACAATCAGGACGAGATCATGCAGGTGCGTGAATTCCTGCAGACGCTTGGTATTTCCATGGCGGTGGTCGATGAAGGGCTGCGCCTGCAGTACAACGCCATGGCGCGCGAAGGCGGTCACGAGCTGGTGATGCTGGCTGCGCGCGAGGTGGTCACTCACAGCAAGGTTCACACCATCGACAATGTAGCAAAACTGCTGGATTCCTGGGCCAAGCAGGGTATTGTGAGCGTGGAGGGCGCAAACGCCTATCTGGCCGAGGTGGAGGCTCTTAACGCACAAATCCGCGACCTGATGAAGATCGCTTCTGCGCAGGGCGGCTGCACGCTGCTCAACCGCAGTTATCTGAAGCAGTGGCAGAGCGAATGGCGCATGCCTCAGGCGCTCATCGAACTGGCGGCCCAGCTATCGCGCGGGAAGACCAAACCCATGCAGTACATGCACGCACTGCTTTCCGGCTGGCACGATGAAAGCATTGCCAATGTTGAAGAAGCACTGGCCGCGCACACGCGCCGCATTTCCCAGCCGCAGGACGTAAAGTCCGCTGCCCCTGCCGCAAAGCGTGTGGTGGAACAGCAGTACGAGCAGCGTTCCTACGATCCGGACGAATACAACGATATCACCCCCGAACAGCTTGAGGAGATGACGAAGCTATGACCAGCGAACAGATTTTGCTGCAGCTGCATCAGGAATATGCCCGCAGGCGCGAGGACAACATGCTGCTGTTTGAGCAGCGTCAGGCGCAGGCCTGCGAGCAATGCCCCGGCCTGCGTGAACTGATCACCGCGCGCCATACCGCTGTGATGGCCGGTGTGCGAGCCACGCTGCTCAACGCCCGCAAGGACGGCGGCGCGGCCTCCGGCATGGCGCAGCGCATGGTTGACATGAACCGTCAGATCACCGAAAAGCTCACTCAGCACGGTCTGCCGCAGGACTATCTGCAGCCCATCTACACCTGCCCCGACTGCCGCGACGAGGGTTACATTTACGATCCCTCCCGCCGCATGTGCGGCTGTCTGCGCAAGGCATTCAACCAGCGTCTGCTGCAGGAAAGCGGCATTGCCGGCGATATGCACACCTTTGCCGATTTTGACGAAACGCTCTTTTCTGACGAAACCGACGAGCGCGGCCTGAGCCAGCGCAAGGCCGCCGTTGCCATCCGCAACGTATGCGAAGCCTATGCCGACAGCTTCCCCGCCACGCCCGTGCGCGACCTGCTGCTGATGGGCAAAAGCGGCCTTGGCAAGACCTTTATGCTGCAGTGCATCGCCCACCGCGTGGCGCAGCGCGGCCATCTGCCCACCTGCACCAGCGCCTACCGCCTGTTTGAGCTGGCGCGCCGTGCCTACATGGAAAACGACTCTTCCATCCTCGCGCCCATGATGGATGCACCGCTTCTGCTCATCGACGATCTGGGCACCGAGCCCCTCATGAACAACGTAACCGTCACCCAGCTGTTTAATCTCCTTAATGAGCGTCAGCTGGCCGGCCGCCACACCGTCATCAGCACCAACCTCACCATGAGCGAGCTGCAGGAGCGCTACACCGAGCGCGTCACCTCCCGCTTCCTCGACGCCACCGGCTGCCGCAGGCTGCTATTCATCGGCGGCGACATTCGCCGCAACCTCAAACGGAAGGCGGACAACGCATGAACATTCAAATTTACGTCAGCAAAAAGAATCCCGACGTGCTCAAAGCCGAGCGTTTTTTCAAGGAGCGCCGCATCCCCTACCAGCTGATGGATCTCAAAAAACACAAGCTGGGTCAAAAAGAGCTGGACACCTTCATCCGCGCCGTTGGCGCGCAGGCGCTTGTTGACCGTGAAGGCAAGAAAGCTCTCGAGCGCCCCGTCGCCCACATGAGTGACGACCGCTACATCGCCGCCGCCCTTCTGGACGATCCCTCCGCCCTGCGCACCCCCATCGTGCGCAACGGTGCCAAAGTCACCGTTGGCGCGGACGAGGAAACATGGAAGCAGTGGGTCGAGGCCGGGAAGTGACGGAGAGGGACGACGGTGGGAGGCGCTGCCTCCCACGCCCACCGCTCAAGGGCTGTCGCCCTTGAGAAACCCATCATCAGGACAATGATTCCTTTTCAGACAGCGAAAGCTGTCTTTTTTGTTACCTTTTTCTGTGCACGTCCAGTATATGGTGCGTAGCGCCGGTCATGTCAGCGCGTTCGCAGATGGTGAAATGGTACTGCAGATACAGCTCGTACAGTTCGCCGCTCATCTCTTCGATCTGCTGGCGCATAAAATTCGTGGCCATATCCGTGCCGACATAGTGCAGCCGCCGTGTGTGAAAATGGGCCATCAGTTCATCGATCTCTTCACGGCGGTACAGCTGGAACAATTCCTGAGGATCAGAACGTGCCTTGAAGGTGACCGGGTCGACCAAGGCGCGATAGCGGGGCTCCATCAGCATGCCGCGGCCAAAGCAGTACTGCACCATGGTTGCGTCATTGTTGCAGTAGGCCGCAAACAATATGCCGCCGGTTTTGGTAACGCGCAGCGCTTCGCTTAATGCCTGCAATTGCTGTTTCTGTTCCATCAGGTGGTACATGGGGCCCAGCAGCAGGGTGATATCGTACTGTCCATCCGCAAAAGCGGACAGATCGACAGCATTTCCCTGGGTGATGGTGATGTTTTCGCCGGGCTGTGTATTTTGACGGAACAATTCGATATTGTGTTCCAGCAGTTCCACGGCGTCTACCTGATATCCCATGCGTGCCAGTGCATGGCTGTAGCGGCCTGTGGCTGCGCCAATTTCAAGGATGCGCATACCCGGCTGCAGATAGCGCTTGATATACCGCATGGTTGTCAGGTACTCCACCTGACCGTAACGGGTAAGCAGGCGGCCGTCTTCGTCATAGTTTTCGTAAAACTGTTTGAGCTCTTCGTACATTTTCTTTCACCCTTTCAGCAAGAAATAAAAAATGCAGGTCCGTAAGCTTTCAGCCCAGGACCTGCATTTTTGCCGTTTGCTGACACCTTGTCAGCTTAAAGAAAGGTACGGCAAGCAAGGCCCCGCATTCTGCCAAGGCCAGTACTGATACTGCTTGTTTGCATTCAGCTTGCGCATTGCCGTTTTCTCCTTTGCTTATTGTTCAAAAATCCAGTCTGCTGCCTGTTCAAGCGTATCCACCACGGGCACGCCTGCCGTCAGCAGCGTTTCGCGGCTCTGATGACCACGGGCCACCAGAATGCACTTTGCGCCGATGGCACGCGCCACGTCGGCGTCATGCAGCGTATCGCCGATCATGCAGGTTTCTTCAGCAGCAATCCCGCAGCTTTGCAGGTATTGCCTGCCGATATCCTCCTTGCTGCCCGCGTAGATATCGCCCAGTCCCAGCACATCATGAAAATGATGCTGAATGTTGAACTGTGCGATCTGTTCAACCAGCATGTCGCGCTTCGTGGCGGACAGCACCACCTGCCGCATGCCCGATTGGGCAAAGCGCTGCAGCGTTTGCAGGGCGTCTGCATGCAGCGGTACGTTTGCAAAGCCGCGCACATATTCTCCCATCCACGCGTGGGCGACCTCCACAAAATTGGCGTCAGTCACGCCCGCGCGTTCGTAGTACAGGCGGATGGGAAAGGTGAACTGCCTGTGGTAGTCTTCAATGCTGTCCATCGTGGGAAGCCCGAAGGCCGGGAAGGTACGGTTGCGCACGCTGATGCCATAGGCAAGGTCATCCAGCAGCGTACCGTTCCAGTCCCACAAAATCTGACGGATCATCATCAATAGGCCTTGGCGAAGTAGATGACCTTATCGGCCTTCTTGCCGCAGCACACGCAGGTATCGCCGCACTTGTGGGCTTCCTGGTCGAAGGGCATGTTGCGGGAAGTAGCGTTGAACTTCTCCTTGATCATGTCCTCGCAGGCCTGATCGCCGCACCACATGGCCTTGGCGAAGCCGTTTTGCACCTGCTCGCCCAGCTCGTCGATGTTGCTGACGGTCTTGGTGCGCTCGTCGCGGAAGGCCTTGGCCTGGTTGTACAGCGTCTTCTGGATATCGTCCAGCAGATCCTTGAGGGCGTCGGCCAGGCCTTCCAGAGGCAGGGTGACCTTTTCACACAGGTCGCGGCGGAAGACGGTCACAACGCCGTTTTCAAGATCGCGGGGGCCAACTTCAACGCGCACGGGCACGCCCTTGAGCTCCCAGTCGTTGAACTTGAAGCCGGCGGATACGGTGTCGCGGTCGTCCAGCTTCACGCGGATACCGGCAGCCTTGAGCTCGGCATTGAGCTTTTCGCAGGCTTCCAGCACGCCGGGCTTGTGAGCGGCGATAGGCAGAATGACAGCCTGGATGGGCGCGATGACGGGGGGCAGACGCAGGCCGCGCTCATCGCCGTGGGTCATGATGATGGCGCCGATCAGACGGGTGGAAACGCCCCAGCTGGTCTCGTGCACATACTCCAGCTTGCCGGCCTTGCTCTGGAACTGGATGTTGTAGGCCTCGGCAAAGTTGGTGCCGAAGTTATGGCTGGTGCCGGCCTGCAGGGCCTTACCGTCCTGCATCATGGCTTCCATGGAATAGGTGGCGCGGGCGCCGGCGAACTTTTCCTTATCGGACTTACGGCCAACATACACAGGCAGCGCCAGTACATCCTCCGCCACTTCGCGGTAGAGCTCCAGCATGCTGAGGGTCTCTTCCTCGGCCTCTTCAGGGGTGGCGTGGATGGTGTGGCCTTCCTGCCACAGGAATTCGCTGGTGCGCAGGAAGGGGCGGGTGCTCTTTTCCCAGCGCATCACACTGCACCACTGGTTGTACTTCATGGGCAGATCACGCCAGGTCTGCACCCAGCGGGAGTACATTTCGCAGAAAATGGTTTCGCTGGTGGGGCGTACCGCCAGACGCTCCTGCAGCTTTTCGGTGCCGCCGTGGGTAACCCACGCCACTTCGGGCGCAAAGCCTTCCACATGCTCGGCTTCCTTGAGCAGCAGGCTTTCGGGGATCAGCATGGGCATGGACACGTTCTCAACACCCTGCTCCTTAAAGCGGCTGTCCATTTCCTGCTGAATACGCTCCCAGATGGCGTAGCCGTAGGGACGGATGGCCATGCAGCCGCGCACGGGCGTATAGTCGCACAGCTGGGTCTGAATGATCACGTCAGTATACCACTGGGAAAAATCTTCGCTGCGGGGAGTAATAAACGCTGCGATGCTCTGCTTCTTTTCTTCCTTGGCCATGGTTGTTCTCTCCTTTTTGAACTGTTGATATGAAAAAAGCCTCCGTTTCGCTCCCGGCCATGACTCTTTGTCATGCGCTGGGACGAAGGGAGCCTTCGCGGTACCACCCGGCTTAAACGATGCTGCTTTGAGCAGACGTTTCACCTTTAGCGCCCTGTAACGCAGGCGACGCGTCGGGGATTGGCCGATCACAGACGAAAGCGGGATACAGCGGTTCAGCCGCCGGCCTTGCAGCCACGGGCCGGCTCTCTGAGGGCTGAGGGAAGCTGCGGTTCCTTCGCCGTTCCTGAAACGGAACGGGGTTATTTTACCACAGTTTATCCGACTTTGCAACCAAAAAGCGCCCTGCCAAAGCAGGGCGCAGCAAAACTTTTTTATTCGGCGGCAGCAGGTGCAGCGGAGAGCGCCTCAACCTGAGCCTGCAGATCGGCAATCTGCTGTGCGCCGGCTTCGAGCGCGGCAGTGGCGTCTGCCAGCTGCTTTTCAACCTCGGCCTTGGCGGTTTCGAGTTCAGCGGTCCTGGTTTCCGCAGCAGCCTTTGCAGTTTCAAGCTCGGCAACCTTGGCTTCAGCATCTGCCTTGGCGGTTTCCAGTTCGGCAGCTTTGGCTTCAGCTTCAGCCTTGGCGGTTTCCAGTTCGGCAGCTTTGGCTTCAGCTTCAGCCTTGGCGGTTTCTGTCTCGGCAACCTTACCTTCGATTTCAGCAACCTTGGCTTCCAGTTCAGTGACCTTCGTTTCAGCATCGGCCTTGGCGCTGTCCAGCGCAGCGGTGCTCACTTCCGCTTCGGCCCTGGCAGCTTCCAGCTCGGCGATCTTGGCTTCCGCTTCAGCCTTGCCGGTTTCCAGTTCGGCAACTTTGCCTTCCACTTCAGCTTTTCCGGCTTCCAGCTCAGCAACCTTGGTTTCCACTTCAGCCTTGGCAGCTTCCAGTTCGGCAATCTTGGCTTCGCCTTCAGCCTTCGCAGCTTCCAGTTCGGCAACCCTGGCTTCGCCTTCAGCCTTCACGGCTTCCAGTTCAGCAACCTTGGTTTCGCCCTCGGCCTTCGCGGCTTCCAGTTCAGCAACCTTGGTTTCGCCCTCGGCCTTCGCGGCTTCCAGCTCGGCAATCTTTGCATCCGCTTCAGCCTGAGCAGCAGCAGCAGCCTCCAAATCGGCGACAGCAGTGGCTGCTTCAGCAGTTTTGGCTTCCAGCTCAGCAGCAGATGCAGTCAGCTTGCCTTCCACTTCGGCGACGTTTGCCTTGAGCACATCCAGCTGAGCAGAGAGTTCAGCATTCATATCAAGTGCGGAGTTCTTGCCGCTGAATCCAACGATCGCAAGGATCACAGCGACAACCAATGCAATGCACACGGCAAAAAGGGGTGTTTTGTTCTGGGCAGGGGCAGCCGTGGGTTTGGATTCAGCCATGGATGAAGACCTCCTGTTCGATTTTGAGATTTTCTAGTATTATACCACATCCAGGGAGGAAATGGAAGTGTATCTCCCAATTTCTACAAATTTTCATTTCGTTCTGTCAAAAACTGGCGCTCTTGACGAACAAACCGGTGAACGGTATAATATATTTTACGCGTTTTCAAAACAGCATGTGAAAATGGAGGTGACAATCATGCGCAAAGTATGGCTGACAGCGCTTTTGACAGGGCTGTTTTTGCTGATGCTGAGCGCGCTGGTCGTCACTCCGGCTGACGAGGCCGCGCCTGTCAGGCTGCTGCCCGCACCGGCCGATCAGCATGCAGTGCTTTTGCCCATGCCCGCGCCGCAGGCTCCTTCATCTGCCGACGCTCCGGCGCGCAGCCCCGAATGGAAGCTGGCGGTTTGGTCAGCTGTGCTGGCAATCTGCTGCATGGCAGCATCTGCCGCGCAGCGTGACGCCAACGGCCACGTGCTGCGCAGCGTGCGCTATGAAAACAGCGTATATCAGCTGTTCAGGCCGGAAATGGCCGGCGGCTGACAAACGCCCCTTCCCCGCATCAAACCCCACCAAATATCAAACGGAAGGATGGTTGACTCTATATGAAGAGCAACAAATATCGCGTGCGCAAAAAGCTTGACAAGCGCAGCGGCGCGATCGTCGCGCTGTGCGTGACGCTGGTACTCACCCTGGCCGTGGGCTTCCTGGGCCTCAACGGCACCTGGCTGGACAGCCGCGGCCTGTACAAGCTGCTGCCCTGGCTGCCCACCGCCGACGTGGAAAACTGGCCGCAGGCCATCTCGCTGGGCCTTGACCTCAAGGGCGGCGTGTATGTGGAATACGAAGCCACCATGTCTGACGAACTGAAGGAAGCCGGCTACAACTTCGACACCCTGCTGGATTCCACCATGGGCGTCATTTCGAAGCGTCTGACCGAGAAGGGTTATCCCGAAGCCACCGTCAGCCAGCTGGGCAACAGCGGCATCCGTGTGGAGATTCCCTCTGTGACCGACCCCGCCGCAGTGCTTGACCTGATCGGTTCCCCCGCGAAGCTTGAGTTCCTGGATCCCCAGGGCAACGTGTTCATGGAAGGCCGCCATCTGCAGGCTGCCACTCCCACCGTGGACGAAAGCTATCAGCCCGCCATCAGCTTCACGCTGACCAGCGAGGGCGACAAGCTGTTCGGCGATATGACCGCGCAGTCCATCGGCCAGAACGTGACCATCCAGCTGGACGGTCAGGTGCTGATGAGCCCCACCGTCAACGAAGCCATCTACGGCGGCAAGGTTCTGGTGACCGGCGACTTTACCGCTGATGAAGTGGAAAACATCTGCCTGCAGCTGCAGTCCGGCGCTCTGCCCCTTGATCTGCGTCAGGACAAGCTGGACACCATCTCCGCCACGCTGGGCGTAGACGCCCTGTCCACCAGCGTGACCGCTGCTGTCATCGGCATTCTGATCGTGATGCTCATCATGATCATCCGCTACCGCATGGCCGGCATCGTGGCTGACTGGGCGCTGGTGATCTACATCATCCTGCTGTTCCTGTTCCTGGCTGTGGTGCCCGGCGTGCAGCTCACCCTGCCCGGCATCGCCGGTATCATCCTGGGCATCGGCATGGCGGTTGACGCCAACGTCGTGATCTTCGAGCGTGTGAAGGAAGAAGTGCGCGAAGGCCGTCCCATGATCCACGCGGTGCGCATTGGCTTCAAGAACGCCATGAGCGCCGTTCTGGACGCCAACATCACCACCATCATCGCTGCCGTGGTGCTGCTGGTCTTCGGTACCGGCAGTGTGCAGGGCTTTGCCACCACGCTGCTGCTTGGCGTGATCATCTCCATGATCAGCGCCATCGTGGTCACCCGTTTTCTGCTCACCCGCTTTGTGCGCGTGTGGCCCAACACCAAGCTGTATGTGGCGGTTAAGGCCGCCAACGAAGGGGAGGCGAAGTAATGATGAAGATCCAGAATCGCTCCCGCATCTGCATTTGCGTTTCCGCTGCCATCATGGTGCTTGCGCTGGTACTGTCCCTGTGCGGACTGGGCATCAACTACGGCATTGACTTTGCAGGCGGTCTGAACATTCAGTACAACATGGGCGCTGCCTTTGAGCAGGCCGACATCGAAGAAGCTCTGAAGGCTCAGGGCATCACCGAGTACACCGTGTCCACCTCCGGCGAAGCGGGTCACACCGTGCAGATCCGCGTGCCCCAGCTGGGCGGCGACGACGAGATCCAGACCCTGCAGAACGGTCTGGAGGCTGCTCTGATCGAAAAGTACCCCACCATGGATACCGCCACTGCCACCGCCAGCTACGTCGGCCCCATCGCCGGCAAGGTGCTGGTGAAGAACGCCATTCTGAGCGTGCTGCTGGCCAGCGTGCTGATGCTGATCTACATCGCCGTCCGTTTCGACTTCGCGTCCGGTCTGGCGGCTGTGATCGGCCTGGTGCATGACGTGCTGATCATGCTCAGCTTCATGGTGCTGCTGCGCAGCTTCATCCAGATGAACTCTTCCTTCATTGCTGCAATGCTGACCATCGTGGGTTATTCCATCAACAACACCATCGTCATCTTCGACCGCATCCGCGAGAACAACCGCAAGCCCGCCTATGCCGGCCTGAAGCGCGAAGAGATCGTGAACGTGTCCATTCGTGAGAGTCTGGGCCGCACCATCAACACCACCCTGACCACGCTGGTGACCATCGTTGCCCTGTATGTGCTGGGTGTGGACGCCATCCGTGAGTTCAGCCTGCCCATCATTGTGGGTATTCTGGCCGGCGTGTACAGCGCCAACATGATCAACGGCTATGTATGGGCCATGCTTGAGGAACTGCGCCTCAACCGCAAGGCGAAGAAGGACTGAAAAATGTAATTTTCCCTGACCGGAGCGTGATGAGCGCTCCGGTCTTTTTGCATTTCTTGACAATCAAAAACAGGAAATCTATAATGAAGGCAGTTATGTGCTTCACGAAAGGAACGGACTAATGCTACGCAAACGGCTTATCTTTTGGAGCAAACTGGCAGCCATCTGCTGTGCAGTGGCGCTTTGTGTAAATGCTGCCGGTACTTTGCTCAGCGGCGGCGATGATATCGTGCGCAATGCCTCTGCCCTGCCTTCGCTTCCCCGCGACAGCGTGGATGTGTTCTGGCTGGGCACTTCGCATATGCATTACAACGTGATCCCACAGCTGCTCTATGATGAATACGGCATTACCAGCACCATGGTCAGCGGCAATTCCATCGACCTGACCGCCTCCTACTGGCAGCTGCGGCAGGCGCTGCTGACGCAGTCGCCGCAGGTGGTCGTGCTGGACGTTTATCCCGCAGCTGCTCCTTACTGCTATTTCTATGTACAGAATGTGCTTGCCATGCGCAGCCGTGAAAACATGCCGGAAGGTTCCAATCCGCATATCACCTCGTCCGCACTGGCACGCTGGCTGCCGGTAGGCAGTCCCTTCAAGGCAGCAGCCATTAAGGATGCTTATGACGTTTCTTATGCAGAAGGCGAAAACTATTTTGGCATCACCCGTTTTCATTCCCGGTACAGCGATCTTGGCCGCCAGCACTTCCGTGCGCTGGAAGGAAGTGAGCGGCTCAGCCACAGCTTCGGCTATCTCTATGGCGATTACACGCTGGATCAGAGCAAAGTCAGCATTCGGCCCTACAGTCCCGAGGCGGCTATGGAAGCCAACGAAGAAGGAACTTACTGGACCTTTACCGACGAGCAGCTGGCTGAAGTGCAGCTGATGCAGCAGGTTACTGACGAACTGCAGCGCATTATCGATTTTACAAAGCGCAAAGGCATTCAGCTGGTGCTGTGCGCTGCGCCCTATCAGACCAATGCAGCGGAAGAACTGCTGTTTGAACAGGTCGGCAAACTGGCCGAGGCGAATGGCATTGCGTTTGTCGGTCTCAATGATACTCCCGCAAATGATCCGGCTTATTTTCGCGATCTTGGCCATCTCAACGACGAAGGTGCGCGCATTTTCACCTCCTTCTGGGGCGACTGGCTGACCGGTCATTACGATCTGGCCGACCGCCGCGAAAGCACCGATGCGCGCTATGCTCCGTGGCGCGAACGCGCCGGCAGCCACAATCTGCAAACTGCCGGTATGCAGCTGAATGCTTTTGACGGCGGTTTGACCGGCTATCTGGAAGAGCTTTCATCGTTCGACCGCGATCATATGCTGCTGTTTACGGCTACTGGCGATGTATTCGACGGTTTTACCGAGGACGATTACTGGCTGCTTGTGGACGGACTGGGCGTTGCGGAAGAAGCGCTGGAAGACTGGTACTATACCGGCTGCGGCACGCTGGACCTTCTGTTGTATGACGGCGAGTTCATCTTCAGTCAGTATGAACCCGACGGGCGCGACTATGACATCACCCGGAATGTGCAGGGCTATGACGTGCAATTTGGCACAGGCCGCTGGCGTGTCAACGGGGTTTCTGCAGGCAATATCGAAACCGGCATGAGCATCTCTGTTTACTCGCTGCTGGATGACCGGATGCTGGATTACCGCGCCTTTGACCTGATGGAAATGTATTTCGATGAATAACAGGAGATACTGCCATGCTGTTTAATTCCGTCCCCTTTTTGATATTCTTCCCTGTGGTGCTGGCGGTGCATTTTATGCTGCCAAAACGTGCGCGCTATCTGTGGCTGCTGGCGGCCAGCTATTATTTTTACATGTGCTGGAACCCCGCCTATGCGCTGCTGATGCTTACGTCCACAGTTATCACATGGCTGAGCGGGCAGCTGATCACCCGGGCCCGAAGCGTCGGAAAACCCGGCAAAATGTACGTTGCGCTCAGTTTTGTCAGCAATCTGGCTATTCTGTTCTTTTTTAAATATTATCAGTTTGCAGCAGAATCGCTGACTGCAGCGCTGGGCCGGTTTGGCGTAAGCTGGCAGGCCCCCGTGGTGGACGTGCTGCTGCCTGTGGGCATCAGTTTCTACACCTTCCAGGCTCTTTCCTACACCATGGATGTTTACCGCGGAGACAGTCAGGCCGAGGGCAATTTTCTGCGCTATGCGCTGTTCGTCAGCTTTTTTCCGCAGCTGGTGGCCGGTCCGATCGAGCGCAGCAGCAACCTGCTTTCGCAGCTGCGCAAAGAAAAGCCCTTTGATCCTGACAATTTCAAAAACGGCGCGCTGATGATGCTATGGGGCTACTTTCAAAAGATGGTCATCGCCGACCGCGCGGCTGTGCTTGCAGACCATGTGTTTGCCAATTATCAAAGCTATGCCGGTTACAGTCTGGCTGTCGCCGTAGTGGTATTTGCCATTCAGATCTATTGTGATTTCGGCGGATACTCAGCCATTGCCATCGGCGCGGCAAAGATCCTCGGTGTGGATCTGATGCAGAATTTCCGCCAGCCTTACTTTGCACAAAGCGTCGGCGAATTCTGGCGGCGCTGGCATATCAGCCTGTCCACCTGGTTCCGTGATTATCTCTATATTCCTCTCGGGGGCAATCGCAAGGGGATCTTGCGCAAGTTCCTTAACCTGATGATCACCTTCCTGCTCAGCGGTCTGTGGCACGGCGCAAACTGGACCTATGTGGTATGGGGCGGTTTGAACGGTCTGTTTCAGATTGCCGGGGATGTCAAAAACAGACTGCTTCGCAAACTGCCCGTGGACCGGCTGATCAACCGCAGCTGCTTCAGTTACAGATTGTTTCAGCGACTGTTCACCTTTGCGCTGATCTGTTTAACATGGGTATTCTTCCGGGCAGAGTCTATTTCGCAGGCGCTTGATTTCCTGAAGCAGATGTTCTCAGTGCACAACCCGTGGATCTTCTTTGACGAAACGCTGTACACACTGGGCCTGAGCCGGCTGGAGCTTGGCATCCTGTTGTTTTCTGCCGGCGTGCTGCTGGCGGTGGACATTGCTCACGAGCACGGCGTCTCCCTGCGTGCACGGCTGGCAGAGCAAAACCTGCTGTTCCGCTGGGCGGTCTATGTGGGCGTCATCGTATTTATCCTGATTTACGGCATGTACGGCCCCGGATTTGACGCTGCACAGTTCATCTATTTCCAGTTCTGATGAAATTCAAAAATCGCATCAGGCTTTGACTGCCTGATGCGATTTTTGTTGTTACTGCGCCTGTATTTTGCTGTTGAGCCGGTTGATCTGCTTTCGGGTCGTCAGGTAGATGATCAGCCAGATGAGCGCAAATCCTGCGACAAAAATGCTGGTAAACACCGCAATCGGAATCAGCTGGGATTTGAGCCAGCCATTCATGAGGTACACCAGCAAATAGTCCAGATACAGCACGCCGCCATGGATGAGGATCGCCATAGGCAGAGGCAGTTGTTCCACCTGATACACCACAGGGATGCCCGCAGCGATAAACGCCATCACCGCCGAAGAAAGGATACCCATGCACACCTCTTTGACCGTCAGCGTTTCAACCACGCCGTTTGAGCCCAGACAGGCATAGATAATCGCCAAAATCACCGGGCCGCCCCATGCAGCCATCATACCGCGCCTGATAAACTCCACCACATGCTTTTTCATTTTGCGTTGATCCTCCTTTTGATTTCTGCAAAGCATCGTCTGGAAACATACTCTTTTCTGCCGCAGCGAAACACCGCATCCACCGCTCCGCTGAAACCGGCGCTGAACCGCATCAGATGCTTTTCGTTTGCCAGGGCCGATTTGTTGATGCGGATAAAACTGGGCGGCAGCCGTTCCTCCAGTTCATACAGGCGCAGCTTTAACCGATATTCGTCGCCCCTGTTATCCACCGCGAAGGTCTTTCCTTCCTGCACGCAGATGAGCTCAATTTCCGAAAACGTGAGCATGCGCATGTCATCCTCGGTATATCCGGGCAGCTGATCGTCTCCCGTGTAGTTGCGCACCAGTTCCTCAATCTCATCGGTGAGGACTGTGCGCCTGTGCACATTCGCCACCACCGTTTCGCGGCATTTGGGATCGATGTTGAGTGTAAATTCCATGAGGCGTTCCTCCATTTCTTCCTTGCACATGCATCATATCACCTTTTGGGCCTTCTGTCAGGAAATTTCGCTCAACGGTTCATTTATCCCGTTGAACGGTCACGGCACGTTCTGCTCCATTCTTTCGATTTTCTACACTCGTCAGTGAAAAGAGGATACGAAATCTGGATTGACAAGGCAATACAGCGATGCTATGCTTTGAGTAATCCCTTTTTCGAAAACATTGACAAACAGGAGGTCCTTTATCATGTATTCCATGAAAAACGGCATTCTTTATCAGGACGGCAAGGCCGTGTTCTGCGTAGGCCTGTCCTATTATCCCAGCTATCATGCCAAGAAGGTTCCCGTGCCGGAAACCGGCGACCGCGTGGGAGAAATGAAAAAAGACATCCGTGCCATGAAGGAAGCCGGTTTTAACCTGGTGCGCGGCGCTTCCATCGGCGACGTCCGCCGCGTGAACGGCGAAATTGAAGTGCATACCGAGTTCATCGAGCAGATGCTGGACGAGTGCGACAAGGTCGATATTGCCAGCATGATGCGTCTGCAGGGCTATTCCATGAACCTCAGCGGCTATGATGATTTTCTGATGCTGGACGCTGAGGGCAACGAGATGGACACCACCATCTGGTATGACTTCCTGCAGAACTCGCTCTATCATGAAGGCATTCTGTGCGACAACGACGAAGGCACCCGTGCGCTGGCGAAGCTCTACAGCAAGCATCCCAATCTGGTGTCCTTCCAGACCTACAACGAGCCCCACTATCCCGCCCGCAGCAAGAGCATCTACGACTATCACCCTGCCACCATCGCAGCCTACCGCAAGTGGCTGGTGGAGAATAACCTGATGACCGCTGAGGCTGCCGCCGATTACGAGCCGCCGCGTGTGCGTCCGGCCAAGGGAGAGGACATCACCGAGTGGGTGAACTGGAGGCTTTTCTCCATCAAGAGCCTTTCGAACTTCCTCAACCACACCGCCGACGTAGCCAAGGAGATCGACCCTGAGATCGAATCCCTCACCTGCCTGACCAGTGCGCCTACGCTGGTGCGAAACAGCAAAGACGGCGTGAACTACTTTGACAACGCCAAGGGCATGGATACCGTGGGCATCACCCACTACCTCAGCTGCTACGGCGCCAGCTACTATCATGCCTGCCTGGTGCTGGACAATGCCGAATCCGCCGCTGCGCTCAACGGCAAACACTGCTGGCTCATCGAATACGACGCCCGCACCAACATCACCCTGCAGAAGCTCTATCAGGAAACCTACGCCGCCATCGGTGCGGGCATCAAGGGCATCATGTACTATCAGTGGCGCGGCGACCACATCTTCCCCGACAGCCCCGAAGGCAACGGCTTTGGCTTCATCAACTATGACGGCACCAAGACCGAAAACTACGAACAGAAGCTGGACATGGTGCGCCTGCTCAACAAGCTGTCCGACGTGATCATCAACGCCGAAAAGAAGCGCTGCGGCGTGGCGATCCTTTCCTCCGACCATGCCTTCGTCAGTGCCGACGCGCTGGACAACGGCGCCGACGCCGTGCGCAACAGCTATCTGGAGCTGTACAAATCCCTCTACAAGCACCTGCGCGCCGAGGGCATCACGGTCGACCTGACTGAAAGCGATATGCTCAAGAGCAACCCGCTGGGCTTCAAGGTGGTCATCGTGCCCAAATATTCGCTGCTGAGCGAACAGGAAAAGGCTGATCTGCAAGCCTTTGCCGACAATGGCGGCGCTGTGTACACCTGCGAGGATTCCACCCTGTCCCTGTACAAGCTGGGCCAGACCTTCATCAAGTATGAAGACGCTGCCCACAACATCATCGACATGCTGGAAGCCGAGGGCATCGAGCCCATCATCGTTTCCTCCAGCCGCAGCATGATGGTGCAGGTCATCGAGGGCGAAGGCTACGCGCTGGCCTGCCTCAACAACATCAGCACCGTCAACAAGACCCTGGAAGGCGTAAAGCTGACGCTGAACAAGGTGAAGGCCGCCAGCGCCACGCTGTACACTCCCTACGGCGAGGAAACCGTGGCCGTGGAAGGCGATACCATCTGCCTGCCCGCCATCAAGGAAGGCGCGTTCCTGCTGCTCAAGTAATGGCATACATCAAAAGAGGCTCCGTCTTGAAGATGGGGCCTCTTTTTGGTATAATGGGCAAATGCTGTGCATATAACAGCCAAGCAACCAAAGGAGGCGGTTTTGTTGACCGCATGGCTTATCAAACGCCTGATCCGCAACCATGAGCAGGTGTCCGATCCCGCAGTGCGCGCCGCTTACGGCACGGTGGCTTCCAGCATCGGCATTGTTGTCAACCTTCTGCTGGCAGGCGCTAAATTTTTGATTGGCATCATCAGCCGCTCGCTGGCCATCACGGCGGACGCAGCCAACAACCTGTCCGATGCGGCAGGCAGCATTGTAACGCTCATCACGGTTCGCATCGCCAGCAAGCCCGTGGATGAAAAGCATCCCTTCGGCCACGGCCGCATGGAATATCTGGGCTCGCTGGCCGTGGGCGTGCTGATCCTTGTGATGGGCGTAACGCTGCTCAAAGACGGCGTTGTCTCCATCCTTAACCCTGCCCCGGTGAATGCCTCGCTGGCGGCGCTGGCCGTACTGGCCGTATCGATGCTGGGCAAGCTGTGGCTGTACCTGTTCTACCGCAAAATGGGCAGTTCCATCCAAAACGGCACGCTGCTGGCGGCATCCAAGGACAGCCTGGGCGACGTGCTGGCCACCGGCGCGGTGCTGGTGAGCGTGCTTCTGAGCATGCTGATGGGCTGGCATCTGGACGGCTGGATGGGCGTTTTGGTAGCGCTTATCGTGCTGAAGGCCGGCTGGGAGGTATGCAGCGAAACGCTGGACAGCCTGCTGGGCGGCAAGCCTGATCCTGAAAAAATTCAGCAGATCCGCGAACTGCTGCTCAAGCGCGAAGGCATTCTGGGCCTGCACGATCTGGTGCTGCACGACTACGGCCCCGGCCGCTGCGTCGCATCGGTGCATGCTGAGGTAAGCGCCGACGGCAACATCCTCGACATTCATGAAATGATCGACGATGCTGAACGTGAGATCGGCCACAAGCTGCACATGCCCATCTGCATCCACATGGACCCCATCGTCACCACGGACGAATCCACCAACCGCCTGCGCCAGCAGATGACGGATTTCCTCATCGGCATCGACCCGGCGCTGTCGCTGCACGATTTCCGTGTGGTGCCGGGTCAGGAGCACACGAATGTGATCTTCGACTGTGTGCTGCCGGCGGGTTTCCGTGACCCTGACATGCTGCTGCGCACGCTTACCGCCTATGCGCATTCGCTGGATGAGCGCTATCAGCTGGTGGTGCAGTTTGACACCGATTACACCTGATGTTTCCACAGGCATGAAACAGCCCCTCCTTTGCGTTATAGTGTTATGACCACGCAAAGGAGGGGTTTTGTGTTTTTCAAAAGAATGACGGCAGCGGTGCTTGCCCTGCTGCTTTTGTTTTCCGCCGCCTCAGCCCAATCGTACGAGGGTATGCGCGTACTGCTCATCGGCGTGGATGCTCGCACTGCCGATCAGCCCGGGCGCAGCGACGCCATGATGCTTGTACAGGTCAGCCCCAGCGGAGAGGTGCGGCTGGCGTCGTTTCTTCGCGACCTGTACGTTCCCATTCCCGGGCACGGAAAGAATCGGCTGAACGCCGCCTATTTCTACGGCGGTGAGGACTTACTGAAGCAAACGCTCGAAAAGAACTTCGGCATTACGGTAGACCGCACCGTGACGGTGGATTTTTCGGTGCTTTCTGATCTGGTGGATGAACTGGGCGGCGTGCAGGTTGACATTACACAGGCCGAGCTCAACTATCTGAACCAGCTGCTGAAAGATCACGGCCGCGCGCCATTGGAATCCGCCGGGTTGCAGCGGCTGGATGGTTTTCAGGCGCTGTGCTACAGCCGTTTGCGCAAGCTGGACGGCGACTTTCAGCGCACCTCACGCCAGCATACGCTGATTGCCGCCATGCTTGAGCAGATGGCGCAGCTGGACCGATGGACGCTTTTGAAGCTGGCGGTCAAAAACATCAGCCGTGTACAGACGGATCTGTCTCTGGGGGACCTTACGCAGCTTGCACCGCTCATCGCAAAACTGGATGAAACCGTCATCCGCACGGCGCATGTGCCCTTTGAAGATGCTTTTTCAGAAGAAACTGTCAATGGTATGATGGTGCTCATACCCGACCTGAAACGCTGCCGCGCACGGCTTGAGGCATTTTTCACAGAAGAATAACGAAAAAGGGAGGCTGCACGGGCCTCCCTTTGGTGTTCAGCCGTGTCACACTATGGACTTTTTGTAAGAAAAATGGTATATTGATTGATGTTTGACCATTTACGCCAAAAGGCTGGAAGGTAGTGTGACCATGTTTCAGAATTTCAAGCGGCTGGCTGCGTGCCTGTGTGTTCTTTTGACCCTGAGCAGCTGTGCCTGCGCCGGTGAGATCGTTCCCCTGCCGGTGGATGATTCTCCTGCACAGCCCGTGAATGAAAGCTATTATATTGACAGCACGCACTACGAAGATCCCAGCCTGAGCATCTCCATTGAGACCTATCCCTGGGAGCAGACGGTGTGCTATGTGGCCCGCATCCGCATTGCTGACCCGAGCCAGTTTCGCAGCGCTTCCGCCTACGGCTTCAACCGCAAGCAGGTTGCGTCTGTCAAGGATATGGCCAACCGCATGAACGCAGTGCTGGCCATCAACGGCGACTACTGCTATTACCAGCTGTCCACCGTAGGCTCCTATCTGGTGCGTCAGGGCCGGGTATATGCCGAGCGCATGGCCGACGGCCGCGACATGCTGCTCATCGACGCCAACGGCGACTTTACCATCGTGCAGGACTGCAGCCATGAAAAGCTGGCGCAGTACAGCGACCTGTCGCTCATCAATACCTTCAGCTTCGGCCCTGGTTTGATCGTCAACGGTCAGCCTCTTGCAGAAAACTACCGTGCCTCGTTCAACGGTTCGCTGGAGCGCCACCAGCGCGCCGCCATCGCACAGGTCAAAAAAGGTGAGCTGGAATATATCTGCGCCGTGAGCGAAGGCGACCGCGAGTCCAAGGACGGAGGTCTTACCCTGCACGAGTGGGCGGCTTTTCTGGATACTCTGAACGTAGAAAACGCCTACAACCTCGACGGCGGCAACTCCACGGCCATCATCTTCCACAACGAGAAGATCAACGCAGTCCAGAACCGTCACCACCGCAAGCTCAGCGATATCATTTATTTTGCCAGCGCCTATCAGGAGTGATTGAATGACGACCTTCCCCTACATGGCAGCCGCAGCGCTCGCCGCGCTTGTCACGGCTGTACTGCTGATTCTGTCTGCCATTCGCCGCCGACTGGGCTGGAAGACCGGCGTATGGATGAGCCTTTTGTCGCTGGTGCTTTGCATTGTCTGCGCAAGACTTTATTACATCCTGACCTGCGACCTGATGGGGGCAGGCTTCTTTGGCCCGCTCTTCCCCATGGATCCTTATTCCTACGCCTTCAGCGGCGGCATTCTGGGCTTTATTGCAGCGGCTGCGCTGACTGCCCGGCTTAGGAAGCAGCCTTTTGCCCGCGTTGCTGACGCTTTTGTGCCTGCCGGACTTTTCGGCGCTGCGCTGCTGCGCCTTGCCGAAGCCTTTTCCGACTTTGGCTGGGGCGACATGCTGGACGCCGCATGGCTGCAGCGCTATCCCTTTGCCATTCAGAATATGTACGGCGAATGGTGCGCCGCCGTATTCAACCTGGAGGCGCTCTGTGCACTGGCTGTGCTGATTTACGTGCTGATTCGCAAGCTGCCGGGGCAGCGCCTGCCTGTGGCGCTCATCTGGTGGGCCGCCTCGCAGATCTTCTGCGAAAGCCTGCGTGTAGAATCCATCCAATGGGGCTTTGTGCGCGTGCAGCAGCTGACGAGCGCCGTCATCATCGCTGTCATTATGCTGACTGCCCTGTGCCGCCGCCATGCGCTGCGCAAAAGCCTTGTGCGCTGGCTGATCTTTGCTGCCTGCGTCGGCGTGGTCATCTTCGCAGAATATGCCATTGACAAGATGCCCTGGGCCACATGGATCGATTACGCGGCCATGGCTGCCGCTGTGCTCTGCATGGGGTTTAACGCCCAAAAGACAGACCTTTCCTCCGGCGAGGCTGCCGCATGAAAAAAGCACTGCTGCTGTTTCTTCTGTGCCTGCTTCTAACCGGTGCTGCCTGTGCCGAAAGCATGGAAGCATTCGGCCTGAGCATTGATACAAACGCCACCATCGTGGACTTTGACGCTGCAGGCGTACGGGTGGATGATGCACAGGCGCTTTCCGCGCTTGTCGAGCAGCTGCCGCAGCTGCAGGAAGTGCGGATGTTTGACAGCAAGCTTCCCCGCAAGGACATGGAGTGGCTGTTTGACACCTATCCGAATGTGTTTTTCGGCTGGACGCTGCACTTTGACATCCATACCGTGCGAACCGACGCCACGGCATTTTCCACGCTGCACCGCAGCCAGATCACCAATAAGCGCGACGACTATCACACCACGAACGAGCTGAGCCAGCTTCGCATGTGTACCCGCCTCAAGGCGCTGGATCTGGGCCATAACAAGCTGACTGATCTCAGTTTCCTCAACGGACTTACCGACCTGCGCGTGCTGATCATCAGCCCCAATTACGGCATCACCGATCTGACGCCGCTTTCGGTACTGACCAATCTGGAATATCTGGAAGCCTTCAGTACCAACGTCACCGACGTGTCGCCGCTTTCATCACTGACAAGCCTTCGCGACTTGAACCTGTCCTGCAGCGACCAGCTGCGCGACATCTCGCCGCTGTACGGTCTGCCTGCGCTGGAGCGCTTCTGGTGCGGACGCAGCAAAATCCCCGATGAACAGGTACAAACCATGCGCGAGCTTCACCCCGACTGCCATGTGGATGGTGAAAGCCTGCCCACCCGCGGCGGCTGGCGCGAACATCCGCATTATGACGTGATCTACGCCATGTTCCGCGCCGGTGAATACATGCCCTTTGAACCGTAAATATATCAAACAAGCCACGCCGTTTCATCAGGCGTGGCTTGTTTTTGCAAAATATCATTTTTCCTTTACAAACAGCATCGTGGTTCCTTTGGGTACTGTATACTTCAGCACACCGTCCCTGCATTCATAGGTCTGGTCATGGAACACTTCGCGGTAGATGCCGTCTTCCTTCATGTGCAGCTCGCAGTCCTCACGCAGCGTGGTATACGCTCCGACGAACTGGGAGCAGATGGACGTGCCTCCGCCGTTTTCATCCCAGATGTGAACGCCTGCTTCTTTGGCGATATCACGCCAAAGCTGCCACGGACTTTGCGGAATACAGGTATAAACATATTCGCCCTTGCGCGCGCAACTGACGGCGCCGTCTTCGAAATATGCCAGCGGTTTGGCGGATTCGTCCTCCACCTGAAGCAGTGGCTGCACTTCCTTTGAAAAACGATAGTGCGCATCCTGATAGACCGCTGCAGATTCACTGCTTTCCCTGAGGGTGATGTGCATGCCGCACATTTGGGAAAGATGCTCAGCGCTGAAGTCCTTGCCGTTCCACATGGCAGATGCATGGGCAAGCACCTTGGTTTTTCCCTGAAGGTGCTCCTTGATCCAGCTGCGCATCTCATCTGTGAGCAGATAAGCATTCAGGAACACAAACATCTTGTAGCGGCTGACGTCCAGTTTAGGCAGATCGCTCAGGTTGTACAGTTCAAACGGAGCGCCGCAGCACAGCAGTTCATCGGTGGCATTCATGCTCAGCTCATGGGCAAGGCGTGTGTGCTGACGCACGCACATCAGCGAGATCGGGTCAATAAATACGGCGATCTCCGCATTGGATTCGCGTTCGCCCTGCGCCATTTGATGGAAAAGCTCCGTTTCCAGTTTCAGTTCTTCCGCATATTCCGGGGCGCTGTAGTAGCCGCCGAAGAAGTCAAACCACCAGAAAGCCGCCCGCTTTTGCATCACGTTGCAAAGCTCGCGGCGGAAAACCTCGCGCCACTCTTCAAAGCTGTTATAGCAATCCTTCAGGATGGTGCCGTTTTCCAGCGGGAACCGCGCCAGATCGGTGCGGTGATCATTCTCGTGCAGGTACAGTTTGCCATTGAGACGGATGGAGTCCACCGTGTACTGATAGGAGCTCACGCCGCTGAGAAAACGGTTTTCATGATAGGCTGCGGGCGAGTAAAGCATGTCAATATCAGGAGAGCGCCACACCTGCTCATAGCCGTTGGTGTTCCAGTAGACCAGCGGACCCGAGGTGATCGCATACCCATAGAACAGGCCAAACAGTTTCTGATGCTGAAGCACCTTCTGAGCTTCGGCTGCAAAGTAGCAGATCAGGTTGCTGATTTGATTTGTAGCAAGCTCCAGATAGCGGAATTCATCGCTGTCGGGCTTGCGCAGATCACATCCGGTGTCCAGCGATGCAACCGTGGGCACCTTTGCTTCCGGCTTGCCGATTGCATCGCGCCACAGTTTGGTCAGGCGCGTGTTTTCACGATCAAAATTTTGATCGATGAGAGAATCGTCAAACCACTCGTTGGACAGGCCAGCAGCAATGCTGTAGCCCCAGATGCGGTCGCCGTATTTTTCCTCTGCATAGGTGATAAACGCTTTCAGATAATCGGCAGCAGAGCGTTTCCAGTCCTCGTTGAGCGCCAGTTCGCTGATGTGATGGTAGCTGTCGGTATCCTCATCGGGGTGCTGCTGGGCAAACCACGGGCACACGTCCAGCTGAAGCATTACATTGAAATAGGCATTGGGCGCATAACGGCGGAACATGGCAAACTGATTGTCAAACGCCGTGAAGTCATACACGCCGTCGCCCATCCATACGCCGCCGTACATGGAATACGGCACCTGCAAAGTACACGGCAGGCCGGAAACCAAAATCTGCATCAGCTCAATGCCTGCGCGCGAAGCCAGCAGCACATTGTCCGGGCGGGGACGAAAAGAGCGAAAAGCGGCCGGATCAAAACGCTCGCCATCAATATCGATAAACGGAATGCCTTTGTCATAGATGATTTTAACCATACGAAAGCCTCCTGAACCGGTATTCGAATTGCTGGCTGTATTATACCACCATCAGCCGCAAAAAGGAAAGCTGCAAAAAGCCTTCTGCTGTTTTGCGCAAACAGCAGAAGGCTTTTTGCTTACTCTTCTTCGCTCAGGGCAGCTTCTTCTCCAGCTTCAATGCGCTGCTGATACAATTCGCTCAGACTGGCCCACTGGTCATCCTCATGCGGCTCCAGGCCACATTCCTCTAAAAGATAGTTACCCAGATAATCCATTACCTTGACAGCGCCCCAATGGTTGACATGTTCGGCGTCGCTGTTGTCATCCTCGTACCAGTAGTCAAGGCCGTCATAGTAAACTTCGCTTTCGTTGAAGTCGATAAAGTCCACCCCATACTGGTCTGCAAACTCGCGAATGGCATTATGTTTTTCAAGCAGGTGCGCTGTTGCAGGCGTCTTGACGATCACAAAGCGAATGCCCTCTTCCTGACACAGTTCCGCCATGCGGGCAAGGTACTGCTGCATAACGGGCTGCATTTCAAGTTTATCATCATACAACCGTTCAAAAGGCTCATATGGCATGCCCTTTACATGCGTTTCAAACCCCGGGCTGTACCCCATCAGGCCGCGCTCATCCTTTTTGGAAAGTTCTTCCGCATTGATGTATTTCCAGCGATCGTGATAACGGATGATCGGAAAATAGTAGCTGAGTGCATTGTACGTTTCATCCAGTTCACAAATTTCGCGGATCGCATTCATTTTAACAGGCGACCACTTCATGGGATCCATGGACTGGCGGACACTCGTCTCAGAGGTATTCAGCGGATCATAATAGTATCCGTGGTAGCTGAACAGAAAAAAAGGCTCCAACATCACAATTTTCGGATGCTGGGTGCGTAAAGCTTCCTGCAGCCAGAAGTAGCTGACTGCCAGGCTTTGCTCGCCGCTGCTGAGATTGTAGCTTGTTATACCATAGTTATTATACAGTTCCATGGGGCTGAATGCAGCCACACCCACGATGGTGCCAAAAAACAGCACGTCAACCGTATCAGGCTCCAGTTCGTAAAATTCCCTGAATGTGACGCTGTTGGGAAAAGCGTTCAGTGCACTGTCCTGCGGCTGCATGGCAAAACCCATCCACACGATACTGCCCATAAGTGTAATCAAAAACATTACACGTCGTGCGATCAGAAAAATCTTTTTTTTCATCATTGAGGTCCTCGTGTTTTTGTTGATGGTGCGCTTTTCAAGAGCGCTGTATTATAACATAGTTGTGTCCTTCGTTTCAATCAATTGCCTTCTTCGCATCAATTTATTGCTGTCTCAGCTGGCTGCGATCAACACGCCAAAACTCCCCGTCCCATGTTTTCGCACAAGACGGGGATTTCGTTCATTTTGGCCATGTCAGCATCGGACGGAGCTCCATCACCTTGGACAGATTGCCGGTGATTTTCAGCTGGCCCATCAGATACAGCTGATCAAAGCCATACTTGCCCTTGGCCATGCCCATCAGGTAGTCGAAGTTTGCTGTGACGGCAGCGTCGGCATCCGGCATAGCATACGGATATACATGCAGCTGCTCGTTATCAAACTCCATGCTGATGATGCCGTGTGTACGACCCACCATCGTGATCTGCAGCGTGCGATGATAATGCGGCAGAACGTCATTCTTGTGCAGGCGACGGTTTTCAGCGTCCACAGCAAGATAGGCGTCCGCCAGCAGCTGATAGGCGTCCTCAAACGAAAGCGTCTGACCGTGACGTTCGTCAGAGATTTCCGCATACATACGATTGTAGCGCTGCGCGCTGCGTTCCCAGGAAAAATCCTTCAGCATGCAGCGATGGCGTAGCTTTTGGAAAGTATCCGGGCTGCAGAAATACACCTTCAGTGCCTGACGGATGGCCAGCAGCAGTTCATAGCTGTGATAGGGCGAAAACGAGAAACCGTCGCCCACGCCGTCAAACTCACGATAAGGACGCACCGAGTCCTTTAATCCGCCGGTTTCATGCACGATGGGCACCGTGCCGTAACGCATGGCCATCATCTGCGACAGACCGCAGGGCTCAAATCGCGAGGGCATCAGGTAGAAGTCAGAGCCCGCAAAAACATGGCTGGCCCGGTAATCGTTATAATCGCTGGAAAAGCCAAACTGATCCGGCCAGCGGCGGCGGCACTCCTCGAAGTAGGCCTCATACTGCGCATCACCCTGCCCATATACGATCATCTGCACGCCCATATCCATCAACAGCGGCAAAATCTCCTTGATCAGCTCAATCCCCTTCTGCTCCACCAGACGGGCAACAACGGACAACAGCGGCCACTTGGGCTCCTCCAGCAGGCCAAATTCACGCTGGATATGCTGCTTGCACTTTGCCTTGCCGGCCATATCCACCACAGAAAAGGCATACGGCAGGCGCTTGTCCTTCATGGGGTCGTACAGGTCCATATCGATGCCATTGAGAATGCCGCGCATCCTGCGGCCGATGATATCCGCCACACCCTGTAATCCCGCGCCAAATTCCGGCCGGTGCAGCTCGCGCGCATATGTTGCCGACACGGTGGACACAGCGTCGGCCATCAGCATGGCGCCTTTCATCAGGTTGATATCATGACGGCCCTCAAACTCATAGCCCAGTCCGCCGTCGTACCATCCCCAGGGCAGGTCAAAGGTATCTGCCAGTTCATTTGCACCAAACTGGCCCTGATAGGCAATGTTGTGGATGGTATAGACCGTCTTGATACGGCGCAGTTCTTCGTGCGCCATCTGGTCGTTCTTCAGATAGATGACAGCCAGCGCGGTCTCCCAGTCGTTGCAGTGCAGAATTTCCGGCACAAAGTCCAGGGAGTTGAGCAGCGCGATCACAGCGCGGCAGAACCACGCAAAGCGAAGCTTGTCGTCATCATAGCCGTACAAACGCGGGCGCAGGAAAAACGACTCGTTATCGATAAACCATACCGTAACGCCGTTCATATCGCCGCGCCACAGGCCGCAGTAATACTCGTTGCCGCCAAGGCGCACCGTGGTTTCAAGCACCCGGGTCAGCTGCTGGGCAAAACGCTCCTTCACGCACTGATACATGGGCGTGATCACAGCCACTTCATCGCCTGCATCCCGCAGGGCAGGCGGAAGCGAACCGGCGACATCCGCCAGTCCGCCGGATTTGGAAAACGGCGCGCATTCGCTGGTGACAAACAAAATTTTCATAATTTATACAGCTCCTTGCTTTTGCACGATCCGCAAAATGCCGATTCTATTATTAGTTCGGCATGCGCCGGCTTTTTCCCTTTCCAAAAGCATGGATATCAAAAAACGGCCTCCTGAAAAGGAGGCCGTTTGGTTTTGATTAACCCTTCTGTTTTTTGCGCTTGTTCAGGATAAACAGCAGCAGCAATCCCAGCCCGCATCCGCCGGTTACACCCAGCGCGATGTAGAGCGGGTCGCCAGTCTTGGCGATTGTGTCAGGAATGCTGTCAATTTCGAAGGGAATGCCGATATCCAGACATGCAGGCATGTCGAACACGGTAACCGTAATACGCACAGGTTCGCCGTAAGCGTTGCGCTCGCGCACATCCACCTTGCCGCTGACGGTTACAGTTTCTTCCCTGCCAGCGATTTCAAGGGTGATCGCACAGCTGAAGCTGCCATTCTTTCCGGGCTTGAGGTAGGTGGCGCCTGTGTTGAGCAGATACTGGCCGTCAACGCTGCCCACCGGACCGATCTGCAAATGATCCAGATCGGCGATGAAGCCTTCCTGCGCGTCGCCGTAAACCGTTTGCTTCACATAGCGTCCGTCGTACTTTGCACTGTACTTGCCGTCCTTAACAGCAACGGAGCCAAAGCGGTTGCGGTACGTGGTATTTTCCACCGCGATGGTGGGCAGGAACTGCACCTCCACGCGCGTCTTGTACGGCATGCCGCTGGGGTCTTTGGCAAGGGTCAGCCTGCGGGTACCATCTTCAAGCACCTGCAGCGCAGCATCGGGATACACAGCCCGCATTGCGGACAGATCGCTGATATCTGCCACCGTGATGGTCTGGAAGGTCTCAGCGCCATGATCCTGGTAGCGCACGGTGAAACCGGCATCATGCATCCATTCGCCTTCGTTCTTCCAGGATACATACAGCTTGCTTGCAATGTAGGGATCCATATCGCGAATCGTCGCTCCGTTTTCCGCCACGCCTACGAAGCCGCCTGCATTGGTCAGGCCGGAGTGTGCCGCGTTGGCCGTTACGTTGTCGATCTCCAGCAGGCAGGACAGTTCGTTGAGAATTTCCTCCGCTGCAAGCGTATCCTGCTGTGTGCCGGGCGCAGTGGCCACGGTATCCTGCTCGGTACGATAACCGCTTACGTACTCTTCCTTCACGGTATAAACCGCTTCGGTCAGGGTAAGCACGCCATTCTTCATTTCAGGCACGTACTTGGGCAGCTGTGCGGTCACATAGGTCCACACATTGCTGTCGGCCGTATCCACCTCAAAGGTGATCTGCGGCTGCGGTGCAAGCGGCTTGCCGTTGGCCAGCACGATCAGTGTGATCTGCTCAGGACGTACGCCATACTGGTTATCCCAGTCGCTCCAGCGCTTGCTTCCGCTCAGGATGAGCGAATCCAGCGTGTTGGTCAGGGTAGATTCATCGGTCTGGGTTGCTTTGTAACCAGTGGGAACCTCATGTTCCACAGCACGGTACAGCAGCTTTTTGCCGTCTGCATTCACTTCGGGCAGGTCTTCAAAGGTACCGCTCCACTGGTTGGCTTCGCTGAGCTTGATTGTGAGCACCTTGTCGGAGGAATCCTTTACGTCCTGCCAGGCCGTCGGGTTATCCTCCGCCGTGCTTTGCAGCGTGACGATCAGTTCCGCCGGGCGGATGCCGTAGCGGTTGTCCTCGTCCACCCAAACTTTTGTTACGGGATGAGTGGTGAGCTTCAGCGTGTTGTCTACCGTGACGACGTTGCCTTCCAGTACGTAAGCGTCCTCGTAGCCATTGGCAACGTTCTTTTCAACAACACGGTAGGAAACCGGTTTGGCGGTACCGCCTTCCAGAATATGCGTCGGCAGGTTGAGCCAGCTGAAGCCGTATGTGCTGCCGGCGGGAACCACTGTGCCGTTGTACTGGTCAACGTTAACCGTCTGCGCCGTCCTGTCAGCTGCAACGCCTACCGCTTCGCCTGCAGGCTGCCAGCTGGCGTCGTTATCAGGCGTGAGAGTATACTGCAGTTCCAGTGTCACCTGCGCGGGACGGTACCCCGTCCAGTCGTGCTGCACATCGGTGGTGTTGTCATCATGCCATAGCTTGTCGGCATGACGTTCCAGCGTGGTCACAGTGTTGGTCAGCATCAGCACCGCGGCATTTTCGTCATCGTCCATATTGCCGGCGTAGTTATCCGCAGGCAGCTTGTTGGAAACGCCGCTGCTTTCGTAGCCGTCAGGAATAGCCTCCTTCACGAAGTAGGTGTATTCACTGCCGTTTTCGTCATACACAGGCAGATTGGACACGCTGATGGTCCACACATCGTCGGCCGCTGCAGTTTCCGGCTTGACCCAGGTAAGGTCAACGCCGTTCACCTTTTCAGCAGCATTCTCATCGATGGTATAACGCCACAGTTCCACCTGCAGGTCATCCGGACGGATGAGGCTGTGGAGTTCGCCATCCTTCCAGTTCTTTTCAATGATAAGCTGGAAGGGCTTGAGAGTATTGGTCAGCAGCACTTCAGCCGTATTTGCGACGGCGAGTTCGTGTTCGTTCTGTTCACCGCCGGTCGCGCCGGATGTGCCGGACACAAGCGCCTGCGTGGGCGTGTAGCGGTCGGCTTCGGCTTTGTCAGCGTACCTCTCGCGTACATAGTACATATACTGGCTGCGCGTACCGCTTACAAGCTCGTCTGTTTCGGTTCCAAGGCCGGTATGCGTGGGAAGATTGTCCCAGGTATACAGTGTGTCAGGCTGCGCGTTGGTCTGCGTGGCCACCAGTTCGTCTGAATCATCCTCGCCGTCGATCCTGCGCCAGAGCTGCAGATCGATCACAGGCAGCTCCGCCTTGTTGGCCGTATCGCCTGCCCAGGTCTTCTTTGCAGAAATGCTGATGGGATCGAAGGTATTGGTGATCTCATGCGTATCACCATTGAGCGTACTGATCAGATCTGCTGTTTTGACATAGCCGTCGGGGATATGCGCCTGCTTTTCGACAACACGGTACACGATCTTCGTGCCGTTTTTATCACAGACAGGCAGCTTTTCAAAGGTCACTTCGTAGGCAGGGGCCACAGCTGTCTTCACAACGACGGAATCGTTTTTGCTGAGTACGTCAGCAAACTGATCATCCGTCTGGCCTTCCAGTTTCGACTGCAGAGTGAGCGTCACCTTTTCAGGGCGCTGCTCCGCTTCGTTTGCGTTGTTTTCAGGCCACAGCTTCTTCGCCTTTACATCGGTGGTCCTGAGGGTGTTCTTCAGCGTAACGGTACCACTGATCTTATTCTCACCGCCTACCATACCGCTCGAGTCTGCCTTGATTTCGCTCTGGCTGGGATCAAGCGTGTAGCCGGGCATTTCATCTTCGGTGATGAAATAGGTGTACTCATTGCCCGCCGCGTCGTACGCCTCCAGGTCGTCCTCGCAGACAGATTCCCACTTGGTCTCGCCCGGGTCCCTAGAGTTACCATTCTCGGTACTAGTCTTCACCAGTTGGATCTGCTTGCTGAAGCTGGGGTCAACCGTTTCATTGACTCTGCGCTGCAGTGTAATGGTCAGTTCTTTAGGACGTTCGTAAGCGTAATCTCCCAGCGTGCCATGATCCCACTGCTTGACAACCACCAGTCGGATGGGCTGGAGCTTGTTGGTCATAATGACGTCAGCGCTTTCGAGCATGAACAGTTGGCTGGAACCAGTTACGCTTTCCTTTGTCGTCTGAGTGGTGTAGTAACGGCTGGAGTCAAATGAACTGTCTGTGAAAACCTCCTTGATATAGTACACAAACCGGTCGCGCCTGCCGCTGACAACGCCGTTGGTTTCGCTGCCAGTACCGCCATAGCGGGGCAGGTGGCTCCACGTATACTTCTTTCCAGCCTCAATGTTTTCAAACGTTCCCACATGCTGGTGCGCGGCCTCGGGTTTCTCATTTACCTTGCGCCATAGTTCAAGATTGATGTTCGGGCGTACGGTTTCGTTGTCGCCCATCCAGCGCTTGATGACAGAGATATTGATCTCGTCAAGCTCGTTGGTGATAGCGAGCGTGCCGTTCTTATCCTCGGCCACGCCACCATTTTGCGCAATGTAGCCATTGGGCACACTGGCAGCATGCTCGATGATGCGGTAGAAGATCTGCGTACCGTCGCGGGTGTACTGGGGCAGGCCGCTGAAGCTGACGGCATAATCCGGCCTGACAGCGTTGGCCGTAACGGAGACAGAAGCCGCCGTGGCTTTCTTCACATCAGCGAAGGTACCGTCCTCGCCCACCTTCTGCTGAAGCGTCAGCGTAACCTTTTCAGGACGGGTGGCCTCTTCAAATGCATTGCCCTGCGGCCAGGCCTTCACCGCGCTGATTTGTGTGGGTACCAGCTTGTTGCGCAGTTCCAGTTCAGGCACAGGCTTGCTGCTGTCGGCGTCATTGCCCGCAACATTCTCGCCAGCAGTTGTCTCGTTGGAGGTCAGGATGCCGGTATAACCGTTCATGGCTTCCTCAGTCGCATAGTAGGTGTAGGCAGTGCCGTTCACATCATATGCGGGAAGATCCTTTACCTCGACAGACCAGGTGGTCAGATCGGTCACAGTGGTACCGTCCTGCTCTCCCACATCTTTGCCCGTGAGATTTTGGGCTGTAAGCGTGATAGCCTTTGTGTACTGCTCGTCAACGACCGTACCAGCCCTGCGGTGCAGCGTAAGCGTAATGTCTTCGGGCCGCTTGTACTGGTAATCGCCCAGCGCGCTGTGATCCCATTCCTTGGTAAGCTTCAGCTTGAAGGTACGCAGCGTGTTGGTAATCGTTACAGTGTTCTGGCTGCCGGTATCTGCAGCATTGCCGTCGATGCCGGTGGTGGAGTAGCTCACCTTGTAGGTGGGCGTAATGCCGTTGTTTTCAACCACATTTTCATCAACCAGCTCTACCCAGCGGTAGGTGTAGGCCTTGCCGTCAAGATCGTAGCAGGGCAGGTCGTCCGGGTGGGTATACTCCCACTGGTTCGCATCAGACAGCTCAGCAGCCACGGCGGGCACGTCTGTCCAGCCCGTATCGGTGCTGATCTTGCGCTGCAGCTTCACATTCACGCTTGCAGGTCGTACACTGGTGTCGTTATCGGGCTCCACCCAGTTCTTCTGCACGTTGGTTTTGAGGGTGCGCAGGGTGTTGGTGATGGTACCGCCAACAGCCACAGTACCATCGGCAGATTGGTCGTAGTTAGCGGCAATTGCGCTGCTGAGTTTCTCCTCGAAGGTGTACACATACTTTTCACCCATGGGAGTATACTGCGGCAGATACTGTTCTTTGGCCGTGAAGGTGCAGGTCCAGGTGTTGTCGCCGTTATCCTCCCATACGATGGAAGCACCGGCGTCTCCCTCATCCAGCAACTTATTAAGCTTAGTTTTTTTCTCGTCGCCCTTCACACTGCGGTAGAACAGGTAGGCAATGGTTTCAGGCTGTTCGTTGCTGTTGGTTGTAGCGCTGGCCACTTCAGGACGGTACTGCTTCAGATGCTCAGCCGTGTCGCCTTCCCATACCTTGGTAGCCTTCAGAGATTTGTAGCCTTCATTGTAGTTATTTTCAACAGACACAGACTTACGGTACGTCTGATTGCTCATGCCGTAAGAAAGGTCTTTGTCGCTGCTGTACACCAGATAACTACCGTCATCAGAGGGGTTGACGGGCGTTCCATCCGCATACACCGTGTAACTGCTGGCAATATCGGCACCACCCTCGATGGTCTCGGTAATGGTGTAGGTATACAGTCGTCCGTCAGGCGCGTAGTATGGAAAATCGGTTGCGGTTTCGCCCTGCGGCCAGCTGACGTTTTGATGGGTCGCATTGGTCCATTCAGCGCCAGCGGGGCTGGTGGGAGTATATTCGTAATCGTCTTCACCCTTGTTGATTGTACCTGTGTCGATGACCTTGGTCCAGGTGCTCAGTGCTTCTGTGCCGCCCTGATAAGTCTGCGTGAGGGTGAAGGTAACCTTGGGCCGGTTCTCCTGACCATCTATATCGCCCCGCAGGTGACCCCAATCCCATTTCTTGTTAATCTCAAACTGGGCCTGATGGCCGCCCGTCAGGGTGTTTTTGATGTTGCGGTTCGTACCCTCGTCAGCGTAGCTGAACGAATAGTAGGTGAAGAACTTGTCTGTGTTGAAGTCAACTTCCTGACCTTCCGGCGGGATGACCTCTTCGACGACCATGTACTCGTACTCTCGGCCATACACGTCATAGCGTTCCAGCGCTTTGGTACCCGTGGTCGTTTCCGCCGTTGGGGTATTGGGCGTGTACTTTTCAAACAGGTACTGCAGATCCGGCGCAATGAGCGAATCGAACGTTACGGTTTCAAATTCTTCATTTTCTTCATTGGCAACCTTGCGCTGAAGGATGATCTTCAGGTCGGGCAGATCGCTCATGCTGAAGCCGCTGGGAATGCGCTCCCACACCTTGCGTCCGGCAAAGGTGGTGGTGTCATCAAGGGTGTTGATGATGGTACCGCTGGTCATTTCGCTCACATCAGCCAGCGCATAGGTTTCACCTGTGGCCATTTCCGGGAAGGCTTCCTTTGCATCCGAAGCCGTCTGACTGGGATGATTAGCGCCGTTGTAGTAGCTGGTTTGGTACAGCGTGCCGCTCTGAGCAATTTCCTCTTCCACAAAGTAGATATACTTGTAACCGTACTCGTTGTACAGCGGGAAGCTGCCAAAACCACAATGCCAGTGCCAGCGGTTTTGTTCAGTGCCAGTGCTCCATTTCAGGTCCGCTACATGCTGATAGGTCTGGTCTGCATCCGGCTTTCCGTCCAGATTCATGTCCATCGTACGGTACAGCCTGAGGATGATATCCGGACGCTTTACATTGCCGGGATCGCGCCATACCTTGTTGACAAACAGGTTTTCGCTGGATGCCAGCAGGTTGGTAAAGTCGCGGCTGATGGTGTCATTGGTGTGCTGTTCGCCCACCGTGTGTTCCTGCGCACCGGCAGAACGGGCAATGGGGAAGTACACATCCTCACCGTTGAGGTTGAGGGTCAGGCCCGTCGTGACATCCTGACCGTTATAGAGGATCTTGCTTTCCACAACGGTATAGTTGATGAAGCGGCCCTGATTATCATACTTGCGCAGCGGGCCGATGGAGCCGGTACCCTGCACTGCCACATTCGCCGTATACGGCACATGGATGGAAACGCTGTCTGCCGTTACAGGATTGGCAATGGCATTGCCTTCCGCATCGACGGTGGTGTAGAAGTAGCTGGTATAGTTGCTGTCGTCGATCTTCACGCCGTTGGCGTAAACGTCGAACACCGCTTCCAATCCTGTCAGATTCGGGAATTTCAGCATCAGGTCGCCCAGATACCAGTTTTTGGTCACGTTAATCGTCACATCACCCACACGGGTGTTGATGATGCGGGTCAGGCTGCCTGCGCCGCTGACACGGCCGGGAAGATCAGTCACATAACCAACAGTATAGTAATGCTCATCGGTTTGAATGATACCGAACTCATTAGGTGTAAATCGATCGATGGAAAGCTCTTTAATGTGATAGTTTTTCCTCTCTCCCCTGCCCGGGTCAGCAGCCAGTTCATCCGGGCTGACATAATGCTTGATCAGTCCCCACCACTGGGTATCCTCATCGATGACGTAGATGTCGGTGGTGCCCGCTTCAGGCGTAAGCGAGAAGGTGCTGATGGCATAGGGATTCATGCCGAGCGTAGCAACAACCTCAGTTTCCTGTGTCGCAGGCTTTGTATAGCTCAGCTGCAGGCGCACGGGACCGCGGTGTTCTGCATCGCCGTCGTCATTCCACACCTTTTCCACTTCGAAGGACAGTTCAGTGCCGCCGTTGCCTGTCGCCACATTGAGCAGGGTAGCCGTCTTGGGCTCATTGACCGGCTCGTCGTAGGTGAGGTCCTTGAAAGAATAATCCGGTTTCGATCCGTCAGCCGCAGTAACGCTGCAGCTGATTTCTTTGATGTAATAGGTGTACAGATAACCCTTTTCGTCATAGCGCGGCAGTTTGGTAAGCAGGTACTCAAAGTCGCCGCTGCCCTCAAGCACCAGATCGGTGCCGGAGATGGACGCAGTGACCGTGCTGGATGTTTCGCCCAGATGCGCCTCCTTTACTATAAAGTCTTCGTCATCGGTATTCCTCTCGGGGTCGTCGCTGCGGCACGTCATGTGAATGGTGATGGTACCGATCGCACCGTCGGGCAGATCGGCATTCCAGTCCTTGACAATGCGCAGCTTGGTTTCACCCTTGAGCGTATTTTTGACCAGTGGTACGCCATCCTGCTCACCATACTCGATGATGAAGATATGGTCGCCCACTTGGTACTCATTCTTGCCCTCCTTAATCTCTTCGGGGGAAGGCACCGCGCCCGATTCGCTGGACACGGTTTTATTGTTGATGGTCAGCGACATGCCGGTTTCGATAAAACGGTATTCATACATATCGCCCCGTTCATCATACAGCGGCTGATTGGCCTCGGTGAAGGTCTGGGTCATCTTTTCGGAGGTAAAGCCGCCGTACACGCCGCCGTTTTCACCAAGATCCACCTTGACCCATTCATCTTCCGAACCGGCCAGCCTGCGCTGCAGTTCAAAGGTAACGGTGGAATTCATATCCATGCCCTGAATGGCCGGAGCGATGAATTTCTTGGTCACCTTGGGATTGGCAGGATGATCCAGCTTGTTGGTGACAACAGCGTTGTTGAACACATACTGCGTACCGCCTGCGCTATCTGACTTAACGCCCTCCGGCAGCGTGCCGTTGTCGATGTAGCTCTTGTAATGACCGATGGGGTTCAGGCTTTCGTATGCGTAATAGACATACTCATGTCCGTTTTCATCATAACGGTCCAGCACAACAGGATTGCCGCTGGCATCCTTCAGCTGCACTTCTTCGCTGTTGATGATATTGCCATTCTCATCCCTGAGCTTTTCGCCGCCGGGGATCACCAGCACCGATGCGCCGGGCACAGGCGACAGCGCCGACACGTCATGGCCGCGGTCCACAGCAAAGCGGAAAAGACGGAACTCTACCGTGGGACGCGCGGTATTTTCCTCATCCAGCCATTTCTTGGTGATTTGGAAAGTGGTGGTGCCCTTCAGCGTGCTTTCGATTGCACCGCTGTCGTATACCCTGGAGGTATCGTTGACATAGTTGCCGGGGTTCTTTACCTCGTGTTCATACTCACCGAGGGTCTTGTTCTGACTGACGTAGCCCTCTGTGGGCTTGGCATAATAGGTATAGGGCAGGCCGTCAGCATTAAACGCAGGCAGGCTGCCGCCCACCACCTGGGTGGTGGCGTGCGGGCTGTGGTCAGCGTTTTCAACTGTGGAGGTCGTCGTGTCGCCGGCAGCCCAGCTCAGGGCGCCGCTGGTGCCGCCGCAGTCATAACCCAGCGTGAAATATGTATCCATCGTATCCGGGCTGAGCTTCGGACGCGCCGCCTCACCGGAATGGTCGTTCCATTCCACGTCAAAGGTAAAGTCCTTCAGCGCGGTAAAGGAGATGACTGTCGGATCCGTCTGATCAACGTTGAGTTCAAACGTGCGGGCCTCCTGCGCTGCAGGCAGCGGATCGCCGGTGAACATGTAATCCTTGTTGGGCGTGGATGCATCGTTATGCGGGGCGGCGTTGGCCACACGGTACTGGCGGTCAAGCGGCCACTCGTCGGTGAAGGAACACACCCAGGTGGACGGGCTGGAGCCGGTAATCTGATAGCTGATGGCGGCGTCGGCCGTATTATCGGCGTTGAGGTCCTCCAGCTTCTTCCAGCTGGCGCTTTCCTCATCATAGTACTCGATCCACCAGTCCAGTTCAGACGACTCAGGACGTGTGCCAAACTGATCCAGGCCATCGTTCCAGTCGATCTCAAACACAACGGTCTGCGGTTCGGGCTTTTGATAGGTGGTTACAGGAATATCTTTCATAGAACCGGGGTCGGTGGAAACAGCAGGCTTCACCACCAGGCCGCTTACCCCTGCTCCCTCAAGGCCCTGATACTCCGGCTGGTCCTTCAGGATGATCTGGTACTCACGGTTCGCAGATTCTGGAAGCTTGTCGACATACTCAACAGACCAGCTGTTGCCATTTTCCACAACAGTTACGCCGGTAATGGTCGTCCACTCGCCGTCGGGATCCTTAAACTGCAGTTCAAACACAGGCTCATCCGTGCCGGGACGGTAGCCGTGAGAGTTGTTGTTGTCATTCCAGTTGATCTGGTATTTGACGGTGTTATCAGGAATGGCGGTATAGGTGAAGGAGGCCGTTATTTTATCGGGCGTAAGCACAGCGCTGTGCTCATGCGGCACAAAGCAGGATACGTCGTCTGCCACGGTCAGTTTGCCCATTTCAACGCTGTAGGACTGCTGCACACCGTGGAACTGGTAGGTATAGATGGTTTTTGCACCCTCTTTAGCGGTCGACTGCAGTTCCAGCTTGGAAGCCGCCACTGTGTCCTCAAGGCCGATCAAAGCCTTGATCTCTTCAGGAGTGATTGTAGGCACATATTCATTGATGCCTTTGTCGACCGTAACACTGATCGTATACAGCGGAATTTCCTGTTCATCCGCCACATAGGCGACCACGTTGCTGGTGCTGTCGGTCAGGCTGACGGGAGCAGACTCCACCTCCGGATCAAAGTAATTCACATCGCCGGCATTGATGGTATATTCACCGTCTGCATCAGGCTGACGCACCACAACGGTGTACTGCCAGTTTGCATCCGGTCCGGTGAGGGTGTAGCTTGCAGCCGCATCGCCATTGCAGTTCAGGCTCAGCTCCGGAGCCGTGGGGCGCAGGTCCGTATATCCCTTGTCGTCCCAGGTGAGCACAAAGGTGAAGGTTTTACTCAGCTCGCTGGTGAGTTCGTCGCCGTCATACAGCACAGACTGGCCTTCCGGATAGGTGTGCGTGTACTCGCCCAGATCAGCACTGGTGCTTTGCAGCATATCGGTCGCGACGGCATAGTACTGGTAAGCCTCATCATTCTCATTGGCTGCGGGCAGATCCTTCAGGCTGAAGGCGCTGCCGTCTGTCTTAACACCGTCCCAGCCGACCACTTCTGCATCACCGGTTTCCGTTTTGCGGTACAGCGTGAAATACGTGCTGATGTTTTCAGCAGTGATCTGAGGACGCGCATCTTCGCTGCCGCTGTCAAGCCATTTGATGGAAAAATCAAAATCCGTCTGTTTCAGGAAGGTGATCTCGTTTTCATCACCAAGCGTCAGATCCGAACCCTGATACACATAGCCGTCAGGCACGGGGATCGCCTGATCATCGATGGTGTATTCAGCGCCTTCTACCGGCCAGTAATCAATAACGGTCCACTTGCCGTCGGCATAGTTTGCCGTCAGGCTGACTTCCGTTTCACCAGCCGTGCGCGTTACGGTAATTTCTGCCGCTTCGGCAGGCACATCGGGTTCGCCATCCAGCCACTTGCCATTGATGACAAACGTTTTGGGCGCAGGCGAGGTATAGGTATAAAGAAGATCGCCGGTCTCAAGGCTGCCGCTGGTGGTGGGCATTACCTTGTATTCTGCATCGGACGGGTCAATATCCATGGCCTCAGCCACAACGGTATAATCCAGGCCCTTGACACCCTTGAACGTAACAACAAACATTCCATCCTGGGTGCCGACAGAAAAGTTCTTCTGCTGGTTCCCGTACCGGACATCCACTGCCTGCGCGACGGTATATTGGCTTGTTTCCGCCAGCAGATTGCCGTTGCTGTCGAACTTAACTCTGAAGGTAATATCCTCCGTATCCGCCTTGTAAACAACCTCGGTGGAACCATCTGCAGCAAGGATAACGCTGGGGTCGTGAGTAAAGCCATCCACATCCGGCGGGATGACCGCATACTGCGCAGGAGCCTGCGCGTTTTCATGCGTGAGCATATATTGGCCATTCACAACGTTCACTGTGCTGCCGTTCACCGTCGTTCCAAACGTAAGCTCGCCGGTGGGAACAGACAGTTCAGGCAGATAGACGCTGTCCTTATCGAAACGAACGGTAAAGGGAATGGACACATCCTTCACCAGCGTGGCCACGACATGTTCACCATTAGTCAGCGTGCCTGCATTGCCGTTATCAAACAGCCAGGTATAGGAAGAGGCCGCATCAACGCTAACGCTGGCAGCATAGTCCGCCGTAAGCTCAAAAGAAGTGCCGTCTGCGTTGAAAAGAGCTTCCGTTGCCCGTACTGAAGTTACGGCGTTTGCGGTATTCATTTTTACGCTGATCGTTCCATCATGGTTGAGCTTCAGGTAGGGGCTCAGGGAAGCAAAATCAGTAACCGCAGGGATCTGGCTGACAAAGCCTTCCTGCTGCGTCCATTCGCTTTCGTTCCAGTCGATGAAGAACGTGTACTCGCCCTGCTGAATGAGCGTAAACGTCGCTTGATCGTTCTGCATCGCAGGCGGAGTCAGCGAGTAACCGTGGAAGCCTTCCACGGAGTAGCTGTAAACAGCACCATCCACCGGCCAGTTGTCCATCGCCTGATATACGTTGGGATTTTCGCTGCTTTGTACAGCGATAAAGCTTTCTTCGCCGTCACGGGTAACCGTCACAGCGATCTCAGGCTGCTGCGCGTTTTCCTGCTTCAGCCAGTTGGCCATGAGCGTGAACTTGCGCGGATGAGGCGCAGTGATGGTATAGGCAAGCGTGCCTTCGGCGAGGCTTCCGCTGGAAACTGCCTCGGCCTTCCACTCCTTATCGGTGGGATCGATGTCCACCCCGTTCATGGAAACGGTGTAGTCCCAGCCTTCGACACCCGTGAAGGACACAGCAAAGCTGCCGTCAGCCTGCTCTGCAACATCGGGCGTCTTGGTAACGCCGTTACAGGTGACAGACAATGCATTTGCAATTTCCTCGGCCGTCAGCGCAGCTTTGGTGTTGCCATTGTCCCTGAACAAAACGGTAAAGCCGTATTTCTTTTCAGGAACCGTGTAGGTACAGACCAGATTGTTTTCTGCAAGACTGCCGCTGGAGGTCGCAGCAATTTTCTGTTCCTTTTCGGAGGAATCAATGTCAATATCGGCCGTGCTTACCGAATAGCCCATTCCTTCAACGCCCTTGAAGGACACGGCAAAGCTGCCGTCGACCTGCTGTACGACCGCAGGCGTTTTGACGGCATCGCCACACTTGACAGCCACAGCTTCTGCGACTGCATCCGCCGTGAGCGAAACTTCGCTGTGGCCCTGATCGTCAAGCGAAACGGTGAAAGTATATTCCTTCTCGGGCACCGTGTAGGTATAAGCAAGATCACCGCCCGCAAGGCTTCCCTGAGAAACAGCGGAAACCTTCACTTCATTTTCGGAAGGATCGGCGTCCACAGCGCCCATGGCCACGGTATAGTCCAATCCTTCAATGCCGGTAAAGGACACAGCAAAGCTGCCGTTGTCCTGCCTCGCAACACCGGGCGTCCTGCTGACGTCGCCGCAGGTGACGGATACGGCATCAGCAATGGCCTGATCCCCCAGCGCAGCTTCGCTGTGGCCCTTGTTGTCAAATGAAACGGTAAAGCTGAATTTTTTTTCAGCTGCCTTGTAGGTGATGACCTGTCCGTCGGTCACGTTGACCGTGCCCTCAGCACTGCGGGCAAAGCCTGCAACATCCGGCAGAACGACGGGATAATCCTCGTTTTCTCCAGGTGTATCATCGGTAAGCGTATAAACCCATGTGCTGCCATTGATCACCGGGCCGCTGAGCGCACCGTTTTCAGCAGTCACAGCCAGCTGATCCGGCACGATCAGCTCAGCATATTCCTCCGGCTTATCCCAAACGATGGAGAAGGGGATCAGACGGGAGACGATGGGTTTGGGGTCAGGATCGACATTTGCCCGGCTGTAGACGACCGTAATACTGTCGTTTTCTGGCAGAGAAAAGCTTCGGGGCTCAGGCGACAGCTTGATGTTGGCCTGTTGCTGCATCTGAATCTTCAGCTCGTCCATGCCGACAGTCAGCGTATCGTCGGCATTGGCCTTAACCTTTACCCGATAGTTCAGCTGATCCACCGGATCAACATGGATGGACACATTATCGTCCTTCACTTTGATCAGCTTGATAATGTCCTCCCGAGACAGCATGCCGGAAGTGATTTCAGCATCACCGGCATCGATGCGAATGTTAAACGCATATTCACATGTGGTCAGCTGATCCGGCTTTTTGGCAAGCATCATTACACCGCGATTGGGATTGCCCAGCGCAAGCTGGAAAACAACACCGTTGTAGTCCCCGCCTATATCCGCGCTGGCGCTGCCCATCACACGGTAGTAGAAAGGCAGCTCACCGGTCAGAAGGGAAACGGTATAAGTGGTGCCTGCCACATACGCTTCGTCCATGAAGCCATAGGTCACCGTCGTGCTGGTATCGGCAGAGAAAATGCCCTGATTGCTGCTGATGATCTCGTCGCCCTGGGGACGATGGGCCGTGATGGCCACGCCCAGCACAGACGGACGGGTATCATCGGCATTTTCGTTGTCATCCCATTTGACGCCAAAGGTAATATGCCTGGTTTCCACAGGCACGGGCGTGGGCGTGGGTTCGGCAGTCGGGGTGGGCGTCGGCTCAACCGTAGGCGTAGCAGTGGGGTCGGGTGTGGCGGTGGGTTCAGGTGTGGCCGTTACTTCGGGTGTGGCCGTCGCCTGCGGCTCCATGTACAGACGGTGGAGAGGCTGGGCATCATATTCGTAGCCGGTGCTTGTGCCCGCATAATAGGCCATGTCGTCCGCACTCATTTCACGGATGCGCGTATCCGCAGCGTAGGCAAACAGCACCTCGCCCTCGTAGAAACATGCAAAGAGTGCCGTATCGTATTCGTCGGTGCCTTCGCTCTTGGAAATGATATAAATAGCGCTGTTTTCAGAAACCGTACCCAGACGGCTGGCCTTGGAAAGGGAAATGTTTTCGTACACGCCTGATCCGGCACGCAGCCATGCATAGCCGACCTGAGGAGCCGGGACTTCGGCAGGTTCGGCCGTCGGCACAGCGGTAGGCGTGGCAGTGGGTTCGCTCGTGGGTTCTGCGGTAGGCTCGGCAGTGGGCTCGGCGGTCGGTTCCGCAGTGGGCTCAGCCGTAGGTTCGGCGGTCGGTTCGGCAGTGGGCTCAGCCGTGGGTTCGGCAGTAGGTTCCGCAGTGGGCTCAGCCGTAGGCTCAGCAGTAGGTTCGGCAGTGGGTTCAGCCGTAGGCTCGGCGGTCGGTTCCGCAGTGGGCTCAGCCGTGGGTTCGGCGGTCGGTTCCGCAGTGGGCTCAGCCGTAGGTTCGGCAGTGGATTCAGCCGTAGGCTCAGCAGTAGGTTCGGCAGTGGGTTCGGCAGTAGGTTCGGCAGTCGGTTCCGCAGTGGGCTCAGCCGTAGGTTCGGCGGTCGGTTCAGCAGTAGGCTCGGCGGTCGGTTCAGCAGTGGGTTCGGCCGTAGGTTCGGCGGTCGGTTCCGCAGTGGGCTCGGCCGTAGGCTCAGCCGTGGGTTCGGTGCCTTCACCGGAACCACCATCTGCATACGCGTAGTTCCATGCACTCAAAGGCATATTTTCAAACGGCGAAAAAAACATCATTGCAGCAAGCAGCAGCGCCGTTACTCTTTTCAAATTCATCATGGTCATACGCTCCTTCAGCATCATATTGGGAAGCTGGCTTTTTGACAAAAAAAGGCAAAAGACAGCATGTTTAGACAAACTACCAATTTATATTGTAGCACATCTATTAACAATTGGAAAGGCCTCCCAACATCAACATGGTGTTTTGGCAAAATCTATGTTATACTGGCTGCAGCAAACGCTGAAAGGAGAGCCTATATGCGCATACTCAGAAACATTCTGGCTGTAGGTTTTGTTGCAGGACTGATCTTTCTGGGCGTATATGCCGCAGGCTTTCTGCGCGCCTCGCAGCAAAATCAGCAGCTTGCGTCACAGGTAGCCGAGTTTCGGCAGCAGCAGACCACACCTGCCCCCACAGTCTCACCTGTGCAGACGCCGACAGCTGTGCCCACCGCCCCTCAAACGGCATCTCCGGCAGCAGTTGCCTCCCAAACCCCTGTTCCCTCGCCAGCTCAAAGCCCTACTCCCCGTCCGACAGCCACGCCCTCTCCTTCACCCCGCCCGACAGCGGACGCCCTTATGGCGCACTATGCGGCTCTGGCAAACGAAAACCCGCACATGATCGGCTGGATCCATATTGAAAACACCCCTGTGGATTATCCGGTGATGCACACACCGCACGACCCCGAATACTACCTGCACCGCAATTTTGAACAGCAGTACGCTCTGGAGGGCATTCCTTTTCTAGACGCGCGCTGCGATCCCATACTGCCCAGCGGAAACCTGATCATTTACGGCCACAACATGCGCAGCGGCAGCATGTTCGGCACGCTGTACCAGTACGCTGAAAAGGAGTATTTTCAGCAGCATCCGCTCATCTCATTTGATACGCTTGAGCGTCGCAGCACCTACCGCGTGTTTGCGGCCATCCCCATCGTGCTGATGGAGATGGATCACGAGCGCATGCGCTGCTACGCGCTGGAGCTGACAAAGGACAATGGACAACTGGATGGTCTGCGGGCATACGTTGAAAAGTACGCCATCCAGTACGATCTCACCGTCCTGCCGGACGCAGGGGATGAGGTCATCACCCTTTCGACCTGCACAGGCATCACCAACGCCAACCGGCTGGTGATTATGGCCGCACGCACAGAATAAAAAAGGACCCGGCATCTGCCGGGGCCTTTTTTACTGCGCGAGTGCATTGAGCACATCCTGTGCGTTGGTGTCAGGTTTCACACGCGGCATCACTTTTTGAATGACGCCTTCCTCATCGATGATAAAGGTCGTTCGAGCCACGCCCATCGTTACCTTGCCGTACATTTTCTTTTCCTGCCATACTCCGTAGGCCTGAATGGCCTCCAGCTGCGGGTCAGACAGCAGCACAAAGGGCAGATCATTTTTCTGCGCAAATTTCAGATGCGACGCCACCGAATCCTTGCTGACGCCGATCACAGCGATATCGCGGCTTTTGAATCCTTCATAATTTTGGGCAAACGCGCAGGCCTGCCGCGTGCAGCCCGGAGTGTTGTCGCGCGGATAAAAGTACAGCACGACCTTCTTTCCCAAAAAATCCGCCAGGCGGACGGATGCGCCGTTTTGATCCATCAGGGTAAAATCAGGGGCTTTCATACCGGCTTGCAGCATAACTGGTTCTCCTTTGCTTTCAATGTGTAGCTTTGATAATACCCGCAAAACGCACAGCTGAAACACAACTGTTACATGCAAAAGCCTTGCCTGTGCGCGTATAAATAGGGTATAATAAACTGAATTTGTATGCACTTGCCCAGAAAGGAACGATGTTTTCATGTCCAAACTGCTCAGCCGAATGCTGACCGTGCTTTCCCTCGTGCTGGCTCTGTCCCTCATGTTTGCCATCCCATCCGGTGCCATCACTGAGGACGCCCAGACACGCTATTTCGACGCCCTATGGGAGGAAGAGGAGGACTTCTTTGATGAAGAAGCCCGCCGTGAACCCATCGCAGTGATCGCCAACGCTGTTTTCAGCGACATTCTGCCCGCTGCCAATGTATCCGCCCTTGACGGCGACCTGTTCGCCCCTGGCAGCACCCCCATTGCAGAAAACTTTACCGAAAACGGCTACCGTGACGAAACCATCATTGTGGAGATGGACAAGCAGCGCATGTATGACAGCGACGTATTCATCGCCTATGTCAAGATCGCCACGCCCTCCCAGATCCGCACGGCGGTCGCCGGCAAGAAAATGGGTTCCTCCAGCACCAACCATACGTCTGTCATTTCCAAAAACTATAACGGCATCGTAGCCATCAATGGCGACTACTACACCAAGACCAAGGCTGGCTACATCGTGCGCATGGGCAAGACCTACCGCGAGAAGACCAGCAAAAACATGGACCTGCTGCTCATCGACGAACTGGGTGATTTCCACATCATTCCCCGCGGCCATGACGTGCAGGAGGAAGGCATCGCCGTGTTCAAGTCCGAGCATGAGATCGTCAATGGCTTCTTCTTTGGCCCCGGCCTTGTGATCGACGGTGAAAAGCAGGAGATCCCTGAAGGCTATCAGTTTGACCCCCATCAGAAGAACCCCCGCGCCGGTATCGCCCAGCTGGGCACGCTGACCTATGCGCTGGTGGTGGTCAACGGCCGCACCAACGATTCCGAGGGCGTGACCATGGCGGAATTTGCCGACATCATGAGCGAGCTTGGCGCAGTGCAGGCCTATAACCTTGACGGCGGCAACAGCGCCACCCTGGCCTTCAACGGCGAGGTGTACAACGACAAGCCGCAGGCAGAGCGTTCTGTAACGGACGTCATTTACTTTGCCAGCGCGATCGGAGAATAAACCATGGATACCACTTTCACCTTTCTGGGCCTGACCGTTCATGCCTATGGCGCATGCGCTGCTGTGGCCGCGCTCGTCCTGCTGGCTGGTCTTTACAAAAAGTTGCCGCAGGGTGCCGCAGCGCTTATGGGCGTGCTGAGCATGGTGCTGGGCATTGCAGGCGCGCGCACTTTGTACTGCGTGTGCAACCTGTCCACCTTTACCGAAACCTTTGAAAACCCGTGGCTGATGCTCAACTTTTTTGATGGCGGACTATCCATGCCCGGTATGATCGCCGGACTGCTGCTGGCGGCTGCCATTACCGCAAAGGTCAATCAAATCTCCTTTGCCCGCGTGATGGACGCGCTGTGCGTGCCCATGGGCCTTTCCATCGCCGTGCTGCGCTTTGGCGAGCAGTTTACCGATCTTGGCGTAGGCAAGGCTGTGAATGAAGGCTTTGCCACTGAAAAGCTGGCATGGCTGTTTCAGCAGAGCCGCATGGGTGTAGCGGTGGAATACCGTCTGAACGTATGGGCCTATGAGGCTGTTGCGGGCGTTATCATTTTTGCGGCTGTGCTGTTCTGTCTGCGTCGCCTCAGCGCCTGCGAGGGCCGCACCGCGCTGTTCTTCTTTTCGCTGTATGGCGCTTCACAGGTCATTCTGGAAAGCATGCGCGACGACGGCCATATGCTGCTCATCTTCCTGCGCGTGGGTCAGCTGGCAGCTGCGCTGATGCCCATCATCAGCTGTGCCATTCTGCTCAAAGGCCGCAGCCGTCGTGCAAAGCTCGTCAGCTGGCTGACCATCCTCCTTTGTGCCGCTGTGCTGGTCGTGCTGGAGTTTTCGCTCGATGGTCGCCTGACCATCGGCAATCCCACGCTGCTGCGGGATTACAGCATCATGGCTGCCGTATGCATCGGCCTGTTCGCACCGCCATGCGCACTGCTGTTCAGCCGGAAAAACGCATGAAATATGCCTCTGTAATCAACCACTCCCCCATTGGTGCTCTGACGCTTGTGGAGGAAAACGGCGCGCTGGTGGAACTGCGTTTTGGCATAAACACAGAGGATGCCATATGCGCTCAAACGCCCGTGCTTATGCAGGCTGCACAGCAGCTTGAAGAATACTTCTGCGCAAAGCGCCGTACATTTACCGTTCCTCTCGCACCAAAGGGCACGCCCTTTCAGCTGCGCTGCTGGCAGGCGCTGTGCGATATACCCTACGGCCAAACCCGTACCTACGCGCAGCAGGCGCAAGCCGTCGGCAACCCCAAAGCCTGCCGGGCTGTGGGCATGGCCAACCATCGCAATCCCCTGTCCATCTTCATCCCCTGCCACCGCGTGGTCGGCAAAAACGGTTCGCTCACCGGTTACGGCGGCGGACTGCCCATCAAGGAAGCACTGCTGAATCTGGAAAGGATGAACGCATTATGAAACTGCGCAAAACCAAGATTGTCTGCACGCTGGGCCCCGCCACCACCTCCGACGACGTACTGCGCGAGCTGATGCTGTCGGGCATGAACGTCGCCCGTCTCAATTTTTCCCACGGCGATCATGAGTTTCATCTCAACAACATGAACCGCATCCGCCGGCTGAGCGCCGAGCTCAACCTGCCCATCGCCATCATGCTGGATACCCGCGGCCCGGAGATCCGTCTGGAGCTGTTTGAAGACCATAAGGTGGAACTGAAGAAGGGGCAGACCTTCACCCTCTGCACCGAGACCATCTCCGGCACGGCCGAGCGCGCCTCCATCACCTACAAGGAGCTGCCCCGCGACATTCGCGAAGGCACCACCATCCTCATCGACGACGGTCTGGTCAGCATGACGGTGCGCTCCCTCAGCGATAAGGAGATCGTGTGCGTGGTCAACAACGACGGCGTCATCAGCGACCGCAAGGGCATCAACGTGCCCGACGTGGATCTCAGCATGCCCTACCTCAGCCAGAAGGACCGCGAGGACATTGCCTTCGGCGTGCGCAACGGCATCGATTTTGTGGCCGCCTCCTTCGCCCGCACCGCCGAGGATATCCTCGAAGTGCGCCGTCTGTTCAGTCAGGAGGGCCGTTCCAACGTCAACATCATCGCCAAGATCGAAAACATGCAGGGCGTTCAGAATATCGACGAGATCCTGCGCGTGGCTGACGGCATCATGGTCGCCCGCGGCGACCTGGGCGTAGAGATCCCGCTGGAGCAGGTGCCCGTGATCCAGAAAATGCTCATCCACAAGGCCTATACCTCCGGCAAGCCCGTCATCACCGCCACCCAGATGCTGGACAGCATGATGAAAAATCCCCGTCCCACCCGCGCCGAATCCACCGACGTTGCCAACGCTATCTACGACGGCACCAGCGCCATCATGCTCTCCGGCGAGACCGCTGCGGGTCTGTACCCTGTGGAGGCTGTACGCACCATGGCTTCGATCGCCGCCTATGCTGAAAGCGACATCAACTATGCCAAGCGCTTCAAGGAACGCGAAAGTGAAGGTACGCCCGACGTGACCAACGCCATTTCCCACGCCACCTGCACTTCCGCCCATGACCTGGGAGCTTCTGCCATCATCACTGTCACCAAGAGCGGCCGCACCGCCAAGATGATCAGCAAGTATCGTCCCGAATGCCCCATCATCTGCTGCACCACGGACGAAACCGTCTGCCGCCAGCTCAACCTCAGCTGGGGCGTTACCCCGCTGATGATCGACGAAATCGACAACACCGACGACCTGTTTGAGCAGGCCGTGCAGGCAGGCGAAAAGGCCGGATTGCTGCATGACGGCGAACTGGTCGTTATGACCGCCGGCGTGCCTCTGGGCGTGAGCGGCACCACCAACCTGATGAAGGTGCACGTGGTCGGCCATATTTTGGTCACCGGCAAGGGCATCACCCGTGAAAGCTGCTGCGGCCGCCTGTGCGTGTGCAAAGACGCTGATGAAGCCCTGCGCACTTTCCGCGACGGCGATATCCTGGTGCTGCCGCAGACCAGCAATGCCGTGCTTCCGCTTGTGCGCAAGGCCAGCGGCCTCATTCTGGAGGACGACAACCCCAACGGCCACGGCGCCATCGCCGGCATGAGCCTCAACCTGCCCGTCATCATCGGTGCGCAAGGCGCTACCAAGATCCTCAAGAGCGGCGCAGTCGTGACCCTCGACGCCGACCGCGGCGTTGTCAGCTGCAACCCCGGCCACGCGCCCGCCTGATTGAAACTGCAAACTGCGGGGAATTCCCCGCAGTTTTTTTGAAAGGACGATCCATATGAACCTGCTCATCAGTGCCTGCCTTATGGGCGTCAAGTGCCGCTACGACGGCAACACCAAACCGCTTGCCTGTCTGGACGAGCTGCTCAAAACCCATACGCTCATTCCTGTATGCCCTGAAGTGATCGGCGGTCTGCCCACTCCGCGCGTACCTTCAGAGCGCGTTGGCAGCAAAGTGATCACCCGGGATGGGCGCGATGTAACCGAAAACTACCGGCAGGGAGCTGAAGAAGCGCTGAAGCTGGCGCAGATGACCGGCTGCACCCACGCGCTGCTCAAGGAGCGCAGCCCCAGCTGCGGCAGCGGCATGATCTACGACGGAAGTTTCACCGGTCGGCTGTGTCCCGGTGACGGCGTATGCGGCGCACTGCTGAAGGAGCACGGCATTCAGGTGCTGGGCGAAAGCCGCGTGGGCGAGCTGCTCAGTCCACTTTCTGTGCGTCAGGCTGATGAAAACGATGCAGATGTGGTAACCCGCCTTGCGCTGGAGCTGTGGCCGGATCACGATTTTGACGAGCTGAAATCCGAAATGGAAGACGTGCTGGGCATGGGTCAGGCAGCGTTTTTCCTGCTGCTGCACGAAATCACTCCTGTGGGCTTTGCACAGTGTCAGCTGCGTCACGACTATGTGGAAGGTACGGAAAGCAGCCCTGTAGGCTATCTGGAGGGCATTTATGTGCAGCCCGCCCTTCGCAAGCGCGGCGGGGCTGCAAAGCTGCTTTCCGCCTGTGAAAACTGGGCACGTTCGCAGGGCTGCAGCGAGTTTGCCAGCGACTGCGAACTGACCAATGAACAGAGCCTGCGGTTCCATCTTCATGCTGGCTTTACCGAGGCAAACCGCATCATCTGCTTCACCAAAAAACTCTGATCCGGCAGGAAAAGCAGGCCAAACAGCGAAAATTGTTTATTTAGAGTGTTCTGTGTCATCAGACACATTCGATTTGAAAAATATACAAGGTGGTGCCATTATGCTGCATATCGAACTTCCCTATGGCAAGGGCAAAATGCCGCTGAATGTTCCCAACGACCGCCTTCAGGCCGTCATCGTTCCCAACCATGCTGAAGAGCACAGTGCTGACCAGTCCGCCATCGTGCGCGAAGCGCTGGAAAGTCCCATCGGCACACCGCGCCTGTGCGAACTGACTCAGGGCAAAAAGACCGTGCTGATCATCACCAGCGATCATACCCGCCCCGTTCCCAGCCGCATCACCATGCCCCTCCTGCTGGAAGAGATCCGCCGCGGCAATCCCGATGCGCAGATCACCCTGCTGATTGCCACCGGCATGCACCGCCCCACCACTGAAGAGGAGCTGCGCGCCCGCTATGGCGACGAGATCGTGAACAATGAAAAGATCGTTGTGCACGAAGCCATCAAGGACGAGGATATGGCCTTCTTCGGCACCCTGCCCTCCGGCGGCGAGCTGTGGCTGAACCATCTGGTGAAGGAAAGCGAGCTGGTAATCGCCGAGGGCTTCATCGAGCCGCATTTCTTTGCCGGCTTCTCCGGCGGCCGCAAAGCCATCCTGCCCGGCGTTGCTTCCCGCAAGACCGTGCTTTACAACCATAACGCGCAGTTCCTGCAGAGCCCGCATGCGCGTCAGGGCAGCCTGGATCAGAACCCCATCCACAAGGACATGCTCTATGCTGCCGAGCAGGCAAAGCTGGCGTTCATCCTCAACGTGCTCATCGACGCTGACAAGCGCGTGATTGCTGCCGTTGCCGGACATCATGAAAAGGCGCACCGCAGCGGCTGTGCACTGTGCGAAAAGATGACCCGCGTGCCCAAGGTCGTTTCTGACATCGCTATCACGTCCAACGGCGGTTATCCGTTGGATCAGAACGTATATCAGGCCGTCAAGGGCATGACTGCTGCTGAAAGCTGCGTGCGCGAAGGCGGCGCTGTTATCATTTGCGCTGCGCTGGGCGACGGCCACGGCGGCGAGGCGTTCTACCGCTGGTTTGCTGACCGTCCTGATGCGGCGGCTGTCACCCGCGACATCGAAAGCGTGCCGCCTGAAAACACCCACATGGACCAGTGGGAAGCGCAGATTCTGGCCCGCGTGCAGGGCAAGGCCAACTGCTGGTTCGTCACCGGCGAAGAAAACCGTCAGCTGGTGGAAACCATGCACATGCGCTGGGCTCCCGACGCAGATACGGCGCTGGCCGAGGCCACCGCGCTGCTGGGCGAAACCGCCACCGTCACCGTCATTCCCGACGGCGTGGGCGTGATCGTGTAAGAACATGCAAAAAAGGCGTTCAGACAAAAGTCTGAACGTCCTTTTTTGTACTGTTAAAACCGGGAATCCTGTGTCAGAATGCCGGTAAAGCGCGGCACATTGAAACGGCTGGCAAACATGCTGCACTTGCACATGAACAGGTAATACACATTCATGCCGCAGCCGCGCATGGTTTCAAAATTAGCCTGTCCCTTGGCAAGGATCACATCTGCCGTTTCCAGCGTACGATTTGCCTCGGGGCTGATTTCTTCCAGCCAGGTTCCGGCTACATCGCTGCCGTTATCCATGACCCGTGCGACGGTATCGAGCCCCACCTGCTGCGCGTCCTCGCGCGTAGCGTCGTTGAGCACGTCGTCACCGCGTACGATGGCAATCAGCTCTGCTTCGGGGTTTATGTGGCGGATAACGCGCATGAGCAGCTTGTCCATCACGATCTCGCCGCAGTTATCCGTCAGGTAAACAATGCGCTTTGCCGCAAGCAACTCAGCCCTGAGGCGGGCGATGGTCTGCTCATCCGTCTCAAAGGGCGGCGGAGAGGCCAGCAGTTCGTCCAGCTGCTGCTCATCCACCTTGTGCATGGCTGCGCCAAAGTCGATATAGTTGCCCGTAAACGCGCATTTCAGCCCTTCCATCAGCGGGTCGGCAGCAGCGTCGATGCGGCTTTGCAGTTCGTTTTCGCGCGCAAGCATCAGCGCGTTGAAATGCCGTTTGATCTGCGTGTAATCCTCTGCCGTGCCAAACAGCTCTTCCTTAAGCCGTTTGATCTCGCGTGAAAGCACCGGCACACCCACGTCGCGCCGCGCCCCGGCGATCAGCCCAAGCAGGCGCTGCATGTAATCCAGCTGCTTGTCAGGGGCGGCGTCGGCGGGGTATGCGTACAGCTGCCTTTCGACCAGGCAGCGTATACACTCGGGCTGCAGTCTGTTTTCTTTCATGGCGCGGCCCTCTTATTCCGGCTTGCGCTTGCGCAGCAGGTAAAAATCCAGCTTTTCCTTCACATTGTCGGGAATCTCGCGGCTGACCGGGCAGAGCTTTGCATTGGCCATGCGCTCGGTGAAGGCGGCAATAAACGCCGTGTCCTCAGCCACCTGTTCGGCCTTCATGACCTTGCGGGTATCATAGCTATTGTGGATGGTGGCAGTGTTCTGCGGCGCAATGCGTGCAAAGGACAGCGCAGGCACACCCTTGTCAGCAAAGGGCGTGGAGTCGCTGGAGTACACGTCCTGACGGGTTTTAACGCTGAAGCCCAGTTCGCTGCTCATGTAATCGATATAATGCACCAGCTTTTCCTCAGTGGTGCAGCAGGCGATAAACTTGCCCATGATGCAGCCGATCATATCGAGGTTAATGTTGAGCGCCATTTTGGGCAGCTCGCTTTCATGTGCCGCCACGTAGGCCTTGGAGCCCAGCAGACCGCGTTCCTCGCTGCCGCAGAACACAAAGCGCAGGCCGTAGCGGTGCGGCTGGCCAATGAAGTGTTCTGCCACACCCAGCAGGCCCAGGCAGCCGGACATGTTGTCGTATGCACCTTCAGACAGCGAGGTGGAGTCGTAGTGCGCCGTCAGCACGATCCACTCATCCGTCTCGCCGGGCAGATCCATCACCACATTGTGGGACTGGCCCTTGTATTCATCCTGCTTCAGGGTGATCTTTGCAGTCTGCACGCCCTTCTCCACCAGCGCAATGGCGTCCTTGGCGTTGATGTTCACGCCGGGGATCTTTTCGCCCTTGCTGATGTAGGTGCGCAGCTCGCGCTGGTCGATATCGCGGTCGGCATAATTGGCATTGCCGTCGTAGGTCACAAAGCCTACTGCGCCGTTTTCGAGAAGATCGCGATACATCCAGTAGCCCAGATAACCGTCGATCATCACAATTTTGCCCTTGCACTGGCTGAGAGCAACCTTGTCGTTGCTGCGCAGATAGTAGAAGGGAGCCTCCACCTCGCTGCTGCCGGCACAACGATAGCCCTTGCACGGCACGCTCACGCCGTCGGCCTCAAACACAGCCTCCTGAATGGTGGCCATATCCACCTCAAACGCTTCCAGATGGGCCTGTGCCCCCAATTCCTCACAGCAGCCCTTCAGATATTCGGCGGTTTTCAGTTCCTCAGCGCTGCCGCCCATGCGCACATAGGCCGTGTCTTCCAGAATGCGGTTGATCTTCTGAATATCCATGTTCTTTCCTCCAAAAACGTTTGTATTGCAGCACAGCCGATGCGCGCACGCATCGGCTGTATCAAATTCTGTTTAACCGCCCAGATAGGCCGCGCGCACGCGGTCATCGGCCAGCACTTCGGCAGCAGGGCCGGACATACTGATCTGGCCGGTGCCAAGCACATAGGCACGGTCGGCAATGGACAGCGCCATCGACGCATTCTGCTCAACCAGCAGAATGGTGGTGCCTGCCTCGTGCAGTTCCTTGATAATATCGAAGATCTGCTCCACCAGAATGGGAGCCAGGCCCATCGAAGGCTCGTCCAGCATGAGGAGCTTCGGCTTGCTCATCAGGGCGCGGCCCATGGCCAGCATCTGCTGTTCGCCGCCAGACAGGGTACCGGCGATCTGCTTTTCACGCTCGCGCAGACGCGGGAAGCGGTTGAACACGTCCTCGATGGAGGGCTCGATCTCGCTATTGGGACGGGAGAAACCGCCCATTTCCAGGTTCTCTCGCACCGTCATCTGCTGGAAGATGCGGCGGCCTTCGGGGCAAAGCGCCATGCCGTTGTAGACCATCTTGCTGGCGTGCATACCGGTGATGTTCTTGCCGTCGAAGGTGATGCTGCCCTCACGGGGCTTCAGCAGACCCGCGATGGTGTTAAGCGTTGTGGACTTGCCGGCGCCGTTGGCACCGATCAGGGTGACGATCTCGCCCTCCTCCACCTCGAAGGAAATGCCCTTGATGGCGTGGATGGCGCCATAGTAGACGTGAATATTATCAACTTTCAGCAGACTCATCCTCAGCCCTCCTTACGCTTGCCCAGATACGCCTCGATAACCGTCGGGTTGGACTGGATCTCGCTGGCGGTACCCTTGGCGATGATGCGGCCGTAGTTGAGCACGCAGATGCCCTCGCAGATGCCCATAACCAGGTTCATGTCGTGCTCGATGAGCATGATGGCGATCTGGAACTGGTCGCGGATCTTGGTGATGTTTTCCATCAGCTCTTCGGTCTCGTGCGGGTTCATGCCGGCAGCGGGCTCGTCCAGAAGCAGCAGCTTCGGGTTGGTGGCCAGCGCACGCACGATTTCGAGGCGGCGCTGCGCACCGTAGGGCAGCGAACCGGCCTGCATGTCTGCCATGTCCTGCATGTCAAAGATGCTCAAAAGCTCCAGCGCTTTTTCATGCTGGGCCTTTTCCTGCTTCCAGTAGGAAGGGCCGCGCAGAATGCCCGACACCATGCCGTAGCGGATCTGGTTGTGCAAGCCAATGCGCACGTTGTCCTCAACGGTCATGTTGCCGAACAGGCGGATGTTCTGGAACGTACGGGCGATGCCCAGCTTGCTGGCCTGCGCGGCGTTCATGCCGGCGGTGTCCTTGCCGTCAAGGATGACCACGCCATTGGTGGGCTGATACACCTTTGTCAGCAGGTTGAAAACGGTGGTCTTGCCCGCGCCGTTGGGGCCGATGAGACCGGCGATCTCTGTCGCGCCGATGGTGAGGTTAAAATCTTCAACGGCTTTCAGGCCGCCAAACTCAATGCCCAGATGGCGGGTTTCCAGCACAGGGCGCTTATCAACGTCGCGCTCCGGCACGATGGAATGACTGGGCACGGGCACCATTTTGGTTTCAGACTGTCGCTTCTGCGTCATGCTGCATCACCCTCCTTGCCGGTATTCTTTTTATTTTTCAACAGGCTCTTCACAGTGGCAAGCTTGCTGGCCAGGAAGGGGCTGTTGGTGGTAAGCATGACCACGATGAGCACCACGGCGTACACCAGCATGCGGTAGTTGCTGAACGCACGTAGCATTTCAGGCAGGATGGTCAGAAGCGTAGCGGCAATGATGGAGCCGCGGATGTTGCCGATGCCGCCAAGCACCACAAATACCAGCACCAGAATGGAGGTGTCAAACTTGAACTTGCTGGCAGCGACGGTGGAGTAGTTCAATCCGTAGAGCGCGCCGGCCATACCGGCCAGCACAGCGCTGATGACAAAGGCCATCATCTTGTACTTGGTCACGTTCAGGCCCACCGACTCCGCAGCAATACGGCTGTCGCGGATGGCCATGATGGCGCGGCCGGAACGGCTGTTGATAAGGTTGAGCACCACCACGAGCGTAAACATGATGAGCACAAAACCCATCACAAAGGTGGAGATTTTGTCCACACCCACAGCACCCTGAGGGCCGGCGATCAGCGCCTTGCCCGGCAGCGTGGGGTTATTGAAGCCAAAGAGCAGCTTTTTGCCATCCACGTTGATATAAACGCAGTTGAGCACGTTGCGGATGATCTCGCCAAAGGCCAGCGTAACGATGGCCAGATAGTCGCCGCGCAGGCGCAGCACGGGGATACCAATCAGCACGCCGGCAATACCAGCGCACACGCCCGCTGCGATCATGGCGATGAGCAGGCGGACGGGCTCATTTTCCATCTGAAAGGCATTGAGCAGCCAGCCGGAGACGACAGCGCCGCTGAAGGTGCCCACGCTCATGAACCCGGCGTGGCCCAGGCTGAGCTCGCCGCTGACGCCAACCACCAGATTGAGGCTGACGGCCATCACGATCCATGCACAGATGGGAACCAGCTGGCCCTTGAGCGAACGGGACATTTTGAAACCATCGATGCTGCCGGACAGCGCCAGCTGGCACACGATAAACGCAATAATCACCATGCCGTAGGTGATCAGGTTGCTCATGAGCATTTTCTGCTTTCTCGTCATACCTGCCACCTCACACTTTCTCATGAACGGTCTTGCCCAGCAGACCAGTAGGCTTCACCAGCAGCACCACGATCAGCACAGCAAACACAAACGCATCGCCCAGTTCCATGGAAACATAGGCTTTGCCCAGAATTTCGATCACGCCCAGCAGAATGCCGCCCAGCATGGCGCCCGGAATGGAACCGATGCCGCCGAACACAGCCGCCGTAAAGGCCTTGATGCCAGGCATTGCGCCGGTTGTGGGATGCAGTGTGGGATAGGTGGAGCACAGCAGCACGCCGGCCACAGCCGCCAGCGCAGAACCGATGGCGAAAGTGAGCGAAATGGTGGCATTTACGTTGATGCCCATCAGCTCGGCAGCGCCCTTGTCCTCAGACACAACACGCATGGCCTTGCCCATCTTGGTCTTGCTGGTAAACAGGGTCAGCGCGATCATGATGACCACACAGGCCGTGATGGTCACGATGGTCTCACTGGTGATGATCATCCGGCCGTCCAACAGGGATATGGACCCCAGCCCCACCACAGAGGGAAAACCCTTGGGGTTTGCGCCCCATACGAGCAGAGCCACGTTCTGCAGCAGGTAGCTCATACCGATGGCGGTGATCAGCACGGCCAGCGACGTGGCCTTGCGCAGCGGCTTGTAGGCCAGACGCTCGATGATCACGCCCAACGCCGTGCATACCAGCATGGCGGCAATAATGGAGACAACCGGCGGAAATCCCCAGTACTGCATGGCGCAGAAGGCAATGTATGCGCCGATCATGATAACGTCGCCATGTGCGAAGTTCAGCATTTTGGCAATGCCATACACCATGGTATAGCCCAGTGCGATAATCGCGTACACGCTGCCAAGGCTGATACCGTTGCACAGGTAGGACAGGAACTGTATCATACTTCCCACTTCCTTTTGTAGCAATTGGCTTTGAAAGCCGTCTTTTTGAATACCTTTATGAAAACGCAGTAAGGTAATCAACGGTAGTCGGGCAAAAATGTCAAACTACCGTTGGTTACCCTCATTCAAAAGCTTGTTCAGTTCATTGCTCACCCGGCCCCGCACAAGGCGGGGCCGGGTGCAAAAACCACTATTATTCCATGCCAACATATACGCCGTTTTCAATCTTCACGGCGATAGGAGCCTTGGACACAGCGCCGGTGGCATCCCAGGTCATCGCGCCGGTCACGCCGGTGATCTCCAGCTTCTGCATTTCGGCGATCATCAGCTCGCACACTTCTTCATAGCTGGTATCGGGAGTGATGCCAGTCTTCTGGATAACGGCATAAGCAGTATAAATCGCGTCGTAGGCATCAGCAGCAAACTGGTTGGGAGTCTCGTTGTAGAGCTCCTGATACTTGGCAACAAACTTCTGGGTCAGCTCATCGCTGGCGCTGGCGGAGAAGGGGGTCAGCAGCAGAACACCCTCGGCCAGAGAAGCGTCGAAGCCTTCCATGGTCAGAATGCCGTCCATGCCGTCCACGCCGAAGAAGGTGGGGGCATAGCCCATGGCTTTGGCCTGGGTCAGGATCATGGAAGCAGGAGTGTAGTAGATGGGCAGGAACACCAGCTCGGCGCCGGCATTCTTGGCCTCGTTGAGCTGCACGGAGAAATCGGTGGTGGTGTCATCCGGGAAGGTGGTCACAGACACGAGCTCCAGGCCCAGTTCCTTGGCCTTGCCCTCGAAGGTCTGGAAGATACCGGTGGAGTACACGTCGCCGTTGTTGTAGATGACGGCAACCTTGCTGGCCAGCTTATGCGTTGCAATGTACTCAGCGGACAGAGCGCCCTGGCTGGGGTCGGTGAAGCAAATCTGGTAAACGTTGTCCTTGCCCTCGATGGCGGCGGTGGAGGAGGCGGAAGGAGTCAGCATGAAGACGCGCTCTTCGTAAGCCACGGGGCCAACAGCCTCGCAGGGCTTGGAGGTCACGTTGCCGATGATCATCTGGGCGCCGTCGTCCATCACAGCATTATAGGCGTTGACAGCCTTCTCAGCGTCATGCTCGTCGTCCTGCACGTTCAGTTTGAACTGAACGCCGCCCAGAGCGTTGATCTCATCAACAGCGATCTGAGCGCCGCGTGCAACCGCCATGCCATAGATGGCAGCAGGGCCGGTCATGGGGCCGATCAAGCCCAGATTGATAGCATCTTCAGCCATAGCAGGCATGACAAAGCTCATGGCCATCACAAGAACCATAAGAACAGAGACTAATTTTTTCATTTTGGATTTCCTCCCTGAAAAAAGCTTTCATTCAACCTTTGGGTGAATGATGCTGAATATTATACGCCCCATACGTCCATTTATGCAATATCATTTTCGTTTTTTGTCTGTTTTTGGTTTGTATTTGGGCTGTATTTGTCATGCAAAAGCATGCATACCGGTTTCTTCTGCAATGCCGCCGCCCAGACATACGTCGCCCTGATACAAAACCACGCTCTGCCCCGGCGTAACCGCGCGCTGCAATTCATCGGATTCGATGTGCATCTCATCCCCGCGGATGACGACAGTCACCGGCTGGTCCTGCTGACGGTAACGGAACTTGGCCGTTGCACGGAAAGGCACGCCGTCAGCAGCCGGAGGCGTATCGGCAATCCAGGTCAGCTGATCGGCACGCGTATAGCGGCTGTACAGGCGCGGGCTGTCCTCGCCCTGCGCCACCACCAGCACATTGCGCTTCAGATCCTTGTCGATGACAAACCAGCGCCGTCCATCGCCGCTGCCGCCAATGCCAAGCCCCCTGCGCTGACCCAGCGTGTAATAGGAAAGGCCGATGTGCTCGCCCACCTTCACGCCGTCCTCCGTGCGCATGTCGCCCGGCTGCATGGGCAGGAAACCCTGCAGAAACTGGCGGAAATTGCGCTCGCCGATGAAGCACACGCCGGTGGAGTCCTTCTTTTTGGAAGTGACCAGTCCGTTCTTTTCAGCGATGGCGCGAATCTCCTGCTTGGTAAGATGGCCTACGGGGAACAGCGCCTTTTCCAGCTGCCGTTCCTTGAGCATATACAGGAAATAGCTTTGATCCTTGTTGGGATCGTCGCCGCGCAGAAGCACCGTGTGACCGTCGCGCACGTCCTTTTTCACAAAATGACCGGTGGCCATATGCTCTGCGCCCAGCTTCATGGCGTAGTCCAGAAAGGCCTTGAACTTGATTTCACGGTTGCACAGCACGTCCGGGTTAGGCGTGCGGCCGCGGCGGTATTCCTCCAGAAAATAGCTGAATACGCGGTCGTAATACTCTTTGGCAAAGTTGACGGAGTAGCAGGGAATACCGATGGCGTCGCACACGTCCTGCACGTCGTTCCAGTCGTCGGCGGCGGTGCAGGTGCCGTTTTCATCCTTCTCCTCCCAGTTTTTCATGAACACGCCCACCACGTCGTAGCCTTGCTCCTTCAGAAGCAGCGCCGCAACCGAGCTGTCCACGCCGCCGGACATGCCGATGACGATTCTTTCCATTTATTTACCCTCCCGGTCGCGCCCCGGCAGCACACGCGCAAGCACCTTGTTCAGCGCATCCTCCGCGATGGTCTGTATGTCGCGGGATGCATCCACCACCACAAAGCGCGCTTCGTCCTGCGCGATCAGTTCTTCATACGCCCGCTGCACTCTGCCGTGGAATTCCACCGCCGCCAGCTCCAGCCTGTCCGGCTCGGAGGCCGCCAGTCTGCGCCTGAGCGCATCGCGATGGTCAATGGCCAGATACAGTGTGGCGTCAGGCAGCATGCCATCCACCGCAGGCTGATTGATCTGCTGAATGGTCTTCACACCCAGTTCGCGTCCGCCGCCCTGATAGGCGACCGAGCTGTCCACAAAGCGGTCGCACAGCACCAGCGCGCCGCGCTCAACCGCCGGACGAATGACCTGGTGCACATGCTGCGCGCGTGACGCCGCGTACAAAAGCGCCTCGCAGGTGTCGCACATTTCCATATTGGCAGGGTCCAGAATGATGCGGCGGATGTCCTCGCTGATGGCGCAGCCGCCGGGTTCACGCGTGCGAACCACGTCAAAGCCAAACTGACGCAGGCTGTTTTCCAGCAGATTCACCTGCGTGGTTTTGCCGCTGCCGTCCGGGCCCTCCACGGTAAGGAAAAAACCGCGCGGCATCTGTGCGCCGGGGCAGAGCAGATCGCGCAGCTGTTCCGTGGTATCCACCACCACAGTCGGCTGAGCCTGTTCGAGTTCTTCACGGCTGCCGCAGCCGTAGGCCACAGCGATGGCGTCAATACCGTTGGCTTTTGCACCCTCTACATCAAACTTGCGGTCGCCCACCATGGCGGCACGACGAAAGTCCTTCGGCAGCGCCATGCGCACGAGTTCCGGCTTGCCATGCTTGGCTGCGCCGTCCTCCTCACCCACGACCAGATTGAAGTCCTCCAGCAGGCCAAAGTGGCGCAGAATATCCACCGCCAGCCAGCGCGGCTTGCTGGTGGCCAGCGCTACATGCACGCCGCCCTGACGCAGCATGGAAAGCATGCTGCGGATATTGGGGTACAGGCTGTAGCGGTACATACCGCGGGTGCGGAAATCCACCCGGTACAGCTGCATGGCCTCCTCCACACGCTCCGCGGGTACGCCCAACATATACTGGAAGGTATCGCGCAGAGGCGGCCCAACCACCTGACGCAGATCAGCCTTCTCAGGAATGGCGCAGCCCAGCTGCTGCATGGCATATTTTACAGAGGATACAATACCTTCCTCCGCATCAAAAAGCGTTCCGTCCAGATCGAACGCCACGGCGTCATAGGGATAGTGATTCATGTGGCTGCTCCTTCACTGCTTGCTGGCTGTATACACAGTCATGTAAAGCATAACAAAAAAAGCCCTTTCCTGCAAGAGCTGTGCGCAATTGACTGCCCTTTGCGCATCTGATATAATGTTTAGGTATGATTTTGGATGAACGGAGGGGATCCTGCCATGCCTCGCAGACGCATTGAATGGATGGACGGCGTACGCTGTCTGGCGATGTTCTGGATCCTGTTCGTGCACTTCATCGCGGTTTTCACCACCAACACCAACGTGCGTTTTCCCGGCACGCTGGGACTTTTGCTGTTTGGTATTTCCGGCAAGCTGATGGTGGCCATGTTCTGCGTGCTTTCGGGCTATTTTGCCTCAAAGCCCTCGCAGCATTCCATTATGAGCTATGCGCTCAGGCGCTGGCTGTTCTTTGCCGTGCAGATCCTTATCATTGAGCTTGTGTACTATGCCGCGTCGCTGCTTTTGCCGCAGGGTTCCTACCTCAGCCGCCAGTGCCTTATTCTCAGCGATCCTCCCTCCGTCGTGCTGCCGGCCATTCTGGGCGACGCCTTCCTGCTGAAGGCACAGGTGCTGCAGACCTACTGGTGTGTGGACGACTTCATTTTCGGCGGCATCGTGGTCGTGATCGGCCAGAAGCTGGTTCATGACAGAACGCTTCTTGTGCGCATGGCGGTGTGCATGCTGCTGTTTGCGGCATCGCTTGCTCTTGGCCGACTGTGGATTGGCATTTGCGTGCTGGGCTGGCTGCTCAGGCTCCTGCTGGATGTGCGTCTTCCCTTCAAGCCCGTTGTGCTGCCCGCGCTGATATTGCTGCTTCCGTGGCTGATTCGCCGGGGCGAATGCGAACCCACTTATCTGATGGATGGCATCGCCTGCGTGATTGCCCTGCTGGTGGCCGGAAACTGGCCGTGGCTGCAGCGTATGCTGAGCGTGCAGCCGCTTCCCTTCTGGGGTGCGCGCACATTCGAAATGTTTTTGCTTCACATACCGGTCTATCAGGTGTTTGAAAGCCTGCTGCAGGCGTGGGGCCTGCACCGTCCGCCGACGGCAGGTTATGTGCTGCTGTTTGTGCTGGCGCTTTCACTGGTGCTGCTGGCCACCTATGGCTGGCGTAAAATGTCGGAGCGGTTCTTCCTGCCGGTACTCAACCGGCTTTGCAACAAATGCACATGGTTTTGACAAAGGCTGCAAGTCAATGCTTGCAGCCTTGTTTTTGGCGTGTTATACTTAGAATGGTTGGTTATGTCCATCCCATTGAAGCATGAAAGGACGCATTCTTTATTATGAAAGAAACGGCCCGTTCTCAAAAACTGCATCAATATATCAGCTGGGGCGTACTGATTTTGTCGCCCTTCCTGCTGCTTATGATCCTGTCTGCCTGCCTCGGTCAGAACACGCTGGAGGCACGTCCTGTATGGCTGGACGAGCTGTGCTACTGGCGAAGTCTCTACAGCTGGGATGCCATGGGCTTTGACACCGGTTTCAACGGCATGTTCGAGGAAACCGCCGCCATTGGCACGCTGGGCAACTCTGGCCTGGGCCATATTCTCATTTACGGCTGGTTTGTCAAGCTCTTTGGCCTGAGCCACAACACCATCATGCTCGGCAACGCAGTATGGATCAGCCTTGCGGCAGCAGTCTTCTGTCTGGTGCGCAGGCCCAAACGCTTTGTGGCGCTGGGGCTTTCTGCGCTCATCATGGGATATGCGCCCATCATTCTGTACAGCGTGACTTCCATGACCGAGCTGTTCAACTATGCGCTGATGCTTTTGTACCTCACCTTCCTGCTTTTGTATCAGGAAAAGCGCAGTCCCTGGGCGCTGCTGCTGTGCTGCCTGACAGTGGTATTTGGCTGCATCTACCGCCCGATGTACGCGGTGCTGTTCATTCCCGTGGTGATGTTCTTCAGCCGTTACCGCTTCGGCTGGCGAATGGTGCTGTCCGCACTGGCAGCGGCTGCGCTGTCTGCGCTTTGCTGGTATCTGGGCCAGCTGGCCGCCGCCCCCAACGCACAGGGCTTCCCCTATCACCTCATCCGCGCTGAAAGCTTTGACATGGCGTGGCACATGCTGCTAAGCCATACTAAGGCCAATCTGCTGGACTACTTCCACGCCACCGTCAGCCCCATGCAAAACGCCTTCCGCTGGATGTATATGGCGCTTACGGTGCTGTGTCTGCTGGCCAGCTTCCTTGCGCTGGAGCGCCGGGGCCTGAAGCCTGTGCGTGTGAACGTGGGCTTCCGTCCGCCGTTCTTCTCGTGCTTTTTGCTGCTGGTGGCAGCCTTTGCGCTCACCATGATGCTGTACGAAGCCTATGACTGGCGCGATTACCGCATGCTGGCGCCGTATCTTTGGCTGGTGATTGCCTTCTTCATCGCGCGTCACCGCTTCACGCTGCCGGTATGCTCCTATGCCGCCTGCCTTGTGGTGCTTTGCCTGCTGATCTCGTCGCCCGAAGGCGCATTTGACGACAGCGAACGTTTCAGCGAGCCCACCGTTCCCGAATCTCTGCCCGAGATCGTCGAAACCATTGCTTACGACCCCGACGCTGAGGACCCGTTCATCAACACCATCCGCACGGATATTTATTCCTACGCGCTGATGGAGGATATCGACCCCGGTATGGGTCTGCAGCATGGATGGTTCAGCACAGATACCACCGGCAAGAGCGGCTGGATTTTGACTGACCAGCTCAAGTGTCCCGTCACCGGCTACGAAAATGTGCTGGATACAGGCGATTTCAAGCTCTATCGTCAGATTTCCAAGGAGGACTGACATGACGCCACAACCCTTCCGCAATCCCGACAAGCATTTTGATGCCGGCAAATGGATGATGCTGTGCGCAATGTTTGTGCTGTCGGTGCTTTTGTTCCTGCGCCTTTTGCAGCACCCCACCAGCGACATCGGCATTCACACCGAATGGGCCGGCGAAGGCGACTTCCGCGACCTGTCCACCTTCCTGCGCCACGGTGCGCATCCGCTTTGGCACTGCATTGTGGTTTTTGTCACGCTCTTCGGCGTGCCGCTGAAGACGGCCTCTGCTGTTGTGACGGCCCTGTGCAAGGTGGCTGAAGTCTGGCTGATCCACCGCCTGTTTACCATCGCCCTGCACGACAAGTACAGCCGCAGTGCCATTACCCTGTTCAGCGCCGTATGTGCACTGGTCAGCTGCGTCTGCGTGCCGTTCTACAACCCCACCGTTTATCTGGGAGCGGGCACGCCCAACACCTGGCACAGCTGCACGCAGCTGATCGCGCTGGTGTTCATGCTCATCTGCGTGCCTTACACAGCTTATCTTTTTGACCGGTTTGTTGAGCTGGAACCCATCCACCGTGAAAAGACCATCCTTCCGTGGCGCGAGCCCATCACGCTGGGTGTTCTGCTGTTTCTGAGCCTTCTGGCCAAGCCCACCTTTATGCAGGCCTTTCTGCCGGGCGCGTGCCTGTTCTTCCTAGTGCAGTGGATCCGCTATCCTAAAAACAGCCGCTATTTCCTGCAGATCATCGTGTGCGTACTGCCTTCAGTGGTCTTCATGATCATCCAGTACCTGTATTACTTCGGCATCATCGTACCGTGGCAGGCCAGCATGGTGATGGAATTCTCTCTCGCAAAATTTGCTGACGTAGCTATCCGCGTGGCGTTGATGCTGGCCTTCCCCATCTACACGCTGTGGAGCGCCCGCAAGCAGGAAAAGGACACCTGCTTCTGGCTGACGCTGGTATTCAACGCCGTAGCTATTGCAGAGTTCCTCATCCTGGGCGAAAGCGGCCGCCGAGCCAAGGACGGCAACTTCGGCTGGGGCATGATGGGCGCTGCGCTGATGATGTGGGTGATCGCGCTGATCCGCTTCCTGCGCGACGAAAACGTACGCCGCCGCTGGCTGGGCTGGGCGCTGCTTGGCTGGCACCTGATCTCCGGCCTGTACTATATTGGCTATCTGTTTGTGACAGGTGCATTTCTGTAAAGCATAAAAAACTGCCCGGTACTTTGGTACCGGGCAGTTTTTTTATCTAACCAGAAAGAAGTAGCCTGCGCCGACGGCGATGAGCAGAAAGATCAGCGCCACCGGCACAATCACGATCAGTGCCGACAGGATCATCGCCAGCACGTCGCCTTTTTCGACCTTGTTGGAAAGGTCGTCATCCTGAAGCGCCTTGGGAGAACCGGCGTTTTTTTCCTCAAGGTTTTTCATCGCCCGTTCATATTTGCGCTGGAAGATCACTTGCTTTCCTCCTGATCAAGAATGTGGTGGCAGGCCACGAAATGGTTGGGAGCAACCTCTTCCCACGCAGGAATCTGATGCTTGCAGATCTCGGTGCAGTACTTGCAGCGGGTATGGAACTTGCAGCCCTTGGGCGGCTTCACGGGGCTGGGGATATCGCCCTCCAGCACCTGAATCTCCCTGCCGCTGTCCATATCGGTGGTGGGAATGGCGTTCATCAGGGCCTCGGTGTAGGGATGGCGGGGATGCTTGAACAGCTCCTCGGAATCGGCCAGCTCCACCATATTGCCCAGGTACATAACGCCGATGCGGTCGGAAATGTACTTCACCACGCTCAGGTCGTGAGTGATGAACAGGTAGGTCAGGTTCTGCTGCTCCTTCAGGTCCTGCAGAAGGTTGAGGATCTGCGACTGGATGGAAACGTCTAGGGCGGAAACAGCCTCGTCGCACACCACAAACTTGGGGCGCACAGCCAGCGAACGGGCGATACCGATGCGCTGACGCTGACCGCCGGAGAACTGGTGCGGATAGCGATGTACGAAGTACGGAGCCAGACCGGCGTTTTCCATCACCTTCAGAATTTCTTCCTGCATGCGCTCGTCGTTCTTCTTGAAGTACTTGTGAGCGATCATGCCCTCGCTGATGATCTGACCGACCGTCATGCGGGGGTTCAGGCTGGAATAGGGGTCCTGGAAGATCATCTGCAGATCCTTGCGCAGCTGACGGATTTCGTTATACTCCAAGCGGGCCAGATCGATGCCGTCATCACGGAAGCCTTCCAGACGCTGGAATTCCTCGTTGTCGGCATAGGGCTTGCGCAGCTCGTCGATTTTGGCATGCTGCTCCCCGATCTCCTTGCGGATGCCGGCGATCTTCTCGTTGATGCCGTCCACCTTTGCCTGGAACTTTGCAGCCTGCGCTTTGGCCTTTTCGGCCTTCTTGCTGTGCTCGACGGCAAAATTGGCGTCAGCCAGATCCAGCTCGGCGTCCTGCAGCTCTTCGTTGGCTTCGTGCAGCTTTGCAGACAGCTTGTACAGGCCCATAAAGACCTCACTCACAGGCGCAAGGTCGTCCACCATCACAAAGCCGCCAATCAGGTTGGCCATATCCAGGAAGCAGTCGTTGGCTTCCTTGCGGGCCTGTTCCACGTCATTGAACTTGGCATACTTGGCCTCGCCGTCGGGCATGGCTTCGTATTCTTTTTCAACAGTGCTGCGCTTTTCTTCCAGCGTTTTGAGCTGGGCGCGGCGCTTGGCCAGCGTTTTGATGGTCTCGCCCACATACTTGGGGGCCATGTCGTCCAGAGAGCGGCCATAGTACATGGTGCGGCCGTCGGTCTGACGATACAGCTGCAGCAGCGTGCGGCCCAGCGTGCTCTTGCCGCAGCCGGATTCGCCCACCAGACCCAGCGTTTCGCCTTCATAAATATCCAGCGTGATGCCGTCGTTGGCCTTGACGTAGAGGCCCTTGGTCTTCAGCGGGAAATACTGCTTGAGGTTTGAAATGCGAAGCAGAGGCTTGCGCTCACTTGCTGAGGTTTGCATAGCGCTCCTCCTTCCTTGCGTAGAAGCAGCGCACCTGCTGATTGGGGGCCACTTCTACCAGTGCGGGTTCTTCATCCAGACACTTCTGCGTGCAGTACTTGCAGCGGGGCGCAAACTTGCAGCCCTTGGGCAGGTCCAGCGGGTGCGGCACAGCGCCGGGAATGGCGTCGAGGCGCACGTTGGCGGGCGTATCCAGACGGGGAATGGAAACCATCAGGCCTTCGGTGTAGGGGTGAGAGAACTCAGCCTTGCCGAAGATGGTGCGGGCAGGCGCCTTTTCCACGACCTGACCGCAGTACATAACGGCCACGTCGTCAGCCATCTGCGCGATAACGCCAAGGTCGTGCGTGATGAACAGAATGGCAGTGCCGTGCTCACGCTTGAGCTCGTTCATCAGCTTGAGGATCTGGGCCTGAATGGTCACGTCCAGAGCAGTGGTGGGCTCGTCAGCAATCAGCAGCTTGGGCTGGCAGGCCAGCGCCATGGCGATCATCACGCGCTGGCGCATACCGCCGGACAGCTGGTGCGGATACTGCTTGGCCACCACTTCCGGGTTGGGGATTTTAACGTCCTTGAGCATTTCGATAACCTTGACCCTGGCCTGCTCCTTGGTCATGCCCTGGTGGATGATAAAGGGCTCAGCCACCTGCTTTTCAACCGTGAAAACAGGGTTAAGGCTGGTCATGGGCTCCTGGAAGATGACGGAGATATCGTTGCCGCGAATCTTGTACATCTCGTTGCGGCTGAGCTTGCTGAGATCCTTGCCGTCAAACTGGATGCTGCCGCTGTCGATGTAGCCGTTGCCGTCCAGCAGCTGCAGGATGCTCATGGCGCTCACGCTCTTACCGGATCCCGACTCGCCTACAACGCCCAGCGTTTTGCCGGGGTCAACGCTGTAGGAAACGTCGTTAACGGCCTTAACGATGCCGCGCTTGGTGGTGAAAAAGGTTTTCAGGTTCTTCAGTTCCAGCAATGCCATTTTCCATCCACCTCCTTAACGCTCAGCGCTCTTGGGATCGACCGCATCACGCAGGCCGTCGCCGATCATGTTGATACAAATGGTACACAGGCCAAACACCACAGCCGGGAACACCCAACGCCACCAGTACTGCTGAATGACGACGGAGTTGTTGGCACCGTTGAGCAGGTTGCCCCACGTGGGCTGAGGCAGCGGAATGCCGAAGCCCAGATAGCTCAGCGTGGATTCGGTCAGCATGCAGGTGGCAAAATCCAGCGTCATGCTCACCAGCAGGATGGAAAGAACGTTGGGCAGGATGTGACGGAACACAATCGTCATTTCCTTGATGCCCATGGCCTTGGCGGCCGTTACATATTCCATCTCACGCTGCGCAAGAATCTGTGCACGCACAAGGCGGCATGTGGGCACCCAGCTCAGCACGCCCAGCACCACCATGATGAGATACATCTTCTGGTTGGAGTCCAAGCGGGAGCCGATGACAGCAGACAGGATCATAGCGAAGGGAATGAACGGCAGACCGCCCACGATCTCGGAAATGCGCATGATCAGGATATCGGTCTTTCCGCCGAAGTAACCGGCCAGACCACCCATCAGTACACCGATGATGGTGGCGATGATGACAGCGATGGCGCCGACGGTCATGGTGACGCGGCCGCCGTTGATGACACGGGTCAGCATGTCGCGGCCCAGCTCATCCGTGCCCATCAGGAAGCCCTTCAGGCCCCAGCTGTGCACTTCGCCATCGGTGGTGACGGCATAGTTCTGGAAGTTGCCCACATACAGCGAGGCGATCTCTTTGCCCTGCAGGGAGGCAGGCACTTCCGTCTGATGATACTTGTTGTTGCCCCAGCTGACGACGCTGCCGTCCTCCAGCAGGGCGGTGTAGTGGAAGCGGCCGCCGTAGAGCTTGCTGATGGGAGCGGACAGCTCGGGGATCTTGTTTTCACCCTTGACTGCGTTGCCCCATACATATACTCTGCCGTCTTCGGTCACAGCAGCAACAGTGCTGCTGGTGGCGGCGATATCCACGATGGTTTCCTTCTTCAGATCCTTGGGGATGTTGGAGAAGGGGCTGCCCTTGTCCTTATAGCCGGCATAGGCCACCGTGCCGTCCTTGAGCAGGCAGATATATTCGTTGTTGGTCAGGGCGACCTTGGCCACCTTGCCCTGATACTTGCTGCGGATCTTGATATCGGCCATGTTGCCGTTGCCCCACAGGTACAGGGTGCCATCGCTGGACAGCGCCGCGGAGAACTGGTTGCTGGCCTCCAGCTGGATGATGTCCCATTCCTCGCTGGTCTTGCCCTTGGCAGCGTTCTTCATGTGCTTGGTCATGTCGCTGGAATACTTGTTCTGCGACAGACGGGTGTTGCCCCACACATACAGCTGGCCGTTGGAGTCCAGCGCCACTGCGTGGTCGGAACCGGCAGCCAGACGAACCAGATCGGCGTTTTGCACTTCCTCGGGAATATCCTTGAGGTCGATCTTGTCGGTGATGCGGGTCACGCCCCAGGTGTGCACATGGCCGTCAGTATCCAGGCCGATGCCGTAGGTGTTGCCGGGGGCGATATCAGCCACCTTGCCGTTGATTTCGGCGGGCAGCTTCATCATGCTGTAGCCCGGAGGCAGGTTGATGAGCGTGGAATCCTGATCGCTCAGGTCCAGTGGGAAGAACACAGGGCCCACAGTCACAAACAGGAAGATGAGGATGAACACCGTCAGGCCCACCTGCACCGTGCGCTTGTGGAAGAAGTTCTTGGCCATCATTTTAAAGGGGGTCTGCACCTGCTCTTCCTTGAGCAGGTCCTTCACTTCCTGATCGTGGCCCAGGAACATGCGCTTGAACCAGCGGACGAGGAAAAACTGCTTTTTGTTGTTTGCCATTGCTTTTTCCTCCTTCCTTACTTATCAACGCGTACGCGCGGGTCGACCAGGCCGTAGCTGATGTCAATCAGCAGCGAGCCCACCAGAGAAACGATGGAATAGAACATCTGAATGGCCAGCACCAGCTCAAAGTCGTTGTTGTTGAGGCCCTGCCAGTACAGGGCGCCCATGCCGCTCAAGGAGAACGTGTTTTCAATAACGACAGAGCCGGAGAAAATGCTGAGGAACCAGCCCAGAATGCTGGTGATCACGGGCAGCAGCGCGTTTCGCCAGGCGTGGGAGTAGATGACGACCTTTTCACGCAGTCCCTTGGCGCGGGCCGTGCGGATGTAGTCCATGCTCAGCGCTTCGATCATGGCGGAACGCACGTAGCGGGTCATGCCGCCCAGCGAGCCAAACGTCATAACAATAACAGGAAGGGTCACATGGAGCAGCTTGTCCGTAAACGCTTCCCAGTTGTTTGCGTATTCAATGCCGGCCGTTTTGATGCCCATCACGGGGAAGATGCGCCAGTTGACGCAGAACAGGAACATGAAAACGAGCGCAATAATGTATACCGGGAGAGAATATCCCAGCATGGTGACCACCTGCGTGGCCGAGTCAAATTTCTTTTTCTTGTGAACCGCACAGTAAATACCCAGCGGAATGGTGATCGCAAGAGAAAGAATGGTGGAGAAAATATTGATGAAGATGGTGTTGGACATCGGGTCGACGATCACATCGATGACGTCGCGCTTGAACAGGTTGGAATAACCAAAGTTACCCTGCAGAAGACCGTTGAAGGTCTTTCCGTCCGTATCCGTCCACAGACCCATCCACCGCAGATAGCGCACCATCAGCGAGTCGTTCAGACCCATCTGGTCGCGCAGCGACTGGTACATGGCCTCGTACTCAGCAGGCTTGAGCGAGGAGCGCAGGCCTTCCAGCTGGGCGCGCGCCGGATCATTGGGGATGAGATTGTACAGCGAATACATCAGGAAGGAAATAATGAGAAAAACCACCACGATGTAGCCGCAGCGTTTGAGTATGTATTTGCCCATATGGCCTAGTCCCTTCTGTGTTCCGTGGAAACAAGAGGGCGGGCGTTGTGCCCGCCCTCTCGCGTCACAGAGACTTTATTCTGGTTTGCACACTTTGCTTATTCAGCAACAGTAGCGTACAGGATGGCCTTGTCGAAGCCCCAGTAGGAATCCTGCTCGTAGCCTTCCAGCCAGTCGGGGTACATGGTGATGTACACGTTGGAGTACAGGGGCAGCTGAGGCATCAGCTCGTTCCAGCGCTGCATGTACTTCTGCCACAGGATCAGGTAGGTTTCGGGCTCTTCGGGGCTGACGCCGTACACCATTTCCATGGACAGCCAATCCAGAACGTCGTCGAACAGGTGGTTGAGGTTGTAGCCCAGGGCCACCAGGTCGGGATCGTCGGTCCACTCATAGGACATGTCGTAAGCGGCGGAAGAGAAGTTGGTGGCCAGGTTGAACATGCCATAGGTGGGGATGGCATACTTGTCGCCCTGGGAAGAATCGCGGTAGTAGAAGTTGAGCAGCTCGGTGAAGGTCATCACGTTCTGGTTGATCTGCAGGCCGGCAGCCTTGGTGGCGTCGGACTCAGCCAGCATGACCTTCAGAAGGTCGGAAACGGGGTTGGCCTCAGAGGAGGACCATTCAACGATCAGGGGCATCAGGATGGTGCCGTCAGCCAGAGTGATGTTGTGAGCATAGGTGCCGGCTTCCTCAGCGGTCACCTTCTTGTGGCGGATGTTGCCCTCGGTCCAGTCGGAGCCGTCGGCATTGTAGATCCAGCCATCCTCAACCAGCAGAGCCACAGCCTCTTCGGGGTTGTAGGCATAAGCATCGAGGTTCTCGTTGAGCCACTCTTCAGCTTCCTTGTACTGCCACATGGCAGTGCCGTAGGGGCCGTTCACTACGCCGCCCCAGCCCAGGCAGAAGGTGTTGGCGAACTCAACACGGTCCAGCAGCTTGGCGATGGCCTGACGAACGTTGACGAACTGAGTGGGGCCGAAGTCGCAGGCGAAGTTGACCATGCCGTAGCCGGGACGGTCGAACTGCACGTAGTCAAAGCCGCCCTCTTCGATGATGTCCAGAGCGGTGTTGATGTGAGCGCCATCGGTGATGGTGTCATAGAAGTTCATGGAGCCGGTCTTGATGGCGTCAGCCCAGGTAGCGTCCTCGGCCTTGACGATCACGATCTTCTCGATGGAAGGCTTCTGGCCTTCGAAGTTGCCAACGTAGTAGGGGTTGATGGTCAGGGTAGCCTGCAGGGCAGCCTTGTCGAACTCAACCAGGTTGTAGGGACCGGCGGACACGCGGTCGGGGCCGGCGTTGAAGCGGGCATACTCCATCTGAGCCTTGATGGCGTCAGCGGTGAAATCACCGGCGATGTAGCAGCCTTCGCCGTCGTCCTTCAGCTCATAGCCTTCGCCCAGCCAGTAGGCAATGTCGAAAGCGGTGAAGCCGGCGTAGCCCAGGTCGTAGTAGTAGGGCAGCTTCTCAGCAGCGATGGTGACGGAGAAGGTGTAGTCGTCGATGAGGCGCAGGCCGCTGACGTAGGGCACCTTGCCGTCGTAGTAGTCCTGACCACCCTCAACAGAGGTGTAGGTGGTGGTGGCGCCTTCCAGGTCGAACAGAACCTTGGAGCAGGCCAGCACGGTGGGCCACACGAAGTCCTTCGCGTTCATGGCCTTGCCGTTGTTGTAGGTCAGGCCTTCAGCGATGGTCATGGTGTAGGTCTTGGTGCCGTCGTCGTTCTCAACACTTTCCATGTTGGTAACGATGGTTTCGTTGACCACGTACTCGCCGCCCTGGTTGGTGGTAACGGTGGCGTAGTCGTTGGTCATGTCGCGGATCATCATGTCGGTGGCGCCGTTGGTCCACCAGGCAGTGGGAGCGAAGTCGCCGCCGATGTCGGTGCTGGAGCCATAGATGACCAGACCCTTCTCAGCGACCAGAGCGGGTTCAGCAGTTTCAGCCACAGCCATGGGAACCATGGACAGAACCATCACCAGCGCGAGAACGATAGCAAGCATCTTCTTCATGTTGTTTTCCTCCTTGATTATTTTTGGCCAGACACATGTGTCTGGGCTTTCTTTTGAAAAAAGATAGCCGCCGATTGCGTCTGAGCCTTTTTATTTTCTCATAAATACAAAGAAAAAGCAATACATATTTCGTTTGTAAGAAAAACAATCCTTGCATTTTTTCGAAAACAATCCTGCATTTTTGTTTCTTTTTCCGATCTCTCAAAGAACGTTTTTGCAGGAACGGCATTGTTTTTGCCCTGTTTTTCGTCTGAAAATGCCTTGAAGCGCCAAAAATATACAACTAATACGGTGTAAAATTCATCTCATTTGACAACATCCGGCTGCTTTCATATAATGATGCCAGCAAACCCCAAGAGAGGATGACATCCATGAAACTGAATGAAATGAAAAAAGAGCTTTCCGCGCTGCAGTCCTCGCTGCATGCCTACGAACACGCCATGGCCGTTTTGCGCACCGACAGCGAAACCGGCGCGCCGTCCGCCTCCGCCGCAGCCCGCGGTGAAACCATGGCCTTTTTGAACCAGAAGTCCTACGAGCTGCTCGTCAGCGACCGTACCCGCGAGCTGCTGGACAACCTGTGGGCACAAAAAGAAGAGCTGGATGGCGACGTACTGCGTCAGGTGGAGCTTCTGCGTAAAAATCTGGATGATATGACGCGCATTCCCGTGGAGGAAGTAGCCGAGCACAGCCGTCTGCGCAACGCCTCTCTGGGCGCATGGCTGCAGGCCAAGGCGAAGAACGACTATGCTTCCTTCGAGCCGTATCTGGCAAAGATGATCGACGCCGAGCGCCGCCTTGCCGCATACAAAGACCCTTCCCGTCCCGCCTACGACGTTATGCTGGACAGCTATGAAAAGGGCATGTGTACCGCCATTCTGGACCCGTTCTTCAGCATGCTGCGCAGCGAGATCGTGCCCCTCATCGAAAAAGTGCGCACCCTTCCTCCGCCTCCGGCCATTGCCGCCTGCCCCATTGACCGCCAGCGTGATTTCTCCGCCTGCCTGATGGATATCATCGGGGTGGACCGCACCCGCTGTGCACTGGCCGAAACCGAGCATCCCTTCACCATCGGCATGAACCGCTGGGATGTGCGCATCACCACTCATTATTATGAGGATGCGCTGTTATCCTCCGTATACAGCGTGATGCACGAGGGCGGCCATGCGCAGTATGAGCTGGGCGTGTCGGAGGCTTATCAGGGAACGGTGCTGGCCAATATTTCCAGCACAGGGCTGCACGAAAGCCAAAGCCGTTTCTATGAAAATCTCATTGGTCACGACGCCGGCTTCCTTGCCTTCCTGCTTCCCAAACTGAAGGAATATTTCCCCGACGCCATGGCTGACGTGACCGAGCGCAGCCTGTTCTGCGCCGCCAATCATGTGCAGCCTTCTCTCATCCGCATCGAGGCTGATCAGGTCACTTATCCGCTGCATATCATGGTGCGCTACGAGCTGGAAAAGCAGCTTGTAGCCGGCACGCTGACCACCAAGGATCTGCCCGAAGCCTGGAACCGCCTGTACAAGGAATATCTGGGGCTAGACGTACCCACCGACGCCATGGGCGTTTTGCAGGACATGCACTGGGGCGGCGGCATGATCGGCTATTTCCCCACCTACGCGCTGGGCAGCGCCTATGCCAGCCAGATTCTGCATGCCATGAAGAAAGATCTGGACGTGGCTGCTCTGCTGCGCACGGGCGACATTGCTCCCATCACCGCATGGCTCAACGCGCGCCTGCACCGCTGGGGCGACCGGTATGACCCGGCTCAGCTGCTTGAAATGACCACCGGCGAGAAGTTCAACCCCTCCTATTATGTAGCGCATCTCAAAAAGGTCGTTGCCGATCTCATCGGCTGACCGGCAAATAAACGGTAAAGTTTGTCCCGGCAGCGGTTGGTTGCACCGCCGTGCCATGGTATACTCAAACCGTGTATGATTCCCCCGTCTGCGCGCATATATTCATGAAAACCCAAATCAAAGGCGGGATGATAATGCGGCAGCGCAATGGTTTTGTGCGAAAGATACTGGCTGGCTTTCTCATTGGCATCGGGTGTATACTGCCCGGCGTAAGCGGCGGTGTGATGGCGGTGTCCTTTGGGCTGTACCGGCCCATGCTGGACGCTGTAATGCAGCTGTGGCGTACGCCTGTGCGCAGCCTGTGCTTTCTGGCTCCGCTGGCCATAGGCGGCGCAGCCGGCATGGCGCTTGGCGCAGCAGCCCTGTCCACCGTGATGGCCCGTTATGAAACGCTGATGCTGTTTTTGTTCACCGGCTTCATTCTGGGCGGCGTGCCGGACCTGCTGCACGAAGCGGAGCAAAACAGCCGTTTTCGCCCACGCTGGCTGCTTTCGCTGATGCTGGGCGTGCTGCTGGCCCTGCCGCTGGGGCTGGTCGGCGGTCAGAGCGATCAGCTTACCGCGCTGACCACCATGCAGGCTTTTTTGACCGGCCTGCTGGAAGGCGTCGGCACAGTGGTGCCCGGCATATCAACTTCCTTTGTGCTGCTTAGGCTGGGCTGGTATCAGGCTTATCTGACAGCCGTCCGCACGCTTGATATTGTACAGCTGCTGCCGCTCGGCGCCGGTTTTGCGCTCTCTGCCGCAGCCTGCATGCGCGGTGTAAAGTGGCTGTTTGACCGTCACACAGGTCACGCCTGCTATGCAGTGCTGGGCTTTCTGCTGGTATCTGTCGCGCTGGTGTTTCCGGGGTTCAGCCCTGGGCGCATGCTGTGGGCTGAAGCCGGGGTACTGGTCATCGGCACGACCGTTGCGCGCATCATGGGGCAAAAATAAAAGAGGCGAAGAAATGACCAAAGAGAAACGAAAACTTCAGGCCCGGCGCCTGTGGAAGAACCGCCTGATCCATCGCAGCATTCTGACGGAAAAATGGCGTGAGGCCTATGCGTCTGTGCTGCCCATCACCCTGATCGTATTGTTTTTGTGCTTCCTGTGCGTGCCTGCGCCGGTAAGTGCGATGCTCGGCTTTCTGCTGGGCGCGGTGATGCTGATCGTAGGCATGGGCCTGTTCACCCTTGGCACCGATCTGGCCATGACCCCTATCGGCGAGCATGTGGGTTCCGCCATGACACGCAGCAAAAAGCTGTGGCTGGTCATGCTCATCTCTTTTCTGGTAGGCGTGATCATCACCATTTCCGAGCCCGACCTGCAGGTTCTGGCTGAGCAGGTACCCGGCGTGCCCAACATGACGCTCATCCTGTCAGTAGCGCTGGGCGTGGGCGTGTTTCTGGTGGTGGCTCTTCTGCGCATCCTGTTCCGCATCTCCATGAAGTGGCTGCTGCTGGGCTGCTACGTGCTGGTATTTGTGCTGGCGAAGTTTGTGCCCGGCTCCTTTCTGGCCGTCGCATTCGACTCCGGCGGCGTGACCACTGGCCCCATGACAGTGCCGTTCATTCTGGCGCTGGGCGTGGGCGTCAGCGCCATCCGAAGTGACTCCAACGCTGAAAACGACAGCTTTGGTCTGGTCGCCCTGTGCTCTGTTGGCCCTATTCTGGCCGTGATGCTGCTGGGTTTCATCTTTAAGCCTGACGGCGCGGCCTATTCCTCCACCGTCATTCCCAGTGCGGCGGATACGCTGGAACTGTCAGTGATGTTTGCCCGTTCCTTCCCCCACTACATGAAGGAAGTAGCTGTGGCGCTTCTACCCATCGCCGCGTTTTTCGCCCTGTTCCAGATTTTTGTTCTGCACCTCAAAAAGCGCGAAGTGCTGCGCATTGTGGCAGGTCTTCTGTATACCTATGCGGGTCTGGCACTGTTCCTCACCGGCGTAAACGTAGGCTTCATGCCCATGGGCAACTTCCTGGGTCATGCCCTTGGCGGGCTGAGCGTGCGCTGGCTGCTGGTGCCGCTGGGCATGCTGATCGGCTACTACGTGGTATCTGCGGAGCCTGCCGTGCATGTGCTTAGCAAGCAGGTGTACGAGCTCACTGCCGGCGCTATTCCCCAGAAGGCGCTGGGATTAAGCCTGTCCATCGGTGTTTCCGTTTCAGTTGGATTGTCGATGCTTCGCATCCTGACCGGCATCAACATTCTGTGGCTGCTGGTTCCGGGCTATGCCATTGCACTCATCCTGATGTTCTTTGTGCCGCCCATTTTTACATCCATCGCCTTTGACTCCGGCGGCGTGGCGTCCGGCCCCATGACGGCCACCTTCCTGCTGCCCCTTGCCATGGGCGCATGCACAGCCGTCGGCGGCGACGTGGCGACGGACGCTTTCGGCGTGGTGGCCATGGTTGCCATGACGCCGCTGATCACCATTCAGATTCTGGGCCTTGTGTTCAAGAGCAAGCAAAAGAAAGCACATCCCCAGCCTGCCGCACCTGTGGAAGACATCATCGAATGAACTGGAGGTACGCCTATGCATGATCTGTGTCTGCTGTGCGTGATCGTCAAGCGCGACCACGACGAACAGCTGGTCAATTTTTTCAGTGAGCATGACGTAAACACCGTCACCAGCCTCCTGTGCCAGGGAACAGCTGGAAAGAAACTGCTGGACCTGCTGGGCCTGGAAGAGACCGAAAAAGAACTGTTTTACGCAATGACCACCCGTCCCCGCGCCAGGCGCCTGATGAATGCGCTGATCGGTGAAGTGGGCCTTAACATGCCCGGCAGCGGCGTGGCGTTCACCATTCCCATCGCCAGCATCGCAGGCTCCAGCAGTCTGAAATACTTTACCCAGGGACAAAACATCATTCTGGAAGAGGTGAAGGATATGCCCTCGACGTTCCTCTACGAGCTGATTATCGCTATTTGCAACCGCGGCCATGTCGATACCGTGATGGACGCCGCCCGCAGCGCAGGCGCCATGGGCGGCACCGTGCTGCACGCCAAGGGCACCAACCCTGACGGCGAAAACCGTTTCTTCGGTCTGTCGATTGCCGATGAAAAGGAGATGCTGCTCATTCTGACTGCCGCCACCCAGAAGAGCACCCTCATGCGTGCCATCATGGAAAATGCCGGCGTGCAGAGCCCCGCCCACACGGTTATGTTCTCCCTGCCTGTGGAGAGCGTAGCAGGCCTTCGCAGCGTGATGGCCGCCGCAGGCGAGATTGAGGACTAACTTAAAGCCGGGATGTTTCAAACATCCCGGCTCTTTTTTGTCCTTTCAGCAGGTTTTTTGCCGTTTTTTCACGAAACCTTATACACATTTTCTGTGAGGTGAACTGCATATGATTCAGCTTTGGATGGTATTTCCCAAAGGCCTTTCGAAGGCCCTAACGCTCAGCTATGACGATGGCGTGGAGCAGGATGCCCGACTGATCGCCATCATGAACCGCAACGGTCTGAAGGGTACTTTCAACCTCAACGGCGGACAGTTTTCGCCCGAGGGCACTGTTTTCCCCAATGGCCACATTCATCGCCGCATGACCCGTCAGGCCGCCTACGATCTGTATGCAGGTTCCGGCCACGAGGTTGCCGTGCATGCGCTGTGGCATGGTGATCTGCCCGATCTGCCCCCGGCTCATGCCATCTGGCAGGTCATGCGCGACCGTGAAGAGCTTGAAAACATGTTCGGCTGCATCGTGCGCGGCATGGCCTATCCCTACGGCACCGTTACCCCTGAACTGGCTGAAACGCTCAAAGGCTGCGGCATCGCCTATTCCCGCACAGTGGAATGCACCCGCCGGTTTGATCTGCCCCACAACTGGCTGCAGATGCCCGCCACCTGCCATCATGACGATCCCCGTCTGATGGAGCTGGCGCAGAAGTTTGTATCCGGCAAACCGTACCGGCCGCAGCTGTTCTACCTTTGGGGCCACAGCTATGAGTTTGAGGCCAATAACAACTGGCAGGTCATCGAGGACTTTGCTGCGTTTGTCGGCGGCCGCGAGGATATCTGGTACGCTACCAATATCGAAATCCACGATTATGTGGAGGCATGGCGCAGCATGCACATCTCCGCCGATGGCAAGCGGCTGTACAATCCCAGCGCGCTTACACTGTGGGCCAACGCCAATGGCAGCATCATCGAGATCCCCTCGGGTTATGACGTGCGCATTGACTGAGAATTTCAAAACACCGCAGGACCTTTCCTGCGGTGTTTTACAATATTACCGTTTCAGATAGCCGCTCTTTTCCCACAGGGCGATCCAGTCCTTCAGGCGCTCCAGCAGGTCGGCGTTGCATTTGGTCTTTTTCATCATATCCACCAGCTGCACCACGGCCTCGCCGTTGGTGGCGGAGCCCAGCACCCTGCGGATGCTGCGCAGGCCTTCCTTCTGCTCAGCGCTCAGCAGCATATCGTCCTTTTTGGTTCCGCTGAGCAGCAGGTTGATCATGGGATGCAGCGGATCATTTTCCTGCTCAGGGCAAAGGGTGATCTCCATATTGGCCGTGCCGCGGAATTCCTCAAAGATGATATCATCCACGCGGGAGCCGGTATCCACGGCGATGGTGGCGATCATGGTGAGGCTGCCGGCGTCGCGGGTATTGCGCGCCGCGCCAAAGAAACGTTTGGGCTTGACCAGTGCAGCCGGGGCGATGGTGTTGGTCATGGGGCGTCCGCCCTGCGACAGCACCGCCTGATAGGCACGGGTCAGTTTGCTCAGGCTATCCAGCAGAATGACTACGTTGTGATTCATTTCCACCAGACGCTGAGCGCGTTCCAGCATGGTTTCGCTCACGCGGGTCTGTGTTTCGGGAGCGTCGGCGAATGTGGAGGCGAACACTTCAGCATCCACGCTTTCGCTGATCTCGGTCACTTCTTCGGGAGCAACGTCGATGAGCAGCATCAGCACGTCCGCATCGGGGTCGTTGCGCTTGATGGCGCAGCACAGCTCATGCATCAGCTGAAGCCGGCCGCTTTCCGGCGGGCAGGCGATCATGGCGCGCTGGCCAAAGCCCATCGGCGCGATCAGGTCCACCAGTCGGATGGCCATGGGCGTTTTCCCATTGGGATCTTCCAGCACGATGCGGCGGTCGGGATAGACCGGCACCAGCTGTTCAAATGACAAACGATCGGGATTTTCCTGTGCCTCTTCACCATTGACCTTTTCCACCGCCAGCAGCGCCGCAAACTTGTCGCCTTCACGCTGCACACGGGCCTGTCCCTCTACGCGGTCGCCGGTGCGCAGGCCAAAGCGGCGGATCTGCGCCATGGACACATAAATATCCTTTTTGCCCGGCAGCAGCGTGCGGCTGCGCAGGAAACCATAACCGTCAGGCAGCACTTCCAGAATGCCTGCAGCAGGCTCGCTGGGCACCGTCTGCAAAAGATCCGGCAGCTGACCCGCCTCGGTCTGCTCGGCAAACTGCGTATCGCGCTGCATACGGTACAGGTCATCATTGAAATTATTTTCAGCAGACTGCTGTGGCTGATAGGTGCGCGGCGGATAGCTGCGCTGCTGGTAGCCGTAATTGCTGTTCTGCTGATAATTATTTTGCTGATAGCCGCCCTGCTGGTAGTTGTTCTGCTGATAACCGCGGTTCTGATAGCCATAGTTATTCTGCTGATAATTACGCTGCTGATAGCCGCCGTAGTTCTGGCTGCCGTAGTCGCTGCGATTCTGATAGGGCTGGCGCTGCGGCGCAGCACGGTAACCCAGGCGATAGCCGTCCAGACGGGGGGCATTATCCTGCGCGGGGCGCTGCGGCTCCTGCACAGGGCGCGGCTGCTCGGCAGGCGTGCGTTCTTCCTGCTGGATGGGCTGGGTAGAGCGGCTCTGCGGGCCAAAGCGGCTGACCGTACCGGCCGAGCGCTGCCATGCGGGCTTCTGCGGTGTCTCGCGCGGCGTTGCGGGACGAGCCTGCCATGCCTGGCGATAGGCAGGGCGGTATCCGCCGGGCGCTACGCTGGTAACATCGGCAGACAGACTGGCCTGCTGCAGCTGATCCGCCGCAGGGGCCGTCGTTTCTTCTTTTACGGGCTGGGGCGCTTCGGTCCTGGTTTCAAGCGCCTGTGCAACACGCTCCACAATGCCCGCCTTATCGATACCGGCGCTTAGCTTTACGCCGTTTTCCTTAGCCAGTTTACGCAGCTGGATCACCGTCATGGCCTGCAGTTCTTCGATCTGCAAATCAAACCCTCCTTACCCAAAACAACACGTCTTACTTTTCCTTGCGCGCGACCACCACGTCGCGCTCCACAGCCTGCTCCACCCAGTGCGAAAAATCGGCATAGGGGCCTTCACTGAGCACATGCAGGCCGGCTTCTGTAAGCACCTGCTCCACTTCTTTGCGGCGCAGGGTGTAAATATTGAATGAAAACGCCAGCGCTCCGCCGGGTTTGAGCGCGCGTACGCAGCCGGGAGCCACGCGCTGCACCAGCCGGCCAAGCGAGGACAGGCCTCCCTTTTCCTTGGGCGCATGCTGCACGCCGTAGGGCAGATCGCTTGCGATGAGATGCACGCTGCCCGGCTTGACCAGTTCGCCAAGCCTTGCCGCATCTCCGCCGATGAGTTCCAGTTTGAGTGCGCTGCCATCCTTCATGCTCTGTGCATCCGGCGCTGCCGTATAGGCCACAGCCCGGGCATTGCCGCCCTTGAGCGTAAGCGACTGCTCGGTGCGCTTGTGCTTGATACGGTGCAGCTTGAGCGAACGTTCAAAATAATTGTCCGTCTCCTGCAGCGCTTTCAGGTCCATATCCACGCCAACGGCGTCATGACCCTCGCACAGCGCGCAGAACAGCGTGGTGCCCTTGCCGCACATGGGATCCAGCACACGAAGCGCTTCGCTGCTGGTGGCAAAGTCCGACGCAGCTTTGGCACAGTGCAGCATCATCTGCGTGAAATCAGCATTGGTCTTGCCCTTGTACTTGAGCACATGCGGAAGATCGTCCGGCATAACACCCTGCACATGGCGGTGCAGCGGCCTCATCAGCCCGTCCGGCATGTATTCAGCAGCAAAGCAGACCGATGAATGGCGCGAAATTTCACACCAGGCCGCATCCGTCAGCCGGTCTGTTTCAAAAGTGATAAAGCTTTCGTTTTCAATGGTCTGCGTTCCGACCGGAACATCCTGCATTCCCCAGGCTTCCAGCATGCATTTCAATTCAATCAGCGCCAGTTTTTCAAGCGACTGACGATAGTGAATATTGGCATGGGGCTTTAACAACAATGCGTAACGCAAGCAAAGTCCTCTTTCCGTTCAACGATGTCATTCATTCATGAAATGAAAAAATCTGATTAATCACCAGTTGGATCGATTATATCATACCGTTTTTTCTTTTGCAATCATTTTCCCTCCCATTGAATGAATGGAAAATTTGCCGTTGAATGTCATTGAATGCGGTTGCTTGCTATTTTGGGCTTTGCAGGGTATAATCTTTACCATTCCCCACACTTTTGACAGGCGCGATTATGTGCGCCTTTGACAAGGAGGTTTTGTATGGGCATTGTAAGCAGATTGCAGAGCTGGTTCAACTGGCTGACGACCGACCCGGTGGGTTTCATCGTTTACCTGATCTATTTCGCCGCGTCCATTCTTCTGACGCTGATCCTGCACGAGATCGCGCACGGCTATGTGGCATGGCAGTGCGGCGACCCCACCGCCAAAATGCTGGGCCGTCTTTCAATGAACCCCCGCAAGCATCTGGATCCTCTGGGCACGCTTTTTCTGGTGTTTTTCGGCTTTGGCTGGGCCAAGCCCGTGCCGGTCAATCCCCGCAACTTTGACAACTACCGCCGCGATGATTTTCTGGTGAGCATTGCAGGCATCACGGTCAACATCACGCTGTTTCTGCTGTCTCTCGGTCTGGCCGTGGGTCTTAACAGCCTTTTGTGGAAGCCTGAGGTTATCGCCATGTACGGCGCGCGGCAGCTGCTGTCGTCCGACGGCATTGGCTATGCCGTGCTGGTGGGCGGAGCAGGCGGACAGAACGCCCAGGTCATGCGCACGCCGTGGCTGCAGTATGTGCAGCGCTTTTTGCTGATGTTTGGCAGCATGAACCTGTCGGTTGGCCTGTTCAATCTGCTGCCCATTCCCCCGCTGGACGGCTACCACATCTTTAATGATATTCTGTTCCGAGGCCGTCTGCGTCTGAACCCCAATGTATTCCAGATCGTTCAGGTTGCGCTGATCGTGCTGTGCTTAAGCGGCGGGCTGAGCAACATCCTCACCACCGCGTTCAATGCCGTGGAGGACGCTGTGCTCAACCTGTTTCTGTCAATTGCGGGGTTGAGCTGATGGCTGTACAGTTTCATCTCAAACAGTTTGACGGCCCGCTGGACCTGCTGCTGACGCTGATTGGCAAGGCCAAAATCGACCTGCAGGAGATTTTCGTCAGCGATATCACCGAGCAGTACATCGAAATCGTGCGCAATGCCGACGATTTCGACATGGACGAAGCCAGCGAGTTCATTACCATGGCGGCCACGCTGGTGGAAATCAAAAGCCGGCATCTGCTGCCCAAGCCTCCCAAGGAGGAAGAGGAAGACCCCGAGCAGGCGCTGATCGCCCGACTGATCGCCTACAAGCAGTTTAAGGAAAGCGCCGAAAACATGACCGCGTTTGAAAAAAGCGCAAAGCAAGTCTTTGGCAAGCTGCCGGAGGAATACCCCCTGCCGCCGCCCACCTTTGAGCTGGACGGCCTTACGCTGGAGGCTCTGTGGGAAGCGCTTTTGCGCGTGCAGAACCGCACTCCGGCAGAGCCGCGCGAGGTGGAGTTCCGCCTGCGCGACATCCGCCGTGACAACTACACGGTGGAAGGCTGCATGGAGGCCATCGAAAGCCGGCTGGTGCTGGGCGAGGCGCGTTTTGACGAGCTGTTCAGCGATGCGCCCGGCAAGGAAGAAGTGGTCACCCTGTTCATTGCCCTGCTGGAAATTCTCAAGCTGGGTAAGGCGCACGTGAAGCAGAGCGCCACATTTGACACCATTTTGCTGGTACCCGGAAGGAAGGAAACCAATGGAGACGATGGAGATGAACCAGATTCCGCAGATCATCGAGGCCATTCTGTTCGTCGCAGGCGAGCCGGTGGCAATCAGTGACCTGAGTGCGGCTCTGGGCCTGAGCGAGCTGGAAACCGTGCAGGCCGTGGACCATATGGAGCGTCTTTTCGACGATCAGAAGCGCGGCATTGCCGTCAGGCGCTACGGCGATCACCTGCGTCTGGAAACGCGCCCGGAATTCGCCCCCTATGTGGAGCGCCTGCTGCAGCCTGTGCAGCGCCAGTCCCTGTCGCAAACGGCCATGGAAACGCTGGCTGTGATCGCCTACCGCCAGCCCACCACCAAGGGCGAAGTAGAGCAGGTGCGCGGCGTGAAGTGCGACTATTCGGTGCAGTCGCTCCTGCAAAAAGGTCTCATTAAGGAAGTGGGCCGCAAGGAAGCTCTGGGCCGTCCCATCCTCTACGCCACCACCGACAAATTTCTGGAGCACTTTGGCATTTCCGACATCCGCGAACTGCCGCCGCTGCCCGACCCGCAGCCTGTGGAAAAGTTGGAGGAACCCCTCACCCCATAACGGTATATGCATTGTTTTCATGCGTCCGGCACAAACTGTTGCCGGACGCATTTTTGTTGCAAAGGAGTACCTCATGAAACAGACCGTCGTCATCCTCTCCGCGCTGATTCTGTCGCTTTTGACCGTTACCGGTTTTATTCTGCATACCAGCCTTGAACAAAACCAGCTGATCGCAAAGCTGCGCGCCGATCAGGATGCGCTGGCACTGGAAGCGCTGCAAAGCAAACGCGAGCTTCAGCAGGCGCTTGAGCAGCGCGATGCATTAAGCCAAAAGCTGATCGACGCCGTGCTTTCCTCGCAGGAAGCCAATGACGCCGTCGCCTTTCAGCAAAGCCGTGCGCAGGCGCTTGAAGAAGCGCTTGCCGCTGCACGGCTGGAAACGCAGACCCTGCGGCAGGCGCTGGAAAACGCACCAACTGAAAAAGACTCCGTATACTGATAACGGAATCTTTTGTCAAAGGAGTGTTTTCATGACGATGATCGACGTTCCGGCCCAGCCCGACGAAGGCCCGGCCTCGCTGCCTACGCCCGAAGTGGATCAGCCCGCTCAGCCCGGCGAAGGCCCTGTTGAACTTCCCACACCCAGCCTGCCCAGCCAGCCACAGGTGACCATTCCCATCCGCCTGTGTCCCCTCGGCTACCAGAGCGCCGTGGTGCAAAACGGCCAAACCTTCACTGACCTGCTGCTTCAGCACAACGTGTCCTGGCAGGCCATGCGCGCGGCCAATCCAACCCTGCCAACCACCCGCCTTGCCCCCGGCACACGCTACTGCGTCCCTCCGCAGCAAACACGCCGTCTGTGCCCCAACGGTTCCTCCAGCTATGTGATGGGCCAGTTTGAAGACCTGTCCACCCTCTCCGAGCTCTTCAGCCTTCCACCCGGCCTGTTCCTCACCGTCAATCCCCAGCTCGCCCCCGGCGACTTCACCGCCGGAAGAGTGGTGTGCATACCGTAAAACCAGGAGAACGTCAGGGGCTCCGCCCCCGAACCCCTGCTTAAGGGATTTCATCCCTTTGGCGGAGGGTTCGGGAGGCGGAGCCTCCTGACGTTCCTTTACGTTCTCTTAATGGCCCCTGTCGGCGAAGCCCACTTTGCGCTGGACTTTGCGCAGGGTCTTCATGGCCATCTTGTTGGCGATTTGGGCGTTTTCGTCCAGCACGCCCTGCAGGTAGCCCTTGTCGGCCATCAGACGCTTGTGCTCGGCCTGCATGGGCTCGAGGGTAGCGATGACGCAGTCGGCAACGCGCTCCTTGAGCTTGCCGTAGCCCTGACCCTGCAGTTCTGCTGCAACCTGATCGGGAGTCTGGTCGTTAAGGGCGGCGATGATGCTGAGCAGGTTGCTCACGCCGGGCTTGTTGGCGGGATCAAAGCGGATCTCGGCGTCGCTGTCGGTAACAGCGCGCTTGACCTTGCGGCGAATGACATCCGGCGGATCGAGCAGGGCGATGAAGGTGTCCTCAGGATCGGACTTGCTCATCTTGCGGGTGGGCTCCTGCAGGCTCATGATGCGGCTGCCCACCTTGCCGAAGTAGCCCTCGGGAATAGTGAACACGTCGCCGTACACGCCATTGAAGCGCTGGGCGATATCGCGGGTGAGTTCCAAATGCTGCTTCTGGTCAGCGCCAATGGGTACCAGGTCGGTCTGGAACAGCAGGATGTCAGACGCCATCAGCACGGGATAGGTGAACAGGCCGGCGTTGATGTTGTCGGCATGCTTGGCGGACTTGTCCTTGAACTGGGTCATGCGGTTGAGTTCGCCCATGTAGGTGAAGCAGTTGAGAATCCAGCTGAGTTCCGCATGGCCGCTGACGTGGCTCTGGCAGTAGATAACGTTCTTCTTGGGGTCGAGGCCGCTGGCAATGTAAATGCCGGCCAGTTCCAGGCAGCGCTTGCGCAGAGCGGCGGCTTCCTGACGGACGGTGATGGCGTGCATATCCACCACGCAGTAAATGCACTGGTATTCATCCTCGAGCTTCTTGAAGTTGCGAAGCGCGCCGATGTAGTTGCCCAGCGTCAGCGTGCCGGAGGGCTGAATGCCGGAAAAGATAATCTTTTTCTGAGGGGCGACGGGAGTTTCCATGAGAACATTCCTCCTTGGAGAATGGGATTGATCACAATGTGAGCGTGAGCACAATGCCCACGATGATAACGATGTTGCCGATGAGACGGCGTCGGCTGATCTTTTCCTTCAGGAAGAAGAAGCTCAGCGCCATCACGTAGATATAGCCGGACGCCTCCAGCACGCTTGCGATGGTCAGGTCCAGCGTGCGCAGGGCGACGACGTTTAAGAGCATGCAGCCGAAGAACAGCGCGTAGGCCAGAATGACCTGCCAGTTGAGGTAGGCGCGCAGGCCCGTGTATTTGGGGTTGTCTGCCGCTTTTTTGAGCATGAGCTGGCTTACAGCGGACAAAAGCGGAGTGATGAGGTAGATGAGCATGCCGCTATTCATGATCCGTCACCACGAGCAGTACTCCGATGAGCACCACCACGATGCCCAGCGCCTTTCCCAAAGTAAGACTTTCGCCGAAGAAGATCAGCCCGAACAGCGCCGTCCACAGGGTGCAAATGCCCTTGTTGGAATAGGCAAAGTTGAGCGGCATGCGCTTGAGCACCTGCTGCCACAGGATGGAATACACACCCAGCGTCAGCACCTCAAGCCCCAGATAAACAACCGTCAGGGGCCAGCTTCCCGCCCCCATCTGAATGCCTGCAAGCTTTGCAAATACGCTCACCACGGAATACAACAGCAGCGTTCCGTGCAGAAGCATCATACCATGCAGTTTGGGTTTGGTCATGCGCATCACCCCTTTCCCTGTGTTCAGTATACCAGTTTCCGAAGCGCCGCAAGGATGCGGCTGTCGCCCAGCGAGCACTTTTGCGCTGCGCAAAGCGTATAGCGGAAGGGCGTTTCGGTCAGTTCAATCAGCCCCAGCTGACGGAAGGCATGCAACCCCGCGCGTGTCTGGGCCAGCGTCAGCTGCGCGGCTTCAGCCACTTGCGGCAGCGTACGGTAAACGCCCGAACGAAGCGCTTTGTACAGCACCCGGTAGGCTGCATCACCTGCGTCGAGCGCTGCAGCGATATTGCGCAGTTCTGCACTCACGGGCAGCACATGGATCTGTGCCTCAGGCAAATGTGCTCGCCACAGTTCGGCCTCGCCGGGACAGATTTCACCATCCAGCAGCCACACATGCCGCCAGTGACCCTGTGTCATGGACAGCAGCGGCGACGTGACCAGCGTGGCAAAGCCGCGCGCATCATCGGGTGCGTTGATGCAAACGTCCAGCTCGGCCATATGCATGGCCCGCAGCGCTGATGCAGCGGTGCGTGACGCCAGCAGGTGACCGCGCTGCTTTTGCTGCAGTGCAAACTGCAAAGCATCGTCATCCGTTTCCTGTATGATTTCTGTGTCAATCGCCTCATTTCCTGCCTTAAGTGAAAAAGCATCCAGCAGGGCGTCCAGCAGCGCCTGCTGCTCGCGGGCGGGATCTGGCTTTTGCAGCTGTTCCATGCGCGCCGCCTGTACAGCCTGAATGGCCTTTACATCCAGCTGCAGGCTGGTCACACCGCGGAAAGTGTTGCGCCCCAGGGCAAACACCGCATCGATCCGGTCAGGCACGCGCGAGGCCATCGCGCCCAGGCTAAAGGCAATGCCGCCCATCATGCGGCCCTCCTGCCGAACCGTCAGCTTCAGATGAGAACCGTCGCCGCCAACGGCGCGGGCCTCCTCCGGATGCAGGCCGTTTGCCAGAAACAGCGGCGCGGGGTTGCCGCAGCCGAAGGGAGCCATCTGTTCCAGTTCTTCCAGCAGCTTTTCAGTGCATTCAGGCAGGGTGACAACGGCGTCATACTCCTGCGCAGGCACAAAGCAGCTTTCATCCGCCTCGTTCACAGCTGACTGCAGCCGTTCACAAAATGCCTCGTACTGTTCACTTGCAAGCGTTACGCCTGCGGCCTGTTCGTGACCGCCGTAGCGCAAAAGCAGGTCGTCGCATTTTTGCAGGCATTTGTGGATGTTCACACCGGGTATGCTGCGCAGGCTGCCGTGCAGCATGCCTTCATGCTCGCTGAGCACACAGGTGGGACAGTAATAATGCGTGCACAGCCGTCCGGCTGCGAGACCTACAACGCCCACATGCCAGTCGGCGCCCTTCACGATCAGCGCGCGGTTGCGGACGAAATCATGCTCTGCAGCTTTTTTCTCCGCCGCCTTGACCAGCTCCGATTCGGTGGTCTTGCGCTGGGTGTTGAGCTCGTCCAGTTCCTGCGCAAGCTCCCGCGCTTCGGCCAGATCATCCGTCATCATCAGGCGCACGCCCTTGCCTGCATCTCCCAGTCGGCCCGATGCATTCAGTCTGGGCCCCAGCCGATAACCCAGCGTGTCGCTGTCAATCTCCTGCGGATCGCCGCTGACTTCCAGCAGCGCACGCATACCGATGCGCGCACGCGAAGCAATGGTCTTCAAACCCAGCGATACCAGCACGCGGTTTTCATCCTGTAAAGGCACGATATCCGCCACGGTGGCCAGTGCAGCCAGATCTAGAAAATCAAGGCAGTTATCCAACCCAAGCAAAGCGGTGGCCAGCTTGAACGCCACGCCCGTGCCGCACAGCTTGCGGAAGGGATAATCGCCCAGCAGCGGGTTCATCACGGCGTCGGCGGGGCTGGCTTCCAGGCCCAGACCATGGTGATCGGTCACGACCACCTTCATGCCCAGGCTCTGCGCCAGACGAACCTCCTCGTGATTGGTGATGCCAAGGTCGACCGTCACCAGCACGCGGTAGTTTTGGGCCAGTTCGCGCACAGCGTCGCAGTTGAGGCCATAGCCCTCCTCGCGCAGCGGCGTATGCGGCTGTGCGTCAATGCCGAAACGGCGCAGCGCCAGTGTCAAAAGCGAGCAGGCGCAGATGCCGTCCACGTCGTAGTCGCCGTATACAACGGTGGGCAGACTTTGGTCGCGCGCATCGGTCAGGATGGATACTGCCTGCGCCATGCCATGCATGAGCATGGGATCGTGCAGTTGAGAAAGAGAAGGGTGCAGAAATGCCTGCGCCTCCTGCGCTGTGGTGATGCCGCGCGCGTATAAAAGCCGCGCCGTCACTCCTTCGCAGGGGCGCAGCGCGGCGGCTTCGCGCCCGTCAAACGGGCGCGTATCTCTTGGAATGAAACGAAGCAACGAAAGGTGCCTCCTCAGTTCTTCTTTTCCTCGTGGTACTCCTGCTCGGTGTTGACGTTCCAGATGTTGGTCTTGTCCTTCACGCCGTTTACGATGTTGCCAACCGCCTCAAAGGCCGTGGCCATGGAGTGGTCCATGTTGTTGTAGCGGTGCTGGCCATTGCGTCCAACGCAGTAGAGGTTATCGAAGGTGTTGAGGTAATCTACCACCGTGCCGATATCGTCATAGGTGTCGAAGTAGGCAGGATAGGCCTTCTGCACACGCTCGCGGTGGCTCATCTTCACCTCGTCGGGGCTGTTGATGACGCCCATGGAGCACAGTTCATTGGCCGCCAGCTGAATGGCTTCTTCATCGGACAGGTTCCAGAACTCGTCGCCCTCGTTGCAGAAGTATTCCAAGCCGATCCACACCGTGTGCTCAGGATCCTCCACCATATAGGGAGACCAGTTGTTGAAGATCTGCATGCGGCCCAGCTTCACGGTCTTGTCGTGCACATAGATCCAGCAGTCGGGCACGATGTTGCCCAGCGTCTTGTGCCGGGTCTCATTTTTAAGGTTGAGCTTGTCCACCAGCAGGCCCACGGTGACATAGTCGCGGTAAGGAAGACCCGCAGCGACCTTTGCCACGTTTTCGGGCACATCGTTCATGCCGGCTACCAGGTCCTTGATGGGCATGGAGGAGAAGAAAATATCCGCCTGTGCCTCATGCTCGCCGTTTTCGTCGCGGTAGCGCAGCGTCTGCACACGGCCGTCGGCTGTGGTAAGCCCCAGCACTTCGGAACCCCTGATCACTTTGCCGCCCATTTTTTCGATGTCGGCAGCCACCGTCTCCCACAACTGGCCGGGGCCAAACTTGGGATAGATGAATTCTTCAATCAGCGAGGTCTGCACATGCTTGGCGCGCTGCTCCTTGGACATGAACACCTTCGACAGCATATCCTTGAGGATGCTGAAGATGCTCAGTTCCTTGGTGCGCTGCTTGCCCCAGCTGGCGTCAATCTCGCTGGGATGGCGGCCCCACAGGTTTTCGGTATAGCCTTCGAAGAACATGCTGTACAGCTTTTTGCCAAAGCTGTTGATATAGTAGTTCTCCAGATTGTCGTTGGGCTTTTTGAAAACCGTGGCCTTCAGGAAGCTGAAGCCTACCTGCATGGTGGTGCCAAAACCCATGGTCTTGAGCGTATCCATCTTCAGCGAGATAGGATAGTCAAAGAACTTCTTGTCATAATAGATGCGGCTGACGCGGTTGCGGGTAAGCATCACACGATCCTCTTTTTCGGGATCGGGACCGCCCTCGCTCAGCGGCACGCTGCGGCCCAGCACCTTGTCGTCATAGGCGGGCGCGCCCTGCATGGGCATCACCTCATGCCACCAGTTCATCACGCGCTGATCCTTGCTGAAAAAGCGGTGGCCGCCCAGATCCATACGGTTGCCCTTGTAGCGCACCGTTTTGGAGATGCCGCCGATATCCTGGCTCTTTTCCAGAATCGTGACGTCATACCCCTTCTTGGCCAATTCATAACCGGCTGTAAGACCTGCCGGGCCTGCGCCGATAATCAAAACCTTTTCCATAACGGTTCTCCTTGGATAATAAAATGAGCATACTGCTCCAGATATAGTATACCTTTTTTAGTACCGCTTGACAAGGGCTAATCCCATTCAGCGTACATACGTCACATCGCCCTTATGCGCAATGCATTTGATTTCACCATTTCGGATGCGGTACGCCTCGCCGCAGATCTCAGCTTTTCCGTCTTTCTGATATAACCAGCTGCCGTCTGGCAGGGCATAAAAGGTATGGCCCATGCTGTCGGCATAGGTGATGTCCTCATACAGGCGCTTTCCATCCAGCAGGGTGTGGCGCTCCTTCTGATAATGCGGCAGCAGCATGACTTCCGTCAGCCCAAGTCCCGGCAGAAAGCGCTCATATTGCAGGTCGATAGATTCACCCGGCAGTTCCGGCTGGGCATACACCACATCGGCAGCGTTCATCGTGCCAGCGCTGATGCCCATCACCACGCCCTGATAATCCCACAGAAGGCGGCGCAGACCAATTTTTTGGAAAAAGGCATTCTGCGTTGGTACATGGCCACCGCACAGCACGATAAACTGGCTTTTTGCCACCAATTCGGCTGCCCTATAAGCAGTGCGTCCATCCAGTACGTCAAGGCCTGAAAACGGCATGCCGGCCTCAGCAAAGATGTCGGCTGTTTCATGGGCGATCCAGTCGGTTTTTTCTGCGCTGTCAGGGTGTGAACAAACAAACAGGCAGCTGGGATGGGCGGGCAGGTTTTCGCGCAGCTTGTCCACAAGGCCGTTGGCGGGGTTGAGGATCGCGCGGTCTGCGTCGGGAATACAGTGGCTGCTGGTGAGAAAAAGCGTCATACTTGTTCCTCCGGAAAGTGCTTTTTGTATTATACAGGAGAAAGTTACAATTGTACAACACAAAGACAAACCGGGCTTCTTTACAAATACCGTGTTCCGGTTTAGACTGGATGAGTGGAAATGGAGGAAGACAACCATGTCTGAACTGAAGAAATACATACGGCCCTACTGGGGCTACATCATGCTTACGATGCTCATCAAGCTCACGGGCGCTTTGGCAGAACTGCTGATCCCCTACCTGATGGAGATCATGCTGGACGTGAAGGTGCCGCAGGGCGATGTAAAAAGCATCTATCTTTTCGGCGGGCTGATGCTTTTGTGCGCATTTTTCTGTCTGGGTGCAAACGTCATCGCCAACCGCATGTCTGCTGTCAGCTCCGGGCGCATCACGCGCAGCGTGCGGCATGACCTGTTTGAAAAGCTGCAGAGCCTGTCTGCCCGGCAGATGGACGGGCTGACCGTCGCCTCCGCCGAGTCCAGGCTGACCAGCGACACCTACAATGTAAACCAGCTGCTGGCGCGCATTCAGCGGCTGGGCATTCGCGCGCCCAGTTTGCTGGTGGGCGGCATCATCATGATGCTGGGCATGGACGTGGTGCTGTCATTGGTGCTGGTGGCCATGCTGCCCGTCATTGCCGTGGTGGTATACCGTGTAACCAAAACCACCGTGCCGCTGTATACGCATGAGCAGACCATTCTGGACCGCGTGGTGCGCGTTGTGCAGGAGAACATCACCGGCATCCGCGTGATCAAGGCATTAAGCAAAACCGATGACGAAAAACAGCGTTTTCACAGTGTGAACGAAGAACTGACCGCCACCGACCTGAAGGCCGGAACGGTCGCCGCCATCACAAACCCGGCAAGCTCGCTGGTGTTGAACCTCGGTCTTACGCTGGTGGTTGTTGTCGGAGCGCTGCGCGTCAACGGCGGTCATTGCCCTCCCGGCGTGATCGTAGCGTTTCTGCAGTATTTCACCATGATCTTAAACGCCATGCTGGGCATCACCCGCATTTTTGTCATGTGGTCCAAGGGCGAGGCCAGCGCGCGGCGCGTGGCGGATGTGCTCAATCAGCCTGCCGATCTTCTGCAGCAGCCCGCCAAAGAGGCTGAACCGAACGCGCCGCACATCGAATTCCGCGATGTCAGCTTTTCCTACACCGGCGTGGGTAAAAACCTTGAGCACCTCAGCTTCCGTCTGCAAAGCGGACAGGTTCTGGGCATTCTGGGCTCCACGGGCAGCGGCAAGTCCACCATCATCAACCTGCTCATGCGCCTGTACGATCCTGACGAGGGGCAGATTCTCATCGACGGGCAGGATGTGCGCACCATGGATCCCACTGCGCTCCGCAGCCGTTTTGGCGTGGTGTTTCAGAACGATTTTATCACCGAGGGCACCATTGCCGACAATATCCGCTTCTTCCGCAATGTGGACGATGCGGCGCTGGAACGCGCCGCACAGCATGCGCAGGCTGACTTCATCCCTCACAAGGAGGGCGGCATGCAGGCGGAAGTCATGGTGCGCGGCAACAACCTTTCCGGCGGCCAGAAGCAGCGCCTGCTCATTGCCCGTGCGCTGGCCGGCGACCCGGATATCCTCATTCTGGACGACTCTTCCTCCGCGCTGGATTACCGCACCGACGCCAACCTGCGCCGTGCCCTGCGGCAGCACTACCGCCACACCACCACTGTGCTGGTGGCACAGCGCGTAAGTTCGCTGATGCATGCCGACCTCATCCTCGTGCTGGACGACGGCGAGGTCATCGGCAGCGGCACGCATGATGAGCTTATGCAAAGCTGCGAGGAATACCGCATCATTGCCCAGACGCAGATGGGCGACGGAAAGGAGGCGGTATAATGTCCAACCCCAACCTCATCGGCGGCGGACGTCTCACCCGTGCCGAGGTCAAGGGCCTCAACGGCGATCACCGCAGGCTGGACAACAAAACCGTCAGCAAATCCGCCCTTTTGCGCAGACTGTGGCAGTATCTGGGCCGCAACCGTCTGCTGCTGGTGCTGTCGCTCATTTTGTCCGTTTCGTCCAGTTTGCTGGCGCTGTACGGCCCCAAGCTGTCGGGCACGGCCATCAACGCCATTGATCTGGGTGCAGGCAAAGTTGACTTCGACACCGTTATCCGCTGTGCCATCCTGATGGCTGTGTTCTACACAGCGTCCTCCGTGCTTACCTTTTTGCTCAATGCCGTCATGATCCGCCTGTCGCGCACGGTTTCCAAGCAGATGCGCCACGACGTATTCGAAAACCTGACGGCGCTGCCGGTCAGCTTCTTTGACCGCTATCAGACAGGCGACATCATCTCCTCCATCACCTACGACGTGGACACGGTCAATCAGGCCCTATCCAGCGACATGCTGCAAATTCTGCAAAGCATCGTTACGGTGACCGTTTCCTTTGTGATGATGCTCACCATCGCGCCAAAGCTCATCCTCATCTTTCTTTTCACCATCCCCATCACCATCGTGTTTGTCAAATGGTTGACCCAAAAGGTACGCCCGCTGTTTCGCCGCCGCAGCGGCAGGCTGGGCGAGCTGAACGGCTTTGTGGAGGAAATGCTCTCAGGGCAAAAAACCATTCGCGCGTATGACCGCGAAGCGGCTGTGCTTGAGCGTTTTGACCGCAAAAACGACGCCGCTGTGGACGCCTACACCGTGGCCGAGGCCTACGGCACCATCACGGGCCCGTCGGTCAACTGCATCAACAACATTTCGCTGGCACTGGTGTGCATGTTCGGCTCCACGCTGTTTCTGCGGGGCGAGATCGGCCTGGGCGACCTGTCCAGCTTTGTGCAGTACTCGCGCAAATTCTCCGGCCCCATCAATGAGATCGCCAACATCATTGCCGAGCTGCAAAGCGCCTTTGCCGCCGCCGAGCGTGTATTCAGCCTGATCGACGCCGAGCCCGAAAAGGCCGACGACGAAAATGCCATCGAACTGACCGATGTACGCGGCGACGTGGAACTGCGCGATGTTGATTTTGCCTACGTGCCGGGCAAGCCCATCATTCAGGGGCTGAACCTGCACGCCGAGCCCGGATCGCTGACGGCCATCGTCGGCCCTACCGGCGCAGGCAAAACCACCATCATCAACCTGCTCATGCGCTTTTATGATGTGGACGGCGGCGGCGTGTATGTGGACGGCAAGGATGTGCGCACCCTCACCCGCAAAAGCCTGCGCCGCGCCTACACCATGGTTTTGCAGGACACATGGCTGTTCCACGGCACCATCTACGACAACATCGCCTACGGCCGGCCCAACGCCACGCGCGAGGAGGTCATCGCCGCGGCAAAAGCTGCGCGCATTCACGGCTACATCTCGCGCCTGCCGCAGGGGTATGACACCGTTCTCAGCGACAACGGCACCAGCATTTCCATGGGCCAAAAGCAGCTGCTCACCATCGCCCGCGCCATGCTTTTGAATGCGCACATGCTCATTCTGGACGAAGCCACCTCCAACGTGGACACCCGCACCGAGCAGCGCATTCAGTCCGCCATGCGCACCCTCATGCAGGGCAAAACCTGCTTTGTCATCGCCCATCGCCTGTCCACCATCCGCTCTGCCGATCACATTCTGGTGCTGGACGGCGGCAAGGTGGTCGAGCAGGGCACGCACGAAAGCCTGATGGCGCAAAACGGCTTCTACCGCAAGCTGTACGAGGCGCAGTTTGACTCCGTTGCATAAGGAGGCAGCATGAAATACGCCATTGTTTCAGATATCCACGGCAATCTTCCGGCGCTCGAACTGGTGATGGCTGATGCGCGACAGCGCGGCGCAAATGCCTTTCTGTTCGCAGGGGACTACTGCACCAGCGCCCCTTGGGGCAACGAGGTGGTCTCCACCCTGCGCACCACCTTCCCTGCGCTTTGCGTACGCGGCAACGAGGAAAACCATCTGCACATGCCGCCCGGCACCGACGGGCAGTTTGCCGTCACCTACTGGTCTGCCTCAAAGCTCAGCGCTGAAAACCGTAGCTGGCTGGATGCGCTGCCCGAAAGGGTGAATTTCACCTGTGACGGCGTTGCTATCCACATGACGCACAGCTCGGCAGTTTTCATCGGAAATGCCGAACACGAGCCATTCCGCACCTGTCTGCTGCCCTTGCGCTATCCTGACGGCCCCGTTGAGCATGAAGATCTGCTGCGGGATATTTACCGCACGCTGGATGCAAACCCGGCCTTTCATGAAACGCTGCGCACGCTTCCCGCAGGGGTGTACATCTTTGGTCATTCGCACAGCCAGTGGCACGCGCGCTTTGGTGAGCATCTGTTCATCAATCCTGGTTCCTGCGGCCTGCCGCTGGAGTGCGGCGCTTTCGGCGCGCCCTATACTCTGCTGACCATTGAAAACGGTCAGTGCAGCGTGGAAGAGCGCCGCATCCCTTACGATCGCGAAGCGCTGATTGCACAGGTAAAACAAACGGATCAATACACCGCCGCCCGTGTATGGAGCGAAGTGATCTTCCGTGAATGGCGTACCTGCCGCGAGCATGTGGTTTTCTTTTTGCGGCATGCTGAAAAGTACGCCCGCCGCATTGGCGACGACCGCCGTCCCTTTGCGCCGGACACATGGGAAGCCGCTTATGAAGAGTGGGCCAAAATTGAAAATCCGCATATGGAGGCGCCTTAAAAAAGGCGCTTTTTTTCGAAGCAATGTGAACCTTTCGGTTGTTTGAAGCACTTATCCAGCGAAAGCAGACAGGAGGTGAAAACGTGGAAAGTCATGATCTATCGCAATATGTAAATGCCGTTTTCGGCTTTTGCATGAAAAGGCTGAACAACATTGAGGATGCGCGCGACCTGTCGCAGGAAATTCTGTGCGAAGCCGCAGCCGCGCTCAAGCATACGCAAGTTGAATACTTGAATGGCTGGCTGTGGCGCATTGCCCACAATCGATATTGTCGCTTTATTCGCGGCAAGAAGCGCATGACCATTTCATTTGATGGCGGTGCTTTTGATGAAACAGCTGCTGAAGAGGAAGAAGACTGGAAGGAGGAATTGCAGGCTGCTTTTGACGCGCTGCACACACTGTCAGCATTACATCGCGAAATCATGGTCGACTTCTACGTGAAAGGCCTCAGCTGCGACGAAATTGCCAAAGTTCACCGTCTGCCGTCCAAAACGGTGCGGTCGCGGCTGTTCTATGGCAGGGACAAACTCCGAAAGAGGTGGCAGATCAAAATGGAAGAAAATCGCATTTACAGCCAGCAAAACTGGTTCCTCAGCGGAAACGGTGACGTGAATCCTTCTCTTCTTCAGCGCCAGATTGTACGCTCCATCGTCAAGGCATGCTATGAGCAGTTTATGACCGTAGAGCAGCTTTCCCTTGCAACCGGCATTCCAGCCCTGTACATCGAGGATGAATTGCCTCAGCTGCTGCGCAGCGAGATCCTTCAGCGTCAGTCTGAAAAGTACCGTGCCAACATCATTGTACACCGTGCCGGCTTTGCTGCCGAAGCCGAGGTACTGCTGCTGAAACATGCCCAAAACATGGCTGGGCTGGTGCAATCCACGCTTGAAAAACTGATGCCCTCTGTTCGCTCTGTCGGCTTTTACGGCTGCAGTCTTCCCGAAACGCGCCTGTGGTGGAGCCTGATTCCCATGCTGATGCGTGAGGCTTGTACGCTGGCACGTTCTCAAACAGACGGTCTTGCACGCGGCAGCTTCCCCATCCGCCGTGACGGAAGCAGCGGATGGCTGTGCGCATATGATGACAGCGAAGGCGTTCATCGCTTCTTTTCCGGTTGCAATGCCTATTATCTGAAAAAAACTCGTTTTCACTACTACTGGTCGCCTACTCTGTACAGCGAATCGCTCAGCAACCTGCTACGCAAGCTGGAAAACGAGGATATCAACCTTGATACCCCTCAAGTTCTCGGCGAAATCCTGCTTTCCGAATGCATCCGCTGTGATCTCATTGTACGCAACGACACCGGTTTCAGCTGGAACATTCCCGTCTTTGATGCAGCACAGGCAGCGGCATTGCAGACCATTCTGCACGATGGTGCCGTACCGTTGGCCCAGGCCCTTCTTCCTGCCTGCACCAGCCTGCATACGCTTATGAAAATGGAAGTGCCCACTCATCTTCACGACCAGATTCCCGGTGTATTCGGCATTGATTTCAATTCCATCATCGACATGCTCTGCATGCAGTTGATGGATAAAGGTATCCTGGAACAGCCTGCATCTGGCATCTATGCCGGACAGGTGATCATGCTCTGTCCGGACGAAAAAAAGCTTCAGCCATAACAGACAAACGCTCCCGCTTCCGCGGGAGCGTTTCTTATCAATACTTTTCGCTTTCTCTCATCAGCGCCTTTTTGAGCACCGGTTCCAGCGTTTTGGCCATCAGCGCAAAACCGTAGTCGTTGGGATGCAGGCCGTCCACCGTGGCGCAGTCGCCGGCGTATTCGTCGTAGAACTGCTGTCCGTTGACCAGGTACACATTGGTGTCGCCTGCCGCACGGGCATTGAGGTAGGTTTGGGCGATCACCTCAAAGCGGCGGGCCGAGAACTCGTGTACAAGCATCGGCGGGCGCGATACGAAGATGATGGGCAGGTCGGGCTGTGCTTCGCGGATGGTGCGGAAGAACGGCTCGTGCGTAGCCATGAGCGACTCCACCGTGGGCGAGTTGCAGTCATAATCCATCACAAAGGCGCTCAGTTCAAGGCTGGCGATGTGGCGCGCCACCTCCTGCTCTCCCTTGCCGGAGCCGGAGAAGCCCAGGTTGATGTGATCGCAGTCGAGCCTGCGGGTAAGGATGGCCTGATAGCTGTTGCCGGGGCGCGAGGCACATCCGCCCTGGGTGATGGAGCTGCCGTAGTAGGCAACAGGCTTTTCCCAGCGGTAGGCGGGCGCAGGCTCCAGCGCGGCGGACTTGTCCAGACCGATGTACAGTTCATTCACGCCGCCGTACAGGGGCATGTTGATGGTGATGGTGCGCATACGGCTGTCGCCCAGTCTGACGATGCTGTCATAGCCGTCCTGCATGTGAAAATCCGGCCGGAAGGTGCCTGCGTACAGGTGCTCTTCGCCATCAGCCGAGGCATACAGGTCAAAGCCGCCAATGCCGCATACCGCCATGTGGGACATCTGCGTTACGCAGGACTGCACCGTGTGGATGCACACATAGGGCGAATCAGTACGGAAGCGCACACGGCCGCCTGCGGTGTGATGGTTGAGCTGGCTGACGCCCTTGCTCACGCTGTCGGCTACAGTCTGCGGCATACGGCGGTAATAGTTTTCGGTTTCATCGGCAGGGAGCACGCCGTGAATGGTAAACGGCGCCTGCCGTGCATCCAGAAACACAGTATTTTCATCGCCGACCTTTGCATCCACCGCCAGATTTTTGTCGATATCGCTGATCTTCATAGGTACGCCTCCCGATTGTCATTTAGAGATCCAGTGCCTTCTTAGGGCAGTTTTGTACGCATTCCATGCATAAGATGCATTCCGTTCCGTTTTGCCTTGTACGGGCGTTGTCGGTCATATCAACGTTCATGGGACAGACCTTTTTGCACTTTCCGCAGTCAACGCACTTGCTCTTGTCACAGCGGATGCGCAAAAGCGAAAAGTAGCTGGCAGGTTTCAGAAATACCGCAACCGGGCACAGATATTTACAAAACGCCCGGTTGTCCTTCCAGACGTACGCCAGAGCGATGCCTGCGGCATAATACGCTGCATTGCCCAGCAGGAAGCACCAGAACATGATGCGCTCCAGATGGCCCACACGCAGCACAAACAGCGCCGCCACAAAGGCAAACGCCAGCACAAAGGTCACGTACCGCAGCCAGCCATACGGTTTGCGGGGCTCGCGCGGCACCTTCCACGGCAGCAAATCAAGGATCATGGCCGTCCAGCAGGCGTAGCCGCACCAGCCGCGCCCAAACAACAGCGGGCCAAAAATCTTGGCCACAGCATAGTGAATGGTGGCAGCCTCAAACACGCCGGTGAACAGGTAGTACCAGAAGCCTTCGATCTGCATGTTTTCGTTGCTGATCAGCCCCAGATACACCAGCATATACGTGCCCACCAGAAACTGCACCACCCGTCTGGCGCATTTAACCTGATTGGCGAACAAAAACAGCCCCAGCGCGATGGAAATACCGATGTAGCTGAAGTTGAACAGGTAAAACAGATTATCCTTCGTCAGCCACAGCGTGACGGCCACTGTTTCAAAAACAGCCAGCATCAGCAACGGGCCCGCGTATTTTTTCATGAGGGTTCCTCCTTTGGTACTGCGTCAGCTACAGCATAGCACGCTTCAAATGTGGTGTAAAGACTGAAATGTGCTGAAATGACTTTACGTTTTCTTCATATTGTCCGAGCACGTTGTTCGTGATATACTGTGCCTGCAACTTTTTACGAAAGAGGCGCGAAGCCATGAAGCGCAGGAACAACAGCCTGTTTACCCTCAAAACAGAGCACGGACGAGGCCGCTGCGTGATGCTGACAAGCTCCGTCCTCATGTCCATCAACGCATGGCTGACGACGGATATTTTCTACACCAGCTTTCTGATGATTTACGGCATCGATCTGGTGAACATCGGCATTATCACCTTTATCCCCTACATCGCCAGCTTCTTTTCGCTGCTGGGTCCCAGCCTGCTGGAACGGTTTCCCCGCCGCCGCTGGATCCTTGCGCTTGGCCGGTTTTTGTACCACACGTTCAACATTCTGGGCATCACGCTGGTGCCTGTGCTGGTACAGGATCCTTCCCTGCGCATCCTGTGCTTTATTGTGGTCATCTTCCTTGCCAACCTGGTCAACGCCCTGTTTGGCAGCGGTTATTCCGTGTGGCACCTGAACTTTATTCCCGAATCCGTCCGAGCTGATTACATTCTGAAGCAGTCCACCATCAGCAACTTCATCGGCATTGGCATTTCACTCATTTCCGGCGTTGTGGCTGATGCGCTTTCAGCCTCGCCCTATGCAGATGCCATTATCATCGCCTTCCGCTATGCGGCCTATGTGCTGGCGCTGGTGGAGGTCGTCGTACTGGCGCTGCCCAAGGAATACCCCTATCCCCGCACCCGCAGCCGTCCGCGCCTGCGCGATATCATTATCATGCCGCTGAGCTGCAAGCCATTCATGCTGTCGCTGGCCGTGATCATGATTCACACCTTCTTCACCAACATTCCGGTATCATTTGTCAACTATTATCTCCTCAGTGACGTTGGCGTTCAATACACCTTCATCTACGGTATCAACATGATCTACCCCTTTGTGCTGATCGTCCTTCAGCCGCTGGCACGCCGGCTGATCAGCCGATACGGCTGGTTTAAGGTGACAGCCGTTTCCATGCTGGTGCACGCACCGTCCTGGGCGGCTTTTGCCTGTGTGAACGCGACGAACTATCTGTGGCTGTACACGCTGATGCGGCTTTACCAGCATGTGGTGGGCGTTGCCCTGAACACCGCCTATGCCAATGTGAGCTATGTCAATCTGCCCCAGCAGGACCAAACCAACTATATCTCCTTTTATCAGCTGGCCTCCAGCCTGAGTGCATTCCTTGGCCTGATGACCGGCACCATGCTGATTGCATGGATCGGCGACAGCACGCTTACGCTGTTTGGCATGCGCTTTGCCAGCGTGCCGGTATTGCTGCTCATTCGGGCGCTGGGCAATGTGGTGGTGCCTGTTTTCATCTTCCGCAAATTCCATATCCTCGATCCTCAAACGCGCGAGGCGCTGAGGGCATAACGACAAACAGGATCGCCCGGCTTTTGCACAGGCGATCCTGTTTTTGATTATCCATTTTTCCGGTTCAGTCTTTCCAAACCTCAACCGTCTTATCCGCATACCGTTTTTTGAATATCTGCCTGCGGAACAGGTAAGTGGTATATGCCAGCCACAGCACAAAGAATATCCCACAGGCGATGACTGCGTGCAACGGCGAACTGCCAGCAAAGCTCAGCAGGAACAGCAGCGGCGCAATCATGATCATAGCCGGGAAATTGGAAAGGATGTACAGGCTCGAGGTGGGCGTTATCAGTCCGGGGTCGATTTCCTTCATAAGGATCATGCCGTTGGAAGCCGTACCGGTCATTGTTCCGAAGCTCATCAGGAAGAACTCGTGTTCAAAGCCCTTAAAGCATTCTTTGGCCACCAGACGGATGTAAACATAGGTGACGACCGTACCGATAAGGCTGAGAATCACAATCGGCAGAATGTAGTTCTTGATATCATTGATCTCAATAGCAGCCACACCCGCAACGATCATCAGGTCAAAAGCGAAGCCCGAGATACGATCCATCTGATAATTGTTAATGTATTCGCGCCCCATGATCTTCCATTTGCGAAGCTGCCTGACCACAGCCCTGATCAGCATGGCCGCAATGGACGCCCACAGGAAATTGAAGCCCCATGCGATGCTGTTAGTAAAATTGGACAGATTGCCCAGCAGATACATAAAGCCAAAGGAAAGTGCGTATGCCACCGCCACAAAGCCAACCTGCAGCGAAAATTTATCCACCGATTCATTGTCGGGAATCTCGCTGCCGCCGGGATTGGTCTGGTCGATGTTCTGTTCAGCCGGTTTTGCACTGCGGACATAGAGATTGCTGCGCTTCTTATGGATGTTGATATACAAAACGCCAAAGACAGAAGCAACCACAAATCCAATAGAAGCCAGCGACAAGCCAAAACTGCCGTTTCCGGCGAACTGCGCAGCGGGGGTATTGGTAAAGTTGATATCCCAGCTCAACGCATTTCCAGGGCCCTGACCGTAAGCCAACGGCAGAATCAGACCGCATATGTAGGAAATCACATGATCGCCATAGCGGGTCAGCAGGAACATGAGCAATGTAATGCCAAGACCAACAAACGCCTGCAGCATGTAGGTGCCGCCCTGCAGCGCGCCAAACTCCATCACCTGAGCGCGGTTGGTTTTATGCGTGCTTTTTTCTGTTTTCAGGGACATGGCGGCAAAGCCGATCGCCAGGCAATGATAGGTGATTACCTGCATAAGCTGGTTGTCGACCAATATGAAACCAAACTGTTTGCAGACGGTATTTGCAATCAGCAATACGCCTCCTCCCAAAAGAGCAGACGGGATCAGGCACTTGCGAAACAACGGAATCGTACGCCGGAGAATATTGCCCAGCATCAGGAAGATCAGCAGCAGGCCCAGCTGCACCATAAACCCCCAAACGGCATCATAGTTTGCCATTGTAAAATCCCAGCTGGCGGCGTTATTCATAAAACCAACTCCGTTTCATTTGTTCTGCTTTGTGTATTTCAGGCCGTTTTTCAGGCCGGCTGTGGCGGTATGGAAGACGCGGACGGTCGTATTACCGACCGTCGCTCCGTATTGAATTCGCTGTCTTTTGCTGTTTTTCCTTTTTAAAATGTTGTATTTGCGAAACTAAGCATCGAAATATAGCGGATAAAGAAGGTTACGGCGAAGGCGTTGACCGATAGGAAGAACAAATAAAAATGCCCCCCTTACGGAGAGCATTCCATGGTTTGAACAGGCGCAATTACATCTGATCGATCAGATTCTGCAGGTAAGCCTGCGTTGCGATAATATCGATCAGCTGCTGCTCGCCCTTGATTTCACGTTCAATGGTCAGGCTGCCGTCGTAGCCAAGTTCCCTGAGCTTTTTGAGGAACACAGGGAAATTGACCTTGCCCTCGCCTACCTTCACCTCACGGCCCAGTTCCTTGCCGTTGGTGGGATAGAAGCCGTCCTTGGCGTGCACGCCTCGTACATAGTCGCCAAACACGTCCAGCGCATCGATGGGGTTGGCCTTGCCGTACTGGATCAGGTTGGCGGGATCCAGGTTGATGAACAGGTTGCCGGTGTTAACTTCCTCGAACAGCCGCAGAAGCACTACGGGAGTTTCCTGGCCGGTTTCAAACAGCAGGTTCTGGTCGTACTTCTTCAGCTCCGTGGCAATAACCTTCACAGCCGCCACCACGCCGGGATAGTTGGGGTCGCTCATGTTTTCAGGAATGAAGCCCATGTGGGTGATCACGTCCTGAACGCCCAGCATGCGGGCGTAAGCAGCGCCGTCCAGCAGGTTCTGCACGCGCATGGCGCGGAAAGCAACCGGCACGATACCCAGCGTTTCGGGGCCTTCGGTAAAGTTCCAGCACCTGGGGCCGGCCCAGCCGCACCAGAAAGCGGTGATTTCAATGTTGAACTCAGCGATCAGCGCCTTGATTTCCTCGGCATTCTCAGCCGTCCACAGTTCCGGCGTCCAACCGACCAGCTGGCAGTGATGGAAGCCCTGCTTCGCAGCGTTAGCAAAGCTTTCGCGCATGCCCTCAGCCTTGTGCCTGATGACGATTCCTACGTTCATATGCTTTTTCCTTTCGTCTTTTCAACATACGGCGCCGTCTGACACGATCAGCGGCGCCGTATTGATTGGCTTACTTTTCAAAAACCACTTCGCGGTGAGCCTCGGCGGAATCATACATGCCCTGCATGATCTTGGAGGTCAGGATGGCGTAGTCGATGTGGGAGCGGATCTTCTCGCCGGTACGCACACACTTGACAAACTCGTCGATCTCGCCGTTCCAGCGATCCTTGTGGTGCACTTCGGGCACGTACTCGATGAAGTTGCCGTCTTCCTCAATGAAGAAGGTGCAGTCGGCGTTGAAGCGCAGGCGGCAGCCGCCCTTGGTGCCCATGAAGTCCACAAACTCTTCGCGCTTGTCGATGTTCTGAGCCCAGGCGCCGTTGATGGAGATGACGGGGCCTTCGGTGCGGATTACGCCCACGCAGGAGTCGTCCACATCGTAGGTACCGTTCTCATCCTTGGTGTTCTCAGCCCACATGTCGCGGTAGGCATACTTTTTGATGTCCTTGCCCAGCTTGCAGAAGGTTTCGCCGGAAACAGACACGGGGTTGGGATCGCCCATGCAGTACATGATCAGGTCGATGTAGTGAACGCCCCAGTCGATCAGGTTGCCGCCGCCGGCGATGGACTTGGTGGTGAAAGCACCGCCGATGCCGGGGATGCTGCGATGCGCGCGGAAGCTGGCGTACACGTGATAGATCTCACCCAGGCGGCCTTCCTGGATGTACTTGCGGATCATGTTGATGTGGCCTTCGAAGCGGTTAACCACACCGATGTTGAGCACCTTGCCGCTCTCGTGGCAGGCCTGCTGCATCTTGAGGGCTTCGTCATAGTTGATGGCAGCGGGCTTCTCGCACAGAACGTGCTTGCCGGCGCGCAGAGCGTCGATGGAAATCACGGAGTGCATCAGGTTGGGGGTACAAATGTCCACGGCGTCCACAGTGGGATCAGCCAGCACTTCCTTATAGTCCACAACAGCCTTGCCGCAGCCGTAGTTGGCAACGGCCTTCTCAGCCTTTTCGGGGATGATGTCGCAGAAATAGGCAATTTCGACGTCGTTGTTGGCCAGGTAGCAGGGAATGTGATGACGGTTGGCGATCATACCGCAACCGATAATAGCAACTCTTACCTTATCCATGATTAGTACTCCTCCTTGATTTTGTTCAGGTACTTAACAGCCTCGGTGATGTTGGCAACGGGATTTTCGCCAGCTTCACGCTCGATGGTCAGGAAGCCGCGGTAGCCGATCTCTTCCAGAGCAGCCAGATACTTGGGGAAGTCCACGGCGCCGGCGCCCAGCGCCATTTCCTTGCCGGGCTTGCCGTTCACAGGAGCGTCATAGTGGATGCCGTCCTTGGCATGGGTGTGCACGATGTAATCCTTCAGGGTGTAAACAGCCTGAATGGGATCATCTCCCATGTCCATCACCAGGTTGGCGGGGTCCAGGTTGACGGCCATGCCCTTCTTGGAGCCCAGAGAATCCAGGAACTCGCGAAGCACGACGGCGGTTTCGGGGCCGGTCTCGATGGCGAAGGAGGATCCGATGCTGTCGGCGTAGTTGCCCAGCTCAGCGCAGGCTTCCTGCATGATGGCGTAGGTGGGATCGTTCTTGTCACCAGGAACGGTACCGATATGAGTGGTCACGATGTCAGCCTCAAAATACTTGGCCAGATCCAGCACGCGCTTGGAGCGCTCAATCTGCATGGGATTGGTTTCGGGGTTGCTGAAGCCCAGCTTGAAGTCGCCGCAGATGGCGGAAACAACCAGGCCGTTGGACTTGATCATGTCCAGCAGTTCCTTGATCTTCTTCTCGTCAAGGTCGGCGTAGTAGGTGATGGTGGGCTTGGACATGTAGATCTGCAGGCCCTGAGCGCCGATCTTGGCGGCAGTTTCAACGGCCTCCCGGAAGGGAAGCTTAAAGGATTCCAGCATTACGCCAACAGGAAATTGATACATAGTGATATCCCCCTTCTATTACTCGTGTGCAGCCTTGAACTGTTGGTTAGGGTTGTTTGCATCCAGGTCCATACGGGAAAAATCCCAGTGAAGCTGAATGCCCTTTTCAGCAAGGAAGGTCTGGAAAGGCTTAAGCTCCTTTTCCAAAAGCGCTTCGAGGGAACGCTGATGATCCATGCAGTAAGCGGCCATGTAACCGGCCACCTCGCCGATGTTCCATTCGATGGGATGCAGGCGGTAGCAGCCACCGGTGAGATGCGTGCAGCCGATGTTCTTGCAGGCGGGAATCAGGTTCTTCAGCCTGACGGGGATCATGGCAGACAGCGGAATCTCGAACGGCCAGGTCTTTCTCATAAAATGGTTATGAGACTTGGTGGTCATGTGCAAGTCCATGGAGTAGTGGCCCACACCCACAGTGTCCTCCACCATCAGCGGCTTTTCGGCGAAATCACGCACGATCTCCTGCTCGCAGATCAGGCGTTTTGCGATGATGCGGCGCGATTCGCGGATATAGGGCATCTTGGCCAGGCCGTCCTCCGTACCCATGATGTCCGGGCGCAGGCGAACCTTGTAGCCCCTGGTGCCGTCAGGATGCAGCGCTTCGGTCTGCAGCCAGTATACGGCGCACAGGGTGAGCTCGCGGGCCTTCTGCAGATGCTCTTCAGCATTGGGATCATCAAAGATGTTGCCCAGCCAGTAGTCGTTCTGCGGCCAGTTGAGCAGGCTTACCTGATTGCGGCCGTCGGTGTAGTTGGGCGTATCAATGATCCTGCGGTAGTTCCACAGCCCCAGGCTGGCAGGGTCGTTCCCCTCGCCGTCATGCATGCCCAGCTTGCGCACGCCGGGACCCTGCAGCTTGTTTGTGTACCAGCTCAGCAGCTTGCAGTTGCAGTGCGGCACGTCGAGTGCGGCGTATTCATCATACATCGCGGGCTTTTCGGGCACATAGTCAGAATCCTCCGGCAGCAGTTCCAGCGCAGCCACCCAGGTGATGGCCTGCATATCGGTGGGATCTGCCTCGTCAGCCGCTTCCGGTTCGCCGGTCATGGCCTTGCTTTCAGCGCCGGTGCGGAACTCCGCGCCAACAACGGGCAGCAGGTCGCCGCAGTCGGTGCCGTCGAGGAAGTAGGTCGCTTCGATCTGCTTTTCCTCGCCGGTCTTCAGGTTTTTGACCGTTACGGCAAGAATGACGTCATCTTCAACGACGCTGTCAACCGCTGCCGTTTCATAGTCCAGCACGATGCGGCCGTCGTCCACATAGGGCTTGAGCAGATCGTTGAGGAGTTTGACGGCGACCGCAGGCTCATGCGCAATGCGCGACACCCACGAATTGCCGGGGCAGAAGTTTTCCTTTTCGCCGACTTCAGGGTTGAATTCCGGAAGCGCACGGTAGTACTCGCGCACAGCGTTTCGGAATTCGTGGTACGTACGGGTACCGCCCTGCTCTTCGATCCAGCGGTTCTCGTCCGGCGGAACGGCCTGACTGGTGAGCTGGCCGCCTACCCAGTCGGACTGTTCGCACAGGTAAACGCGCTTGTTTTCGCGCGCCGCGCTCAGCGCAGCCTGTACGCCGCCCAGACTGCCGCCGATGACTGCAACATCAAATTTCATGGTGTGTTCTCCTTTTCAAGATATCAGCCCTTCACAGCGCCGGCTGTAGCGCCGCCCTTGAAGAACTTGAACAGGATGGGATAGGCACAGATGATGGGCACGATCGCCAGGAACAGATAGGCCATCTCGATGTTATCCCAGTAGGAAAGCAGCTTGGGATTGTCCAGCGCGATGTCCATGGGGTCCATGGCCAAAAAGTTGCGGATGTACATCTGCACAGGGTAGATGGCCTTGTTGGATGTGATGTACATAACAGAGGACATGTAGTTGTTCCACAGGTTGACCACAACGAAGGAAGCCGTGGTGGCGATGATGGGCTTGGACAAGGGCAGCACGATTTTGAGGAAGATGGTCACAGAGGAAGCGCCGTCAATGCGGGCAGCCTCTTCCAGTTCCACGGGCAGGCCCTCGTAAAAGCTCTTGATGAGGAACATGTAGTACACAGAGATGACGTTGGGCAGAATCAGCGCCCAGATGGTGTTCATCAGGCCCAGCGCGTCCACCAGAACGATCTCGGTGGCCATGCCGCCGCTGAAGAACATGGTGACCATGTAGAACAGCATGAAGCCTCTTCTGTAGGGCAGGTCAGGCTTGGACAGCGGGTAGGCGGCCAGCGTGGTGATGAACACAAAGATGCAGGTGCCCACCAGAACGATGAACAGGGAAGAACCGAAAGAGGTGAGAAACATGCCGTCCGCCAAGGCGTACTTGAGCGAGAACAGGTCGATGTTCTTGGGCATTACGTTGATGATCTGGCCAGGGGCGGAAAGGGCCACAGCCAGCACGTTGCACATGGGCACGAAGAAGAAGGCGATCAGCGTGAGGGCCACAGCCTTGGCCAGCAGCTGGAATACCTTCTCGTCATCGTATCTGCGCAGCACGGCGGGCATCTTGAAAATGATCACCCAGCGGGTCCATGCCAGCGCAGGTGAAACCAGTGTAAGCAGCTGCGCGATGGGCGACAGCACAATGTAAAGAAGGGACGCTTTGTTGAATTTGAAATACTGCACAAAGCCCTCGGTCTTCACAGCGCCAATCAGGTGCAGGATGGCGTCTGCCTCCAGAATAGCCCACAAAACCCAAAACAGCAAGTCAAAGGTATCGTGCCACGCGACGGTGTGCGCCCTGTCGACCGCTTCCAGAACCAGAAAAACGATCGAAACCAGCAGCACGGCCAGCAGGATGGCTCTCTTCCAGTCAAAAGACCTGCGCTCCTTGGCTTTGAGAGCGGAAACTGTTTTCATATTCATCTTGCTCACCCCTTACCACAGTCCGTTCTTGAGGAACTTCTTGGACAGATAGTTGCTGCTGAGCACCAGCACCAGCGCGATCACGCCGTTGAACAGGCCGACAGCCGTGGACAAAGCATACTGCGGACGCAGGCCCGCATCGCGGATGAGGCGGTAGGTATAGGTACCCAGAATGTCGATGGTTTCTTTTGTATACGCGGAGTACATCACATAAATCTGCTCGAAGCCCGCGTCCATAAGGCTGCCGACACGCATGACAAACATCACTGCGATGGTCGGCAAAATGCCGGGAATGGTAACGTGAAGAACCTGCTGCCACTTGGTGGCGCCGTCGATCTTGGCGGCTTCAAACTGGTTCGTATCAAGAGCAAGGATCGCCGACATGTAGACGATGCTGCTGTAGCCGATGTTCTTCCACGCGTGAGAAGCGATCAGCACGCCGCGGATGGTGTCCTTGTTGCTGACGAAGGCCGTTCTGGCAAAGCCCAGATATTCCAGCACGTTGTTGACCAGACCGGTGTTTTCGCTCAGGATGGCGCCAAAAATACCGCCAACCGTAACCCAGGACAGAAAGTGAGGAATGTACATGGTGATTTCCAGCGACTTTCTCACCATGCCCTTGCGAAGCTCGTTGATGAGGATCGCCAGCGCGATCGGAATGGGGAAAACAAACACGATCTTCTGAATGCTGATGATGATCGTGTTTTTCATCGCCTGAATGATTTCAGGGTTGGAGAACATTTCGCGGAAGTTATCCAGTCCCACCCATTTGGCATTGAGGATGGCCTGCACGGGCGAAGCAGCTGCAAGCATTTTGGGATTGGCCTTAAACGCCATCACAAGGCCGGCCATGGGCACGTACTTGAAAATAATAACAAAAAGGATGGACGGAATAAAGAACAAATACAGCGGAGCGTATTTCTTCAGGTTATATTTCAGTTCTTTTCTGGCAATCGCGTTGCTTTTCAAGCTGTTCACCTCTCCGTAATGACGCCCTGCCACTTCACCAGTGGCAGGGCGCCATTATTTGTTGCTAGCGTAATCTCTTAGCGGGGCAGAACGTTGTTATAGGTGGTCTTGTATTCCCAGGTGGCGTACCACTCGTTCACAGCCTCTTCGATGGCTTCGCCCTTCTTGGAATCCCACAGCTTCCGGGTCTCTTCCAGAGAGAATTCCTTGGAGGAGTCGAAGATGCTCAGGATCATGGATTCCACAACAGCGTTGCGGGCGGTGGCCAGGTTCTCTTCAACCGTATCGATGGAGGGGATCATGTTGATGGGATCCATGATGCCGGTCTTTTCGATATTGTAGTTGATCATGCCGAACATGCGGCCCTGAGCGGCGGTCTTGCGGGTACGGGCCAGCCAGTACTCGGCGTAGTCAGCCTCGCGGGTGCCGGAGAGGAACTTGTCGGCCAGGTTCATTTCGTCGTTGAACTTGGGCAGGATGGGATAGTAGCCGCCATCCTTCATCTGGAAGGTTTCGCCTTCGGTGCCGATGGTCAGGCGCAGGAACAGGTCCTTGTCCAGCTTGGAGTCGCAGTAGTCAACCACAGCAGCGGTCTGTTCGGGGGTATTGAAAGCGGGGCAGACGATGTACTGGTTGTAGGTTTTCTTGGACCACACGCGCACAGCGCTGGCGTCGCCGTCGCACTCATCGGGAACCAGAGCGGAGATGTAACCGGCATACACTTCGTCAACGAAGGTGTCGTAATCTTCTTCGGCAACGGTTTCGGGAGCACGCTTGGTCTCCAGGGAGTAGGGCTTGGTGTGGCTGACCAGGGCGCAGCCGGCCATGTCGTTCATCAGGGAGTTGACAGCGTTGGTGTCGCCCTTGGTGGCCTGGTAGTAGATGAGGCCGGCGTCGAACAGGCCTTCCATGTACTTGGCGTAAGCTTCGAAGCCTTCCTGATCCAGGATGTAGGTCAGCTTGCCGTCCACGTCAGCCCACTCGCTGTAAATGCCGAAGGCGGGCAGGATGGTCTGCAGATAAACGGGCTTGTCCTCGGTGTAGTTGGAGGAAGCGGGGTCGACTTCAACGCACAGGGCCTTGCCGCCGTCAGCAACCTTGGTCTGGAAGAACTCCAGCATCTTCTTGAAGTTGGAAACGGTCATGGAGTAGCCGTTCTCTTCAGAGGGGATGCCGATCTGAGCGTCGGGGTTGGCTTCGTTGTACTCCTTGAGCCAGTCAAGACGGAAGTAGAAGCCCTTGGAGGTGCACTCGCGGGGATCGCTGTTGGGGATGGCGTAGATCTCGCCGTCGAAAGTGGCGGAACCCCAGCCGATCTCAGAGATGACTTCCTTCAGATTCTGGGAAGCGTTCACGTACTCGGTCAGAGGAGCCAGAGCGCCCTCGGCAACCAGCATGTTGAACTGGGCCTTGGTGCAGAACACGTACTGGTAATCTTCCTGCAGCATGAAGATGTTGGTCACGGTGGTGTCAACATCGGTCTTGGGCAGCTGGGTGAACTTTACGTTGTAGCCGGTGGCGGAGCGGATGGTCTCGGCCAGGGTCTGAGCGTTGAACTCTTCGTCGGTGATACCGCCGGAGGTCACCATGGCGTTGAAGCTCTTGGCACGGGGATAGTCCTTGAGGGTCTTGCCTTCAGCGCCAGCAGTCAGGGCGAAGGACAGAGCCATCATCAGAACCAGAAGCATAGCCAGCATCTTTTTCATGTTGATTCGTCTCCTTAATCCTTAGTTGGTGGTTGTTCCATATGGAAAAACCATCGTTTCATATGTCCATATGGTAGCATTCAGAACAAAAGAAAAACAATATCAATTCTTGACCTCCGAATTGTCATTTTTATACCATTTGATTCCAAAATGATTAAATCGTTCACACTGTCGTTGCAATTTCATTTTGATTACGCTATCATGAAAGCAGACCATTTTCACGCGCTCATCCGGGCGAGAAAGGAGCACACCATGGCAAACTCCCATCCTCTCCCTCCCGAGCTTCCGCCTGTTACAACCTATAAAAAAAGGTATCACCGGGATGCCAATTATGAGTCTGCGCCGATCACGCTGAAACTGTTTTCCGTGTATCAAATCTGTGATCTGGCCTGTGCCTCAGACCATACCGTGCGCCAGCACAACCAGATCTGCCACGAGATCTCCTACATCGTGTCCGGCGAGGGCGTGTTTATCCGCAACGGCAAATCCTACCCGGTTTCGCCGGACTGTGTTTTTCTTGTCAACGATCGGGACGTGCACTCCGTTCGTTCGTCCAAAGATGCGCCCATCCGCTTTATGTGCCTTGGCTTCTCTTTCCACAAGGATCATCCCGATTACGACAAATATGCGCATGTCGACCAGTTTTTCAACAATCTGCAAAACCCGCTTATCACGGACAAAAACAACCTGTTCAACCTGTTCACCCTTGCGCTGGACGAAGTGAGCGCCGAGGATGCGCTGGCCTCTGAAATGCTGGAAGCCTACGTGCGCCAGATCGTGATTCAGACCTACCGTGACTTTACCGCCAGCAGAAGGCCAAAGCTGAACCCGGTTGAGGTCAACGATACCAACCCGCTGATTTACGAAATTGCCCACTATATCGATTCTCATCTGACAAGCATCAAAAAGCTGTCGGATATCGCGGATGTATTCGATTACAGCTACGCCTACCTGTCCAGAACCTTTTCGCAGACGATGGGCCTTTCCATCCGTGACTATTATTCACAGCGCCGTCTGGAAAAGGCCGCAGAAATGCTGGCGGAGCAGCTGGCCATTTCCGCCGTCAGCGAAAAGCTGCAGTTTGCAGACGTGCCCTCCTTTACCAAAGCGTTTAAGGCGCATTACCATGTGCCCCCTAAAAAATATCAGCAGATGAAGAATGAGCGCGCCTCATCAATGGAGGAAAATGACCTATGATTTTGAAAAATGCAACCGTGATGGATGAAAACTTTTGCCTGCGCAAATGCGACCTGCAGATCAAAAACGGCAAAATCGCCGCCGTGGCCGACATGCTCGACGGCGACAACGCCGTTGATCTGTCCGGCTCCCTGATTCTGCCCGGTTTTATCGACAGCCACCTGCACGGCGCGATGGGCTGCAAGATCAGCGATGCAGCGCCTGAGCTGCACAAGATTACGCAATACGAGGCAACGCAGGGTGTTACCTCCATCGCCATCAGCACGGTCTGTTCAGACTATCATCATCTGCTTGCGCAAATCGATATGGCCGTCAAAGCGGCAGCGGTTAAAGCAGGTGCGAAAATCGCCGCCATCCACGCCGAAGGACCCTTTATCAATCCGGCCAAGAAAGGCGCGATGGATGAAAAGTTCATCCTGCTGCCTGACTGTGAAAAGCTGGATGAAATGATCGATCACGCCAAGGGTCTCCTCCGGCTGATCACCCTCGCCCCGGAAATGGAAGGCAGTCTGGATTTCATCACCCACGCAGTAAGCCGGGGGCTGACCGTCTCCATGGGCCACACCACCGCAACCTATGAACAGGCACAAGCCGCCATCCGCGCCGGCGCCACTCAGACCACGCATACCTTCAACGCCATGCGGCCCTACAGTCACAGGGAGCCCGGCATTCTGGGCGCCGCCCTTACCGACCCCGCCGTGCGCTGCGAAATGATCTGCGACCATACGCACCTGCACCCCGCCGTCATGAAGCTGATCTGGCAAATGAAGGGCGCGGACGGCATCAATATCATCAGCGATTCTGAATACGGCGCAGGTCTGGACGTGCCCGAAGTCATGGTGGATGGCCAGCTGCATTACATCCGCGACGGCGTGATGGTGCTGGAGGACGGCACCATTGCCGGCAGCGCCAGTTCCATGCTCTGCGGCATTCAAAACCTGATCAAAGATGGCATTCCGCTGGAGGATATTTCGCGCATGGCGTCCATCAACCCGGCCAAAACCCTCAAAATCGACCACGAAACGGGCAGCATAGCCGTGGGTAAGGCTGCAGACCTTGTGGTGCTGAATAAAGACTACGACGTGCTGTACACCTATGTGGACGGCGAATGCGTATACAGGAAGGAACACTGAAATTCATGATTCTGGGTATCGATATCGGCGGAACCAACATCAAATTCGGCGTTACCGAAGACGACTACACCCTTTTGAAACGTTACTCCATCCCCACCAACAGCCAGCGAACCATCGAAGAGATCATTGCAGATATCGTAGCCAAGGCCAATGAGATCCGCAATGAATTTCCCTTTGACCGTATCGGCATCGGCACGCCGGGCGACATCGACAGCGAAAAGGGCGTATGCATTCGCGCCAACAACCTGCCCTACAACGACACCCCCATCGTTGACATGATCTCGGACGGCACCGGTCTGCCGGCAGCCATTGCCAACGACGCCACCGCTGCGCTGTACGGCGAGATCTATGCCGGTGCAGGCCGGGAATATCCCAACCTGATCATGATCACCCTTGGCACCGGCGTGGGCGGCGGCATTGCCATTGACGGCAAACCCTATCTGGGCACCAAGGGCTACGGCGGCGAGCTGGGACATATGGTCATCAAGTATGACGGACTGCCCTGCCCCTGCGGCCTTGTGGGCTGCTATGAGCAGTACGCATCCGTAACCGCCTTGCTGCGTCAGGCACAGGAAGCCATTGCACAGCACCCCAACAGTCTGCTTGCCCAAAAAGCAGGGGAGGCTTTTTCCGCTCTGGATATTTTTAACGCTAAGGAAGAAGGCTGCCTGGTTGCTGCCGCCGTCATCGACCAGTATGCATCCTACATCACCATCGGCCTGAACAGCTTTGAAAACATCTTCCAGCCGGATGCTTTTGTCATCGGCGGAGCCATCTCCAGTCAGGAAGAAAACCTGCTGTCTCTGGTTCGCGCCAAGATGGACAAGCCCACCAACCTGTTTGCTTCGGCCCTGAAGAATGACGCCGGCGTGATCGGTGCTGCGGTTATAGCAGTTGCTTTTGGAAAACAGTAACCAAGCATCAAATTCATCCAAAACTAATGTTCTTCAGCATGATGTACGCTGTAATGGATCGGTTTGGCCGTGATCTGGTGGTCATGAAAGAGGATGACAGACACTTCAGAATTACCGTCCCCGTTGCAGTGAGTAATCAGTTCTATGGCTGGGTGTTCGGTCTTGGAAAGACTGTGCGGATTGTCGGGCCTGACAGTGTGAAGGAAGGTATGAAGAAGGCGCTGGCGGACATCGCCGCAAGATATGAATATAAAAGATATAGAAAGAGGCTCTTCCCTGCTGTGGGAAGAGCCTCTTAAAGCATGTACTTTTTTGTCGATAGCTGTGGTTTAAGTTTGGTTTAAATCTGCATCTCAACTAACCTTCAAACCCTTACCCAGCAACGCCTCAGTTATCCTGCGGCTTCATCGTGGGGAAGAGCAGAACGTCACGGATGGCAGAAGAGTCGGTCAGCAGCATCACCATGCGGTCGATGCCGTAGCCGATGCCGCCCGTGGGGGGCATACCGATTTCCAGAGCGTTCAGGAAGTCCTCATCGGTGTGGTTGGCTTCCTCGTCACCCTGCTTGAACTGCTCTTCCTGTGCGGCAAAGCGTTCGCGCTGGTCGATGGGGTCATTGAGCTCGGAATAGGCGTTGGCCATCTCCCAACCGTTCATGAAGAACTCATAGCGTTCCACATATTCGGGGTTGGAAGGCTTCTTCTTGGTGAGAGGAGAGATCTCGATGGGATGATCCATCACGAAAGTGGGCTGGATGAGATGCTCCTCAACGTAGGTCTCAAAGAACAGGTTGAGAATATCACCCTTCTTGTGTCGCTTCTCAAACTCGATG
>JAFWYA010000032.1 GCA_017517815.1 Clostridia bacterium | reverse complement strand
TCATTAGAGTAACTGAGAAGTATACCCCTTTCAGGGGTCCGGGGCTTTGCCCCGGCGAAGGAGGGGGTGTGGGAGTCCAGAGGGTAAGGGGGAACCTCGACGTTCCCCCTCACCCTCTGGCCCGAGCGGAGCGGAAGAGAACCCTAAGCGCAGCTTAGTTAAGTCAAAGGGCTGAGGCAACCTGCCTCTCCCCAGCGGCGCGTAAGCCGCCGCCGTCACCAGCGCACCGGCAGTGCGCTCAACAGGCTGAGCCAGCCTGCCCCCCCAGCGGCGCGTAACCCGCCGCCCCCCCATTTTCCTGAAAGGAGAAAAACCCATGCCCAAAACCAAAACCACTTCCCCCATCCCCACCGTGCGCGTGTGCCTGCCCCTCATCGAGGAAACCGGCACCGAAAACCATATCGACCAGACCGAAAACGTCATCATCAATGGCCAGGTCACCCAGATCCGCCGGGGCGAATTCGTTGACGTCAAAATCCCCGTGTTTTTGCAGCTCAAGCTGCGCTACCCCAAGCTGTAAGGGGGGACCCATACGATGACCCTTCAGCAGATCCGGCAGCAGGTCATGTTCCAGATCGGCGGCGATGAGGCTGATCTGGGCGATTACCTGCCGCACTTGAACGACTATATTAATGAAGGCTATGACCAGCTGCTTGCCGCTGTAAATGGCAAACACCTCAGCGACGAGGGCGAATATCCGCCCCTTCGCCATGAAAAAAGCCAGCCGGAGCTGCCCGTGCATCTGCAGCGCGCGCTGGCGGATTACGCCGCGTGGATGGTGTACCGTAACGGCAGCGCGCAAAGGCAAAGCCGGGGCGCGGTGTTCCGCCGCGCGTTTGAGGAATGCCTCAGCCGCGCAAGACTGGCGGGCGCGGCCTTCATCCGCAATATTCCCAAGTAATGAAAAGGAGGTACGCCCATGGCGGATTATCACCTGCGCATCCCCGGGTTTCTGGGGCTGATGCAGTACGGCGACGGCGTGAACGCCGACGCGCGCTTCTGTACCGAGTGCGAAAACGCATCCTCCGCCGAAGGGTCGCTTGGCCCTGTGGCGGATTGTGAGCATCTGGGCGGCGACCTGCCCGACCCCATCGAAACGCTGGCAAGGCTGCACCGCCGCTATCATACCGCCGATGAGGAGCAGGACGTGCTCATCGCAGCAGCCGGAGGCCAATTGTACTGGCGGCTGCCCTCGGGCGAAAAATGGCAGCGCATTCCCCTGCCCGTGGAATGGACGGCGGAGGAATACCAGTGCAGCCGCTTCAGCTGCGTCAGCTATGAGATCAACCCCGAGGGAAGTTCCGCGCCGGTGGACGTGCTCATCATGAGCAACGCAAAGGACGGCATGCTCATCGTGCGCGGCGACGACCTCACCGTCACCCCGGTGGAAACGCCCAAAAAGTTCGGCGTCATCGCCCGCCATGCCGAGCGCATCTGGGGCGGCGGCATCGAGGGCGAGCCGGATATGCTGGCCTACTGCGCCCCGTATGATCCCTTTGACTGGCAGCAGAATGAAACCTACCCCGAGGACGGCGCAGGCGACGTGCTGCAGCCATCCTGGGACGGCGACAGCTTCACCGCGCTTGCGTCGTTTGGCAGCCAGCTGATGGCCTTCAAGCGCACGCGCGTGTGGCGGGTGCTGGGCACCAACCCCGGCGAGTATACCTTCCGCGAGCAGTACGGCGGCGGCGCGCCCTACCCGGGCACTGTGGCCGTGGACGGCACGCGCATTCTGATGCTTGGCCGCGACGGCGTGTATGCCTACGACGGCGAAAGCGTGTCGCCCTTTCAGCAGGCGTTCGCGCGCGATGTATTTGCCCGTATGAACCAAAGCGCGCTGGATAAGGCCGTGGCCTGCATGTGGCGGGGCAGCTATTACTGCGCCCTGCCGCTGGATGACAGCTGGGTCAATAACGCCGTGCTCATCTATAGCGTGACCGACGGCACGTGGACGCTGCGCACCGACGTTCAGGTGCGCGCTTTCCTGCCGTGCGAGGACGCGCTGTATTTTACCTCCGCCCCGGGAAAGCTGTGGCGGTGGCGCGAAACGGCCGACCATTGCCCGGCCATGCGCTGGGTAGGCCCGTGGCAGGATCTCAACCTGAAACACACGGTCAAAAGCAGCTTCACGGCGTATGTGACGGTGGTGTGCGCAGCGCCCGTCACCCTGCGCCTGTGCGTGCAGACCGAAAAAAAGTGCGTGACCAAAACCGTCGTCTTTGCCCCCGGCGCAAGGCAGCGGCGCATTGCCCTGCCCGGCAGCGGGCGCAGGTTCCGCTTTGTGGTGGAAAGCCCGTCCGGCGCGCCGTGGCGCATCGAGGGCGGCGTGCAGCTGGAAATGGAGGTCGATGAGGACTGATGCACGACTATGAAATCCCCGTCATTCCCGAGGAATGGAAGGACGGGCCGCGCCGCTTTGCCCGGGGCGTGATCCGCCTGATGGACACGCTGTTCATGCGGCTGGGGCGCATTGAAAAGCGGCTTCGCGCGCTGGAGGCCGCAAAGGAGGAACAGGATGCAAACTGATACCATTCATATGAAACTGAATACCTGGCGCGGCTACAGCGCCTATGAGATCGCCGTGCAAAACGGCTTTGAGGGCAGCCAGAGCGAGTGGCTCGAAAGCCTGAAGGGCGCGGACGGCGCATCCGTCACCGACTGGACGGTCAACAACAAAGCCCCGGTGGATGGCAACATCACCCTGCGCGCAGGCGACATTCCCCTGCAGCCCGGGCTTGCCGCCACCGTGGCCGACGCGCTGGGAAATGTGCTCACTGCGGAAAGCATTGCCGATTCGCTTTCGGTGAACGACCCCGCCATGGCGCTGAGCGCCGCGCAGGGCAAAAAGCTGCATGGCATGATGACGAAGGTCTTTCGTCAGGAGGCGACCCTGAAGACGAGCGGCTGGACGCTCAATGCAGAAAACGGCCTGTATGAGCAGACCGTGCAGGTCGAGGGCGTAACGCTGGATGCTGAAAAGAGCTGCGTGATCGCCTCGCCTTCCAGCGACAGAACTGTGCGTGAGGCGTATATCGACGCTGATGTACTGGCCGCCAGCCAGCACAACGGCGCTGTGGTGTTCACCGCGGCTGCGCTTCCATCCATTGCGCTGGTGGTGAGCATCGTGACCATCGTACCGGGGGTGACGGCATGATCTTCAATGTCACAGGCGGCGGCACGGCGCTGAACTTCAGCGTGGTGGGCGGCACCACAAAGCCGACAAACCCCAAGGAAAATACCATCTGGATCAATACCGGCACATCGATCACAAGCTGGGTCTTCAGCCCGACCGCACCTGCCTCTCCCGCTGCGGGCATGGTGTGGATCGCCACCGCAACGGCAAGCTCGGCGGCATTTAACGCCCTGAAGAAAAACACGCTGCAGGTTCTGCCGCAGGAGGCAAAGCAGTATGTCTCCGGCGCGTGGGTGAGCAAGGCAGCCACTACCTACCAAAGCGGCGCATGGAAAAGCTGGACGGTCAGCCTGTATGAAAGCGGCAATGAATTTGACGAAGTGACCGGCGGCTGGGTGGCCAAAAAGGGTTCCGGCGGCGTCGTAACGTTTGGCAGCACCGCGCTCACGCTGACCTACACGGGCGATTCCGAGCGTACGGCGGCGGCGCATACCGCCCAAAAGGTCAGGATCACCGGCAACAAGCTGTACTGCAAGGTCAACATCACGGCAAACGGCCAGTTCTTTGAATTTGGCACAGCCAGCAGCATTACCAGCTCCGAGACCATCAGCTTTGGCAGCAAGATGACCATTGAGTCCGGCAAGACGGGCAGCATGACCGTAACCATCGATACGTCCGGCGCGGTGGGCAAGGAATACTATATCATCGCAAGAACCTACGGCGCTACCACGGCGAAAATTTCGAAAGTATGGATGGCGTGAGGTGATGAGAATATGAAAACAGTCTTTGTTGATGCTGACTTTCTGTGTCATGTGACCGGCGACGGCACGATGACCGCCGTGGAGACCGACTTTTTTGACGGCAAATGCGACGAATTCATCGAGGGCTACCGCCTTGTGCCTGCGGGCTGCACGTGGACGCGCGCAGACGGCGAGGTGTTTTTGGGCGAGATGATCGCCCCGGCCCGGCCCTGCGCCGCCCTTGAAGAAGCCCAGCATGCCTACGAGCTTGAACGCCTTGCCCAGGCCGAGGCCATTCTCAACGAACTGACCGGAGGTGTGAACGATGTACACTGTGAATGATACCCTGCGCGCCGTGGGCCGCATGATGGCGCGCCTTGCACAGGAGCGCGCGGGGGATGCAGACGCCGACGGCGTGATCGAAATGTCGGCGCTTTTAAAGCCCTGGCAGGCGGGCGAAAGCCTGCAAACCGGCGACGTGCGCGTGTTTGACCGCCAGCCGTACAAATGCCTGCAGGCGCACACGTCGCAGGAGGGCTGGCAGCCCGGGGCCGCGCCCAGCCTGTGGGGGCCCTACCACGCCCGAAAGCGCGCATACGCCCTACCCTATCAGCCGCCCACCCACGCGGGCGAAACATACAACACCGGCGAATGGATGATCTTCACCGACGGCACGGCCTACCGCGCCCTGCGCGACGCCGTCGACCGCGGCCCAGACGTTTTGCCGGACAGCTGGGAGGCGGAAGCATGATCCATATCGACGGATATGATATCGCCGTCACGCGCGGCGACAGCATGCCGCTGCGCATCGACTTGAGCGGCTGCGACCTGCCGGAGGGCAGCCGCGCGGTGTTCACCGTGAAAAAGAGACTGCGCGATGAACAGCCCCTTGTGGAAAAGCACTGCGATGCATCCGGCGAGGTGGTGAGCCTTTGGCTCAGCCCGCAGGATACCGACCTGCCGCCCGGCCACTATGTGTGGGACGTGCGGCTCACCATGCCCATGGAGGACGGCGTCACCGAGGTGTTCACCCCCATGGATCACGCCGTGCTCATCATCCTTGAGGCGGTGGGGCGCGTATGATGACCCCGGCCGTTGAAAAGGCCCTGTCCCTTGTGGGGCAGGGCTACATCTATGGTGCAAAGGGGCAGACCTGCACGCCGGACTTCCGCGCCCAGCAGGCGCAGCAGTATCCCCAGCAGGCCGACCATATTCTCAACACCGGCGCAAAGTGGGACGGCGTGCCCGTATGGGACTGCGCGCAGCTCACCCGCGCCTGCGCCAAAGCCGCCGGCATCGACCTTGTCAGCGGCGCGACCAGCCAGTGGAATAAAACCGCGTGGGCGCAAAAGGGGGAGATCAGCACTTTGCCGACAAAGCCGGTGTTTGTCTTCCGCATGAAAAACGGCAGGATGCAGCACACCGGGCTTGCGCTTGGCGACGGCACCTGCGTGCATGCCAGAGGCACGGCCTACGGCGTGGTGCGTCAGCCCATGGCCGACTGCGCATGGACGCACTGGGCCGGCATGGAGGCCGAACCCCTCTTCACCGCGACCGTATTTGCCCCAAGCGGCAGCACGGTCAACGCGCGCACCGCCCCGGGCGGCAGCGTCGAAAGGCGCATCCCGCTGGGCACGCAGGTGCAGGTGCTGCGTCAGGCAGACGGCTGGAGCCTCATCCGCCTGGACGGCTTCACCGCGTGGATGCAAAGCGCATACCTCAGGCGCGACGACTTGCTTACGCGCATTGAAAACATTGAGGCCCGGCTCAACGCCGCCGGGCTGTGAAAGGAGCAACCGATGGACAAACTGTTTGAAAAGGCCGTCAAGCTCATGGCCGCCGCAGGCGGGGCCGTGGCCGGGGCGCTGGGCGGATGGGATGCGCTTTTGCGCGTGCTCGTCTGCCTGATGGCCGCCGATTATCTCAGCGGCGTGCTCACCGCGCTCATGGGCAAAAGCCGCAAGACCGAATACGGGGGCCTGAGCAGCAAGGCCGGGGCGGAGGGCATCGCCCGCAAGGGGCTGATGCTCCTGGTGGTGCTGTGCGCCGCGCTTCTGGACAGCGCCATGGGCGCAGCCAATGTGTGCCGCGACGCGGCCATCTGGTTCTACATTGCCAACGAAGGGCTGAGCCTGCTGGAAAATCTGGGCCTGATGGGCGTGCCCTATCCCGAAAAACTGAAGGCCCTGCTTGGGCAGAAGCTCACCGAAGGAGGCGGCAGCAATGAGTGCGAACCTTGAAGAGCTGATCGCAAAGCTGGGCAGCAACACCGTGTATCAGGGGCTGAGCAGCGAGGACATCATGAAGCAGGCCACCGACCGCTACCAGAGCGTGTACGGCCAGAAGCGCCTCAGCGCTCAGCAGGCCTATGAGACCAGCGACGCCGCCCTCGCCCGCGAGCTTTCCGGCCTTCAGCAAAGCTACGACGCGCAGCGCGCCCAGAGCCGCGCGCAGACCGAAAGCACCTACCGTCAGGCCGACCGCCATGCGCTGGGCCGCGGTATGCAGCGATCCAGCTACAACGAAGCCACCCTTGCCAATATCGATCTGGCGGGCGATGAGGCGCTCAACGCCATCTCGCAGGCGCAGACCAACGCCGAGGCGGACGTGCAGCAGAAGCGCACCCAGCTGGCCGATCAGCTGGCGGGCACCCTCAAGCAGCTGAACGCCGACGAGCAGAGCGACATCCTCGCCTATGCCGACGAGCTGGAGGCCCGCGAGTACGACCGCCGCTTCCAGAGCCAGCAGAGCGTCAACGAGATCAGCATGAAGATCTACGAATACCAGCACCAGCTGGAGCAGGAGGCCATCGAGCAGGAGAGGTGGCTTGCCGAGTTCAACGCCAAGTACGGCGGCAAGTCGTCCGGTTCGTCCGGCGGCGGCGGAGGCGGCGGCAGCAAAAAGAAGAAGCAGGAGCAGACCACCACCACCACCGCCAGCCGCGGCAGCGCATCCGTCAACCGCAAAACCATGCTGTATTAATTTTAGGCCGGGCCGTGCGCCCGGCCTGTTTTGTGGTATACTTGTCACCAAAGGGAGGGATCCGCTTGAATATCCAGCCTGTTGTTGACAAAATGCTGCATACCGTTGAAACCCACCGCCTGGAGGAGGGCGTTTACTGCCGCTGGCTGTGGCAGGATGAGCAGGGCACGCGCCAGCTTGGCGCAAACGAATACGGCTGCGCCGATGCGGCCAACATCCTCTACACCCTCGGGCATTTCCCGCGCAGCCCCGAAAGCCGCAAATGCTGGGTGTCTGCCCTGCAAAGGATGCAAAACCCCCAAACCGGGCTTTTCACCGAGGCCACGCATCACACCATCCACACCACGGCGCACTGCACCGCGGCGCTGGAGCTGTTTGACGCGCAGCCGCTTCATCCCCTGCGCGGGCTTGAAAAGTACATGACGCAGGACGGCATGCATGAACTGCTTTCCTCCCTTGACTGGGAGCATCAGCCCTGGCCGCAGTCGCATCAGGGCGCGGGGCTGTATGCCGCCGCCGTGATCACCGGCATGGCGGATGCACAGTGGCGCAAAAACTACTTTGCGTGGCTTCGCGACCGGGCCGACCCCGTGACCGGTCTGGGCCTGAAGGACCGCCGGGGCGACGCGCCGCTTGCGCATCAGCTGTACGGGTGGTTCCATTACTTTTTCAACCACGAGCACGCGCATCAGCCCATCCCCTACCCGGAGAAGATCATCGACAGCTGCATTGACCTGTATGTAAACGACCGGCTCAGCCCCGTCTTTGCGCAGGAGGTGGGCTTTATGGAGATCGACTGGGTGTTCGCCATGAGCCGCGCCAGCCGCCAGACCGCGCACCGCTTTGACGAGGTGAAGGAGCTGCTGTGGCACATGGCACAGCGCTTCCTGCCGTGGCTGATGAGCCTGGACGAAAACACCCACGACATGTTCAACGACCTGCACATGCTCTTTGGCGCGGCCTGCGCCATGGCGGAACTGCAGATCGCCCTGCCGGGAAAGATCGAAACGGATGTTCCGCTGAAGAACGTACTCGACTGCAGACCGTTTATCTGAGGAGGCCTCCCATGAAATACGCTGCTGTGAAAACCCTTCTGCCCGCAAACTGGGCCGAAGGCGTGCTTGAAAAGCTGAACCGCAAATTGCGCTGGGAGGCCGACGAAGCCGCGAAGGCGGACTTCATCCCCTACACGACGGAAAACGGCTGCTGGAAGCCCACCGCCATCGACTGGTGGACCAATGGTTTCTGGGGCGCGCAGCTGTGGCAGATGCATCTGCTCACCGGCGACGGCTTCTACCGCGACGCCGCCGTGCGCGCGGAAGACATGATGGATGCGGCGCTTCGCGACTTTAAAAAACTGCACCACGACGTGGGCTTCATGTGGCTCATCCAAAGCGGCGTGCGCCACGCCGTCGAGCGCAATGCCGACAGCTTCGACCGCACCCTGTTTGCGGCAAACATGCTGGCCGGGCGCTTCAACCCCAGCGGCTTCATCCGCGCATGGAACGGAGAGGATCAGCAGGGCTGGGCCATCATCGACTGCATGATGAACCTGCCGCTGCTCTGCTGGGCCAGCCGTCAGACCGGCGACCCGCGCTTTGAGCTGATCGCCCGCCGCCATGCCGACACCGCCATGCGCCACTTTGTGCGCCCGGACGGCAGCTGCAACCACATCGTGGTGTTTGATCCCCTGAACGGCGCGTATCTGGACAACCCTGCCGGGCAGGGCTATGCCAGCGGATCGTGCTGGTCGCGCGGGCAGGCGTGGGCGCTGTACGGCTTTACGCTGATGTATCTGAACACCGGCGACGAGGCGTATCTCAATACGGCCAAAAAGACGGCGGATTATTTCATCGCCCATCTCACCCCCGACGGCGTGCCGGACTGCGACTTCCGTCAGCCTGCCGACCGCGTGGTGAAGGACAACGCCGCCGGCGCGATCGCCGCCTGCGGTTTGATGGAGCTCAACGCCATCGCCCCCGACCCGGCCTATGCGCGCGCCGCTGCCGAAATGCTCACCGTGATGGATTCGGTCTGCGCCGACTGGTCGCACGACGAGCCGGGAATATTGAAGCTTTGCACCGAGCGCTACGGCCGGGGCGAGCATATCCGGATGAATTATGCGGATTATTTCCTGATCGAGGCGGTCGGGAAGCTGCAGGGGCAGCGGGTACTGGCGTGGAGGCCGGATGTCCGCCGCCCCTGACGCTGGGCGCGGCGGTAAACCTTCGGTTTGTCCTCGCCCCTCGAAGATCGTGCGCGTGAGCACAGGCGCGTGTACCTGAAAAAGGCTCTCCTTTGATTGGGGGAGCCTTTTTCCTGTTCACATCTGTCCTCTGAGCATCTCAATGCCCTTCTTTTCCCACCGGGACACGGCGCTCTGGCCCACGCCCAGCTTTTGCGCGATCTCGGTTTGGGACAGGCCCATGCCGTACCTGAGCCACACCACCTGGCCGAAGGGGTGAGGCAATCGGCGCACTGCGTCGCGCAGGAGCACCGCGTCCTCAAAGCCTGTGCAGGAGGCGTCGCCGTCGTCCACCGTGCAGAGGCTGCGCATGCGCTCGTCGGCGGCCAGCATCATCGAAAGCCTTGCAGGGTCGACGCCGATCGTTTGGGCGATGGCGCTGATCTCCGGCTCGCGGCCAGTTTGCGCCAGCAGCTGCTGATGGGCGTTTCGGGCCTGTGTCAGCACGCGCACATCATCGCGCGGCACATGCATGGGCGCGCTCTGGCGGCACAGCTGGCGCAGCGCGCCCAGCACCACCGGGATGGCGTAGGTGGAAAACCGCACATTCCGGCTTTCATCAAAGCGGGCGGCGGCAAACAAGAGCGCCGCCTCGGCCTCGCTGACAAGCTCGTCCATCTCCACGCCGCGGTTTTGAAACCTGCGCGCGCACATCACCGCCAGCCCGTAGTGCTGCCGCTCAGCCGATCTCATCCAGCATCCGCTCCCGGTGCAGCCCCGCCTCGCCCGCAATGTACTTGCGCATGATCACCGTCGTGCCCTCCCCCACGGCGGACTGCACCTCCACCGCGTCCATAAAGGTCTGCATCACGCAAAAGCCCATGCCGCTGCGCTCGCTGCCGTCGCCGGTGGAGTAAAAGGGCGTCATGGCGGCGGCGATATCGGCAATGCCGCAGCCGTCGTCGGATATGGTGATGGTGAGCATGCGCCGGTCGCCGTACTCGGCTGAAAGCGTCACCATGCGGCTTTCATCGCCCTGGTAGCCATGCACGATGGCGTTGGTCACAGCCTCGGACACGGCGGTTTTCACATCCGCCATCTCCGGCAGGGTGGGGTTTAACTGCACCGCGAACGCCGCAATGGCCACGCGGGCGAAGGCCTCGTTTCTGGCCATGGCTGAAAAGCTGATCTTCATGCGGTTGTGCATCACTTGCGCCCTCCCTTTTTTTCGATACTGATCACGCGGTCCAGCCCCGACAGGCGAAACAGCCTGTCCACCGGCGGCTGCATGTTTTTCACGCTCATGCTGCCGCCGCGGTCCTGCAGGGTGCGCAGGCGGCCCAGCAGCACGCCGATGCCGGACGAATCCATGAAGGTAAGGTTTTCCAAATCAAGGGTGAGGCGGGTGACGGTGGGGTCGGCAAGCACGTCATCCAGCAGGCGGCGGATCTGCGGTGCGGCGCAATGGTCCAGCTCGCCCGCGATGGTCACGGTGAGCGCCTCACGCGGAGGCTTTGATCGCAGCAAGGGTTTGTCCTCCTATCGTATGATGGAGTATGGATTTCGCGCCCGGCGGCGCGGACCCTTTGGCGAAAGATGGGAGGTTTTGGCAAAAGGAAAAAAGAAGCTGACGGCGGCAGCTTCGCGCCGCTGAGGGGGCTTGGCTGCTCAGCCTATTGAGCGCAACTTCGTTTCGCTCAGGTTTCTCTCCGCTCCGCTCGGGCCAGAGGGGCGGTCGGGGGGGACCCCGCACCGGTCCCCCCGAGACCCCCCTCTGGACTCCTCCCCTCCCCCCTTCCCGCGCTGGGGCAAAGCCCCAGACCCCAGCAAGGTATCCTTACCTTTACAGCGGACAGGGCTTGTTACTTAGTAATCCTGCTACCGGCAAGCGAGCCGGGAGGCCTGTCGCCGACCGGCGGTCTGAGCAGCAGCCCCAAACAAAAAAAGACCCCCGCGCCATCAAATGGCGCGGGAGGTGGGTCAAGGGACGAAGTCCCTTGTGGGGTCCAGGGGCTCAGCCCCTGGTGGTTTCCTTCATGGCGACGGAGCAGGCGACGTCGCCCAGGACGTTGACGCAGGTGGCGCCCATGTCGCACAGGGTGTTGATGGAGATGTACACGCCCATGATGCCGGCGGGCAGGCCGGCGATGGCGCTGAGGGCGGCAAAGCAGGCGATGGCGCCGCCGGGCACGCCGGGGCAGCCGATGGAAAGCAGGGTGTTGGACAGCATCACGGTGAGCATCATGCCGAAGGTCACTTCCACGCCGCAGGCGTTGGCGAAGAACACGATCATGAAGCTCATCAGGATGGACACGGCGTCCATGTTGATGGTGGCGCCCAGGGGCAGCGCCAGGGAGGATACTTCGTTGGGCACGTCCATGTCGTCAGCGCACTGCTTGCTGATGGGCAGGGTGGCGCTGGAGGAGCAGGTGCCGAAGGCGTTGAGGGCGGCGGGCATGACCTTCTTGAAGAACTGGCCCACGGGGTACTTGCCCACAAACTTCACCAGACCGCCGTAGACGACGATGGTGTATACGATGTAGGTGATGTAGAGCGCAGCCAGCACGCCGGCCAGGGCGATGATGGTGGAGGTGCCGTTGGCATACATCACAGAAGCGATGGAGCAGAACACGCCCACGGGGGTGAAGAGCATGACCACGCTGATCACCTTCACGCAGATCTCGTTCAGGCTTTCAACCACCTTGTAGAAGGGCTCGGCCTTTTCCTTCAGGCTCAGGCAGCACACGCCCACGATGATGGCAAATACCAGCACCTGCAGCATGTCGCCGTTCACAAAAGAGGCAATGGGGTTGGCGGGGATCAGGTTTTTGACGGTGTCCAGCAGGCTGGTAAACTTGGTGGCCTCGACGGTGGTGTCCATCATTTCGATGGTCACGCCCTTGCCCATGCCAAGCGCTTCAGGCAGGAACAGGCCCAGAAGGCTGGCAAACAGGGTGGTGCCCACGAAGAACAGAATGGTCTGCAGGCCGATCTTGCCGGTGCGGCTGACGCTGCCGATGCCCTTGATGCCCACCACCAGCGAGCAGAACACCAGCGGGAAGATCATCATGCGAAGAGCGTTCATGTACAGGCTGCTGACCAGATCGATCACGGGCAGCGCCCACTCGAAACGGCCGGGCATGAGCAGGCCGAACACAATGCCGGCCACCAGGCCGATGAAGATCCACAGGGTGAGTTTGGTCGACTTGTTTTTCATGTGAATGATACCTCCATATGAAGTTCAATCAAAAAGCCGTCTTCCTAATAGAAGACGAGCTGTTTTACCCGTGTTACCACTTCTGTTTGCTTGCAGGTTTCCCTTGTAAGCCTCTGAGGCGTCGCAAAAAAGAACGCCGCTCGCTGTAACGGGCGATCCCGTCGTAACCTTAGCTTTCGCCTCGATACGCCGCTCCGGAGCCATCTTCGCCTGCCTGTCCGCCTGCGCCCTTTCAGCCGTGAGGCGCTCTCTTTGAGGGGAATGGGTGGGGTACTCTTTCCTTCATCGCTTTGGATTTTCATGCATTATACTATTGATGTGGTGTTCTGTCAATCGGATTTTGTCGTTTTTTGCACGATTTTTGCCAAAGAGGCGGGTGTATTGTTCGCCTTTCCGGATAATACCGCCTCCAGCAGAAGGTTCAGCATCCGCCCGATCTCGGGGCCCTGCTTGACGCCCATGGCGATCAGGTCGCGCCCGGTGAGGGCCAGCTGGCGCTGGGTGGTGCACTCGCCTGATGAGAGGATCTCCTCCCTCAGCTGCATCAGCGTGTCGTAGTACGCTTGGCGGTCAAACAGGATGGGGTTCAGGCCCAGATTGTCGGCGCGCTTGACCTGAATCAGCTGCACAAATACGTCGTCGCCCAGCCTGCTCATGGCGCGGCGCACGCTGGTGCGGGTGGGCTCGATCTGCCGGTCGTGCTCGCGCACCAGAACCACCGCGCGCTCGCGGGTGAAGTTGTCCAGCTTAAGCCTCTTCATCACCGCGTCGGCCATGTCGGCGCTCACCTTTGCATGGCCGTAGAAATGCCCCAGCCCGTCGTCATGGATGGCGAAGCACGCAGGCTTGCCGATGTCGTGAAAGAAGACCGCAAGCCGGAGCACCGGCTCGGGCGGCACGTTTTCCAGCGAGCAGGCGGTGTGATCCAAAACGGTATAAATATGATGCCAGTTGCGCTGGTCAAAGCCGATCATGGGCAAAGCCTCGGGGATGAACGCGCCGAGGATGTCGGTGTACAGGCTTACCACCTTGCGCACATTGGGGCCGCACAGCAGCTTGATGAATTCCGACGCAAGGCGCTCGGCGCTGACGTCGGCGAGCTTCTGCGACTGCGCGCGCATGGCGGCGAGGGTGGCGTTTTCCACATCAAAGCCCAGCACCGAGGAAAACCTGAGCGCGCGCAGAATGCGCAGCGGGTCTTCATGGAAACGCTGGGCAGGGTCGCCCGGGGCGCGCAGGAGGCAGGCTGCGAGATCGCTTTTGCCGCCGCAGGGGTCGAGCAGTCCCCGCAAGGGGTGATACGCCATGGCGTTGACGGTGAGGTCGCGGTGCAGCAGGTCGTCCCCGATGGTGGGGCCGCGGTAGACGGTCACCTCGACGGGCGTGCCGTCCATCAGCACGGTGAGCGTGCCGTGCTTGAGCCCCGTTTCGATCACGCGCTCGCCTTCGAAGGCGGCCAGCATTTCCTCCGGCGAGGCGGAGGTGGTCACGTCATAGTCGTGGGGCGGCAGATGCATCAGCCAGTCGCGCACGCAGCCCCCGGCCAGCCATGCCTCGTGCCCGGCGGCCTCCAGCCGGGAAAGCACGGTTTGGATACAGTTGGGCAGGGTCATTTGGTGAGCGCCCTTTCCAGCAGCACCGCAAAGTCCTGCACGTTGGTCACGATGCCGCGGGCGCTGAGACTGCCGCGGTCGGCCAGCTTGTTGACGGCAAATTCAGACACGTCCACGCAGTAGAAATACACCTGACGGATGGTTCCGTCGGGCAGCACGCGGAAGGAGGGCGTCATGTTGCCGGTGGCGATGGTGTGAAGCATCGTCGCCATGCAGATGACCGTCGTGGCCGAGCGGATGTGGTTTCGCATGGCGTCCTGCGCGTCGTACACATTGCCGTAGACGGGCGGCAGGGGGCCGTCGTCGCGGATGGAGCCGCCCAGCACATAGGGCACGCCGCACTTTTCGCAGCTGTAGATGATGCCGTTGTCGATGTTGTGCTCGCGGATGAAATTGGACACGCTGCCGCAGCGGCGCACGCGGTTGATGGTTTCCAGATGGTTGTAGTGGCCGTTGGGCTGGGAGATGTGCGTGTACACGTCCTGCCCCAGCGCCGTGCCCAGATGCGCGGCCTCCAGGTCGTGGGTGGCCAGGGCGTTTCCGGCCAGCAGCGCATGCACATAGCCCTGCTCGATGAGACGGCTCATGGCCTGACGCGCGTCGTGGTCAAAGGTGAAGGCCGGGCCCAGCACCCACACGATGCGGCCGTGGTCGCGCTCGTAGCGCAGCAGGTCGTAGAGTTCGTTGTAGTCCTTGGAATAGGCGGTCTCGCGGCTGCGGTTCTGGCGGAAGGCGAAGGTCTCCTGCAGCCTGCCGGGCTCCTGAAAGCCGTTGGCATGCACATACACGCCGTCCTCGCAGTTTTCGGTGCGGCCCACCAGCACCATGTCGCCCTGTTTGAGCAGGCGGAATTCGCGCACGATGATGCGGCCGTTTTCCCACACGGCCACGCAGTCCATGCGGCTTTCCTCAGCCAGCAGCCACTGGCCGTTCACCTTCATATACTCGGGAAAGATGCTCATGGCGTGAAAGTTTTCCGGGGCCACGCCGTCCATGGGCGCAGGCACGAACACCGCGTCCGGGGCGGAGGTAAACTGGGGCAGGGTGAAATCCGGGTGATGGTATTCTCTCAACTGGAACATAAAGCGCACCTCCGGCATTATTTTTGGGTATACACACGGTTGATGGCGTCGGCGGCGGCGGTCAGCTGCGCTTCGTCCACGCCGCGCCCGATGCTTACGCGAATGACGTGCTTTGCCTCGTCCTCACTGAGGCCCATGGCCTGATACACATGGCTGGGCGCGGCAGAGCGCGAATGGCACGCCGCCCCGCCGGACACTTCCACGCCCAGCAGGTCCAGCTTTGCAATGGCGATCTCAGCCAGCAGCCCCGGCAGATACAGCGCCGCCACGCCGGGCAGGCGCGGAGCGTCGGCGGATAACTGACGCGCGCCGGGCACGGCGATCTGCGCAAGGAAACCGGCCATCAGCGCCCGTTCGCGCTGCGCACGGGCTTCAAGATCCGCCTGCGCCAGCTGCGCCGCCACGCCAAAGCCGCAGATGGCGGGCACGTTTTCGGTGCCGCCGCGCCATCCGCCCTCCTGCCCGCCGCCGGGGATGAGGGGCTTCAGCTCCACGCCCGGGCGCACATACAGGCAGCCTGCGCCGCGCGGGCCGTACAGCTTGTGCGCCGAAAGCGTCATCATGTCGCAGTGCCGTGCGTCCACCGGCACATGGCCGAAGGCCTGCACCGCGTCCACATGCAGCTTTGCGCCGTGAGCTTTCACCACGCGGTAGATGTCCTCGATGGGGTGGATGACGCCGGTTTCGTTATTGGCCCACTGCACGCTGACCAGCTCGGTCTCCGGCCTGAGGGCGCGCGCGACGGCCTGTGCGGTGATCAGGCCGTTTGCATCCGCCGGGATGCGCACAGCGTTGGGCGCGCTGTTCAAAACGGAAGCATGCTCCACCGCCGACACCGCCGCATGGGGCGAATACGTCATGGCCCATGCGTTGGCCTCGCTGCCGCCGCTGGTAAAGTACAGGGCGGCGACGTCTATATGCAGCATACGCGCAATGTGCTGCCGTGCCAGCCGCATCTGCCTGCGCGCCGCCGCCGCCGCGCCGTAGGGCGAGGAGGGGTTTGCCAGCTTCATGCAGCCGCACATGGCTTCGATGACTTTGTCATCCGCCGGGGTGGTGGCGGCATAGTCCAGATAAATGGCCATAGTGTCTCCTTCTTACAGGCCGCAGGCAGCGAAGGCGGCGTTGTGCACCAGCCTGCGGATGCGGTAGATGCCCATGCTGTCGCGCGAGGGGCACACGCGGTTGGTGAGGAACACCACATACATGCCGCTTGTGGGGTCCAGCGCGATGCTGGTGCCGGTAAAGCCCGTGTGGCCCACGGTCTCCGGCGGGAACAGGTCGCCGGTGAAGCCGCTGTCCACCCCGGGCAGCTGGAACAAGAGGCTGCGTCCGCCGGTGCGGGGCCTGAGCGCCATGCGCACCGTGGACGGGCACAGGTACTGCGAGCCATCGGGCAGCTTGCCCTCGCTGCACAGCATCTGCATAAACAGGGCCAGGTCGTCCATATCGCTGAACACGCCCGCGTTGCCGGACACGCCGTTTAAAAACCTTGCGTTTTCATCATGGGTCACGCCCTGCAGGCAGCGGCCGTCATCCTGCATTTCGGTGGCGGCGATATTGCCGTCCTGCGGCAGGTAGCCGCTGCGGCGCATCTTCAGCGGCCAGAATACCTCCTGCGTGGCCAGCTCGTCCAGCGGCAGGCCATAGAGGCACTCCAGCAGCTGTCCCAGCAGGATATACCCCGCGCAGCCATAGCGCATGCGCGAACCCGGAGGGCTCACAAGGGGCGCGTCAAGAATGGCGCGCGCGGTGTCCTCGGCGTCCTGCGCGCACTCCCACAGGCGCAGCCCGCCAAAGCCCGCCGTATGGGTGAGCAGCTGTTCGACGGTGATCGCCTGTTTATCCTCCGGCGCGTCGATGAAGGTGCCAAGGCTGTCCCACAGGCACAGCTTTCCGGCCTCGAGGGCGCGCAGTGCGAGCATGCCGGTGACGAGGGGCTTGGTGATGGAATCCACATCGAAGCGGGTATGTTCGTTGGTCATGGGCGCGTCGTCATCGAGGGTGATGCGGCCAAACGCACGGCGATGCAGCACGCGCTGATTCTGCCCCACCAGCAGGCAGGCGGAGGTATAGGCATTCTCGCGCAGGCCTGCGATGACGGCCTGATCGGCACGGGTGAAGTCCATGAAGGGTACCTCCTTTTTGGGAAAAAAGGGAAAAAAGGGGGGAGCGGCGGCAGCTTACGCGCCGCCAATGTGGCTTGGCTTCTCAGCCTATTGAGCGCACTGCCGATGCGCTCCGGCTGCTCTCCGCTCCGCTCGGGCCAGAGGGGCGGTCGGGGGGGACCCCGCACCGGTCCCCCCGAGACCCCCCTCTGGACTTCCCCCCTCCCCCCTTCCCGCGCTGGGGCAAAGCCCCAGACCCCAGCATGGGGTCTTTATCTTTGGAAAGGGTTGGGGAAGTTACTAATTCTAAGCGAAGCTTTGCCGGCGGCGAAGCGTGCCGGCAGGACGGCCTATGCACCAGCCAAGCCCGGGTCATAAGAGTATTTGAGTAGTACCCAACTCAAGGGGTCCGGGGCTTTGCCCCGGCGAAGGAGGGGGTGTGGGAGTCCAGAGGGTAAGGGGGAACCTCGACGTTCCCCCTCACCCTCTGGCCCGAGCGGAGCGGAAGAGAACCCTAAGCGCAGCTTAGAAAAATCACCGGGCTGAGGCAGCCCGCCCCTCCAGCGGCGCATAAGCAGCCGCCCGCCTGCTTACTTCCCAGGCCTTGGCCGACTGTACACCCCGGTCTCCACCTCGTTGATAAACGCCGCAATATTCGGCACCAGCGGCGTGAGCGCCGCATCCTCCACCGCCTGACGGCGGTCGTAATCCACCTGCCGCAGGCGAATTTCAAACGGCGCAGGCTCCCGGCCCGGGTCGCCTTCCAGAATGGCGTAGCAGCAGCGCGGCTCGCCCAGGTTGTTGCCCACGCTGCCGATGTTCACCATCACGCCGGGGGTGAGGGTGCGCATGGCCTGACGGTGCGCGTCGGCATAAAGGACCGCGTCGTACCGCGCGCCGGAGACATCCTCAAAATAGGGCTGTAAAAGCGAGGGGTCGTGGTGGACGGTGACGAGGGTGTCCATCACGGGCCTGCCGTGAAACAGGCGCAGCCTGCGGCCGGAAAACCAGCATTCGTGCTCAAGCGGCAGTTCGCGCAGGCGGGCAAGACGATCTTCGCCCAGCTGCTGCCAGTAAAAGCCGTCCGCCGGAAACTGTTTGTGGCCCACGCCGTAGTCCCAGTTGCCGCCCAAAATCAGGCTGCAGTTATCGTGCGCCCAGTCAAAGGTGAAATCGCTGCTGGGGCCCTTGCCCACAATGTCGCCCAGACACCAGATGTCGTCGGGCTGCACGCGCGCAAGGTCGCGCTCCAGCGCCAGCGTGGCGGGGCGGTTGCCGTGAAGGTCTGCAATCAGGGCAATGCGCATGGGTTCCTCCTGTTGTTGGTTGTGTTTGTACTAGTATAGCACAATCGGGCGGGGTGTGCTATACTTCCAGTGGAGGTGATCGCATGCCCGTGTATGAACTGGTGATTTCTGAGGAATACGCGCAAAAGCCGGTGCGCCGCGCCGCCATGGGGGCGCTGGGGCTGAGCAGCGGCCAGTTCAAGCGCGCCAAGTTCCATGGGCTGATCACGCTGGACGGTACGCCCGTGAAGGCTGATGCAAGGCTTTGCGCCGGGCAGACGCTCAGGCTTGAGATCCCCGAGGTGGAAAACACGCTGCCGGAGCCGTTTGACATTCCTTTTGAGATCCTGTTTGAGGACGAACACTTCCGCATCATCGACAAGCCTGCGCCGCTGCCCACGGCATCCAGCAGCAAGCAGGACGGGCCAACGCTTGAAAACGCGCTGTTCCATCGCCTTGGCTGCCCGGCGGATTTCGTCTACCGCCCGGTCAACCGGCTGGATAAGGGCACAAGCGGCCTGATGCTGGCCGCCAACACCGCCCACGCACAGCACCTGCTGCAGCAGATGCTGCACTCGGATGGCTTCGTGCGCGAATATCTGGCCGTGGTGGATGGCGCGCCCCCTGCTGACGAGGGTGTGATCGACCTGCCGATTGGCAAATGCGACGGCGCGACTGTCAAACGCGAGGTGCGGCCCGACGGAAAAGAGGCCCGCACCTTCTACCGGGTGATGCAGCGGGGCAGGCGCAGCCTTGTGCGCCTCAGGCTGGATACCGGCCGCACCCATCAAATCCGCGTGCACATGGCCGCCATGGGCTGCCCGGTGACGGGCGACTTTTTATATGGTACGGAAACCGGCGAACTGCCCGGCCGGTTCGCGCTGCACAGCGCCTATGTGCGCGTGGTGCACCCCGTGACCGGGCAGGTGATCGAGCGGGAAAGCGAATTGCCCGGGGAGCTTGGGCAGCTTTTGAAAATTTTCACCTAATGTTCACATTAGACCGATTGACTTGAATGCAGGGCATTTTTTATAATGTTTGAAGTACAACCATTTGCGCAAAACCAAATTTTGCCATCTGCACTGGAGGTCTCATTTTATGAAGACGAACGCCTACCCCCTCGCGCGCTGCCTGCACCGCCTGGACATGAACATTGGGCGCCGCCTGTATCAGGAACTGCAGAAGACCCCCGGCACCGAAGAGGTGACCGGCACCAACGGCCGCATCATCCGCTACCTGGCCGAGCATGAGGACGAAAACATCTACCAGCGCGATCTGGAGCGTGAGTTCGGCTTCACCCGCTCCACGGCGTCGCGCGTGCTGCAGCTGATGGAGCAGAAAAACCTCATCAACCGCAAGGGCGTTGCACACGATGCGCGCCTCAAAAGAGTGACCCTTACCGACTATTCCCGCTGCTTCAGCAACCAGATGCGCGAAAATGCCCGCATCCTGCAGGAACAGCTGCTCACCGGCTTCAGCGATGAAGAGATCGAGCTGCTGAGCTCCTTCATCAGCCGCATGCAGGAGAATATCGGCTAACGTTTTTTCGCAGGAGGAAATGGAACCATGATCAAACGACTGATGCGCAGCATTCGCGAATACAAGGCTGACAGCATCAAGGCCCCGGCTTACATATCGATGGAAGTGGTGATGGAGTGCGTCATCCCGCTGCTCATGGCCAACCTCATCGATAAGGGCATCGACGCAGGCAGCATGCCGGTGATCCTCAAAACCGGTCTATTGTTGTTTGTGTCGTCGCTGTTGTCGCTTTTGTTCGGCGTGCTGGCGGGCAAGTACGCGGCCAGCGCCAGCGCAGGCTTTGCCAAAAACCTGCGCCGCGACATGTTCACCCGCGTGCAGGACTATTCCTTTGCCAACATCGACAAGTTCTCCACCGGCGGCCTGGTCACGCGCCTCACCACCGACGTGAGCAATGTGCAGAATGCCTATCAGATGATCATCCGCACGGCGGTCAGGTCGCCGTTCATGCTCATCTTCTCGCTGGTGGCGGCCATCGGCATCGATGCAAAGCTCAGCCTGGTGTTTCTGGCCTTCGTGCCGGTGCTGGGCGTTGGGCTGTACATCATTTCCTCCAAGGCGCACCCCACGTTCCACAGGACGTTTAAAAAGTTTGACCGCCTCAACGCCATCGTGCAGGAAAACCTGTACGGCATCCGCGTGGTGAAGAGCTTCGTGCGCGAGGCGCACGAGGGCGAAAAGTTCGGCGGCGTGACCGACGAGATCTACGACAACTTCGTCAAGGCCGAAAAGATCCTGTCCTTCAACCAGCCGCTGATGCAGTTTTGCATGTACGGCTGCATGCTCTTCATCAGCTGGTTCGGCGCGCGGGCCGTGGTGGCCTGCGGCGGTGACGCGGCGCTGGGCCTGTCCACGGGCGAGCTGACGAGCCTGTTCACCTACACCATGCAGATCCTGTCCAGCCTGATGATGGTGAGCATGATCTTTGTGATGATGGTCATGAGCCGCGCCAGCATGCAGCGCATTGCCGAGGTGCTGGAGGAGCAAAGCGACATCGTCTCCCCCGAAAACGCTGTGACCGAGGTCAAAGACGGCAGCATCACCTTCCGCAATGTGCGCTTCCGCTACAACCGCGAAAGCGAGCGCCCGGTGCTGGACAACATCAACCTGCACTTTGAAAGCGGCCAGACCATCGGCATCCTCGGCGGCACGGGTTCGTCCAAGTCGAGCCTTGTGCAGCTGATTCCGCGCCTGTATGATGTGAGCGAGGGCAGCGTGGAGGTGGGCGGCGTCGACGTGCGCCGCTACGACCTGACCGCGCTTCGCGACGCGGTGGCCTTTGTGCTGCAGAAAAACGTGCTGTTTTCCGGCACCATCAAGGAAAACCTCCGCTGGGGCAACGAGCATGCCACCGACGCAGAAATGCAGCATGCCTGCGAGCTTGCGCAGGCGCACGGATTTATTTCCGCCTTCCCGGAAGGCTATGACACCTACATCGAGCAGGGCGGCACCAACGTGTCCGGCGGTCAGAAGCAAAGATTGTGCATCGCCCGCGCACTGCTCAAAAAGCCCAAAGTGCTCATTCTGGACGACTCCACCTCCGCTGTGGACACCGCCACCGACGCGCTCATCCGCAAGGCCTTCCGCGAGGATATCCCGGACGTGACGAAGATCATCATCGCCCAGCGCGTGGGAAGCGTGATGGAGGCCGACCAGATCGTGGTGCTGGATGCAGGCTGCGTGACCGCCGTGGGCACGCATGAAGAGCTGCTGAGTACCAGCGCCATCTACCGCGAAGTGTATGAAAGCCAGATGAAGGGCGGTGAGGACGAATGATGCGCGGAGGACCCCGTGGCCCGCGCGGCGACGGCCGCATGGCCAAGGACGCAAAGGGCACCATGAAGCGCCTGCTGGGCTATGTTGGCCAGTACAAGGCGCGCCTCATCCTGGTGATGATCTGTTCCATCGGCAACACCGTGGCCAGCGTCATCGGCTCGTCGTTCATCCGCACGCTGATCGACGGCTACATCACCCCCATGCTTCTGAACAAATCCAACGACTTCAGCGGCCTTGCCATGGCAGGCGTGCGCATGGCGTGCGTCTTCCTTGCGGGCATCGTGTGCGCATTCCTGGCCAATCGCCTGATGATCGCCGTGTCGCAGGGCGTGATCCGCCGGGTGAGGCTGGAGATGTTCAACCACATGCAGACTTTGCCCATCCGCTACTTTGACACGCACTCCCACGGCGAGGTCATGAGCCACTACACCAACGACACCGGCACCCTTCGCATGATGATCGGCCAGTCGCTGCCGCAGGTGTTTAACAGCGTTATTTCCATTGTATCGGTCTTTGTGGCCATGCTCACCCAGAGCCTGTGGCTGACCTTGTTCGTGGTGCTGTTTGCGGTGCTCATCGTGATCGCCACCGGCAAGATCGGCGGCCTCAGCGGCAAGCACTTTGTGGGCCAGCAGAAGTCTCTGGCCAACGTCAACGGCTATATTGAAGAGATGATCAACGGCCAGCGCGTGGTGAAGGTATTCAACCACGAGGACGAGGCCGTGCGCGAATTCGACCGCCGCAACGAGGAACTGTGCTTCAACGCCACCCGCGCCAACCAGTTTGCCAACATCATGGGCCCGGTGAACAACAACATGGGCCACATCCTGTATGTGCTGCTGGCCATCGTGGGCGCAGCGCTCAGCCTCAGCGGCGTGCCCAATGTAAGCCTGTCCGGCGGCGTCGGCGGCACGGTCACGCTGGGTATGATCGCATCGTTTCTCACGCTGTCGCGCTCGTTCGTCATGCCCATTTCGCAGGTGAGCCAGCAGCTGGCCAGCATCATCATGGCGCTGGCGGGCGCAGAGCGCATCTTCACCCTGCTGGATGAGCCCAGCGAGGAGGACGACGGCTACGTCACCCTGGTCAACGCCGAGCGTCTGCCCGACGGCACCCTCACCGAAAGCAACCGCCGCACCGGCCTGTGGGCGTGGAAGCACCCGCACTCCGACGGCACGCTCACCTACACCGAGCTCAAGGGCGACATCGTGCTTAACGACGTGGATTTTGCCTACGTGCCTGAAAAGACCGTTTTGCACAACGTAAGCCTGTACGCCCGTCCGGGCGAGAAGATCGCCTTCGTCGGCGCGACCGGCGCTGGCAAAACCACCATCACCAACCTCATCAACCGCTTCTACGACATTGCCGACGGCAAGATCCGCTACGACGGCATCAACATCAACAAGATCAAAAAGGCCGACCTGCGCCGCTCCCTCGGCGTCGTCCTGCAGGACGTGAACCTCTTTACCGGCACCGTCATGGAAAACCTGCGCTACGGAAACCTTGACGCTACCGACGAAGACTGCATCGCAGCCGCCAAGCTCGCCGGTGCGGACAGCTTCATCCGCATGCTGCCCGAGGGCTACAACACCATCCTCACCGGCGACGGCAGCGGCCTGAGCCAGGGCCAGCGCCAGCTGATCTCCATCGCCCGCGCCGCCGTGGCGGACCCGCCCGTCATGATCCTTGACGAGGCTACCTCCTCCATCGACACCCGCACCGAGGCCATCGTGCAGCGCGGCATGGACGCCCTCATGCACGGCCGCACCGTGTTCGTCATCGCCCACCGCCTGTCCACCGTGCGCAACTCCGACGCCATCATGGTGCTCGACCACGGCCGCATCATCGAACGCGGCAACCACGAAGACCTCATCGCCCAGAAGGGCACGTACTACCGTTTGTACACGGGAGCGTTTGAACTGGAATAACGCCAGGGGCTTCACCCCTGGACCCCACAAGGGACTTCGTCCCTTGACCCATCTCTGCGGCCCATTTTATGGGCCGCAGGTTTTTTTATGTGTCTGGGGCTGCTGCTAAGACCGCCGGTCGGCGACAGGCCTCCCGGCTCGCTTGGGTGGGGAGCAAGGATTAACAAAGCACTGCCTCCCAACCCGCCCAAAAGAAAAAGACCCCTTGCGGGGGTCTTGGGGTCTGGGGCTCTGCCCCAGCGCGGGAAGGGGGGAGGAGGGGAGTCCAGGGGGGGTCTCGGGGGGACCGGTGCGGGGTCCCCCCCGACCGCCCCTCTGGCCCGAGCGGAGCGGAGAGGAACCTGAGCGCACCGGCAGTGCGCTCAATAGGCTGAGGCAACCTGCCTCATAAAGCGGCGCGTAAGCTGCCGCCGTCATCAGCGAAGCTGCTTTCAAGCAGGCTGCAACGAACCAGGGGTTTACTCCAGCCCCGTAAAATACTGCTTTCTCAGCAGCTCGGCCGCGCCCTGCGCGGCGAGGTGCGACAGATCGCGGGCATCGTATTCAATGGTGAAGAACTCGCCGTCGGGATAGTAGCGGAACTGCCGCAGCTCCTGCGTAAGACAGCGGTCAAACCACGGGTCGGCGTGGGCGAAATCGCCCTGAAAGACGACGGATTCCTGATTGTAGCAAAGGGACAGGTTGTGCAGCGCCACGGCAAAGCAGTGGGCGAAATGAGCGACCACCTCGCGGGCCTTTTCATCGCCTGCGTCGGAGCGGGCGAACAGCTCGGGGAAGGTGAGGGCTTCGTCGTTCATCAGGCGGCGCATGTGGCTGGCGCTGACGAGGCTTTCCAGACAGCCGCGCTTGCCGCAGCCGCACACGACCGGGCCGTCGGATGCCACGATCATGTGGCCGATCTCGCCGATGAGCGAGTCGCGGCCGTTGAGCACATGGCCCTTTTCGATCATGCAGGCCGACACGCCCCATGTGGTAAAGAAGGTCATCAGGCGCTTGTCGGCGTATTCGGGCTTTTCCAAAAGCAGGGCGCGCCCGGCGGCCTTGCCCGCGTTGTCGATGCAGTAGTGCAGGTTTTCGCCAAACAGCTCGCGCAGGCGGGGGATGAGCGGCACATCGGCGCCCCAGCCGGGGGCCTTGACATTGTAGCGCAGCAGGTTCTGCTCGTAATCGACGGTGCCGGGCACGGTGAGCACCATGCCGTACAGGGCGTCCGCTGTGAGGGAATGCTGGGCAAGATAAGCCGTCACCTTGTCGCGCAGGGGCTCGAGGGCGGCGTTGAGGTCGCCGGCCATGGGCTGGGGATAGCTCTGCGCGTGCTGCACGTCGCCGGTCATGCCGCAAAGGGCCAGGGTGATGGTCTCGGGCCACAGGTTCACGCACAGAATGCGCTGCTCGTCGGACAGAACGAACAATTCCGGCTTTTTGCCGCCCATGCGCGTGGTTTCGCCAAGGCCCAGCGACTTCACCGCCCCAAGGGCGCAAAAGTCCTGCAGGGCGCGCATGACGGTGGGCCGGCTGATGCCCGTTTCCTCGTGGATGTCGGCGGCGGTCAGCACGCGGCCTGTGCGAAGGATATTCAAAATACGCTGGCGGTTGACGCGCTTGAGATCGCCCGGCAGCGCGACCTGATCGGCCGGTACAAGTTTTTTCATGTTTCATCAGGCTCCTTTGCCGGTATTATACCATAAACCGGCAGCATTTCCAAACGGGAATATATACAATCATTTCACGGTGAAACAGCTTGAAGTTCCCCGGGGAATGTGGTATACTAGCCGTCGGTTAAAAAAATAACAATCTCCACAGGAGGAAGATCAACATGAAGACTCGTATTGCTGCGATCGTCATGGCGCTGATGATGCTGGTTGCGTCTGTCGCGCTGGGCGAGGCTGTTCCTGCTGACGTGACCGCTACCGGCACCGCCAAGGGCTTTGGCGGCGACGTGACCGTGAACGTTACCCTGTCTGACGGCGCTCTGGTCGCCGTGACTGCTGAAGGCGCTGGCGAGACCGAGGGCATCGGTTCCGTTGCGCTGGTGAAGCTGGCTGAAGAGATGACCGCCACCGGCTCCATCGCCGTGGACGCCATTTCCGGCGCTACCATCACCTCCAACGCCATCGTTGAGGCCGCCAAGGCTGCCCTCACCGCTGCCGGTGTGGACGCCGAGAGCTACAACGTGAAGGTCGAAAAGGGCCAGGGCGAAGACGTTCTGCGCACCGTGGACGTTGTGGTCGTGGGCGCTGGCGGCGCCGGCATGAGCGCTGCCATCACCGCTGCTGACGCCGGCAAGACCGTCGTCATCCTCGAGAGCCAGGCCATGGTCGGCGGCAACACCGTGCGCGCCACCGGCGGCATGAACGCTGCCAAGACCGCTCTGCAGGACAACAATGAGTTCGGCGAGCAGGCCGGTCTGGAAAAGACCCTGGCTTCCATCGAAACTTCCTGGGCCGACAACGCCGCCATCGTTGAGCTGGCTGCCACCGTCAAGACCCAGTGGGAAGAGTACCAGAAGAACCCCACCGGCTACTTTGACTCCAAGGAGCTCATGCAGCTGGACACCCTGATCGGCGGCAAGGGCATCAACGATGTCGAGCTGGTCAAGACCATGGTGGAAGGCACCGAGAGCGGCATTGAATGGCTCAGCTCCATCGGCGCTGACCTCACCAGCGTTGGTTCCTTCGGCGGCGCTTCCGTCAAGCGCATCCATCGCCCTGTGAATGCTGAGGGCAAGACCGTGTCCGTCGGTTCCTACATCGTTCCCATCCTTGAGAAGAATGTGACCGACCGCGGCGTCGAGATCCTCTTTAACACCACCGCCACCGAGATCACCATGGACAACGGCGTTGTGACCGGCGTGAAGGGCGTGACCGCTGACGGCGGCAACGTGCTGGTGAGCGCCAAGGCTGTTGTGCTGGCCACCGGCGGCTTCGGCGCCAACCTGCCCATGGTTGCCGAGCTCAAGCCCGAGCTCAACGGCTTCATGACCACCAACGCTGCCGGCCTGCAGGGCCAGGGCATCGCGATGGCCACCGCCGTGGGCGCTGCCACCGTTGATATGGAGCAGATCCAGATCCACCCCACCGTTCAGGCTGACACCGCCGCTCTCATCACCGAGGGTCTGCGCGGCGACGGCGCCATCCTCGTCAATGCCGAGGGCAAGCGCTTCATCGACGAAGTCGGCACCCGCGACGTTGTGTCCGCTGCCGAGATCGCTCAGACCGGCTCCTTCAGCTGGCTGATCGTGGACCAGAAGATGGTTGACGCCTCCAGCGTTATCGCCGGCTACATCAAGAAGGGCCTGACCATCGAGGGCGCTTCCTACGAAGAGCTGGCCGCCAACATCGGCGTGCCCGCTGCCGACTTTGCCGCCACCATGGAAGCCTGGAACGCCAACGTCGCCGCCAAGACCGACGCTGAGTTTGGCCGCACCAGCTTCGCCAATCCTCTGGACACCGCTCCCTTCTATGCCATCAAGGTTACCGCCGGCATCCACCACACCATGGGTGGTCTGAAGATCAACGCCAACACCGAAGTGCTGACCGCTGAGGGCGCTGCCATCCCCGGTCTGTACGCTGCTGGCGAGGTCACCGGCGGCGTGCACGGCGCCAACCGTCTGGGCGGCAACGCCGTGAGCGACATCGTTGTGTTTGGCCGCATCGCCGGCACCAACGCTGCCGAGTACGCCAAATAACCAGGGGCTGAGCCCCTGGACCCCGCTCCCGCGCCATTTGATGGCGCGGGGGTCTTTTTTTGTTTGGGGCGGGAACGCAGACCGCCGCTCCCCGGAAGGGGTCGCGGCTCGCTTGGCGGTGGCAAGGTATAGCAAAGCAGCGCTCTCAACCCGTCCATAAAAAAAGACCCCTTGCAGGGTCCGGGGGTCCGGGGTGTCCCCGGCGCGGGAAGGGGGGAGGGGGGAAGTCCAGAGGGGGGTCTCGGGGGGACCGGTGCGGGGTCCCCCCCGACCGCCCCTCTGGCCCAAGCGGAGCGGAGAGAAACCGGGGCGCACCGGGAGTGCGCACAATAGGCTGAGAAGCCAAGCTACATGGGCGGCGCGTAAGCTGCCGCCGTCAGCAGCCCCCTCCACCAAAAAACATAATTAGTGCACCGCTCCCTCTTACGCCCCTGCCATTTTGTGCTATAATCATTCCCGTGGCGCACCTGCGCCGCCATCCGACCGAAAGGGGACAATCACCATGAATGCATACACTTCCCGCGTGCTGGACGGCCTGAAGGCCCGCAACGCTCACGAAAGCGAATTTATCCAGGCGGCGACCGAGATCCTTAACTCCATCTCCCCCGTGTTTGACAAGCACCCCGAGTATGAGGCCGCAGGCCTGCTGGAGCGCTTTGTCGAGCCCGAGCGCGTCATCATGTTCCGCGTGCCGTGGATCGATGATAACGGCAAGGCGCAGGTCAACCGCGCATGGCGCGTGCAGTATAACAGCGCCATCGGCCCCTATAAGGGCGGCATCCGCCTGCATCCCAGCGTAAACCTGGGCATTTTGAAGTTCCTGGGCATGGAGCAGATTCTCAAAAACAGCCTCACGGGCCTGCCCATCGGCGGCGGCAAGGGCGGCTGCGACTTCGACCCCAAGGGCAAGAGCGACAACGAAGTGATGCGCTTCTGCCAGAGCTTCATGACTGAGCTGTTCAAGTACATCGGCGCGGATACCGACGTGCCTGCGGGCGACATCGGCACCGGCGCGCGTGAGATCGGCTACATGTACGGCCAGTACAAGCGCCTCACCGGCCTGTACGAGGGCGTGCTCACCGGCAAGGGCCTCACCTACGGCGGCAGCCTGGGCCGCAAGCAGGCCACCGGCTACGGCCTGTGCTACTTCGTCAAGAACATGCTGGAAGCCAACGGCAAGACCATCGCCGGTCAGACGGTCGTGGTCAGCGGCAGCGGCAACGTGGCCATCTACGCCGCCGAAAAGGCTGCCGAGATGGGCGCAAAGGTCGTGGCCATGAGCGACAGCAACGGCTACGTGGTCGACATGGACGGCATCAAGCTGGACGTTGTCAAGCAGATCAAGGAAGTCGAGCGCGGCCGCATCAAGGAATACGCCGCCCGCGTGCCCGGCAGCGTGTACACCGAAGGCTGCAGGGGCATCTGGACCGTCAAGTGCGACGTGGCCCTGCCCTGCGCCACTCAGAACGAGCTGGACGCTGACGGCGCAAAGGCGCTGGTGGCCAACGGCTGCTTCGCCGTGGGCGAAGGCGCCAACATGCCCTCCACCCTCGAAGCCACCGAGATCTTCCTGGCCAACGACGTGCTGTTTGCCCCCGGCAAGGCTGCCAACGCCGGCGGCGTGGCGACCTCCGCGCTGGAAATGAGCCAGAACAGCATGCGTCTTTCCTGGACCTTTGAAGAGGTGGACGAGAAGCTCAAGGGCATCATGGCCGGTATTTTTACGCAGTGTGCCAAGGCTGCCGCCGAGTACGGCGACAAGCCCACCAACTATGTGATCGGCGCGAACATCGCCGGCTTCCTGAAGGTTGCCGAGGCGATGATGGCGCAGGGAGTATGCTAAGCAGGGGCTAAGGCCCTGCACCCTTTTTACCCGCCCTCTGGAATGGGGGCGGGGTTTTTTGTTTGTTGGCGGCAGCTGATTCTGCAGGCTCCCCTGTGGGTTGATGTCTGTAGGGCGGCAGCTACGCGCCGCTTTAAGGAACTAGGCTTCTCAGCCTATTGAGCGCAACTTCGTTTCGCTCAGGTTTCTCTCCGCTCCGCTTGGGCCAGAGGGGCGGTCGGGAGGGGACCCCGCACCGGTCCCCCCGAGACCCCCCTCTGGACTCCTCCCCTCCCCCCTTCCCGCGCTGGGGCAGAGCCCCAGACCCCAGTAAGGGGTCTTTACCTTTTGGGAGGGTTGAAAGGCGTTGCTTAGCTATACATGCTACCGTCCAAGCGAGCCGCGACCCCTTCCGGGGAGCGGCGGTCTGAGCATCCTCCCCAAACAAAAAAATCCCTGCGGCCCATAAAATGGGCCGCAGAGATGGGTCAAGGGACGAAGTCCCTTGTGGGGTGCAGGGGTGAAACCCCTGCAATCGTCCCCCGTTACTCCTTCGCGCACAGCACGCCCAGGGCGAGGGGCGCGCCGATCATGAGGTAGTAGCAGTAGCGGACGAGGGCGCAGGGGCCCAGGAAGAGGGTGGCGAGGTAGGCGGCGAGCAGCAGCATGGGCATGAGGGCGGGGGTGTTTTTGCGCCAGATGGCCCACGCGATGGCCCAGAGGATCAGCCAGGAATAGGTGGCCGGGTGGATGAGGGTGGAAAGGCCCGGCACGGACTGGTAGTTGTTGCGGGTGAAGAGATGCTCGTAGAGCGCGCGCAGGGGCGGGATGTAGGAGGTAAATTCCACATCGATGGGGTACTGCTCGGTGATGATGGCGCCGACGAGCGCCTCGGGCCATTCGCCGTAGACGACGGCAAAGGAGGTGTCGTGCGGGAACCAGTAGCCCTTGGCGTTGAGCAGGAAGGCGTCGATGTATTCAATGGGATAGTGGAAGAGTTCGCGCACCCAGAACTTCGCAAAGCCCATCAGCTGACCTTCGCGGGTGACCTTGAGGTGCTGCTTGGTGAAGTCCGCGCGCGAGGCCTGATACATGTCGGCGTGGGGCACCCACTCGACCACCTCGTAGCCGGTGGGCACGTCGAAGCCGTACTTGTGGTAGATGCGCGCCAGCTGCTGGGCGGGGACGCTCAGCATTTCGTTGATGGCGCCGGGCACGGCGTCGGTGGCGCGGGCCATGACGGTGCCTGCGGCGGACTGCAGGATGAGCGCGGCGGCGATCGCGGCAAACAGCCTGCGGCGGCTGCCCTTGCCGATGAGGATGACCGCGGGGATGGCAAAGAGAATGATGGCGTAAACCGCGTTGTTGCGAAGGAGGCTCGTGAGCATCAGCCAGATCACAAGGCTCAGGGCGGGTTTGACGCGGCGGATGCGGGTGGGGTCAAGCCACAGCTTGTGCAGGTGGATCACGGTGACCGTCATGGCGGCGGCGAACAGCACGTCCTTGGTGCAGCCGATGGACATCAGCGAGTGATTGGGCGCAAGGCCGAAAAACAGCGTGAGGGCCACGATCACCTTCTTGGGCACGCGCAGGCGCGCAAGGTGGCTCAGACCGTAGGCCATCGAGCCTGCCACGCACAGCATCTGAAAGGTGCCGTACATCCACGCGCCCAGCGTGTGGCTGCCAAGAGCGCCGCCCAGCACGTAAAAGCCGCCTACGATCAGCGTGTGCAACAGCGGATGATGCGTGTTAAACGGGCCGTGGTTGATCTGCCCGATCTGGTTGTTGAGGTCGTAGCCGAAGCAGCAGGGGAAGTATGCCAGCTGCACCGGCAGCCACATCGCCATGATGAGCGCAAAGCAGACCCAGAAGGTCTTTTTGGGGCTGAGGGGCTTGCCGGGGGCCAGGCTTTCCAGCTTGCGCGACGCCCAAAGTGCCAGCGCCCCCACAGCCGGGCCGGAACATGCCGCCAGCAGCAGGCACAGCGCAAGGCCGTCAAAGCCGGTGCGGTCGACGGACTCCAGCCGCCAGCCAAGGCCCATGCACAGCATGAACAGCGCGCCCAGCACGCCAAAGCACCACTTCGCGCGGCGGTCGGTCTCCTTCATGAACTGGCGGGTGCCAATGGCGCACAAAACGGCCATCACAAGCCAAGTCAGCTGATAGCCGCCCTCGCGCGGCCAGCCCATCAACCATGCGGAAAGGGCGGCGGATGCGGCGGCGCAAACGGCGGGCAGAAAAGTATGCATACAGATGTCCTCCGGGTGGGTTGATTTCGCTTCATTATAACATAGGGGTCTGTCCAGCCGCAACAGCAGGCGCGCGGCCGGCTGCGAAAGGTGGATAACATTTAAGGCTGCTTGTGAGGAAATGTTTTTTCTTTGTCTTGATTTTAACGATCTTTGCGTTTATACTATAAGTGTGCAAATTTGCACACAAATACCAAAAACAACAGGAGGAGATCCCCATGAATCGTTTTCTGGCTACCCTGCTGAGCATCATGCTGGTATTCAGCTGCATCGTGCCCGCTGTGGCCGAGGAAGCCGACGCCGACCTCATCATCGTTGGCGCTGGCGGCGCTGGCCTGTCTGCTGCCATCGAGGCTGTTGAAAACGGCGCTGAGAAGGTCATCGTGCTGGAAATGACCGGCAAGACCGGCGGCGCTCTGAACTTTACCTCCGGCTCTATGTCTGCTGCCGGCACCATCATCCAGAAGGAAGACGGCATTGAGGACACCATCGACAGTTACGTTGCCGACATCATCAACAACGGCGACGACTTCGGCGGCCAGCCCAATGAAGAGCTCATCCGCACCTACGCCGAGAGCGCTACCGAAGTGTTCGACTGGCTGTACGAAGCGGGCCTGAAGGACAACAAGTTCACCGTGGACGCTCAGGGCCGCCGCGCCGTGTTCGCCCCCGAGCATGCCCTGTACTCCGTGCCCCGCACCTACAAGTGCAGCCCCGAGGACAGCGCCAACTACAAGTCCGCCGCTCACGAAGTGCTGGACGGCATCGTGAAGGCCAACGACAAGATCGAAGTGGTGCTCTTCACCACCGCCAAGGAACTCGTCGCCAACGAAAAGGGCCAGATCACCGGCGTGAAGGCTGAAGGCCCCAACGGCGAAGTGACCTACACCGCCAAGAAGGGCGTCATCGTCGCCACCGGCGGCTACAGCAGCAACCGCAAGCTCATGGGCGAGTACACCCAGTACGGCGAATACTACCTGGCCGGCGGCGCTCCCGGCTCTGACGGCAACGCCCTGCTCATGATGCAGAAGGTCGGCGCGGGACTTACCGCCATGGACGCCATCCCCACCTTCCCCATGGGTCTGGTTGCCCGCGATGACGATACCCGCGGCCAGATCGCTTCCACCTACACCTGGAAGACCGGCGGCATCGTCGTCAACCAGAACGGCGAGCGTTTCTGCAACGAGACCGAAGCCAACCCCGCTATCCGCGAAGTGGCTCTGGAAGAGCAGCCCCAGGCTGTGCAGTATGACATCTACACCGACAAGGTGCTTGCTGATCTGGCTGCTGCCGGCGGCGACATCTTCATGCGCTTCTACTTCTACGACGGCGGTCTGGGCTCTCATGTGATGTACTCCGGCAACTCCATCGAGGAGCTGGCTGCTGCCATCAACGTGCCCGCCGAGAACCTCAAGAAGACCATCGAAGACTACAACGCTGCTGTTGAAAAGGGCGAGCCCGACCAGTTCGGCCGCGAGTTCAATGTCAGCAACACCTACAACATCGCCACCAACAAGATCGAGGGCGAAAAGTACTACGCCATCCGTCTGCACGCCCTGTGCGTCATGACCCTGGGCGGCGTGACTGCCAACAAGGACATGCAGGTGCTGGATGAAGCCGGCAACGTCATCCCCGGCCTGTACGCCGCCGGCGAAGTCGTGGGCGGCATCTGGGGCAAGTTCGTCTCCGGCGGCACCGGCGTCATGGGCCCCATCGTGTTCGGCAAGATCGCTGCCAAGCACGCCATGACCAACGAGATGGCCGAAGGCTACGAAGTGAAGCCCGCTTCCGTCCTGCTGGACGAAGGCCTGTTCGCCAAGGAAGTTTCCACCGAGAAGCTCTTTGACATGAGCCGCGCCCTCACCGATGGCGAGTACACCGCCACCGTCGACGGCCAGAACGGCCCCATGACCGTGAAGGTCACCGTCGCCTCCGGCAAGATCGCCGGCGTGGAGATCGTCTCTCATCAGGAGACCGAAGGCATCGCCAAGGCTGCCTTTGAGACCGTGCCCGCCGCCATCGTCGCCAACAACGACGCTACCGTCGACACCGTCGCCGGCGCGACCCTCACCTCCAACCGCATCATGAACGCTGTGGCTGCCTGCCTCGAGGCTGCCGCAAAATAAGGACGGGGACGCCCAGGGGGCTCCGCCCCCTGGACCCCTGGCAGGGATTTCATCCCTGCACCCATCTCTGCGGCCCATTTTATGGGCCGCAGG
>JAFWYA010000031.1 GCA_017517815.1 Clostridia bacterium | reverse complement strand
GTCATCAGCTCCAGATTGACTCCTCTGTGGGACCACCCGCAGAGGAGTTTTTCGTTGTATATCAAGGCTTTCGGGGTTTTGTGCTTTTTCGTGCCGGATGGTTGGTTGGCTTTGCAGCCAGCTAATTTTCATCCGGTTTTTGTGTTTCCAGCTAATTTCCCGCTCGCTGTAGGCTGTATATAGTTATCAAGAGGCTGTATATGCAGCCTGTCTTGCTAACCATTTTAGCTAACCGCCAGAAATTTTTATGTCACGCGCTGCGTTCTGCACCAAGTGCACCCATCAGCAAACGCTCCACAACCTGACGCCTCAACTCAGGATTTTGCTGAATCCGATCCAGTAGGCTGGAAACATCTGTGGAAGATTCTTCGACAGATTCAGGTTCCAAATCGGGATAGAAGCTTCCTTCAACCATCCGGGACAGAGCGCGCTTTTCGGAATCAAGCGCTTCGTTGTAGTTGCTCATCAGCACTTCAGGCGATTGACCAGCGTTCTCAGCGACCAGCTGATAGTCGTTCTTGGTCAAGCGTACCTTGTGCATTTGTCCTGACTTGCGAAGTCCCTGGATATCCACACGCTCATCTTCAGGAATCCCCATCTGGATTTGGTGAAGCTTGAAAGCGTCTTCAAGGCACTTGGGGTCAAGCGGACGCCCATCTGCTTGACACAACAGCAGGCCATAGTCATGATACTCTTCTCGGAAGAAAGATTTATGTTCCTCGATCTCTGCCAACCTTGCTCGGATTTCATCCAGCAGCGGACGAGTTAGGTATTGCTTGCGATGACTATCCTCCGTCTTAGGCCCTTTGAGAATCAGGCTGCTCTTCGATGTAGGGACGAGCTTCGGAAAAACTCGAATGATTTCATTCTTGGGCAAAATCCCCAGAGATCTGTCAGATACACGCTGTACCTGGCGAGTGATCCACAGGCTTCCATCACGGAAGTCAATCGTCTTCCAGTCAATGCCAACAATCTCTCCCGCGCGAAGCGAGCAAACAAATGCCAGATGAACGGCAAGATGAAGAATGCGATCCTCCTTGATCGTTCCCAGCATATCACGCACCCGATTTACATCCCAAGCGCGGCGCTTGACCGTTTTCTCAGCCGGGGCAGTTGTGACCGGAATGGAGGCGATGTAGTGCCATTTCAGCGCGGTCTCAAAGCCGGAGGTCAGCACGGTATAGCATTTCTTCACACTGCTCGATGAGAGCATGGGTATTTCGTCAGGACGCTTGTTATAGCTTTTAGCTCCTTTGCAGGGCTTTTGGCTGAGATAGTCCAGAAAATCATCGATATCTTCCGAAGTAATGGTGCTCATAACGCGATCACCGAAGAATGGGAGAATATGATTATCCAGATTGCTTCGGTAGCTATCGAAGGAGTTTGGCGAGAAGCGCTTCTTACGGGCGTGAAAGGGCAGCCATTTTTCTGCGAACTCGCGGTACGTCTTGCCCATGTTGTCATCCTTGGCGTCGCTGGGCGGCGTCACATCCGGCGTGGGCAACTGAAACTGTTCGCTGACTGCCCGTTCCAGAGCTTTCTTTCGCTTGTACTCTAACACCGCTTTCAGCAGGTCACCATAGAGACGATTATTCTGAAGATAATCAATCAGCGCTTTTCGCTGCATCGCTTCCAGTTCAGTCGTGTAGGTTTCCCACTGCTGCTTTTTCTTGCCGTGTTCATCCCGATAGGGGTAAATGATATTGTGTGCAGTGCCTCTTACTTTATAGGTCGCCATAGTAGCCTTCCTTTCTGATCAAACGTCAGGAAAGCTCTACCTGCCTGTTCAGCCATTGGTCAAAGGATTCCTTGTGAATCCGCAGGCAGCGCTTTCCCAAGCGCATCACCTTAAAATCAGTAGTTTTTTCGCAAAGGTCATATGCCTTACGAATGCTGACGCCAAGGATCTGGGCTACCTGCTCGGCTGTATAAGTACGCTGGACGCAACCGTTGCTCGGATTGATTGCACTCATGTGTAGTCTCCTTTCGCAACTTGACACTGCATCAAAGTGCGATGTACCTCCTTCCCATGTCATTCTGATTAGCAGGTACATCCATTCTATGGGATCGAGTGCCAAGCGTCAATGATACGCCATAAGCTATGAAATCACTTCAGCAAGATGCAAAGATAATTAGGGTGTCACGGGCTGCGATCAGCTTTATCGCATCATAGTCCCACCTGTACCGCCGTCCCCCGGACAAGCGCATACTGCAGGAACTCCCCGTCAGTCATCGCGAGGTCGTGAGAAAGTATCATTATCCCCATGCGGCATCTTCGCGCCCTGCATGCCGCTGCAGGGTCTGTGGTTCACGTTGATCGCTCCGGCACCGCCATCATCGCGCCGCACCACAAGCCGCTCCACCGCATGGTTTCGTACCTGTGACACCCGATGTTCAGTTGTCAAGATTCAGTGCAGGAAATGTGTTCCTTCAATATTAGGGACATTTTTGAGGGTAAACTGAGGACGACATCAGATATTTTTCAAAATTTTCTCCATACGCCTCAATCCTTGCTGAATGCTCTGATGAACAGTATGCCAACTGACGCCTTCTGCTCTTGCGATTTCTTCTTTGCTCATACCCAGGAGGTAATGGGCGTAAATGCGCTTCGCCTGCTTGTCCGGAAGCTGAGCAATAGCCGTGTGAAGCTCCTCCTTGGTCAGCTTTCTCTCATACAGTTCTTCCGGCGAGTGAGACGTGAACAGAATGCTGCGCTCGATGCCAGTCTTGTGATCAAGAGAGTAATAAGCCTTATAGCGACGAACCTTGCGCTCATAACTGGCTTCCGCCCTCTCAAAAGCTTTCATCATATCAGCAACCTCGGCACTGACTTCGATATAGGTATCTTTGGTGTCAAAGGGGTAGAATTCCCGCAGATTGATTCGTACCATTTTGTACCTCCGTATCATCGACTATAGGAAGCGAAGAAACGAAGGAATATGGAGGTGAACGACAACGATACAGTGCTTGTCCGATAAAAAAGCCGCGAAATACAAAAGCGCTGTCCAGCGAAACATAGCATTTCACTGGATCAGCGCATAATAATATACCTATTCTTTTCTTATTGTAGTGTTGGTCTATTTCACCTTTAGGATCACAAATGATCCCGTTGTACGCTTGATGCTTCTTATACGATACGTAGTTCGGAAGCCTACCACCGTTGAATCGTCCTCACACCCCTCCCATATTAGCGCTCATTTTGGATGTGAAATCAAATTTCACATAAAATGCGAAATGAATAGGGATTCTAAGTTTGCAATATGAAATGTAAACTTACATTGAGGTGAAATTCAATGACACATTCGGAGCATCAGCTTGGCACTGTTATCCGAAAATACCGCAAAGAGCGCGGTTTTACTCAGGCCGCTTTAGCCGAGAAAATCGGACTCACTCAGCGCCAAGTAATGTATATCGAGAATTCGCAGAGCTTTCCGAAGTATGAAACGCTCTGTAAGATCATAGACATTTTAAGCATTCCGCCTGATCATCTGTTCAGACCGTTGGCTGGTGAAGATGACGAAAATCTAAGCAAAATTGTCGAATTGCTTCATTCATGTCCTCCAGACGATCAAACCCTCGTATACGCAACGCTGCGTACGTTGATAGAGCAACTAAAAAAACGCCATTGACCCCCGTTTACCGGGAATTCCCCTGATCATAAACAGCCAAGCGCATTTAAGCAGCTTGGCTGTTTTGTGTACACAAAAGCATATACTTTCCCTGACCACCATCAGACTTGGATGGTGGAGATATATATTGGGAAGCGAAACACTGGGCCGTAACAATCATTTTTCGTCACCACCATGATTTGGATTGCTTTTCGATTGTATATTTTGATTGCTGCAAGTGGGATAATGACAGTTTATCGCCAGATACGAATTCTTGTCAATCAGCTGAAAACAGTTGTTACAAGTACGCAACATCATATGCCAAAATTTTCTGGTTGACACAGACAATCCTATGTACTATATTATATAGGAACATACGTTCGCATTTTGGAGGGAGTGGCTATGGGGCGGGTCATTTTGCATGTTGATGCGAATTCCTTTTACGCATCAGTTGAATGCCTGTATCGGCCTGAGATGCGCAATAGACCTTTGTCTGTTTGCGGAGATCCTGAACAGCGACACGGCATTGTATT
>JAFWYA010000030.1 GCA_017517815.1 Clostridia bacterium | reverse complement strand
TCAGCCGGGTCACATTCGCGTCACGGAACAGGCGCTGAATCTTGCGCTCTTCGGGGGCGTTACCCTTCTGAACTTCAGAAGCCATCGTGGTCAGGGATTTCATGTTGTGGCTCTTGGAGGAGCCGGTTGCGCCGCCGATGCCGTCACGGCCGGTACGGCCGCCCAGCAGGATGATGATATCGCCGGGGGCAGGACACTCACGGCGCACATTGTAAGCAGGCGCAGCAGCCACAACAGCGCCGCACTCCAGACGCTTGGCCAGATAGCCGTCGTGATACAGCTCGGCCACATGACCGGTGGCCAGACCGATCTGGTTGCCATAGGAGGAATAACCAGCCGCAGCGGTCTGCGCCAGCTTGCGCTGGGGCAGCTTGCCGGCCAGCGTCTGCTCATAAGGAACGCGGGGATCAGCGCCGCCGGTCACGCGCATGGCCTGATGGACATAGGCGCGGCCGGAGAGCGGGTCGCGGATGCAGCCGCCGATACAGGTGGCCGCGCCGCCGAAGGGCTCGATTTCAGTGGGATGGTTGTGGGTTTCGTTCTTGAACATCAGCAGCCAGTCCTGCTCTTCGCCGTTGACGGTGGCCGTCACATGGATGGAGCAGGCATTGATCTCCTCGCTCTCGTCCAGCTCAGGCAGCAGGCCGCGCTTTTTGAGGGTCTTGGCGCCGATGGTAGCAATGTCCATCAGGGTCTGCGGACGGGCGGCCGCCTTTTCCTCGCCGTACACTTCCACGCGGGAGGCCAGATAGCGCTCATAGGCAGCGCGGACGGCCTCGTCGTGGATTTCAATGTTCTCCAGATGGGTGGAGAAGGTGGTGTGACGGCAATGGTCCGACCAGTAGGTATCCACCACGCGAACCTCGGTGATGGTGGGATCGCGGTGCTCGTCGTCGCGGAAGTATGCCTGCAGGAACTTGAGGTCGTCCAGATCCATGGCCAGGCCCAGCTTGTCCAGCAGAGCAGACAGCCCTTCATCATCCAGACCGATGAAGCCGGTGATGGTGTCCACAGTGGTGGGCAGCGCGTATTCCACCTTCAGGGTATCCACGGGCGCAAGGCTGGCCTCGCGGCATTCGACGGGGTTGATGACGTAGCGCTTGATCTTTTCCACATCGCTCTCGGACAGTTCGCCGGAGAGCAGATACACCTTGGCCGTGCGCACGGCAGGACGGTCGCCCTGCGTCATGAGCTGAATGCACTGGCTGGCAGAATCGGCGCGCTGGTCAAACTGACCGGGCAGGGGTTCCACGGCAAAGGCAATGTAGTCGCCCTCGGGCAAAGCGGCAGTGGCGTTATCCACCTGCGGCTCGGAAAAAACCGTCTGAACGGCGCGCTCAAATACAGCTTCGTCCGCCAGTTCCACATCATAGCGATTGATCAGGCGCACGCCGGTCAAACCGGCAATGCCCAGCACGGAGCAAAGCTCGCTCTTGATGGAAGCGGCCTCCTGCCGCAGGGCTTCCTTTTTCTCAACGTAAATTCGATGGACCATTATTTCTCCTCCAGTACGGCAAGCGCGCGCTGACCGATGTCATGACGCATGTATTTTCCTTCAAATTCAATGGTTTCGGCAGCAGTATACGCTTTTTCCAGCGCCTGTTTGAGCGCGGGTGCGGTTGCGGTAATGCCCAGCACACGTCCGCCGTTGGTGACGAGCGCGTCATCCGTCAGCTTATCGCCGGCATGATAGCAGATAACGTCCTGCGGAAGTTCGAGAATGGTGATTTTCTTCCCCTTGGCATAGCTGCCCGGATAACCGCCGGATGCCAGAATGACGCAGGCGGCAGCGCCGTCGGCCCATTGCACATCCACATCGGCGAGCGTTTCATTTTCCACCGCCTGCATGATGGTCAGCAGATCGGTTTTGAGCAGCGGCAGCACGACCTGCGTTTCGGGATCGCCGAAGCGGCAGTTGTATTCGATCACCCTGGGGCCGTTAGGCGTGATCATCAATCCGAAGTACAGGCAGCCCTTGAAGGGGCAGCCCTCGGCGCGCATGGCTGCGAGCGTCGGCAGGAAGATCTCTTCCATACAGGTTTTCGCCACATCGGCTGTATAGTACGGGTTGGGCGCGATGGTGCCCATTCCGCCCGTGTTGAGGCCCGTATCGCCGTCGCCGGCGCGCTTGTGATCCATGGAAGAAACCATGGGCGCAATGGCAGTACCGTCGGTAAAGGCCAGCACGCTCACTTCGGGGCCGGTGAGGAACTCCTCAATGACCACTTCGTTGCCGGAAGCGCCAAACACCTTGTCCTCCATGATGGACTTGATGGCGTCTTCAGCTTCTTCATAGTTGGTGGGAATCAGCACGCCCTTGCCCAGCGCCAGACCATCCGCCTTGATGACGATCGGATAATCGGCAGCCTTGAGATAGTCCAGCGCCTCAGCGGGCTTGGAAAACACCTCGTATTTGGCAGTGGGAATGCCGTACTTCTTCATCAGATTCTTGGAAAAGACCTTGCTGGACTCGATGCGGGCAGCCTTGGCATCCGGGCCAAAGCAGGGAATGCCCGCGTCGTGCAGCCTGTCCACACAGCCAAGTGCCAGCGGATCGTCCGGCGCAACCACCACAAAATCCACGGCCTTTTCCTTGGCAAAAGTGACGATCTTATCCAGCTCCTTCGCGCCGATCTCCGGCACGCACACGGCGTCTTCGGCAATGCCGCCGTTGCCGGGAACAGCATAGACCGTTTCAACCTGCTTGTTTTCTTTCAGCTTTTTGATAATGGCGTGCTCGCGTCCGCCGCCGCCAACGACCAGTACTTTCATACATACCTCCGAAGGGGACGACCGGGGCTTTCAGCCCCGGACCCCGACCAAAGGGCTTTGCCCTTTGAAATCCCAAAATTGCCATACTTCGTATGGCAAAGGTCAACTAACAAAAAAGCATATACCGCCAAGCGAGCCGACGCACCCGCATGTGCGTCGGCAGTCTTAGCAGCAACTCCAAACTTACAAACCCAGCCCTGCGCGAAGCGCGGTCCGGGGTGCAGGGGCTCAGCCCCTGCTTAGTGGTGGAAGAGGCGCAGACCGGTGAAGGCCATGGCGATGCCGTACTTGTTGCAGGCTTCGATCACCAGATCGTCGCGGATGGAGCCGCCGGGCTCGGCGATGTACTTCACGCCGCTGCGAGCTGCGCGGTCAATGTTGTCCGGGAAGGGGAAGAACGCATCGCTGCCAAGGGCAACGTCGGTCATCTGAGCCAGCCAGGCCTTCTTTTCTTCCTTGGTCAGCTCTTCGGGCTTTTCGGTGAACAGGGTCTGCCAGATGCCCTCGGCCAGCACGTCCTCGGATTCGTCGGAGATGTAGCGGTCGATGGCGTTGTCGCGGTCGGGGTTCTTGAGGGTGGGGATGAAGGGCAGATTGAGTGTCTTTTCATGCTGGCGCAGCCACCAGTTGTTGGCCTTGTCGCCAGCCAGACGGGTGCAGTGGATGCGGCTCTGCTGACCGGCGCCGATGCCGATGGCCTGGCCGTCCTTGACGTAGCAGACGGAGTTGGACTGGGTGTACTTGAGGGTGATCATGGAAATGGCCAGATCGCGCAGAGCAGCTTCGGTCATTTCCTTGTTTTCGGTCACAACGTTGGCAAAGAAGTCGTCGGTGATGTTCAGTTCGTTGCGCTCCTGCTCAAAGGTGATGCCGTAAACGTCCTTCTGTTCCAGCTTGGCAGGCTCATAGTCAGGATCGATCTCTACGATGTTGTAGTTGCCCTTGCGCTTGGACTTGAGGATTTCGAGGGCTTCAGGCTCATAGCCGGGAGCGATGATGCCGTCGGACACTTCAGGCTTGATGAGCAGGGCGGTGGGTACGTCGCAAACGTCGGAGAGGGAGATCCAGTCGCCGAAGGAGGACATGCGGTCAGCACCGCGGGCACGTGCATAGGCGCAGGCCAGAGGAGACAGCTCCATATCGGCAGGAACGAAATAGATGCGGCGCAGGGTTTCGGTCAGCGGCAGGCCCACGGCAGCGCCGGCGGGGCTGACGTGCTTGAAACTGGTAGCGGCAGGCAGGCCGGTGGCGCGCTTGAGTTCCTTCACAAGCTGCCAGCCGTTGAAAGCATCCAGAAAGTTGATATAGCCGGGACGGCCGGAGAGCACCTTGATGGGCATTTCGCCATCCTTCATGAAGATGCGGGCAGGCTTCTGATTGGGGTTGCAGCCATATTTCAGTTCGAGTTCAGTCATGGTAGGCTCTCCTTTTCTTACTGATGTTTGTTGATGATGCGCTGTTCGTACTGACGGGTTTCCAGATCGGTGTAGCGTACGAAGAGGGAAATCTTGTTGGCCTCGTTGAGGTTGTCCCACAGTTCGGCGGTGAAGGCATCGATATCGTTGGGGATGGTCACGCGCTCGGGTTCACCCTGAAAGGTCGGAATCACGGGGTTTCCGTCGCACACGTAGGTATGCAGGAAATGGCCCAGACCAGCCGTAGCAGGATACTCGTAGAAGAAACGGGCGCAGGCATTGCCTTCGGCGTCGGCGGCCTTGAGGATGCTCATCTTGTAGCTGCCGTCGCCTGCCTGAATGCCGGAGATACGGGGCGTCCAGTTGGGACGGTCGTCCTCAAACTGGCGGGTACGCAGGGCGGCTTCCCAGCTTTCGCCGCGGGCCAGATACTCCCAGATGGTGTCGGTCTGGTCGCCGTTGGTTACGATCAGGCCGCAGCCTGCTTCGCGCACGGGATGATAAATGATCAGGTGAGGATCGACCATCTTGCTGGGATCGTGGGCTTCAGTGCGGATGCCGTCAGGCTCCTGCACAAAGACACGGTTGCGGCTGTTGACGCTGCGGCCCATGATGAAATAGGCGGCGACGGCCTTCTTGCCGTCCTCGGTTACGCCCAGCACGATGCCGCGGCCGGGATAGGTATTGCCGCTGAGGCGCTCCTGCATGGTTTTCACTTCGTAAACGTTCATGCTTGTATCTCTCCTTTACTTGATCCTGACCTTGCGGCCTTCTACAGACAAACGTCCCTGACAGAACAGCGACACCGCTTCAGGAAGCAGTTTCCATTCTGCTTCCTCCATGATGCGCTTTTGCAGCGTTTCGGGGGTATCGTCCTCATGAATTTCAACGGCCTTCTGGGCGATAATGGGGCCGCCGTCGCATTCTTCGCTGACAAAATGCACGGTGGCGCCGGAAAGCTTGACGCCGTATGCAAGCGCTGCTTCGTGCACATGCAGGCCGTAGAAGCCCTTGCCGCAGAAGGAAGGAATCAGAGCGGGATGCACGTTCATGATCGCATTGGGATAGTTATCCACCAGCTCGTTGGTGAAGATCACCATGCAGCCGGCCAGTACAACCAGCTGGATATCCAGCTCCTTCAGCTTGGCGACCATCGCCTGCGTCATGCTGCGGTTATCGGGATAGGCCTTGCGGGGCACCACATAGCCGGGAATGCCTGCTTTGGCGGCGCGTTCAAGGGCGTAAGCACCCTCCTTGGTGGAGATGACGGCAGTGATCTCACCGCCGCCCAGCTCGCCTCGCTGCTGCGCGTCAATCAGCGCCTGCAGATTGGTTCCGCCGCCGGAAACGAGGACAGCAATGTTGGTTTTCATTCCAGAATCACCTTTTCTTCGTTCTCGATGATCTCACCGATCACATAGGCGTCAATGCCGTTGTCCTTCAGAATGGTCAGCGCGGTTTCAACCTCGGCGGCGGGAACCACAACGCTCATGCCAACGCCCATGTTATAGGTGTTGTACATGTCGCGCTCGGGAATGTTGCCCCAGCTGGCGATGAGATCGAAGATGGGCAGCACCTTCACGGCGCTCTTGTCGATCTTCGCGCACAGACCGTCGGGGATGGAGCGCGGAATGTTCTCGTAGAAGCCGCCGCCGGTGATGTGGCTGATGCCCTTGACATCCACCTTTTCAAGCAGTGCAAGAACCGGCTTTACATAGATTTTGGTGGGAGTCAGCAGGGTTTCGGCAATGGTCTTGCCGCCCAGCTCTTCACGGGGCACATAAAGCTCGGGATTGTTATGATCGATATCGAACACCTTGCGGCAAAGCGAGAAGCCGTTGGAATGGATACCGGTGGAAGGAAGCGCAATCACGACGTCGCCGGCAGCCATGCGGGTGTTATCAAGGATCTTTTTCTTATCCACGATACCCACTGCAAAACCGGCCAGGTCGTAATCCTCCACAGGCATCATGCCGGGATGCTCAGCGGTTTCACCGCCGATGAGCGCAGCGCCGGACTGCACGCAGCCTTCGGCCACGCCGGCAACGATGGAGGCGATCTTTTCGGGAATATTCTTGCCGCAGGCAATATAATCCAGGAAGAACAGCGGCTTTGCTCCTACGCAGATGATGTCGTTGACGCACATGGCCACGGCGTCAATGCCGATGGTGTCATGCTTGTCCATCAGGATCGCCATTTTAACCTTGGTGCCGCAGCCGTCGGTGCCGGATACCAGCACAGGCTCTTCCATACCAGCGACAGGCAGGCCGAAGCAGCCGCCAAAGCCGCCCACATCGTCCAGACAGCCCTCGTTGCGGGTGCGGGCAACGTGCTTTTTCATCAGTTCCACGGCCTTGTAGCCTGCAGTAATGTCTACACCGGCAGCGGCGTAGCTTTCGGACTTGGAAATCTCGTGTGCCATGGGTAGTTCCTCCTCTTAACCTTTTCCGTTCCAGCAGTAGGTACAAACTTTGCAAGGCTCAAGGCCGATTGCTTCAAAAATGCCTTCCAGCGACTGATATTCCAGCGAAGAGAAATGAAGCTTTTTGCAGATGGCGTCGCGCATTCTGCGTCCGCGCTCGCTCTCTCCGTCGCAGTATTCGTCCATGTGCTCAAAACCCTCGTCGCCCTCAAGCTCCTTGATAGTTGCCCGCGCAAGCAAATCCATATCGGAGGTGGAGCGGGAGAAATTCAGGTATTTGCAGCCGTAAAGGATGGGCGGACAGGCCGAACGGATGTGTACTTCCTTTGCGCCGTTTTCGTAAAGGAAATCTACCGTTTCCCTCAGCTGCGTTCCGCGAACGATGCTGTCATCCACAAACAGGAGCTTTTTGTCCTGAATCAGTTCGTGGACGGGAATCTGTTTCATTTTGGCAACCATATTGCGCTCGCGCTGAGTGGCGGGCATGAAGCTGCGCGGCCAGGTAGGCGTATATTTGATGAAGGGGCGAGCGAAGGGCTTGCCAAAGGCATTGGCATAACCGATGGCGTGAGGCGTGCCGGAATCCGGAACGCCGCCGACATAATCAATATCCAGTGCAAGGCCCTTCTCCTTATCGTTGCGAGCCATGATCTCACCGTTGCGGCAGCGCATGACTTCTACGTTGGAGCCTTCATAGCTGGAGGTTGGATAGCCGTAATAGGACCACAGGAAGGCGCAGATCTTCATTTCTTTGCCGGGGGCCTGCAGCACGGTTTCTGAATCCGGAGCCAGCTCAACAATTTCACCGGGGCCCAGATCGCGCACATACTCATACCCAAGCTTCATGCCGGCGAAGGATTCAAAACTGACACAGTAGCCTTCTTCGTCCTTGCCCAGAATGATCGGGATACGGCCTACGCGATCACGCGCGGCGATGAGGTTTCCGTTTTCTCTGAGAAGCAGGATGGAGGCGCTGCCGTCAATCACGCTCTGTGCAAAGCGGATGCCTTCGGCGAAACTGCTTTTTTGATCGATCAGCGCTGCGATCAGCTCGTTGCTGTTGATACGGCCGTGGGTCATGGCGTCAAAGTGACCGCCGCTAAAGGATAAATATTGATTAATCAATTCATCGGCATTGTTGATAACGCCAATGGTTGAGATTGCATACGTACCTAAGTTGGAGCGAATCAGCAAAGGCTGCGGATCGCTGTCGCTGATGCAGCCGATGGCGGAAGTGCCGCTCATGCGGTCCAGAATATGTTCAAACTTCGTGCGGAAAGGAGAGTTTTCAATGTTATGAATTTCACGCTGCAGACCCAGTTCCGGATCATAGGCAGCCACGCCGCCGCGGCGGGTACCAAGGTGAGAATGGTAGTCGGTGCCAAAAAACACGTCAAGAATACAGTTTCTGCGGGACGTTACCCCAAAAAAACCGCTCATGTGAACGTCCTCCTCGTTGGTTGTAGACCACAAACCGGGACAGATTGTGATAACCTGTCCCGGTTTGGTCATTGCTTAGGCAAAAAACAGCTTGGAGAGAGTCATGGGGTCGATGTACTCGCCGTCCTTGTAAACGCGCATGTTGCCGGAAGCAATTTCGTCGATGAGCATGACTTTGCCGTCGGCGTCATAGCCATATTCGAATTTGATGTCGTAAAGCACCAGGCCCTTTTCCTTCAGGTCATCAGCAACGATCTGGGTGATCTTCTGGGTCATGGCCTTCATGGTGTCATACTGCTCGTCGGTCATCACGCCCAGCGCAACCAGTGCGTCCTTGGTGACCAGCGGATCGCCCTTGGCATCATCCTTGAAGGTCATTTCGACATAGGCGGGCAGGTCGGCGCCCTCTTCGATGTAGGAACCATAGCGGCGGATGAAGCTGCCCACAGCCTTGTGACGGCAGATCACTTCCAGACCCTGGCCGAAGGGCTTGGCCTTGAGAACTTCCATGGTGGTGTTGGCAAGGTCGGCAGAAACATAATGGGTGTAGATGCCAGCGGCATTGATCTTTTCAAAGAAGTAGATGGACATGCGCAGGTTGACGTCGCCCACGCCTTCGATGGTCAGGCCCACGGAGTTCTCGCCGGGATCAAACACACCGTCTTTGCCGGTGCAGTCATCCTTGAACTTCAGCAGGCAGTTGCCGTTATCCAGAGCGTACACATTCTTGGTCTTGCCGGTGTAAACAAGCTTCAGATTCTCCATTACGATGATCTCCTTTATATTTTAGTCGAAGTCTCTGCTTTTGCAGAGTACAGGTTAATGGTTATACCTGGCTTCCGCTTCCGCGTTGGCGGCGAGAACCTTTTTCGTATCGGCGGCGCGCTTCTGGGCCAGTTTTTCAGCCAGTTCGTCGTCGCTGACGGCGAGAATCTCAATTGCCAGAAGAGCGGCGTTCACTGCGCCGTCCACTGCAACCGTGGCAACCGGAATGCCGGAAGGCATCTGTACGGTGGAAAGCAGAGCGTCAAGGCCGTTGGCAAAAGTGGAGGACTTCATTGGAATGCCGATGACAGGCAGAGTGGTGTTGGCGGCGACGCTGCCTGCAAGATGGGCAGCCATGCCCGCAGCAGCGATGATAACGCCAAAACCATTTTTTCGGGCGTTGGAAGAAAAAGCATGTGCTTCTTCCGGGGTGCGGTGTGCAGAGTATACGTGAACCTCATGGGGCACGTCGAATTCCTGCAGCGTTTTGATGGCCTTTTCCACAACAGGCAGATCACTCGCGCTGCCCATAACGATGGCCGCTTTCTTCATTAGCGCATACCTCCTGAATGTTGCATGGAACAGAGGATACAAAAAGAAAACCATTTTTAAGTATAATGCATTTTTGACGAAAATACAAGTAGGAAAGCTCGTTTTGCCGTATAATTTTCATACAACACAAAAAAACGTTCAGCTTTTTGGCTGATTTTTACGCGCTGAGTGAAAAAATACAGGACAGAAGCAAGTGAACTGCGGCATGCTCCTAATACGGTACAAAAGAAACTTCCGGATGACAGAGCCGTCATCCCGGGACTGATGAAGAAAGGGCGCGTTGGTGATCCTGTCGGGTACTCCTTGCCAAAAACGCCTTGACGGAATTCGATTTGCATGATATTCTTATCGTGCATGGCTAGCATTGTCATGGTGCGATACGACTGACGGAAGTGGAGTTCACCACATGAAGTATCGCGGCGCAAAAGCGCTTGAATGCCGACCGTCTGGGCGCACCGTTGTTTGCGGTGCGCCCTTTTTGTGTACTCAACGACACAACACCGAGGAGGTTATGTCATCATGGAATTCAAAACAGACATCGAAATTGCCCAGAGCTGTCAGATGAAGAACATTCACGAGATCGCCGCTGTAGCCGGTGTGCCGGAGCGCTATCTTGAAACCTACGGCAACTACAAAGCCAAAGTGGACTACAGTCTGCTCAATGATGACCCCGCTCCCGATGGAAAGCTGATTCTGGTGACCGCCATTTCTCCCACGCCTGCCGGCGAGGGCAAGACCACGACCTCTGTTGGTTTGGCTGACGGCCTTCGCAAAATTGGCAAGAATGCGATCCTCGCCCTGCGTGAGCCTTCCCTGGGCCCGGTCTTTGGCATCAAGGGCGGCGCTGCCGGCGGCGGCTATGCTCAGGTTGTGCCCATGGAGGACATCAATCTCCATTTTACCGGCGACTTCCACGCCATCGGCGCGGCCAACAATCTGCTGGCTGCCATGCTGGACAATCACATTCAGCAGGGCAATGCGCTGGGCATTGACACCAAGAAGATCACTTGGAAGCGCTGCGTGGATATGAATGACCGCCAGCTGCGCAACGTGGTGGACGGCCTTGGCGGCAGGCTGCAGGGCGTGCCTCGTGAGGACGGCTTTGATATTACGGTTGCCAGTGAAGTGATGGCTGTATTCTGCATGTCTTCCAGCATTTCTGATTTGAAGCAGCGCCTTTCCAGCATCATCGTGGCTTATACCTACGATGACAAGCCTGTCACGGCTGGCGATCTGAAAGCTGCCGGCGCCATGACCGCGTTGCTCAAGGATGCGCTCAAGCCCAATCTGGTGCAGACACTCGAGGGCACGCCCGCTTTCATCCACGGCGGTCCCTTTGCCAATATCGCGCATGGCTGCAACTCCATCATGGCGACCCGCATGGCCATGAAGCTGGGCGACTACTGCGTGACCGAGGCAGGCTTCGGCGCCGATCTGGGCGCGGAGAAGTTCCTGGATATCAAGTGCCGCAAGGCGGGTCTGGTGCCCTCTGCTGTGGTGGTGGTTGCAACGGTTCGTGCCCTCAAGCATCACGGCGGCGTAGCCAAGGCTGATCTGAATAACGAGAATCTGGCAGCGCTTGAAAAGGGTCTTCCCAACCTGCTGCGTCATGTGGAGAATGTGACCAGTGTGTATGGTCTGCCCTGCGTGGTGGCCATCAACCGTTTCCCCGCCGATACCGAGGCTGAGCTGGAGCTGATCCGTACAAAGTGCAAGGAGCTGGGCGTGAATGTAGCCCTGTCCGAAGTATGGGGCAAGGGCGGCGACGGCGGCGTAGAGCTGGCTGAAGAAGTTGTGCGCCTGTGCGAAACCAACAGCACCAGCAGCTTCCGCTATGCTTATGAAGATGAACTGACCATTGAAGAAAAGCTTCAGGCCATTGTCACCAGGGTCTATCATGGCAAGGATGTTGCGCTGACTCCCAATGCCAAAAAGCAGGCTCAGCAGCTTACGGATCTGGGTTTTGCCTCCATGCCGATCTGCATGGCCAAGACGCAGTATTCCTTCTCCGACGATCAGACCTTGCTCGGCGCGCCCGAAGATTTTACCGTAACCGTCCGCAATCTGAAGGTTTCCGCCGGCGCCGGCTTCATCGTGGCGCTGACCGGCGACATCATGACCATGCCCGGTCTTCCCAAGGTTCCCGCCGCCGAAAAGATCGACGTTGACGAAAACGGCCGCATCATCGGTCTGTTCTAATCGCCTCAGCCATTTGTTCACCCACCGGTTGAATACAATCGGTGGGTGTTTTATCTTGGCTCTGCGTGAAAAACGGTTTGGAGAAATGGCCTTGTGCCTACCGAAGGAGTAAAACTCTCGGGTGCCTGATATCAGGTGGGGACTAAGAATGGATGTAGCTCTGGAGAATCTCAGTAAATGAGTACCGAAGGTGAAAGGCAGCTGATGCCGAATCTCTCAGGTAAAAGGACAGAGTGAGATATGACCTCTACAATGTGTAGGGTGGATTCTTATTTATATCGCTTTATTCGCCGGAGCATTTGCGCCCGGCGTTTTTGTTGCAGAAAAGTCAGGTTTGGATCGCAGGACGGGCTTGGATTTTCTGTACCTTGGTCGAGGTGCCACCGGCGCATGCCGGTTTATTTGTCGAAAAGAAATGAGGAGATACAATATGGAAGCTGTATTAAGCAATGTTGTAACCGTCATTAACGATCTGCTCTGGAACAAGTGGCTTCTCCTGCTGTTCCTTCTGTTGGGAAGCGGTGTGTTTTTTTCTTCCGCACCGGATTTGTTCAGGTGAAAAAGTTTAAAGGGGGCCTGCGTCTTGTCTTTGGCAACATCAGCTTGCGAGGTAAAAAAGCCGGCAAGGACGGCATGAGTTCCTTCCAGGCTCTGGCTACGGCAGTTGCTGCACAGATTGGTACAGGCAACATTGCCGGCTGTGCGACTGCGTTGGTGGCTGGCGGCCCTGGCGCCGTGTTCTGGATATAGGTTTCTGCTTTTTTCGGTATGGCAACCATCTATGGAGAAGCTGTGCTCGCGCAGCGCTTTAAGAAGTTTGGCACGGATGGCGAAGTTCTGGGCGGTCCTATCTACTATATCAAGGCAGCTTTTAAAGGAAAGCTTGGTTTGTTCCTTGCAGTATTCTTTGGCGTTGCCATTATTTTGGCGCTTGGTTTCATGGGCAACATGGTGCAGGCCAACTCCATCTGCGAAGCGTTCTACACCGCATTTGGTATTCCGAAGCTTTGGACCGGTATTGCAGTATCCGCATTCTCTGCATTCATCTTTCTGGGCGGCGTCAAGTGCCCTTGCCACTATCACTGAGAAGCTTGTTCCTCTGACGGCTGTGTTCTATATTGTAGGCTTTCTGGTATTGATCTTTATGAATTACCAAAACATCTTGCCTGCGTTGAAATCTATTTTTGTTGGTACTTTTAATCCGCAGGCCGTCATGGGCGGCGCTTTGGGCATTGGCATCAAAGAGGCCATGCGCTTCGGTGTCGCGCGCGGCTTGTTTTCCAATGAGGCTGGTATGGGTTCCACGCCTCATGCTCATGCGCTGGCCAAGGTGAACAAGTCCCAGGATCAGGGCGCTGTTGCCATGATCGACGTATCCATTGATACCTTTATCGTGTTGACGATGACGGCTCTGGTGATTCTGACCTCTGGTATGCTGGGTACCACCGGTGCTGATGGAATGATGCTGGACGGCACCGCACTGGCACAAGTTGCCTTTAAGCACTCCTTTGGAGCTTTCGGTAATGCCTTCGTGGCGATTTGCTTGCTGTTCTTTGCCTTCTCTACCATTATTGGCTGATACTTCTTTGGTGAGAGCAATGTAAAAGTCCTGTTCAAAGGCAGCAAGGTCACCCGGGTATTGTATGGAATCATTGTGCTTGCATTCATCGTCGTGGACTCCTTCCAGAAGGTTTCTCTGGTATGGGATATATCCGATATGTTTAATGGTTTGATGGTCATTCCCAATCTGCTGGCGGTTATCGCGCTGAGTGGAATTGTGGCCAAGTTTTCTAAAGACGATCATTTTAGGGGATGACTTGTTTCGTTAAAGCAAATGAATCATTGAAAAGCACAGGCAAGAGGATTGTGTTCTTCTTACCTGTGCCTTCTTAATGTTTCTATTGATCAGGTTTGTCGCGTAGTTGCCATACTCATGTTACTGCAATCATCAGAATTCCAACGAACGAATGATTGAGCTCGTCGCGGGAAATGCCATCTCCAACAGGAGGTAGTCTGACATAAAAATGAAAGCTCGTCATCGCACTCACCGAGCCTTTTTTTGCACCCAAATACACCCAATGCAAAATGAAAGGGTTATTCCAAAACGATAGCCGGGAATTGTATTAGTTTTTGAGTCATTTGCCAGCATACAACAACACCGTGACTTTGCGTCACGGTGTTGTTCTTTCTTTTCTTAACTTCTGGCAGTACTGGGTGCACAGCTTGTCCGTGCATTCAGAGCAGCGCAGGGCCGTATTGGTCTGCTCCCAGAACCGCTCGGGGAACAGCATGATGCAGCTCTCCCACACGATCCACACAGCGATGGCCACACCCAGCAGGCTCCAGGAGTAAAAGCTGTCCACAAACAGCATAGGCGTAAACATCATCAGGTGATCCCAGTTGAAAATACGGCAGGTGGTGCAGCAGCGGTTTTTCATGATCAGCCTGAACGGGCACCAGATGAGCACGCAGATGAGGTCGCACACATAAAAAACGACGGATATCATAAACAGCGCTGTGCGGTTTAAAATGCCCGCATAATACAATACACCGATCACTGCGATGAGTGCCGTCCACAAAAGCAGCACCCAGAATGCCGAACGTGTCGTGCTGATGATATACTGCCGAAGCGCTCTGCGGCTGAACTTTTCGCGAATGGGTTTAAAACGCAGTTTGAACAGCTTTTGCGACCCCAGCGGGATATGGCTTCGTACAGGCAGCAGCTGCACAGCCATGTCCGCCATCCAGATCAGCCACAGGATGTGCATGATGGACGGCTGTTTGAAAAACTGCCATCCATAAAGAATATCGTATTGCTGCGGACAGGCGACGCATATCACCGCGCAGGCTGCCAGAATCAGCACGCGCCCGAAAAGCCGCAGAAAATAACGCCTGCGTACAGGCGACATGCTGCTCCACTGAAAATAGTTCATGGTTTCACCTCATTCCGGCTGCATAAGCCGTTCATCATTATACGGCTGCAGCAGGTGAAAAATCAATTCTTTTTCGTCATCAGAGCAGACAAAAAGGGCGATCTTTCGACCACCCTTTTTGTCATTTATGCGCGTTTGCGGCGAAGCAGTGCGCCAAATGCCGTCAGTGCCAGCAGGCTCAGCCATGCCAGCAGGGCCGGGCTGTGACTGTCGCCGGTAACAGGCAGTTTGGGCGCGTCGCGGTTGATGACAACAAATGTGTTGCCCACGCGCTCCACTTCGCTTACCATGCCGTCAGGCACTTCCGTCTCCTTCACCGTCCATTCATAGCCGGCGTCCAGGCCGTCCCACACATAGCTCCAGTCCATCTCCCTGGTCAGGATGACGGTATCCCATTCAACGCCGTTGCGGTAAAGGGTCATTTTGACGTTTTCAGGAATCATGCCTTCATCGGCAATGCTCCATTGCTTGTGCACCGTAATATCCACCGGCACATAGGTATAGCAGTTGGTGATCTCAAACCATTTCTGGTCAACCAGATCGCCTTCTTCAGTCACGTCAATCGGGCCGACGATGGCTGCCTCCATATTTTCGGGCAGGTTTTCCTCCTCCACGCGCCAGGTATAGCCGCTGTCCAGCCGCTCCCATACATAGCGCCAGCCATTTTCCCTGCTGAGGGTAACGGAGGAGCCATATTTGATCTCATCCTTGCCATTGACGCTGCGGTAAAGCGCCACGCTGATGGGCTGATGCCTGTGGGTGTGAATGTTTTCAGCGTACTTCTTGGTCACGCTGTAATCAGCATAGCTGACCTTCGTGGTGTTGGTGATGGTGAAATCCGCCGTGCTGCCCTTTTCGGACTTCTCCGGCACGATTGTTGCAATCATGTCATTCGGCAAGCCGACTTCCTTCACAGACCACACATAACCCTTGTCAAGATTTTCCCACGTATAAGTCCAGTTGTTGGACTCATTCAGTTCAACAGGCTCTCCCTCGGCAGTCGCAGCACCGTCGCCCACCGCCTTGTACAGCTGCACCTGCACGGATGCAGGCTCCGTCTGATAAGGCTTCAGCTTCCATTCCTTCGTTACGCTGTAATTGCCGCTTTCCACATCGGTGGTGTTGGTGATGGTAAAACTCTGCGCTTCATATTTCTCAGATTTCGCCGGAGATACCGTCGAAATTATATGATCCAGTTCGCTGGTTTCCTCCACCTTCCAGATATAGCCCGTTTCAAGGTTCTCCCATGTATGGTGCCAGCGGTTGTCTGCATTCAGTGTGACGGGCGCGCCATGCTGCGTCCAGTTCGTACCGTCAAGGCTGTAATACAGCTGCACCTGCACGGATTCAGGCGCCGTCTGATGAGCTGCCAGTTCCCACACCTTGGTGACAGAATAATCCGCCTTTTCAGCCTCGGATGTATTGGTGATCACCAGCGTGACCGCGCCGGTCGCATCGTCGGTTTCAGTGGTGTAGGCGGTGGTCACATGGCCGATGGACGACACTTCCTCCACAGACCAGGTGTAGTGCGCATCCAGCTCGCCGAAGCTGTGACTCCAGTTGTTGGCCTGGTTGAGCTTTACCTTTTCGCCATAGGCAGCAGGAGCGCCGTCGCCCTCCGCCCTGTACAGCTGCACTTCGATCTCCCGTTTCAGGGCTGCATCATAGTCCTTCAGGTTCCAGTCTTTGCGCACGCTGTACTGCTTTTTGGTGACATTCGTAGCGTTGTTGATGGTGAATTGATAGCCTTCGCCATTCTTCGCAGGGCCGCTGCAGGTGACCGTCATGCCTTCGGGCACATTGACTTCTTCCACCTTCCACTGATAACCGGTCTCCAGCTGGCTCCAGGTATGGCTCCAACTGTTGGCCTCATTCAGCGTGACCTCGTCTCCGTACTGTGTCCAATCCTCGCCGTCGACGCTGTAGAACAGCTTTACCTGCACGGGCTCTTTGGTCTGATATTCCTCAAGGCTCCACGTCTTTTGCACAGTGTAATCGGCCTTTTCCACATTGCCGGTATTGGTGACCACAAAGGCAAAGTCGCGCCCGTTGGACGTTACCTCCACGCTGGAGGTCATGCCGTCGGGCACATTAACCTCCTGAACCTTCCATGTGTGGCCGCGTTCCAGATTGAGCCAGGTGCACCACCACTGGTTTCCATTGATGGGCAGCATGACAGACTTGCCCTCAACAGGCTTGCCGTCCATTACCAGCTGCAGGGTGACGGGCGTCTGCTTGTGATAGGGCTGCAGATTCCATACCTTGCGCGCGCTGACAGTCGTGGTAAGGCTGCTGTTGGTGATGATCGCCTCATGGCCGGACTTACCGTCCAGATCGTCCGGGCCAAACGTTTCCGGAGTGCTGGAGGCAAAGTTATCAAGCGATTCCTCCTGTACACGCCAGCTGGAGTTGGGGTTCAGGTCTTCCCAGGTGTAGCTCCAGCCGTTGGCTTCGCTGAGGGTAACAGGTTCCCCGTAGCGGATGTTGTTTTCATACAGAATAACGCTGACGGCGTCCGGCTTGAGAGCCGCATCTTCCGGTAGAATAGCCCATACCTTGTTTACCGTAAAGGTGATGGTCGGCCTGTTGACAAAGGCGATCTCCGTTTGGGTTTGACCAGCCGCACTGCTGTCTGCATAATACTGAATGGTTGGCGTGTCGTTCACCAGCAGCACAGAACCGCTTTTGCTTACGGTAACGGTCACAATGTAGTGACCCTGATCATATTCTGCGTCGTCAGCACCGGCAGGGATGACCTCCGTCACCTTATAACGGTAGGTGCCGGGGTTGACATAGCTGATGGCCGGGAAGCTGAAGCTGCCGCTGTCATCGTTTTTCACCGTAACGGCAGGGAAAGAACTGACCGCATTGCCGCTGTCATCGATCTGCTCCAGCTTGAATTCATACGGCACTTTGGACAGGTCGCTGTGGCGGTACTTTTTGCCGCTGATCGTCCATTTCGCCGAATCGATGGACAGCGTGGAGGTGTCATCAATGGTCTGAAGGCCGTGACCGCGGCCCACCAGCGCCTGGCTGTGCGTACGGCCATCCGTATCTTCGTCTTTATAGGGATAGTACAGGTAGGTATCTTCCACCGTCTGATTGCCGCTGAGGGTAAGCACCACCTGGGAACTGCCCTCCACCTGTGCTGCCGTCAGCGGGTAGAGGAACTTCACCGTATAATAACCGTTGGCATCCGGGCCGGTAAGTTCAGCGGATGTAGTGTTGCCGGGGTTGGCAGCCTTCAGATCAAAGTTCTGCGCAACGGCCTCTTGACCGTCGACCATCAGCTTTGCTTCCAACTCCAAAGCATTGAGCTGCTTGTCATCACCAGTCAGCTTGAAGCGGGCCAGCACGCAGTAATAGGGCTGATCAGGCTTCGCTGTTCCGAAAATCCAGTCCCACCAGTTGCCGGATCCGCTGCCATCCCACACATCCGAAAGGATGACGTATTCATTGTCCAGCTGACGTGTCAGCGGCTTTTCGACGGGAGTGCACCCAACCAGATAGTTATAAACAGCCAAAATGCGATCATAGACCGGCTTGAGCTGGCTCGCATACTCCCCTCCCTCCCAGTTAGGCAGCGGTTCTTCGTTTGGATAATTTCCTTCATCAGGCACTGCCGCAATGTTGTCGGCCACGGTGATGGACTTATCATTAAGATAACTGAACCAGTGAGGATATTTCTGCAATACATATGTTGAGCTGCTGAAAGTCACCGGTTGGCTGTCGTATGCAGCCGGCTGATAACCATTTGTGTACGACCAGATGGCCGCCTGTGTTGCCGTGATTGCTTCAGCGCCGGTCAATTTTTTTGCCTCTTCTTCAGAAAGGCCTGCTGCCGTTCCCAGCGCTTCTAGCTGGATACGGATGGCGTCGCGGTATTCTCTCGTATCCTGCGCTTTTCCGTTGACAAAGGTTGCACCCTCCGGCCAGTAGCCGTGCTCCAGAATAGCGCGCACTTTACCTGCGTTCTGCCTAAACCACAGCCCTTGCCGATTTCCCGGCAATGCACCGGAATACTCAAGTTCATAACGATGGTAGTTGATTTTGTCGGCTCCAAAAAACTGGCCAAGATCGGCACAATAGCCCATATAGATGTTGCCGTCTTTGACCATTTTATATATACTGGCCCCATCTGTATATCCCCATGGAAGGCTGGTGCTTGCTACGCCTACCCTGTGCGGTGAGGCGGCATAATACCTGTCATTTGGTTTAAACACGTATGTATCCGTTGCAGTCTCCGCTCCCGCCACGGCAAGCACAAGTACCAGCAGCATCAGCAAACCCCAAAACCGTTTCATTTTTATAAGCGCTTCCTTTCGTATGACCAGCGGTTGATTTCTGTATTTAGGGACAACAAAAAAGCTGTGAGTTGTCCCACAATAAGAGTATATCACTTTTTCCGTTTTTTTCCATGTCCCATCTGCCACAAAACGATGCATTTTTCAACATTCCAACAGATATATAAATGCTTCCCTTCTTGTGGTTTCAGCAGTCTTCTGTTATAGTCGTAACAGATGCATCACTGAAAGGAGGGCTTTTTATGCTCACAGGCCGTTTTGCGCCAACGCCCAGCGGCAGGCTGCACCTTGGCAATGTGCTGTGCGCCATGCTTGCCTACCTTTCCGTGCGCCATGAAGGCGGACGTTTTCTTCTGCGTATCGAGGATCTTGATATTCCCCGCTGTCCGCGCGCACTGTCGCTGCAGGCCATTGAAGATTTGCGGTGGTTTGGCTTCACGTGGGATGAAGAACCGCTGTGGCAAAGCCAGCGCTCGCACATTTACCAGCAGCATCTGGACAATCTTGCAAAGCAGGGGCTGATCTACCCCTGCTTCTGCACGCGGGCACAGCTGCATGCCAGCGTTGCACCCAACCTGGGCGACACCCAGTTTGTGTATCAGCGCACCTGCGCAAACCTGACGGCTGATGAAGCAGCGCGCCTTGCCGAAAACCGCGCCCCGGCCATGCGCGTCCGCGTACCGGACGAAGTACTTTGCTTTCAGGACGGGCTGTACGGCGACCAATGCGAAAACCTCGCCTGCGACTGCGGCGATTTTATCCTGCGCCGTTCAGACGGGCTGTTTGGTTATCAGCTGGCAGTGGTGGTGGATGACGCGCTCAGCGGCGTTACGCAGGTGGTGCGCGGCCGCGACATCTTAAGCGCCACACCCAGACAAATATATCTGCTGCGCAGGCTGGGCTATCCGGTACCGGAGTACATCCATATTCCCCTCTTGATGGATGCTGACGGCAGGCGGCTGGCCAAGCGCGACCGCGATCTGGATCTCACTGCGCTGTCACGCCGTTTCACCGCGCCGCAGCTGTTGGGCAAGCTGGCCTTCAGCGCAGGCCTTTTGTCTGAAGAGCGCCCTGCGACGCTGGAAGAGCTCATTTGCGATTTTGACTGGGCAAAAGTCTACCGCGACGATATGCGCCTGCCCCGCAGTCTGACCCAATCATAACACCATTCATTGCGAAAAAACGCATAACGTGGTACAATAAAATATCAAAGTGCCCATTTGGAGTGATACAGATGATCAAACGCATGCTGGCTCTTGTTTTGAGCCTGATGCTGTTCATACCGGCGGCCCTGGCCCAGGAGGACACCATCGCCTCCTACGCTCTGCCCGACGGCGCAGAGGTATGTTATGTAACCGACGTCGCGTCCCTCGCCGTGCCCGATGGCCTGCAGCCCATGTACGACCTGATGCAGCAGGCGGTGCTTCGCGGAGACGTATATGTGCTGCGCATGCCATGCGGCCGCGCGCTGGCCAGCGTGAGCAGCACGCCGGTGCGTACCGCCCGCTCTGCTGAAGAACTGCTCTCGATGTGGCCACAAATTGCTGCAAACATCGCAAAGGAAGTCGTCAGCGTCAATGATGATGCCAGCTGCGCGCAGGTGGAAGAGGTTTACGGCACACAGGCGCTGCACATCACCACAGATCTGACCGTGGGTGAAAACACAGTTGTGCTCCTTAAGGCAGAGGCCTTTGCCTTCTGTACCGATAACAGCATGGTTGAGGTTTGGGCTGTATGGCCGGACGAAGCCATGTACCGCTACGACGAACAGGCCGCCAAAGAGCTTGAAAGTGACGTTTCCGACCTGCAGTTTTTCCTTAAAAGCCTCAATTTCAGCGGCGAGGCCAATGTGCTTCAGGGCAGTGATTACACCGATCCCGAAGGCCGTTTCACCCTGAAGCTGCCCGATGATTTTATTGTCGTTACTTCCGCCACACCTGCCGATGAGCTTGAAAGCATCCGCCAGCAGTTCCTCTCCGCCAATGCCGAAGGTGCGGATGCCGTTTTCAACTCCTTCGTGGAGGATATCACAGAGCATGGCGTAACGCTGCTGCTCACCGGCGACATGAAGGGCGCAGTCACCCTGTTCTGCGCTCGCGAGCCTGATTTTGCAGGTGTCACTGCCGATATGATGGCCACGCTTGCCCAGCCCATCCGTCAGATGCTGGTGGACCGTTTCGGCATTGCCATCCTGCTGGATGCCGAAGAACGCGTAATGGTATCCGGCGTAGAAAATACGCTGCTGGGCTACTGGGTACGCAGCGGCGAATGCAGCGTGCAGCTGGACGTAATGGCCGCCGTGCACGGCAGCGACTGGCTGTGTGAGGCCGATATTTATACTCTTGACGGCGATCAGTCCGTACGCGCGCTTTTGAGTACCCTGATCGTTCAGACGCTTACCTTTACCGTAGACTGACCAAAGGAGCATGCACATGAAAAAGATCAGCATCGTCGTTCCCTGCTACAACGAAGAGGAAGCCATTCCTCTGTTTTACGAGGCCTTTTTGAAGGAGACCAGCGGCATGCCGGTGGAGTTTGAATTTGTGTTTGTCGACGACGGCAGCCGCGACGCCACCCTGCCCGCCATGGAGGCCCTGCATGAGCGCGACGAGCGTGTGCACTACATCAGCTTCTCGCGCAACTTCGGCAAGGAAAGCGCCATGTTTGCCGGCATGGAAAATGCCACCGGCGACTACGTGGCCATCATGGGCGTCGACCTGCAGGATCCGCCTGCGCTGCTGAAGGACATGCTGCACGGCATTGAGGAAGAGGGCTACGACTGCGTGGCCAGCCGCCGCGTCACCCGCAGCGGCGAACCGAAGATCCGCAGCTTCTTCGCCCGCGCCTTCTACCGCCTCATCAACAAGATCAGTCAGACCGAAATCGTCGACGGCGCGCGCGATTTCCGCCTGATGACCCGCCAGATGGTTGATTCCATCCTCAGCCTGCGCGAGGTCAGCCGCTTTTCGAAGGGCCTGTTCAGCTGGGTAGGCTTCAAGACCAAGTGGCTGGAGTATGAAAACATCGAGCGCGTTGCCGGTGAAACCAAGTGGTCCTTCTGGAAGCTGCTGCTGTACTCCATCGACGGCATCATCGGCTTCTCCACTGCGCCGCTGGCCATTGCCTCCATCGCCGGCGTTGTGTTCTGCATCGCTGCGTTTTTGATGCTTTTGTTCTTCTTCTTCAAAACCATCCTCTTCGGCGATCCCGTTGCAGGCTTCCCGGCCACCATCTGCATCGTGCTGCTGCTGGGCGGCATTCAGCTGTTCTGCATCGGCATCCTTGGCCAGTACCTCAGCAAAACCTATCTGGAAACCAAAAACCGCCCCATCTATATCATCCGCCGCAAGGCCTGAACCATCATCACAAAGCAAGCCGCAGCTTTCGCGGCTTGCTCTTTTTTTGTTTATTATGAAGCAAAAAACGCCCTTACTTGACAATTTGTATACAGCGTGATAATATATATTGGATACAAACGTTTGCGCTTTCAAAGATTTCTTTTCAAAGGAGCCGCACAATGAAAGTCACCATTAAGGACGTGGCAAAGGTCGTTGGCGTATCGCCTTCGACCGTCAGCCGCGCCTTGCGCAATAACAACCGCATCAGTCAGGAGGTCCGCGACCGCGTACATCAGGTAGCACAGGAACTGGACTTCCACCCCAACCAGATGGCCCGCAGCCTGGTCGACCGCAAAACCAGCATCATCGGCATCGTCTTCCCCGGCGACGCCGGACAGAGCCTCGGCGTTCCCTTTCACTCCGCCGTGCTGCAGGGACTGGGCTGCGCAGCAAGTGAACGGCACTATCACCTGCTGCTGGCCACCGGCAGCGAGGCCGTCACCTCCGCCGACGCCGGGCGCAACCTGGCCGAAAGCGGCTACGTGAGCGGTTTGGTGCTGCTGGCTGCCGAGGACGCCCCTGCCCGTCTGCCGCATATCCCGATGGTCATCATTGGCCGTCCGCTGCACAATGAAACGCCCTATTTTGTAGACAACGACAACGTGAAAGTCGGTCGTGAAGCCACCGATTACCTGATGCAGCGCGGCCATCGCCGCATCCTGTTCCTGGGTTATGACCAGAAGTTCGTCGTGACCACCGACCGCTATCAGGGATACGAGCAGGCCCTGACCGCCGCCGGAATCGCCCTGCGTCCCGACTGGATCGTTTCCAGCCAGTTCAACCTCAACAGCCCCGACAACGACCGTCTGCGTCAGATCTTTGCCGCGTCCGACCGTCCCACTGCCGTGGTCTGCATGGATGACAACCTCGCCATCGGTCTGACGGGTCTTCTGAGCGAGATCGGCCTGAACGCACCGCAGGATGTGAGTATCATCAGCTTCAACAACATCGAGGCCGGCCGCCATCATTCCCCCGCGCTGACTTCGTTCGACGTCAACCCCCACCAGCTGGGCGTGGCCGCCATGAACCTGATGCTGGACGTGATCTCCGGCGTGACGGAAGAACCCACCTTTATCGAAGTGCCCTTCACCCTGAAGGAGCGCGACAGCGTTTTGGACATTTCCGGAAAGGATGAGTGAGCATGCCCAAGCCTGCCCCCGGACGCATCTGGGTGCGCCTGATGAAGGGCCACCGCGTGGAGCGCGACGCCGTTTATCCCTGTGAAAAGGACGATGTGGAGGACGCGCTGCGCGAGCTGCTGCCCACACTGGATCTCAGCCAGCCCATGTGGCTGCCCCGTCACTACGCCGACTGGGAAGAATACGCCCTTACGCGCTTCAAGCCCGAGCATTTCGTGGAATCCGTCAGCTTTGATTATATGGAGCTGAGCTACATCTTTCCCGAGGACGAAAAAAAGTCCTCCCGCCGCCGTCATGTGCTGGAGGATGTTTAAAAAAATGACCGGACAATTTGTCCGGTCGTTTTTTTACAGCACATACTGCAGAATGCACATCGCCTGCAGCAGACTGCCGATGAGGCAAAACACATGGAATACCGAATGCATGTATCGCCGCTTTTTTCCCATGCCGTACAGCACCGCACCTACTGTATAGGCCACGCCGCCCCATACCAGCAGCCAGAGTCCCGGCGAGGCGACGACCTCCATCACGGGCTTGATGCCCAATATCACGCACCAGCCCATGCCAATGTAGCACACCATGGAAAACACCTTGAAGGTCTTCAGATCGATGGCGTTGAGCACGATGGCCAGCACAGCCAGTCCCCACACAGCGCCCAGAATCCCCCATGCCCAGCCGGGATGTACAGGTCTGAGCGAAACAAGCATCACAGGCGTATAGGTGCCCGCGATAAACACATAAATGGTGCAGTGATCCAGCACCTGCCAAACGCGCTTGGCCGTGCCGGTGCGAAGGCCATGATAGATGCTGGAAACCGTGTAGAGCGCTATAAAGGTAAGCCCGTATACAAAGCTGCTCACCATCTTCCACCCATCGCCCATGCTGCGCCACAGACACAGCACCAGCACAGCCGCACCCAGCGCGCCGCCCGCCATGTGGGAGATCATATTGAACAGTTCCTCGCCATGCGTATAATCCGGCAGGCAGCGGTCACGAAGTTTGGTTCTTGTCATCAAAAATTCCTCCTTCCTGCCTGCAGTATTGTACGGTCAGCGGCGGATTCATTCAACCTACCGTTGGTTTTGGGTGCTCTACCTGTGGTGGAATGCCGCTCTACCCACAGTAGAAACCGTTGTGTCCATTGCATTTTACGCCCGATTGTGCTATACCACTGTTCGTAGGAAGGAGGTTCTTCATGGACCAGCTGAAACCCATCATCGCCCGCAACATCGCCGCCCTGCGTCAGGCCGCCGGTATGACGCAGCTGGAATTGGCCGAGGCGCTGCACTATTCTGATAAAGCCGTTTCCAAGTGGGAACGCGGCGAATCAGTGCCGGATGTGAGTGTGCTCAAGCACATTGCCGATCTGTTTCATGTGACGGTGGACAGTCTTTTGCAGGACGGCTCCGCGCCCTCATCTGCGCCTGCTGCCCCTGCACCTGTACCTGCCGCAGCGCAGCGTACACGCCGGCTGATCACCGCCATTTCGCTGGTGAGCGTTGCCGCGCTGGCGCTGCTGCTGTACATCATTCTGCGGTTCTGGCCGGTATTTCTGTATGCGCTGCCTGCCGCTTGCATCGTATGGCTGGTGCTCAACACCCTGTGGTTTAACCGCCGCCGAAACTACGCCATCATTTCCTGCATGCTGTGGACGCTGCTTTTGTCGCTATGCGTAACCCTTGCCTGTGCCGGGCTGCCGGTATGGGAGGTCATGCTGCTGGGCATTCCCGGCCAGCTGATCATATGCCTGTGCAGCAGGATTGGCAGAAGATAAAGCAAAGAGCTGTTTCTGTACGAAACAGCTCTTTGCTTTAGTTTTCAAGACTATGCTTTTGTTTATCTTCCACGTTGATTTCACGGCCCAGCTGCACCTCGATCAGCTTCAGTTCGCTGTCTGCAAACACCGTATGGCGGCAGCCGGCCTTCATGCTGATCACATCGCCTGCGCGAATCGCCTGCTGCACACCGTCCACCACGGCGCGGCCCTCACCGGAAATCACCACCCACACCTCATTGCGGTGCTGATGGCTGTGATAGTTCATGCTGTGGCCAGGATTAAGCGTGACCTTGATAGTAAGGCTTTCCTCCTCCACCTCCAGCACGCGGAAGCTGCCCCAGCTTTTTTCAGCAAACATGACCTGCTGGTCGATTTTGTCAACAAAGGGCTTAATATAGCTGGACTGCTCCTTGTCGCTGACCAGAATGCCCTCAGGGCTTGCAGAAATGATCACATCATGCAGACCCATGGCCAGCACCGGGATGCTCATTTCATTGATGATATGCACATTGGTGCAGTTATCATTCATCATGGCCTCACCGACGCTGTTTTCTTCCATCGCTTCGGTCAGGGTATTCCAAGTACCCAGATCCTTCCACTGCCCGGCGAAGCGCATGACCTGAATGTGCTTTTCCTGCTCCACAACGGCATAGTCAAAGCTGATTTTACGCAGCGTGTCATACCTGGCAAACAGGTCGTGATAATCCGTGAAATCGATCAGCTCATGTGCCTTATCCAACACATATTTCAGCTTATAGGCGAACACGCCGCCGTTCCACAAAGCGCCCTGATCAATGTATGCCTGCGCCGTTTTGGCGTCGGGCTTTTCTTTAAAGGTGGACACGCTGCTGACGGCCTGATCATCCTGCGGAATGATATAGCCGTACTTTTCACTGGGATACGTAGGCTCGATGCCCATCAGCACCAGATTGGCCTCGCCCTTCGCAGCCTGCTCGCCAAGGGCCTTGAGCGCCCTGAAATAGTCATCCTCCACATAAGGGTCTACCGGGCAGACGACCACCGTTTCCTCCGGGCTGATGCCCTGCACATCCGTCAGATAGGCCGTAGCCAGCGCGATGGCCGGGAAGGTATCCCTGCGGCAGGGCTCCACCGAAATGCCCACGCCGCCGCCCAGCTGGTTATGAATGGCCGACACCTGCGTTTTGGAGGTAGCAATGGTGACGGCTGCTTCCGGATCAACCGAGCGGATCTGGCGGTATACCCGCTGCACCATGGATTCATACTCACCATCAGCCGTTTTGAAAATTTTGATAAACTGCTTGGAGCGGATGTCGTTGCTCAGCGGCCACAACCGCTTGCCCGATCCGCCGGAAAGAAGGATGATGTTCATTGGGTGTTCCTCCGTTGCAAACTCCTTCTACTGACATTTCTGAAGAAGACCAAGTTCTTTATTTACACTGTAAAGCGATTGTTGAGATGCCTGTTCCGGTTTTTCGAAAAGGCCGCCGTACTTTTCAAAAAACTCTTCACTTGCATCGAAAACAGCTACATGAGTATAGTTATTTCCCAAAAGGGCTTCCCACCACTCCTGTGGAGTAGCATACTTAACATTCCCTGCAGGCGATTGTCCAAAATCCAAAGCAACTGCTGTGCTGCCCATTTTATTGGGACGGCAGTTAAATTTCATCAGCAGATGCTCATAAGCTGACTTGGCCTGAGAAACAAGACAGATGTTATCGTTTCCGTCGCAATATTCGGTCACCTGATCGGTCAGATGAATATATTTCAAGCGCTCTTTCTGGGTTGCCTTTGCACTATCACGATTTGCAAATTCTGAAAGCATGCTGCTTGGCGTAACGATCAAAACAACAACTGTCAGGAATAAAACCGCTATCCTTTTGAGCCTTTCAGAAAAACATCGTTGACTGAACGCCAAAAAGCCAAGTACCAACACAATCCATACTGCAAGGAATGTAATGTTCAAATAGCGCACATACGAAGCCAACTGTGTCGATTCGACAGGATCAAAATTCGAAACGTAGGTCGCTCCTAGGCTATAAATATACAAAATCAGCTGTATGACCAGAACACAACAGGTGCATTTGATCGAAGCGCCTCTCTCGTTCTGCCTTTCTGCCATAAACACACACAAAATATAGAGCAGAATCATAAAAATACAAAAGAGAGTAAAGAAGCTGATAACAACGCTTGTATTACCCACATAAAAGGACCAGCTGAAAAATTGATCTTTAAAATGCTCAACTACCGTCTGCTTATATGTCGTATCCGACTGTAGAAAAAACATTTTGGTATATTCAATAATATCAATATGATTACCAAATGATACATGTGCTTTTTCGCGCCAAATCACATATTTCCACAGAAGTTTTGCTGCAGCCAGGCTAAAGAATGGTGCTGCCGCCGCAGCAAACTGCTTAGCACATTTCAAAAAATTATGCTTTTGACAACATACTTTTTTGTATAAAAGCTCAAAACAAAATGCCATTGCAATAAATATCGCAAAAAACATTCCTACATCCTTAGCCAAAACAAGCACAGCGCAAGTCAACGAAACATAACCTGTTTTTATCGATTCATTACTGTCCATCAGCAACACCGCAGCGAATCCGCAGCCAGCAAGAGTTCCAACAAATGGATCAATAAACAGAGCATAGAATATATTTGAATAAAAAGTCAGAGGGACCGTAACAACCAGAATTCCTGCGCAGCCCATCTCCAAAGGTTTTCGAAAGCTCAGATTGCGCAGGAAAGGAAAAAACAGTGCGAAGAGAAAAACATGATTCGCAAAGTACATTCTCCACTCGCTGAAAATCTCTGCAGGATTGAAAAAACCGTTGATTTTCTGCAACAAAAATTGCATCAACGCCATCGCAGGTGGATATGATGGAAACACCGCTGCCGCGGCAGCATTGGTATGGAAGTCATTGATATAAACCATAGCTTTCACCGAATCCATCCAATGTGAAAACTCATCCATCAGACTGCCCATCATACCATAATCGCCCACGGTTAAAAAAACCGCTATTGCAGCAAAAATGAACCACGCTGGTGTAAAAAAGCGGGAAATGAAATCTTTGATTCCATTTCGCAGCACTTTCACAATTGAAACCACATACAGCCACCCAGCAACAACCGCTATAAAGGCAACACCCAGTTCAAGCTGTCTGGCCAGTCCAAATCCAAACAGGACAAGCACGATGGTCATGCATGTGATGGGCAGAATTTCTTCAAATCTTCTGCGAGAATATGCAGCTGCAAAAAAACTGCCCGACATCAATACAGCTAAAAAAACCACATTCGATAGCATGACGTTTTCTACTCCTTTTTACCTTTCCGCGCGCATGGGATTATGCAGGAAATCCTCATACGCCAGACGGACGCCATCCTCCAGCTCGGTCTTGTAGGTCCAGCCCAGTGCCGTAGCCTTGCTGACGTCCAGCAGCTTGCGGGGCGTACCGTTGGGCTTGGTGGTATCCCAGCGGATCTCGCCGGTATAACCGACCACTCTGGCCACCAGTTCCGTCAGTTCTTTGATGCTGAGTTCCTTGCCGGTACCGGCGTTGACCGTCTCATTGCCGCTGTAATGGTTCATCAGGAACACGCACAGGTTAGCCAGATCATCCACATACAAAAACTCGCGCAGAGGACTGCCGTCGCCCCAGCAGGTCACATACGGCGCTCCGGCTTCCTTAGCCTCATGGAAACGGCGAATGAGTGCAGGCAGTACATGGCTGTGCGTGGGATGATAATTATCATTGGGACCATACAGATTGGTGGGCATCAGGCTGATATAATCCGTACCATACTGACGGTTGAGGTATTCACAGTATTTCAGGCCGCTGATCTTGGCCAGCGCATAGGCCTCGTTGCTCTTTTCCAGTTCACTGGTCAGCAGGCAGCTTTCCGGCATGGGCTGCGGAGCCATACGCGGATAGATGCAGCTGGAGCCCAAAAACTCCAGTTTTTTGCAGCCATTCTGCCACGCAGCGTGGATCACGTTCATTTCGAGGATCATGTTATCATACATGAAATCCGCCAGAGCGCTCTGGTTGGCGATGATGCCGCCCACTTTGGCCGCTGCCAGAAACACATACTCCGGCTTTTCCTCAGCAAAGAAGCGTTCCACGTCCTGCTGACGGGTCAAGTCCAGCTGGGCATGCGTACGGGTGATGATATTGGTATAGCCCTGACGCTCCAGTTCGCGCACGATCGCGCTGCCCACCATGCCGCGATGGCCGGCTACATAGATTTTTGCATCTTTCTGCATCATGCGTATCTGCCTCTTTTCTTACTGCGCAGCCTTCATGGCCTTTTCACGCTTTGCCAGCGCACGGTCGTGCTCGGCCATGATGCGCACCAGCTCTGCATAGGTGGTCTTCTGCGGATTCCAGCCAAGAACCGTCTTGGCCTTGGTGGGATTGCCCCACAGGTTATCAACGTCCGTGGGACGGAACCACTGCGGGTTGACACACACCAGCATTTTGCCGGTCTGCGCATCATAGCCCTTTTCATCCAGGCCCTTGCCTTCCCAGCGTACGGTGATGCCATTGGCGGCAAATGCCTTTTCCACAAAATCACGCACGGTATGCTGCTCGCCCGTAGCAATGACGAAATCCTCGGGCGTTTCGTGCTGCAGCATCAGCCACATGCACTCCACATAGTCCTTGGCATAGCCCCAGTCGCGCAGGCTGTCCATATTGCCCAGTTCCAGATGATCCTGCAATCCCTCAGCAATGCGACCGGCTGCCAGCGTAATCTTACGGGTGACAAAGTTTTCGCCGCGGCGTTCCGACTCATGATTGAACAGAATACCATTGACCGCAAACATGCCATATGCCTCGCGGTATTCCTTGGTGATCCAGAAGCCATACTGCTTGGCTACTGCATAGGGGCTGTAGGGATGGAACGGAGTAGTCTCGCTCTGGGGCACCTCCTCCACCTTGCCATAGAGTTCAGAGGTGGACGCCTGATAGATGCGGGTCTTTCCAGTCAGGCCCAGAATGCGCACCGCTTCAAGGATGCGCAGCACACCCAGCGCATCCACATCACCGGAATATTCCGGCACATCAAAGGACACCTGCACATGGGACTGTGCGGCCAGGTTATAGATTTCATCCGGCTGAACAAGATTGATGATGCGCACAAGGCTGCTGCTGTCGGTCAGGTCGCCGTCGTGCAGAGTGATTTTCGACTTAATGTGATCAATGCGGGCCGTATTGCTGATGGAGGCACGGCGCGTGATGCCATGCACCTCGTAGCCTTTTTCCAGCAGGAATTCAGCCAGGTAGGATCCGTCTTGTCCGGTGATGCCGGTGATAAGGGCGGTTTTAGTAGACATTTTTCTGCACCTTCTTTGTACTCAGTTTGACTTTATCCCATTTTTTTCGCAAGAAAGCAACGGCATAGCGTTTCAGCGTCTTCTGTTCCTGAAGCGGAGAAAACACCACAAGAACAAATACAAACAAAATCATTTCGCATACAAATCCACCCACAATAAATCTTGTGATGGGGTTAGCGATTACAATCCATTGATAAATCTTATCGCACAGCAAGAAGGCGGCAATAAAACCCACCCCCAAAAATCCGCTCTTCAGCCAATACATTGCATAGGCTTTTCGCCCAGCACCAATGCAGTATTTATACACAATATAGCTTCTTCCAGTCCAGAAGCAAAGCTGGCTGATCACTGTGCCCGCCAGCACACCTGTCATACCCATAAACTGCGCAAGGCAAACAGAAGTGATGACATTAACCACTGCCCCTCTGATTTCAACCTTTTTACTTTCCTGAAACAAACCCTCGCCATTGATAAAATCCAACGTTGCGCTGTGAACCAGACTGATATAACAATCTATTGCCAGCAAGATTGTAATCACACGCGGCAGTACCATGTCTTTCCCAATCCAAAGGACAATGAAGTCATCAATCAAAACCCAAACAGGAACCATTACGGCCAAATTAAGCAGGTATCTTGCATAGGTGGAAAGCATAAAGATCTTTTCTCGTTTTTTGCTTTCTTTGTTTTCAACAAGATAATTGCCGATAACAGGAGCCACCGGGTCGAGTGCACTCAGTGCCAATGCAGTCAGGTTCTTTGTAACCGTAGTATAATTAACAAGATATCCTACACTGATGGTACTAACAAATGCAGAGATAACCAGATTGTCAGTGGAACTGTAAATATACCCGGCAAACTTTCCCGCAAATACATTTTTGACATTTGTCCATACTTCTCTGAATTTTTCAGTATTAAACGGACTCCTGTGCAAATAGTGATAGCGTTTTGAGCAATAAAAATGCACTGTAAGATTTGAAGTCACTGTTTGAAGGCACTTTAACCCAAGATAAATAACATAGCTACGCATCAACAAAATTGATATGCACTGCAGAATATTGAAAAGGATACCAAGGATCAGATCGATCGTTTTTGCAACATAGTTTTTCTGGTCTGCATATAAAAGTGCTCTCTTATATGCGAAGAAGTAGGTTCCGGCTGATGCTGCAGCCTGCAAAAGAAAATAGCCATAAATAGACGGAGTAATGCTTATTCCAGTCAAAATGTATTTCAGAAAAGGCATCACCGCCACCGAAGCGATCAGTAAAAACACGCCTACCCCACGATAAACGACTTTCATGATATTCATTACATCATTTATCAGGGCTTCGTTCTGATCATGCAGCGGCTTGTACAGACTGTATACAATTGCCGAATGAAAACCCAATTCAGCCAAAGAGATAGTACCCAAAACTGAAACAAAAGTACTGTTTATGCTCAGCAATTCAATACCTATATATCGGATAAACAGACTCCTGGTCAGGAATGTAAAAAGGAAAGTTATCCCTTGGCATATAAGACCCATTGTGCTGTTTTTCATCACCAGCATTTTTCGATTCATAGCTTTTATTGTCTCGCTTTATTTGAATTAATCATCGTCATCAGCAACATCACTTTTCAGTTTTTCTTCCAAGCTTTTAGAGTTTCATAGATTGTTCTGTACCTATCAGCAAACACTTCTGGTTTGAGTTCTTCTGCATACTTTGATGCTTTGCCTGTATATGCAAACCCTCGGCCCACGCGCAGCGCTTCTTCTGTCCTGCGCAGCATGTCCTCTTCATCATCACAATCAGATGTCAGGCCCAGCCCATTCTCGCGTACAATTTCTCCCAGCGAGCCATGATCACAGGAAAGAATCATCTTCCCTGCGCATACGCCATCTGTAAGCGGGCCGCTTGCGCCGTCGAATTCCTTGCCATAGAGCGAATAGATGATATCGCTGGCAACAATTGCCAACTGGTATTCCTCCTGAGACAAATGACGGATCTGCATCGTAACATTTTCGGCATATGGCTGTACTGCCGCTTCAATCTCTTCTTTCCTGACATCTGATTCCGAACCGCAAATCAGCAGATGAAACGAAGTTTTGCATTTTTTCATGACATTCAGAAAAGGAATAATGTTCTTGTAACGGGTCATTCCACCCACAATCCCGATCACCGGCTTATCTGACGGAAGAGAAAAATATTCTCTGCTTCTGACAGAGTCGCGCTGCGCAAAGCATTCGTAATCGAATGCCGGATACTGACAAACCTCAATATTTTCTACACCCATTTGGCAAAGCTGCTGCCTGACAGAATTTGTATGAACCACACAAACAGTATTGCGTCCTGCATTCATCATGCGATAGCTGATCCGTCTCAGTTTACCATCAAAAAAGTGGTGGTATGTAATAACCAGTTTTTTGGCCCTGAGCCACTGAAAGCCAATGCCAAAAAACCTCATAAGCGAATCGCCATCAAGGATATGCACGACATTGATCTGCTTTCCCACAACAATTTTTCGTATTTCACGAATCCAGCAAAGGTACTCTTTCAATGTTTTGATCGTTTTTGGCCCAACATACGAAAAAAAGTGTTCTGCATCCACCCCAATGTTTTCAGGGGCGTAAACAAACGTGTCAAATCCTTCGAGCTTTGCAAGATTGGCCAAATATGTTCTGCGGTGTCCTGAAAAATCTTTTTCACAAAAAAGGATCTTTATTTTTTTCATAACTTCACCTTCCGATTTACTCTTTGACGTTCACTTTCAATCGTTTGAAAACCATTTCCTTCCAGTTGGAAATCAGGATCATGACGTACAATAAACAGTCATCGAGCGCATCGGGAACACCAAAATATCTCCAATGGCAAAACCGTTTGTGCGTTTGCCAATCATGTATTTTTTGGCAAGACCCCCCCCAGATTGATCATTTTGCCCCATTCATCCAGTACTTCCGGCGGATCAATCTTCATCATTCCGCCGGTCGGGATGAAAGTGAATTCCGAAAAATAAACCTTTCCATTCACATCATACAAATCGATTCTTACAAAGGGGAAATCTTTAGACAGTTCGCAGGAAGTACGAACCATTTCCTGCAAATTTTCAGGGGCCGGCATCGAATCAGATTTATGCAAATGCCCATCCAACGTTAATGGCAGCCTATGCCATTTCATATCGTAGTAATCAAGATACAAATCCTTCTCACCGTTCGGCCCGTTTTCAGATACATATGCTACCTGCGGCTTCCCATGAAAGCAGTAAAATTTATACGTTTGAATATCGTCAGCCAAATACTGTTCGACCAAAATGCATTTCTTAACCTGCTTATATTGCGGTTCGCAATAGTATTTCCAATAATTTTCTTTCATCCATTGCGTTAACTGCGCTACGATTTGATCGACATTTTCTTCAGCTTTATTTTTCACCAGAATGTTGTATCCACAGCCATGATTGCATTTGATAACAAAGGAATTTGGAAATGTTTCCCATCGCTGACGAATTTCTTCCGGCTCCTCAATACCTCCAGCAATCAGTTCCGGGAGCAAGTGCTCATATCCATGATCCGTAAGGTATTCTCTGACTCTGTATTTATCAACACACTGTGTTACAACAGGATTGTTATAATAGGTATGCAACTTCAGGTGCTGAAGTTTTTCATTAATCGTCGACGGTTTTTTCAAGTTCAGCGGCTTTTTAAAATTGTAATAATACATCAGATACGTTGTCAGTTTGGGAGACAATGTACTAAGCACTTTTTTTATGTTCAGATTCACTCTTTATCATCCTCTCGCATCAACCCACTCAACGACTCTTTCCGTGGTTTTTGTCCACAGGAACGCCCCGGCAATCCGCTGATGACACGCTCCTTTATCAAGCGTCATATTCCCCATTAAAAGCCGCAGCACTTTTTCCGTATCCTCCACCAGCCACCCCGACACGCCATTTTCCACAATCATATCCGGGCCGGGGGCGTGCACTGCAACCACCGTGCATCCATGATACATGGCCTCCAGGATGCTCATGCCGAAAATTTCCTGGTCATTGAAATTCACAAAGTAATCACTGGCCGCATAATACCTGTGAATCTCCACATTGGGGATCTGCTTGATCCACCGGTAGCCGCATGCACCTTCCAGCGCATCCAGCCCCGCCTGCACCTCGCCGTCCATCGATCCAGTACCGATCAGCACGAAGAAATGTGTCTGTCCCAACTGCTTCATCAGCTTGAGCAATTCCAGCGGGCGCTTGTACGGATCCATCCGCCCCACAAACAGCACAATCTGCTTGTCCAGCGGCAGCTGAAGCTGTGTGCGAAGCTCTTCCTGAGACTCTGTAATCTCCGGAATGATGGATGTATCCAGCCCAACCGGCATGATCTCAACATTTTCAACACCCAGCCTGCGCAAACCGTCACAGACTGCCTGCGTCTTGGCAAAGCACTTGCTTTTGTGGTAGATGCGCACATTACGCGCAAACAGCACATTCAGCAGTTTTCGCTTCAGTACATTGCCCGAATCACTGCCCAAAGTACCAATGTAGTGGTAGAAACGAATGCCATGTTTTTTGCAGAATCTTGCCAAAGAGGGCATAAACAGCTGATTGTCGCTGCCGATCTGAATGACATCCACATGGTATTTCAGCAGGACATTCCAGTCATACCGGCTGTGTACGCCCAATGTTTTGGCCGGACAATAGACGATGGTAATGCCATCATGCGTGCTTTCTTCTTTTACAGTCTGAAAGTCTCTGGAAGGATAAAAAACCACGCATCGGTAACTGCGTGCCTGCATGGCGCGGGCAAGGCCGATCTCCTGACTGTTGTAAAACCCTGCCTTGCCGGATTTTCCGCAGTACAGTTCAACAATTCCGAGTGTCATAAAATCCTTTGCCTCGCTTGCATCCCTGATCATTCAATCCTTTACAGGATCCATTTCAGTTGGAACGGCATTTTTCGTAAACAGAGATCGTTTGTTCATAGACCTTCTGCGGCAAATGCTCGTTGACAAATGTATTCTGTGCTCCTGCCTCAAGTTGTCTGGCCTCTTCCTGATGGCTGGCCAGATACTGTACCTTTTCAGCCAAATCTGCGGGATCGTTGTAAGCAAACGTCAATCCGTTCACATGATTCTTTACAATCGTTCCAACATTGCCGATATCACTGCCGATAATCGGTGTTCCTACCGCCAGACTCTCTACAATCGTCATGGGGTAACCTTCGTACCATTGTGTTGGAAAAACCAGTGCTTTGGCGTTATACAGCAGCTCCACCATTTCTTTTTTGGCTTTAAACCCAAGAAACGTTACATTTGACATCTTGTGCTGCTGTACATAACGGTGCGCTTTTTCCTCGTCAGGACCCACTCCAAGCACGACCAGTTTTTCGTTGGGAAGTTTTCGAAAAGCTTCCAAGGCGACCTGAATTCCCTTCAAATGCTCAAGACGGGAAATATAAATAAAATAGTCTCTGGTTTTCCCCTCGGGAGACTTAGTCTCACTATCAGAATAATAAGGCTTCCAGTAGATCTTTTCCGCCGGAACCACCTGTTCCAGTAGCTTTCGGTTAAATTCCGTGGTAACCAGGTAAGCATCCACCTTGCGATAGGTGCCAATCATCCTGTGAAATGCGATCGATCCTGCCAGCACCGCGCTTTCCTGCTTTGAGCCATGGTAGCAGCCGTACTTCACGGCACAATGCAGACCTTTTTTTACGCAGTCTTCACACACACGATCCTCGCGGATCATCAGGCCTGTCGGACACAGCATGCGCATGTTATGAATGGACTGTACAAGGGTACATCCATTCTTTTTGGCCGCATAATAGACAGCGCAGCTGACCAGCGGCACCGTATTGTGTACATGAACCACATCAATCTGATTTTGGCGGATGATCCGGTCGATTTCACGATAGGAGCGCCAGGAAAAGAAGGTGCAGCAGGCAAGTTTGATTTTGCCAAACAGATTCATCCTGCCGATTTCTTCATTTCTGCGGATATAGTAATGAACCTCATGACCGTGGCTTTGCAGAAGTTCACCTTCGTTTTGCGCAACGGTATCTTCGCCGCCGGCCAGTTTGTACTGGTTATGCACAATCAGTATTTTGGCTTTTTCCATCTATAAACGCCTCCGGTTCCGGCCTGCAATCATTTACCCTTGATGCACGCCTTCCAGATAAACTTCACATTGGTATACAAATACCTCTTAAACAGCCTCTTGGGATCCTGCAGCAGCCGGTACAGCCACTCCAGATTGCACCGCTGCATCCACTGCGGTGCACGTTTAATATTGCCGGCAAAGTAATCAAAACCGGCGCCCACGCCCACCATCAGACCGTGCAGCTGCCCTTCATGCTGTGCCATCCAGCGTTCCTGCTTGGGTGCGCCAAGACCCACCCACACAAAATCAGCCTGCGCGTCGTTGATACGGCTGATCGCCGCTGCATCCTCTTCAGCCGTCAGAGGCCTGAAGGGCGGACTGTACGCGCCTGCGATCTGCAATCCGGGATAGCGCTCACGCAGCTTTTCGCACATCCGTCTGAGCGTTTCATCGGTGCTGCCGTAAAAGTAGTGCCGATAACCATACTCAGCCGAAGCAGCCAGAATTTTTTCCATATACTCAGGACCGGTCGTGCGCTGCATGGCGGGGAAACCTCGCTTGCGCCCCACAGACGACAGCGGTCCGCCGTCCGGGATGGCCAGAACGGCGTTGTTCTGAACCGTGCGGTAACTCTCGTCATCATAGGCTGTTACGGTGGTGTGCACGTTCGACACACAAATGTACCGGCCGCTGAGTTCTTTCACATGCTTGTGGGTAAAATTCAGCAGCTGCTGCATATCGATCGCTGCAATATTTACGCCCATGATGCTGCATGTGGGTATCTGCCATTCTCCAGCCTTCATGCCGCCGCCTCCAGTATCTGATCGGGTCAAAGCGCGCCGTCCCTGCCAAGAACACTCTTGATGGTCTGCAGCAAAATGCGCAGATCCAGACCCATCGACCAGTTGTAAATGTATTGCGTATCCAGCTTGACCACTTCTTCAAAATCGGTGATCTGGCTGCGGCCGCTCACCTGCCACATGCCGGTGATGCCGGGCTTGGTGGCCAGCCTTGCGCGGTGATGCAGCTCGTACTTTTCCCACTCGTCCACCGTGGGCGGACGGGTACCTACCAGGCTCATATCCCCTTTGAGCACATTCCAAAACTGCGGAAACTCATCCAGACTGGTCCGGCGGATAAAATCGCCAATGCCGGTCTTTGTGCTTCCGTCGGGTAAAATCTCGTTGCCGATGATACGCGGATCAAAATCCAGCTTGAACATCATGCCGTCAGATATACGATTCTGGCTTTGCAAAGCCTGCTTTCGCTCCTCGGCGTCCAGATGCATGCTGCGGAATTTTACCATGCGGAAACGCTTGCCGTTTTTGCCCACACGTTCCTGCGTAAAAAAGATAGGGCCGGGAGACTCTTTTTTGATTTTGGGGCCGATCCACAAAGCGACAATGCCCGTCAGCAGCAGCCCTGCAATAGAACCAAAAATGTCCATCAGCCGCTTCAGCGTCGCCTGCATGGGCGTGGCGAAGTTCACGCTGCTGGTCAGCACCTGATAAGAACCTATTTTTTCCAGAAAACGATGGTGGCCGGCCTCGTTCTGCAGTTCCAGCACTTCATGGATCACCACACCCATTTCACGGCACTGGGAGAGCAGTTTTTCCGTTTCAGGTGTGGGCTGGTCAATAGCGAAAAGCACCTCATCCACCCATTCACGACAGATGTAGCCTGCCGCTTCAGAAACGCTGCAGGCAACCGGCACATTCAGCACGCTGCCATTCTCCACACCGGGGATGACAACCCCCGTAATACGGTACGCTTCATCAGTGCGTTCCCTCAGGCTGCCAATCACGCTTTCTGCGGTAGCCTCATCCGCAACCACCAGCATAGCCCGCTGATGGACCAGCCCGCCTTTGCGCCGCAGCCACTTCTTCCACAAAACCCTGACGGCAAAACCGAATACGATATGCAGTCCAAGGGTCAAATACAGCACAATACGGGAGTATTCCACACTGGTCTGCAGCGAGAACATATAGATAACCAAAATGCCAAATACCAGCGCCGAATGCTTCACCGTCTGCGCCAGTTCAATATACCAGCCGCGCCTGAGTACCTGCTTCATGGAGTCAAACAGAATAGCGGCGCACAGGTCTGCTACCGTCATCACCACGACAAGCCCGCGGTAGGGACTGACAGCATATGGCGAAACACCCATGCCATGGCGAATGACGTAAGCCATCCAAAAGGCCAGATGCAGGCACAGCACATCCAGCAGCATAAAATCCAGGTGCTTTGCCCAGCCCTGCTGTGCTCTTTTGTACATTGCCCACACCTCCTTTTCAAATCAAGCAACGGGCAGACGATTCCATAATGATATAGTCTAATAAATTTTACCATGATTATCACTTCAATTCAAGCTATGTTTTCCTGTTGCCAGACTCTTCCATTTATGCTATGATTAAGTCAGAATCATACTGAAACCAAATGAAAGTGAGTGAATCACCATGAAAAAAGGCTTCGCAATTCTCCTTTTTATCACAATGCTGCTCAGCTGTACCTGCGCCTTTGCTCAGGAAGTCCGTACTGTGTCCGATCAGTATGCCTTCGAGCTGGCCGAGGGTGATCAGCTGTATTTCGAAAACCTCATCTTCGACGGCGATGTCACCGTCAGCGGCGACAATGCCAAAATCATCTTTGCCAACTGCTTCTTTATCGGCGACGTAATCCTGACGGCTGACGAAGCCACACAGGTGATGCTGCTTGGCTGCGGCATGACCGGACGCTGCATGCAGCAAAACGCCGTTACCGAAGCCACGCTGGACTGGGCGTTCCCCAAGTTCCTTGTTGACAGCCCTGTTGAGGTGGTAACCGGTCACTGCATCGGCTGCGTCATTCCGCTGGGCGACTTTGAAGTGGTTTTTAACGGCAAAACCTATTCCATGGCGGATTCGCAGCTGTATATCGACACCAGCAATTCCGAGGTCAGCATCGTGCCTTACGAAGGCCAGCCCGCCTCCTATTACTGCATCGTGCAGTGGTGGGAAAACGATGAACCGATCACGACGATTCTCAGTGAACTGGAAGCATAAGAAAAAGGCCTGCGAAAAGCAGGCCTTTTTCTTATGCTTTTTTCCGTTTCCACCGGTCATATCTCAGCAGGCAGAACACCGCGCTTACCAGCCATGTAAGCCCCGTGACCCACCAGATGCTTTCCACGCCCATCGCGGGAATCAGCATCAGCAGCGGCGGCATAGCCACGCGGCAGGCAACTTCCACACTGCCGTTGATGAGCGAAAACAGCGCGTCGCCCACACCGTTGAGCACTCCGCGCGTCATGTATATGAGCGCCAGCGACACATAGAACCAGCTGGTCAGTCTGAGCCCCTCGCTGCCCAGGCGGATGACCTCGGGGTCGCTTACGAACATTGACACGATCGCATCGCCAAACAGCTGCATCACAGCAAAAATCAGCACCGTGAACGCACCGGAAAGCAGCAGGCTGTGCTTCAGGCCCAGCTTGACGCGATCCATGCGCCCAGCGCCGTAGTTCTGACCTGCATAGGTGGCCAGCGCCGCATTCAGCGATCCGTAAGGCTGATGCACCAGCTGCTCGATGCGGGAAAGGGCCGTGTACGCCGCCACAGCCGCCGTACCAAACCCATTGACAAACGACTGCAGCGCTGTGGTGGAAACAGCGATCAGCGACCACTGCATCGCAATGGGCAGGCCCAGCTTGACAGACTTGAAAATAATGGCCCTGTCAGGCTTGAAATCCTGACGGCGCAGCATGAAATAGGGGTTGTTTCTCAGCACATACACCAGTCCGCCCACGCCCGCCACCATCTGCGCAATGATCGTAGCCAGCGCCGCGCCGAATACCGCCATGCCGAACACGCACACAAACAGCAAATCCAGTACAATGTTCAAAAAGCATGCGAAGATCAGAAAATACAGCGGCGTTCTGGAGTCGCCCAGCGCGCGCAGCATGGACGCCGTATAGTTGTACACGCCCACCAGCGGCACGCCGATGCAGCTCATGCGCATGTACAGAATCGCATCAGGCAGAATGTCCTCAGGGGTTCCCATCAGCCGCAGCGCCATGGGCGACGCCGCATAGGCCACAGCACCCATCACGACCGCTGCCGCCATCATCACATAGGCTGAATTGGCAACCGCCCGCTTGGTACGCACCGGATCGCCCGCGCCAAAAAGCTGTGACGTCACAATGCCGCAGCCGGAGCTGATGCCGTTGCAGATGGAAAAAAATAAAAATGTCACCGACGACGTGGCGCCGATGGCTGCCAGCGCCGACGCGCCTATAAACTGCCCAACAACCACTGAATCCGCCAGATTGTAGGCCTGCTGAAACAGGTTGCCGATAAGCATCGGCAGGGCAAACATCGCCAGCAGCGCAGTGGGATTTCCCTGCGTCATGCTGCGTACTTTAGGGTTCTTCATACTTCCTCCCGTATGGCGAAAGTTGGGTTTCCATCCGTATTATACTCTCCCGAAAAGCAAATGCAAGAACCTTTCGTAACATCCCCAAAAGAAACCGCATTTAAAAAACAGCCTGTAAAATGCAGGCTGTTAAAGAATGTCCTTTAAAGATTCTTTGGCCAATTGCAGATCGTGCGGGTCCTGCTTGATCCATGACGAGATGAGCGAACCGTGGATCAGCGCAAACACCGCCTGCGCCTTGCGCTCGCTTTCCTGCTCCGGCACGCCGAAGCGCTGCAGCTGCTGAGCGTAAAAACACTGCCAGTCGCAGTAGATGTGCCTGCAGGTCGCGTTGACGCGCTCGTCCAGATAAACCGATTCGATCGCGATCATGGAAAGCAGCATTGACGACATGTGCCGCTTTTCCCGCACGCCTCCGGTCAGCCGGTCCGCCATGCGGGAGAAGGCCGAAACAGCTGAAGCTTCTTCCTCCATCCATCGGGCGATGCTTCCGCGCATACGCTGATAGCTGTATTCCAGCACCTCCTGAATAAGCTGGATCTTGCCGTCAGGAAAATAATAATAGAAGCTGCCCTTTGGAATGCCGCAGCGGGCGAGCAGTTCGCTCAGGCCCAGACCATAGTACCCTTTCTCTGCAAAAAGCTTTTCCGCTTCACAGAGGATCAATTCCTTCTTATCCATGGGGTTATTATATCGGCGATGGTGTTTTTTGTCAAATTGAAAAGCCGGAGCGCGGTGCGCGCCCCGGCCTGTAAAGGATCCAAGATTATTCAGCGATGGCAGCAGAAGCCGCGGCACCGGCGTTGTGGCCGGAGCAGATCGCGTAGGCGAACAGGCAGCCGCCCATGTACACGTCGCCCTGATGGCCGCCGATGACTTCGCCGGCAGCGTACAGGTTGGCGATGGCTTCCTGGTTGGTGTTGAGGACCTGCATGGAGTCATTGACGTGCAGGCCGCCCAGAGAAGCGTAGTAACGGATGTGCATCTGCATGGCGTAGTAGGGGCCTTCGGCGTTCTGGGCAACCTTGATGGTGCGGCCGAATTCGTCCTTGCCTTCGGTGGCGGCAACCTTGTTGAAGTTCTCAGCAGCAGCCTTCACAGCCTCGGCGGGAACGTTCAGCTTGGCAGCCAGCTCTTCCAGGGTAGCAGCGGTCTTCAGCACGGGCTGACCGGCATAGTCGTCCTTCAGCCACTCTTCCACCTGCTCCATGGTGTAGATCTTGGAACCGGTCATGCCGGCGTTGAAGCCGTCAAAAGCGGCCTGATCCATGACCAGGAACTGGAACTCGTTCTTCTTCATTTCCTGCATGATGTCCCAGGCGCTGGCCACTTCGTTGACGAAGCGCTCGCCGTTCTGGTTGACCATGAAGCCGCCGGCAGCATAAGCCTTGCTCACGCCGGGGTTGCAGTACTGACCCAGGCCGCTGGGCAGCACCATGGAGTTGGGCTGGGTGTTGATCAGTTCCATGGAGATCAGGTCAGCGTTGAGGGGCTCAACCATCTTGATGGCGTCGCCTTCAGCACCGGCGTGACCGGCGTACACGAACACTTCGTACTCGTCGGGCACCAGGTCCTTGTTGGCGCCGTAGCCGCCGGTGGCCAGGATGACCGCCTTGGCATTGATGGTGTAGGCCTTGCCGTTGCCTTCAGCCTTCACGCCCACAACAGCGCCGTTGTCGATGATCAGCTCGGTAGCGGGGGTGGACAGCATCAGCTTGCCGCCTTCAGCTTCAAACTTGGCGGTCAGGTTCTTCACAACGCCAGCACCGCGGCCTTCGCCGGAGAAAGAGGCAGAGGGGCCGTCCTTCTTGACGTAGGGAACAGCAGCGCCGTCCTCAGCGACCAGCCAGTCAAAGGCGGTGCCCAGGGTCTTGGCGAAGTTTTCAACGGTGGGCATATGGTTCTTGTTGTGGCCGTTGGTGGTGATCTGAGCGATGAAGTCCTCAGCAGTCTCGGTGCTGCCGGACTCGATGGACCACTTGGAGCCGGTGGCCTTGGTGCCGGCGCCGGCCATGGCGGAAGCACCGCCGGTCATGCCGGTCTTTTCCAGCAGGATGACGCTGGCGCCGTTCTGCAGTGCCTTGATGCCAGCAGTGAGACCGGCAGCGCCGCCGCCCACAACAACGATGTCAGCCTCGAGGGCTTCTTCAACCAGCTCGCCCTTGACGACGGCGGCGGTCATCTTTTCCATGTCCGCACCGGCCTGGGTGAGAGCGTCGGTCACAGCAGCCTTGAAGGCGTCAGAGGTGATGGTGGCGCCGGCCACGGAGTCAACGCCGATGGTCTGGCTGGCCAGCACGGCCTCAACCAGCTGGGGCAGAGCCACAGAGCCGATGCCTTCGGTCTCGCTGTGCTCGATCACTTCGATGGCGGTGATCTTCTCAGCGTCAACGGTCACAGCGAGCTTCACGTCGCCGTGGAAACCCTTGGCAGCCACTTCGTAGGTGCCGGGGGTCATGCCTTCGGCATAGGCGAAGCTGGACAGCATCATCAGCAGCGCCATGACCAGAGCAAGAATCTTCTTCATGGGATATTTCCTCCTCATTTCTTCTGCCGGTCGTTACTAGACGACCGGTCTACTTTGGCATCATACCACCACAGGATTATATTGTCAAGTATTTAACAAACTTTCTCTTGCGGCTGTTTTGATACGTTTGCATTGTTTTCTTCCTATAAATATGCTATTTTATGTATACAGTTTACCTTCAGGAGGCCTTTATCATGAAAATCACACGCATCGCCGCGCTGGTGCTTGCACTGGTATGCCTGTGCATGCCCGCCTGCGCCGCCCAGACCACTCTGGCGCTTGGCAACGAGATCGCCGGTTACCTTACCACTGACGACCTGTTTTACAACTTCACCTCCACCAACATCACGCAGGAGCAGTCGGAGGAAATGTTCAATTCCATCGGCTACTGCCAGTACATGTGCATGAGCGAATCTCCCCTGTCAGGCGTGCTGCTCACCATGAACGGCATGCGGCCCAGTCAGTTCCCGGAAGGCAGCACCCTGCAGGACCACATCAACGCCCTTGCCAATGCCGCATTGGCAAGCTTTGCGCCCGACTTCACCGACCCCACCTATACCGCTACCGCGATTGAGATCGATGAAAGCCGCGCCGTTTCCCTGCTGTACATCTACGAGACTGAAAACATGGAACAGGGTATTTTCGTGGCGCTGTGCTATGCAACAGGCGGAAACTACGGCGTGTACTATCTGGAGAACGTACCTTTGACCGAAGACGCGCTGGGCGCCATGGAAACCCTGCTGACCACCTTCGTACCCGGCACCAAATAGTCACCGGCTGGGCCAGGCGTTTTCCATACAACAAGCAACACGCATCAGCCTCATACTGGCTGATGCGTGTTTCCTTATCCAAAAATGCTGGCGGCCGTTTGCTCCAGCGCGCGTCTGTGGGCCGTGTCGTCATAGGATGCGCGCCTTGCGTCGATGGACGGCTTTACGTTCAGGCGGAACAGCCCGTCGCGGTTGCAGTAAAAAAACAGCTGCTTTACGCCGCGCACCTGAAAACGCGCCTCGGCATTCCCCTCGGGGTACAGCTTCACCAGCTGCAGCCGGTCCGGCGAAAGGGCCGCGACGAAGGAAATGTAATGCGTTTTGGTCATGTCATGCTCAATGCGCACATAATACTCGTCCTCCACGCCTTCGACGAAGATCATGTGATTTTCGTCGGTCTCCTCCGGCTGCGCAGGGGTCAGCTGCACGCCATGGCAGCTGATGGCGGCCTCGCCCATGGTGTGGATCACATTGCCGCACACCGGGCACACATAAAACTTGGACCTGAGCATATTGCCCGACACATTGATGTTTCTCACCACTTCGCCGCTGACCAGTTCTGCGATGGACACGCCGAACAGCTTGGCAATGGGATCGAGCAAAGAAATATCCGGATAGCCCTTTCCGTTTTCCCACTTGGACACCGTTTTGTCGGACACAAACAGCCGCTGGGCCAGATCGGCCTGCGTCATGCCCTTTTTTTCGCGAAGTTCCCGGATGACCGCGCCGGTCACATACTGATTCATGGTTTTTCACCTCCGATACCATCATAAATCACAAACCGCTTTGTGAACACCCACAAAAAGTAGAGTTTGAAAAAAGGACGATTTTTGATGTTTCCTTTTGCTTTTTTGTGGATTTCACAGGCGCGGGAATTTATAATGGTTGTATCATGAAAGCAGCATATTCACTGGAGGGGTTTGATGCAATACGGTCTGCGTACGAATATCCATCCGGATACATGGCGTTCCTTCCTGCCGGAGCTCATTCGCTTCTGCCATGAAGCGCATATCGACGAAGTGCTTCTCAGCGAGGAAAGCTACCATATCGCCACCGTCGTGCAAAGCGAGGATTTTTTTCATCGCGTAGCCGACGCCTACTGCGAGATCGTGCCCATTCTCAAGGCGGAGGGTCTCATTCCATCGATGTACATCAAGGTGAGCATGGGCCACTATGAGGGCTACGTGGAAGATATGCCTTCTTTCTCGCGTTTCGTGGGCGATGATCTGCAGCCTTCGCCCGCTGCGCCCTGCGGCATGGACCCCGCCTGGCAGCGCTACATCAGCCGCGTGTGCGCCGACTGTGCCCGCGCGGGCTTTGCACGGCTGTATCTGGATGACGACTTCCGGTCGGACAATCATTTTCAGGGCAGGGCAGGCTGCTTCTGCGACCTGCACGTGAAGGCCACGTCCCGCCGCTGCGGCGCAGAGCTCACCCCCGAAACCCTGCGCGCCCATGTATGCGGCAACAGCCCGGACGACCTGCGCATCCGTCAGGCATGGATGGACGTCAATTTTGAAAACCAGCTGCACACCGGACGCATGGTGGAACAGGCCGTGCACGCGGTGGATCCGGACGTGCAGATCGGCCTGATGTGCTGCTCCAATGCATCCAGCAGCTATCAGGGCCGCGATCTGCCGCGCCTTCTGCAGACCTTTGCCGGCGAAGGCCGCACCATGCTTGCCCGTCCGGCCGGCGGCGCCTATTCCGACGTGCTTTTGGACGGCGTGTGCAGCATGTATCTGGGCACCGCCCGGTCGCTCAGCGCCATCCCGGGCGAGCTGTTTGCCGTAAGCGAGGTGGATTCCTACCCCCGCACGGTGATGAGCAAGAGCGTGCGCCAGACCGATCTGCACATTCAGCTGCACGCGCTGGCCGGATGCACACAGGCTACGCTCAACCTGTTTGACCATTTTGAAACGCCGTTTACCTACTGTCAGGAATACGCCGACATGCTGCGCACGCGCCGCGCATTGTACGATCAGGTACAGGCACTCCGTCAGGGCCGCACGCCGCAGGGCGTTCACTTCCTGTGGAGCTGGGATATCTCGCGCCGCATTGATAACCGCACCGGCACCGTGCGCGGGCTGTATCCGCATTCCACCATCGCCGATCCAGCCGCCGTGATGGCGCGCATGGGCGTGCCGGTAGCTTTTGGCGAGGGCGATATCAACTTCATCGACGGCGACGTGGTCAACTGCCTGACTGACGAAGACATTCGCCGCCTGCTGCACAAGCCGCTGATGCTGGACATGTATGCCGCCATCGCGCTGTGCACCCGCAGCTTTGGCGCACAGATCGGCCTGCACAACCCGCGCCGGCTGAATCAGGCCTGCTATGAATGCTTTGATGTGCCCGGCTTTGACGGCGGCTGTCCCGGACAATACGTGGCCGCCTTTGGCCGCAACGTTGGCGATGAGCGCAACATGCCCGTGCTGTTTGACCCCTGTGAGGGTGCGATGGCTGCGTCGCACTTCATCGACTGCGCCAAAAAGCCCTTTGCACCCGCCGTGTGGCTGTATGAAAACGAATTTGGCGCGCGCATATGCACCTTTGCCTCTGCCATCGTGCCCGACCGCAACTGGCTGTACAAATGCCGTGCCGGACAGGTACGCGCCATCGTGCAGTGGCTCCTGCGCGAAAAGCCCACATGGGCGGTTTCCGGCAGCCTGAACGTGATGCCCATCGCGCTCAGGGGAGAGGCCGACACGCTGGTCGCCCTGCTCAACCCCTCGCTGGACGATGCAAAAAATATTCACCTTGACGCCCCCGGCGGCATGTATGACGCCTTCAACGGCGAACCGCTTGCCGAACTCAGCATTCCTGCCATGTCACTGCGCTATGTAAAAGTCCAATAAAACAGCATCCCCCTCCTGAAACGGAGGGGATGTATTCACAAAATGCGCAGGCCGTCAAAGGCCACGACCGTCTTTACAGGGAACGGCAGGCTTGCGGCAGCTTCAAGCATCTGATCATGCCCGGTTCTGTGGTTGATGTGCGTAAGCCACAGGGTGCTGTCGTCGTGCAGTGTGCCCTGACGGTAGAGCTTGTTGGTCAGGTCGCACACATCCCGAATGCCCATGTGGGTTCCGGGATAGCTGATGGCGCTTGCACCTGCGGTGCATTCACTGATGAACAGATCGATGCGGTGGTCTTTGAGAGCCTCGATGGTTTCGGGAAGATAGCATCCGCTGTCCAGCCCGTAAAACAGGCTGCGCCCGTCCGGCAGTTCGATCAGATACAGCGCGGTATTCTCTCCCACATTTCCCTTGTGGTTGCCGCGGAAGGGCGTGACGAACACGTCCTCCACCTGCGTGCGCTGCCCGTAATGCAGCTGATGGAACGCCACCACGCCGTCGCGCTCCCATTCAGGCACCTTTCCCTTGAGGATCCACTCGTTTTCGCGCCAGTGCCGCACCATATCAAAGGCCTGATCCGTGAAGTAATAGTGCAGCGGGCCGCCTCGGTCCTTTCGGCTCCAGAAGGCCTCCATCATCATGTGAGGATTGAGATGGTCGTCGTGTGTGTGCGTGATCAGCACATGATCGACCGCCGTGATATCGCCGTATTCCTCGCACTGGCTCACCGCATCCGCACCCAGATCCAGCATGATCTTGTCACTCAGCCGAAAGCAGGATCGTCTGCGGCGGTAAACGCCCTTTTTCTCCCGCGCCTGCCGGCACACCTCGCACTGGCAAAACGGGGCGGGAATGCCCTCCGCCGCGCTGGTACCAAAGAATTGTCCGATGAGCATAGGTACGTCTCCTTTAGCTATTCCTCATCCGGGGCCTGACCGTCGTGCGCCAGCCACTTGCAGTCCGTCATTTCCAGATGGGTAAAAACCGCTTCAAACGACGACGCCTCCGGGCTGCAGGCATAAATGCCAAAGCGGATGCTCTGTTCAGCGTTAAACAAGTGGCAGATGCGCATTTGCCCGAAATGGACGCCATCGGTGGAGTTTTCCACGCAGAAATCCTGTCCGCGGCGGCTCAAGCGGAACCACATGTATTTGATGGAGGCATCGATGTCCACCGACGCCCAATCCGAATAGCCGTTGTTGGTGACCACGCTGCCCAGACGCTGGATGTGTTCATTTTCGTACTCCACAGACGCCTTGAGCCAGTTGTCGCTGTCCAGATAAACCGCTACACCGGCCTGATCAAAGCGCACTTTGGAATCAAACTGCGCCCTGACCACAAAGGAGAAGTATTCCTCCGTTGTTTCCAGCTGCAGCACCGGCGCGTTGTCATTGCGGAAATGGTAATACGTCCGCTGCCACAGGTCCGTATGCGGATCGGTCACGATGGTCACGTTCTCCTGCGAAATGTGATACTGCCGGGGCGGTCTGGTCCACACCATATCAGACGGGTTGATCTTCATGAAAATCATCCTCCAGCAAAAGCTGTTTCAAGTATAGCACCTGCCCGATGCGCTTACAAGCAAAGAACGTTTTTTGTGCTTTATGAAGTTCATGCAGTATGCTATAATGAGAAAAAACGAAAGAAGGCTTATCCCATGCTTCTTAACGATAAAATCCGTCAGCTGGAAGAAAAGTATGGCTGCACCGCTGCCTGTGCCATCCGCGACGCCCAAAGCGGCGAAGTGCTTGCCAACTACCGCGAGGATCTGGTTTTCAAAAGCGCCAGCCTTATCAAGACGCCCATCATGCTCTGTGCCCTTGAAGAGGTGGAACAGGGCGTGCTTTCGCTGGAGCAGACAATCCCCGTCCAGCCCTGCCACTGCGTGGGCGACGAGGCCCCCGTCATCCAGAACGGCACAGATGTGCCGCTTTCCGTGCTGCTGGAGTACATGATCACCGACAGCAACAACAGCGCCACCAATGTGCTGATCGACCTGCTGGGGATGGACAGGGTGAACGCCTTCAGCCGCCGCACCGGGCTTAACGACACGCTGCTGCGCCGCCACATGCTGGACTATGAAGCCGCCCGTCAGGGCAACGAAAACCTGACCAGCGCCGCTGACATGCTGCGCCTGTACACGCTGCTGCACAAGGGCGAAGTGCTCACTCCCTTCATGTGCGAAACCGCGCTGCCCATCCTGCTGCGCCAGCACGACAAGGAACTGCTCCTGTTTGCCGATCCCGCCCGCAAAGCGGCGCATAAAACCGGCGGCCTCAGCGACATCGCCCACGACGCGGGCATCCTCTACGGGGACAACCGCACGGTGATCTTTGCCGCGCTGGTGACCGCGCCCGACTTCAACCAGTGCATCGCCCTGCTGCAGGAGCTGAGCCCCTGCGTGCTTGGATTGGTGTAACGATATTTCAAAGTGAAAACAAACCGGCCTGCCTCTGCAGGTCGGTTTGTTTTTATGTTCAGCTCAGCAACTGTTCAAGCAGCTGCAAAATCCCCTGCGCCATCCGGTGAAACCCATAATCATTCGGATGCACAAAGTCCATCAGGCACAGGTCCCACTCACCGGGTGCAAACAGGGTGCCTCCATCCAGCAGGGCCACATGGGTATCACCCTGCGCAAGCGCGCTTTCATATGTGTAACGGATCACCGCAAAGCGCTCGGCAGTGTCCTGCGGGTCGTTCTGGTCCGAACCGATGCGGCTGAGGATCAGGATGGGCAGGTCGGGGTTCTTTTGACGCACCGTATCAAAAAACGGCTTATGCGTGCGACGCAGATGATCGGGGTCGGGCGCGTTCCAGTCATAGTCCAGCACGAAGGCGCTCATGTCAAGGCCTGCGATATACTCTGCGATCTCCATGTCGCCCAGCGCGTTTCCGGCAAAGCCCAGGTTGATAAAATCGGCGTCCAGCGCGGCGCACACCCTTGCCGGATAGGTCAGCGACGGCCTGCCCGCGCACGCGCCATGGGTAATGGACGAACCGTAGAACACCACCGGCCTGGAAATGGCATAGGGCTGAGCGCTCTGCAGCACAGCGTCGTCCGGCAGGCCGATGCGCACCTCCTGCACCCCGGCAAAGATAGGCAGGTACAGGGTATAGGTCTGCATCTCTCCGTTCAGCATAACGGTGTGCTGCGTTTCTTTGCAGATGCCGTAGCCATCCAGCCGCTCAAAGGGCAGCGTGCCCGCGCCAAGCGCCTGGGGTCTTAGCACAGCCGCGCGCTTCGTACCGGCATACAGTTCTGCGCCCGCCATGTTGAGCGGTGTCATGTGCGTTTTGATCACCGTATCCGTCAGCGTGATGTCTATGACGATCTCCTGTGCATCGGTAGCAAAGCGGATGCGTCCGCCGCTGGTCTGCTGCGCCAGATGGGCGACTTTCGGCCTGACGGGCAGGCTTTCAGGCAGGCGTCGAAAACCCTCCACCAGACCGTGCACGCTGAAGGGCGGCATAAGCGCATTATAAAACTTCATCAACCGCTTCATCCTTTCGGGTAGGGGATGGGGTTTTTCTTGAATTCAGAGGGCGACACGCCCACATGCCGCGTGAAAACGGTATGAAAATACTTGTAATCCGGGTAACCCACGCGCTGGGCCACCTCGTATACCTTCAGCGAGGGCGAGTTTTTCAGCAGCGCGCATGCAGTCATCAGGCGCACGCCGGTAAGGTATTCATGCAGCGGCATCGACCAGTCGCGCTTCATCAGGCGGCTGAGATGGTCGGGCGACACGCCCAGCGCCTGCGCCACCTGCGCGGCGGTCAGGTCCTCGGCCAGATGGGCGGCAATGTAGTCCGCCGCCTGCCGGGTGAGCGACGACGCCTCGGGCCCGGCCTTCTGCGCAATGCGCTTCGTCAGGCGCGTGACCACCTCTTCCAACTGAGCAAGGTCGACGGGCTTGAGCAGGTAATCAGCCACGCCCAGCGCCATGGCGCTGCGGGCATACTCAAATTCGCCAAAGCCGGACAGGATCACCGCCTCACAGCCGCATTCCGCCTTGCCCTGACGCAGCATTTCCAGCCCGTCCATCAAAGGCATGCGCACGTCGGTGATCACGATCTGCGGCCTGAGGCTTCGCATCATCTGCAGGCCTTCCTGGCCGTTTCTTGCCTCGCCGCATACGATGCAGCCGCACCTTTCCCAGTTGACCTGCCGCACCAGTCCGCGCCGCAGGATCTGCTCGTCCTCCACGATCAAAACGCTGATCATATCCGTTCCCCCGTTTCTGACGGCGCAAGCCGCATGGTCACGCAGGTGCCGCCGTCCGGCTGAGATTCAATGTGCAGACCCGCGCCGCTGCCATAGGCCAGCACCAGTCTGCGGTGAGTGTTGAACAGGCCCACGTGCACGCCGGTCTGTTCGTCGCGGCTGAGAGCGGCGCGCAGGCTTTCCAGCTGGGCGCGCTCCATGCCTGCGCCGTTGTCGCGGATGGTGATGAGCATGCCGGTCTGCGTTTTTTCAAGCGTGATACTCAGCAAAAACGGCTTTTCGCCAGTGAAGCCATACTTCACGCTGTTTTCCACCAGCGGCTGCATGATGAGCTTTGGAATGGGCAGATCCAGCACGTCATTGGGGCAGTCGATCTCGTAGGCGAACCACTCGCCCAGCCTGAGTTCCTGCATGTGCAGATAATCCTTCAGGTAGCCCAGATCCTCGCGCACGCTTACCTGATCAAACCGCACGTCCAGCGTGTAGCGCAGCATGTGCGCAAGGGTCAGCACCATCTGCACCGCCTGATCAGGATCGTCGCGGATGGTGTATTTGATCATGTCGAGCATATTGAACATGAAATGCGGCTGAAACTGCGCCTCCAGCATTTTCAGCTCCGTTGCGCTGGTCACCCGCGCAAGCTCGCGGTTGTTGCAAAGCAGCTGCTCCACCTCGTCAAGCACGGCGTTGAACTGCGACAGGTACGGCGCTGCGTCGTCGGATGCATCCACAGCGATGCGGCTGAGGGTATCGCCCTCGCCGTAGCGCTTGAGGGCGGTGAACAGCTTGTCAAACGGCTCAAGCAATGGGCCTGTGGCCACCTGATAGCTCAGCCGGTTGATGAGCAGCACCATCATGCCCACCAGCGCCGCCATGAACAGCCCTGAAAACAGCATCACCGGAATGATGAAGTCAAACCCTGTCAGCACATACGCCGTGAGGGTCGTGCCCGTCACCGGCGCGCTGCCGGCCAGATACATTCCGCCTGCAAACCGCACCAGCGGCCCGGCCAGCTTCTCGTATTCAAAGCGTTTGCTCAAATGCTGCCAGAATGTGCTGCTCTGATATACCATGCGCCCCGTATCTGATGTCAGCAGCGTGGCCCAGCGGCCGCTGGCGGCGGTCTCGTCCAGCCAGGAGGGCAGCCACATCAGCGCAAGCGTACCGGTGAGCGTACCGCCGTCCATCACAGGCACGGCCAGCGTAAGCACCGGCGCGTCGTCGTCGCCGGGCACAGGCACGTGCACGCCCTCTACTACCCCACCGCCCTCACGCAGTTTTTTCCACAAAAGCGCATCGCCGTGCACACCGCCCAGGCTGTGCGCAGGCAGATTGAACGCGCGGTGTGCGCCGTCGGGCGTGGTCAGCTCGAAATAGGCCCCGGGCGCATAGTGATTACGCAGAGCATAGAGCAGCTCATAAACAGCCACGCTGTGCCTCCCGTCTTTGAGAAAGCCGTTCATCAGCGCCAGTTCATCGGAGCTGAGCGCAGTCAGCCGTTCCGTACAGGCAGATACCTCCGCCGAAAATTCATCGGCAAAGCTGCGGCACTGCTGGCTGCCCTGCGTGCTCAGTATGGCCGTTAAAAACACCGGCAGCGCGATCAGAATGCAAAGCCCGATGATGAGCACAGGCTTGAGCGTCGTGCGCATCATGCGACTGTGCAGCGCGCGCTGGTAGGGAAATGAATAGCGCGGATTCATGGTATATGGTTCCTTTCACATCTGTACCCTGATTATACCGCTTTTTCGTCAAAAGGAAAAGCCCCGCATGCCATCCAGGCACACGGGGCAGCTGTGTTTTACAGTTCGATCTCAGACCGGCCGGTGAGCTTGAAGAAAGTCAGCAGCACCACGATGGTCGACAGGATCAGGATGGTCGACAGCGCGCTTGCCACGCCGAAGTTGCCGCGGATGACCTCGGTATAGATGGAGATGGTCATCGTCTTGGTGGTGCCCACATACAGCATGATGGACGCACTCAGCTCGCTGATGATGGACATCCAGCTCATCAGTGCGCCGGGCAGCACGCCCGAGATCATCATGGGCACGGTGACCTTCACAAAGGTCTCGGCGCCGTTTGCGCCCAGGCTCTGCGAGGCCTCCTCGACACTTGGGCTGATCTGCCGCAGAATCGCGCTGGAGGAGCGGATGGTATACGGCAGTCGGCGGATGACGTACGCCGCGATGATGATCATCGCCGTACCCGACAGGGTGAGCGGAGGCTTGTTGAAGGCCAGCAGCATCGAAATGCCCAGTACCGAACCGGGAATAATGTAGGGGAACATAGTGGTGGTATCAAGCACAGCCGTGAGCACGCTGGGGCGGCGCACAGAGCTGTAGGATACCAGAATGCCGATCACCAGAATGATGAACAGCGCTGCGATGGAGTACATGTAGGTGTTTGCGATGGACGAGCCCATCGAGTTGAAGGCCTTCACATAGCTGGTCAGCGAGAAGCCCTCCACAAACATGCTGCCCTGCGTGTTCTGGAACGAGTTGAACGTGACCACGATGATGGGCAGCAGCTCCAGCAGGATGAACACATACGCATACGCATGCGCCAGCACATTGCGGATGCCGGTGGCCTTCTTGGGCTCCAGCGGGTTCATGGAGCTCATTTCGATGTTGACGCGGCCGGCCACCCAGCGCTGCAGCAGGAAGATGGCCGTGGTGAACGCCACGATGATCACGCTGATGGCAGCAGCAAAGGAATGGTCCTGCGAAACCTCGCCGATGAAGCTGTTGTAGATGAGCACCGGCAGTGTGCGGTAGCCCTCGCCGATGAGCATGGGGGTACCGAAGTCCGCCAGAGCGCGCATGAATACCAGCAGCGCCGACGCCAGCAGCGTGGGCAGGATCAGCGGCAGGATCACGGTAACGATCTTGCGAACGCCGCGGCAGCCCATGCTTTCGCTGGCTTCGTTGAGGGAGTTATCCAGGTTTTTCAAAGCGCCGGATACATACAGATATACCAGCGGCGACAGCTTGATGGTGAACACCAGCAGAATGCCGGAGAAGCCGTAGATGCCCTCAAACTGGATGCCGAACAGCTTGTTGATGAACTCGGTCACCACGCCCGCGCGGCCCAGCAGCACGATCCACGAATACGCGCCGATGAAGGGCGGCGACAGCACGGAAATGAGCATCACGATATCCAGCACGCGCTTGCCGCGCAGGCGGATGGTGCGCGCCAGGTAGGCCAGCGTGCCGCCAAAGAACGCCGTAGACAGCGTGGCCAGTGACGTGACCTTCAGGCTGTTCCACACGGTATTGGTGTAATAGCGCTTGGTAAAGAACTTCACAAACGACTTCATCGAGAACGTGCCGGTCTCGAAGTTATACACGCTGTTGATGAAAATGCGCGAGATGGGATACAGGAAGAAGAACAGGAAGAACAGGAAGCATGCGGCGGTGATCAGCGTCCAGCCGTTGAGAAAGCGGCGCTTTTTCATGCCTGCACCACTTCCTTCATGACAGACACCTCGCTCTGTGCGTCAAAGGCATTCACCACGTCGCTGCGGAAGGACAGCTTCACCTTTTCGCCGATCTGCGCAAGGGGCTGGTGGATGTCCTGCTTGATCTCGATCACCTGGCCGTTGTCCAGCCTGAGGGTGTAGCGCATGGTATCGCCGAAGAACACGCGCTCCTCCACGGAGGCGCTGAGGCCCTCGTCGGCAAAGTGGAATTCATTGGGGCGGATGCACAGTTTAAGCGCCGTGCCATCGGCAATATCGGCGCGCATGCCGGGCAGCACGCGCACGCTGCCGTCATAAAGCTTCACAGCGGGCTGACCGTCCACATGCAGGGCGGTGGCGTCCATCAGACTGCTCTGGCCAATGAAGGTGGCCACGAACAGGTTGGCAGGATGCTGATAAATGGTGATGGGCGCGCCCACCTGCTGAATGACGCCCTCGCGCATGACCGCGATGCGGTCGGAGATGGCCAGCGCCTCCTCTTGGTCGTGAGTGACGTAAATGGTGGTGATCTTGCAGGCGTTCTGAATATGTTTGATGGCTGTGCGCATTTCTACGCGCAGCTTGGCGTCGAGGTTACTGAGCGGCTCGTCCATCAGCAGCACGTCGGGCTGCATCACGATGGCGCGCGCCAGCGCGATGCGCTGCTGCTGGCCGCCGGACATGTTTTTGGGCATTCTGTCGCGCAGCTCGGAAATCTGCACGGTTTCCAGCATTTCATTCACGCGGCGGGAAAGCTCAGGTTCACGCACCTTCTGCTGCTTGAGGCCGAAGGCGACGTTATTGAACGTGTTCATATGCGGGAAAATGGCATAGTTCTGGAACACCATGCCGATATTGCGCTTGTAGGGAGGCATGTCGTTGATGCGCTTGTCGTTGAAATAAAAGTCGCCGCCTTCAATGCTGTTGAAGCCCGCGATCATGCGCAGCAGGGTGGTCTTGCCGCAGCCGGAGGAACCCAGCAGGGTAAAAAACTCGCCCTGCTCAACGGTGAGGGAAAGGTCCTTGATGACGGTGTTGCTGCCGAATTTCTTTACCGCATGCTCAATTTTGATCGTAACGCTCATATACTCGAGCTCCTTTTTCAAAAGGCTGTCTTTATGCAGAATCCCTCCCGGGAAGACGGGAGGGATTCTGCGCGGGATTCACTTCAAAAATTATTCGAAGATTTCCAGGTACAGATCCTGATAACGCTCCAGAACCAGGGGCTTGTTTTCGCTGGAGGTCACGGGGCTGATAACCATGGCGTTCATGTCGGCCAGGCCGGTCTTGTAGGGAGCCAGTTCCACGTCAGTGCGCAGGGGGTTGGCGCCGGGAACCTGGGTGCCCAGCAGAGACTGGCATTCCTTGCTGGTCATGAAGTCAACGAACTTCTTGGCAGCTTCCTCATGCTTGCAGTTCTTGATGATGGCAACACCGCTGGGAGAGCACAGAGCGCCTTCTTCCATGGTGACCATTTCCAGGTAGTCGATGCCCTGAGCCAGGTAGCCCAGCGCGGGGGTATCCCAGCTCATGCCAACGGCATATTCGCCGGACTCGGTGCCCTTGTAGATGGTGCCGGAGCTGTTGACGATGCGGCCGTCCAGCTGCTTGAGGAACGCTTCAACGTACTCCCAGGCTTCCTCAGCGAACATGTCGCCATTGCCGATGGAGTAGAGCATGTTTTCGAGGTGATTGTAGGCGGAAGAAGAGGAGGCGGAGTCGCCATGGGCGATCTTGCCGAACAGGGAGGGATCCAGCAGATCCTTGTAGCCCTTGATTTCCACGTCGACCAGATTCTTGTTGACCAGGATGACGGGCACGGTGAAGTTGGTGAAGTTGATGTAGCCTTCGCCGGCACGGAACGCTTCGGGCAGGTCGGCATCATTCACAGACACGTAGGGGGTGAAGTAGCTGGTGTCGCGCATGACGTAGCTGGCGGAGATCCAGGTCACGTCGGCAGAGGGGTTGTTGGTTTCGTTCTGAATGCGGCTGTACACTTCACCGGTGCCGGCAGTGATGATCTCGACCTTGATGCCGGTGGCGGCTTCGAAGGCGGGAATGACCACGTCCAGGTTGTCAGCAGCGGTAGCGGTGATCAGCACCAGGGTGTCGTCCTCGGCCATGGCGGGCACGCAGGACAGGCACAGGATCATAGCCAGGACCAGAGCGATGAGCTTTTTCATAAGGATAAGCTCCTTTCAGTTTTATGTTGTTTCCATTATATAGGATATGCATCCCTGTTCACCATCCGAAAAACAAGTGAAAATATCCTGTGTTTCCGACTTTTTTGCGGAAAAAGGAAAGACAAAGGCCTGAAAGAACAAGGAGGTATGTGGATAGAGGTTTCCTTATCGTGACTAGCAGCTCCATTCAGCGACATCAGAACACAAAAACCGACTTGCATAACACAAGCCGGTTTGGGGAATGACATGCGTATTTGAACAGGCGATCTCATCCTTGCTAAAAAGTTTCATCAGGACCAATCCGTTTGATTTCGCCTCGATAAAAACGGAATATGTCGCCATATGGCACAGGAGAGTGATCATCTTCTATGTATACGAAGGATCCATCCATAAGCAGGTAGAGCGGAACACGAAATGTATCCGGGGCAATAACATCCTCATAAAATTTCATGCCGTCAAGCAGCATGTGCCTGTTCTTATTGTAATGAGGAATCACGTGAAGGTCTGTCAAGCCAAGTCCGGAACGAAATCTGCGGAACTCGGGATCCGTTGCTTCGCCAGGAATTTCCGGGCAAACATAGACGGTTGATGCGCAATTCATACTGCCTGCACTCTGTGCAATGATAATGCCATCATAGTTTTTCAGCAATCCGCCCAAACAAATATCTGCAAAAAAAGAATTTTGTGTCGGCAAATGTCCGCCCGAAAGAAAAACGACATCCGTATCCGTCAACAATCTTTTGAGAAGATGCGCATTTTTTCCGTTTATCAAAATGTTTTCTTTGAAAAAAATGCTTTCATTTTTTAAAGCTTCTATCGTGTTGGAAAACCACTCTGTTATGCGCAGTTGATCTTCGGCATAAGCGGATATATATATCATCCGTTCTGTCCGGTGCAGATGTATTCTTAACAAGTCCAGAAACCCATACCGGTTATCAATTTTTCCTGTGCAGCGCTTTCCATTGATTTTAGTCGTTGCGCCTATTTCACTGGTTAAAAATAACTTCATCTCTTTCCTCGTGTGTGATTCACTCAAAAATGAGAAGTCTGCATTTCAAACATGCAATAGAAGTGCAGACAACTCAACAGAAAAAGTTTGCTTCGCCAAAAAAGTCATACCAAAGCTGCAGCACTTCCGGGCTTCGATAATTTTCATCATATTTCGCAAAGCACGTTCAGGAATATTGGATTTGTTATGACACAGGTAGCATTTGCCTGCTTTTGTAATCCATATCTTCGTGGCGTTTTGCATAGGAGCCCCTTCTCAAATATGAATATGTACTGGTTCCAGCGGTTTGTTTTCATTAGTCCAGAAGTAAACCCAATAGGAACCAATTTTAAAAACTTGCGGCATTTTCGAAGCCTCCATCCTTGGAAAACTCCAAAATCAAATGGGCCGTCGATTGTAGGACTTCCATAAAACGTTCAATTTCTGCATCAGTAAAACCATGGTTTTCGATCCACTGGTACTCCGGCAAAATACAAATGGCGTGGTGGAAGCCATCTTCAGCATCAGGTTTTTCAATATATACCTTAACCGTCTCATCTTCACGCATCTCGGAATGAACAATTTCGGTTTCATCATTTAGGGTTAAAAATGGATACATCATATTGCTCACCTTACAATCAGTTTGTCATATTATAGGCTTTTTGAAAAGAAATATGAAAACCCGACTTGCATTACACAAGTCGGGTTTATGGGTCTGATGTGCGGCTTTGAACCGGTGACCTCATCCTTACCAAAAATCTGTTTGAGATGGCGGGGGGGATTTCCGAAGGGCGAATTTCTCAGACCCGGTATAAATGAACATGGACTTTGCAGAAAAACACAAACGTCTTTGGGGCTGTTTAATAAATAATCTGTAATCGTGTTTTCTTGTCATTCATTCTGTGAAATCGGCTTTTTACATAACACACAAAGAATATATTTTTCGCTTGCTCTCAAACCAACTTTGGTCATAGGAATTTCAACGAACCGGTAAATCAACCATGCGAGAACAATGACAATAAAAAACGGCACAAGAATAACGACCTCATTAACCATACCTGCGTTTTCCAGCATCCGAATAATGAAATATCCAATCTTTTTATGTAACAGATACAGCGGATATGATATACCTGCAAAAAATTTCAGCGAAGAACCGTAATGCTGTACTTTTTCGGACACAACAATATTACATCTGTACATTGCAACGCTTATGCTCACAAGAATATTTGCAAATGTTAATATCATGCTATAACGCAAATCATGATCCATGTATTGCAAGCCGCTATTGCCCAAAAGCGTCAGAATCAAAAGGTGCGTATTCTTCCTCTTTAAAACTTGTTCAAAATGACTTTTCTCCAAACATGCAATTACAGTCCCCTACATAAAAGTTTGTCCATGTGGTGTGCCGAAAAAAAGAATTTCATTTATCTGTGCTATCTTTTCATTTGAAATCAAAATGACTATGTGTCGCCATACTCTCTTCACGAATAAGCCATGCGCCGATCATCATTTGTGACGGATTTTGTTTCTGATTTGCCATATAAATCCCATTGCCAACTGATTTTTGGTTGCAATAAAATACAAGCCCGAACATGCGAGATACATCGCCGCTCCTACGCTGATTTTGACTGTCAGTGTCAGGCCCACCGATCCCAACGATGCAGGAATAAGCTTCACCGCTCCCCACATCAGTATGCCAAACAAAAGAAATGGAAGGCTTTTCCGCAGACATTTGACAATATCCAATTCCTTATTCACCATCATTGTCTGCGATACCGCCACCAATGTTTCCGCACAGATCGTGCCCACGGCTGCGCCTACCGCGCCATATTGGGGGATGAGCAGGGCATTAACAATCACGTTGGCAGCTGCACCCGTAAAGACTGACTGGATATATACGCGGTTTCTCTGTGCTGGAAGCAAATACAGCATACGCACAATACATGCCCAGGTAATAAACGGCACCGTAACTGAAAGCAGTACTGTAATGCCAATGCTCTGCTCATAGCCTGAACCGTAAAAAACAGGCACAAAAACATCTGCAACAGACGAAATACCAAACGTAATGGCAAAGCCTATAAACAGCGCAATTTCCATTGAACGCACAAAAAGGTCCATGCACTCCTCTTTTTTGCCCTGACCAAACAGATTGGACATGCGTGGCATCATCACCGCGCCAAACGATCCAATTACGCAAAGGCATACGTTAATCAGTTTTTCGGCCCCTTCGTAGTAACCCACCTGTGCCATGGAACTCATGGCACCCAACATCACCTTATCCATAATGCGGTACACGCTAGTAGCCACGACCGGGATGAACAAAATAACTATTTCCTTCAAGTGTGGCAGCGCCCTTCGAATTCCACTGAAAGCAAACCGCACATAACGCCTTACAAAAAAGCACATGCTCATTTGTGCCAGCAGTTGACCACCGCTGAGAATAGCAATATACTTCCACAAATCGGCTGATGTTCTCACAAATACAAAGATCGCTGCCAGCGTAAATACTTTGATGGAAATCTGCTTTGTGACCGTCAGGCGGAAATCCTCCATACCGCAAAACAGCCAGCTGACGTCTACAACGGCCGTCAGTACATACAATCCCTGAATCAGCGCATACTGCCTATGCTGCGCCCAAAACAGTGCATACACCAAGTACGCTGCTGCTGCCGTCAGTGAAATAATCAGTTGCATGGAATAAATTTCCGAAAAAACAGTGTTGCGCTTTTGTGTGTCATCCCTGATTTTGGCGATGCAGTTGTTGCCGTAATTGTCTGTACCCAAAATGCCAAACAACGCAAAATAGTGTGCAATAGAATAGGTGTACGAATAAATTCCCACACCCTCTGCACCAAGTACGCGCGCAATATACGGCGTGGTAACCAACGGCAGAATCATCAGAAAGATCTGATAGACCATGTTATATCCGAAATTCTTTTTGACTCCCGGTTTTTTCATACTTCTCTTCTACCTGTTTTTTCTTCACTGACAACAGTTTTCATTTGACTAGTTGGCGAATACTACGGAGAAACGGGAACTGGTAAATGAGTCTTTTGCCATATTCAATGGCATAATCCTTCCACGTAACCGGTAAAAACTGCTGCACATGCGCCCCGAGTTCCTCCGAACATATGTCCTGATAAAACACCGGCCTCTTCGAATGCGCCTGCGGGCAATTTTCCACCATAGACCCGTTATTATCGATAGCAGCTGCAGTATCCACCGGGATGATCGTTACGCTTGACGACATTGCCTGCAATGTTTGGCCGCCTTTGAAAGACTGTACCATTACATTGGTATAGCCCAGATCGTCATCCTTTTTATTTGTAAGCATGCCGTAACTCCAACAATCATAAATCGTCAGATCGCTGCAATGCTTTTTCTGTTTAAACGGACACTGATAGCAAATAGGTCGTGATGCTATTTCTGCAAAAAAACATTTTAACATTGGGTCGATTCTTGCACTGGCCAGATAGGTTTTTCCATTGGAAAAACCTATCTTCATAAAGCCTCCGCTGTGATATCCATAGCGTTTGCTGCGAAAGCATACAGACTGGATTTCAGCGCGGTACTTCTGTTTTTGATATTCCAGATACTGAGCCCACATTTCGGGTGAAGGTACACCGTGACACACCAGATCGACTGTCAGCAAGCCAGCATATTCTTTTTGCAAAAAATGTTTCAGTCCATACACCTGACATGGGGTCCCCACGAAACATACCTCACGCCCCTCCGTCAGCAGTGTACGAATATGGGAATAACAGTCCTTCAGGTTGCTCTGCACATACTTCGAACCGCGAAAACGTTTTAAGTCATCAGCATGCCATGACTTTTGTCCGTCGATGAACTGATGGACTACCTGAAAATTTACATCATACCCCGCAGCACAAATCACTCCGCCCTTTTGCAGCACCATCATTGCCAGCGGTGTGAATACTCCTCCGGATGTACTGTCCTTCACGGCAGCTTCATCCATAGCACGCACCGCATAAGTACCTTGCACATCTTCATTCGACGGACGGTGGTTAATCACCGGGCAGCTTTTCACACACAGTTCACAGCCAACGCATTCTGCCTTATTGACCTCCGGGTATAAAAAACCCTCTTCGTCCGGCTTCATAACGATACACTGTTTAGGGCACACACTGGCACATGCCGTGCAGCCGCAGCAATCCACCTTGTTGCCTATTTCAATCATGATTCTTTCACCAGTTCAAGCGCATCGCGCAGATAGCAGATGGACGCCTCCCGCAAAGCGTCCAGTTCCCGTCCAACCATTTCATAATCAATTTCGTCGAATAGCTTTTCCACACTGCCATCATAGCGCCTTTCCTGCAGCTTCAGCAGTTCGCACAGACTGTCAATTCTGCTGTTGCGGGAATTGGCTTCATTGCCAAAGCGGTTGAACGTCAAAAACTTTTTTTGATGCAGAATACTGAAAACCGTTCCATGGAAGGAATCGGTGAGTACATATTCGGCATTTCGGATCAGGTTCACAAAGTCGGCAGCATCCACATCAAACAGTTTTTCATCGGCGAAGGTCAAATCGCATTCAGCAAAGGAATCCAAAAACGGGCAGGATACCAGTTCCAGCCCCAATTCCTGCTTCAGCCTTTCCGCTGCAAGCCGGTGCTCGGTATTGGAGCCCAGAAAATAGCAGAAAACATACGGTTTTTCGATCAGTTTTTTCTCGCAAATGACCTCCGCCCAATCTTCTGGGGTAAGAAGCATCGTCGGGTCGCACACAACTTTGGCGGCGATCCCCGTCAGTTCCCTGATGATCTTCGCGCCGGCAAGTTCTCTTGTGCTGAGCGCATCAAACCTTTGTAGGTACCTGGCTGTGCGTTTTTTCTGGAAAGAGGGGATACAGCTTACGCCAAAGCTGGTCGCGTATGAAACCTTCTTTTTGTCGTCAGGCGCAAACTCCAGCGTATAAAAATGGCTGCCCAGATTGTTTGGAAGCCACAGTTGGTCGCTTCCGCAAAGAAACATGTCGTAGTTTTTACGCGTTTCTTTTACAAGCGTTTCCCATCCTGCATAAACTGGCGAAAGGCAGTCAAAATGGGTTTTGACAAACTGGCTGAACCGCGTGTTGCGCACTTTGATCAGCTTGACATACGCCGGATATTTGGCCATTTTTTTCGCTTGTACCTTGCTTCGAAGTTTGGACGCGACAAAAGATATATTAAATAGCCGGGGAAGGGTCTGCCGCACAAATTGAGGCGTAAGCTTTTTTTTGTACCTAATTATCTCAGCCTCACACCCGAGGTCTTCAACTTTTTTTACTGTCGCCAACACCTGCAGTTGGCTTCCAAAATTCTTTGTATCATAACATACCGCCAAGCCAACTTTTTTCATAACAGCACCCTACCCTTTCAGCATGCTCTGTTCATAAATTCAATCGCTCTTTGGGCCTTTTCGTCAAGGCTGAGGCTCTGGCTCATCTGCAGGCTGCCCTCTGAAAGAGACTGCCGCAGTTCAGGGTTGTTCTTCAACAGCAGAATGCTGTTTTTCATCGCCTCAATGTCATCCGGATCGATCAAAATAGAATTGGTAGGGTTACAAATTTCGTAGTTGAACGGCCTGTCGGACGAAATGATGGGGCAGCCGCATGCAATGGCTTCGACGATAGCCGTGCAGCATCCTTCATTGTAGGTTGGGAAGGCAAATACGTCCACCGCACTATAGAACCATGCCAGTTCCTCATGGTTGATGGTGCCCGTCCACACGCACTTGGGACTGGTGGGCATGCAGGTACCCCTGCCTACTGCCGCAAGGCATACATCCGGATCTTCGATCATGTCGACTGCTTTTTCCAGCCTCAAAACGCCCTTGCGTACGTCATAGCTACCGCAGAAACCCACAATAAACTTGTCTTCTGGCAAGCCTAGCTTTTTTCTTGCCTGTAGTTTGTCCCTCTGATAAATCCTGTCTCTTCTGTAACCGCTAGGGAGTATGATCACCTTTTCGTTGGGCACCACGCCGGCATTGACCAGATAATCCCTGTTCTGACCGGAAAGCGCTATCACGCCCGTCAAATGGCACAGCAGCTTGTCTCTGAGTTTTTGATTGCCATACTTTTTATCGCCCTGATAGGTGGCTTCCCCGCATTGCATGAAGGAGCGAACATTGTATTTTTTCCCAAGCACAGATGCGGCCACGCCGGCAGGGCAAAGAAATTCTGCAAACAAGACAGCGTCTGTCAGATTCAGCATACGCAGAACCTTTTCGGCAGCGGCGATATATGCGCGCGTTGTAACGGCCACACGGAACTTCTGCAGTTTTTTGCTCTCCTGACCCAAGCCCAGATAGTAAGGCCTGTATACCTGAACAGTATTGCTCTTTTCCGTTGTTTCAGTTTCGCTTTGGGGCAGCGTTTTGTTTCGCTTGTCGTAATTCAGCGCCAACGGACAGATCACAATGCAGCGGCAGCCCTGATCGGCAAAACTCCACGCGATCTGCTGTGTGAAAACATTGACGTTGGGCTCAACGGCATTGGGATACTTGTTAGCTAAAATAATGATGTTCAAACTCATTTTGCAGTCCTTTTCCTTTAAAGGTTGTAGTGTTTTTTTAAAAAATCAGCCGTTCGTCTGATGCCGGTTTCAAGGCTTACGGGATTCAAGTTTCCAAAATCATGCTCAAAGCGCCGTATATCAAGATAATTGACGGGCACATCCACTTTTCTTGCATCCATATACCGGATGTTGAGATTAAGTTGTAAAACGTTTTGGATTTTTCCCAATATAGTTTTAATGCTGGTGCCGTATCCGGATCCAAGGTTAAAGGTATGATGGTTGCTGCTGCCGTTTACGATCTGCAGAATGCCTCTGATGGCATCATCAATATAAATAAAGTCGCGCACAACCGAACCGTCGCCATAGACCAGGATCTCGTCACCGCAAAGCGCCTTGTATGTAAATGTGGTAACCGCGCCCAAAACGCCGTTTGGGCGCTGAAAAGGTCCGTACGGATTGGAGAGGCGAATGATGCGGTAATCCAGACCATACATATAATTGTACAGGTACAGCAGCTTTTCAATCGTTACCTTCTGCACCCCGTAGGAAGTGATCGGATTGGTTGGCATCTTTTCACTGAGTGGGCAGGTATCCTCCTTGCCGTAAACCGTTCCTCCGGAGGAAAGAAAAACAACTTTCTTTACGTTTTGCCTAACGCATGCTCCAAAAAGGTTGGCCGACAAAATGACGTTGTTTTTCAATTCTTCCGTGATATGCTGGTTGGATGTGGTTGGAACGGTCGTGCTCAAAAGATGATATACGATATCCTGCCCCCTGACAAGCTCGTCAAAAACCGTATCGGCGGAAAGTTCAGCTTCAGCATAATTCACATTGGCAAAACAGAACGATTCGAGATTTTTGAAATATTCTTTTTTTCTTTCAACAACCGTGATGTCGTTTGCCGGGTCCTGTGCAAGGCTGATAACAAGATTTGTACCAATAAAACCTGCCCCGCCGAGTAGAACGATTCTCATAGAACCCCCTCAAATACATTTGCTTTTTGTAAGTTATTGCATTCTTTCATCCGATTTTTCCAAACGATGGAACATGCATGCCTTCAAACGTTCTGCCATCCGCCAATTTTGTACTCTTGCTAAATTCTCGTGTTTGTTTGTTTTCTTGAAGGCCGTACGCATACATTTTTCCTTCCTGAGTCAGCGGTACAAAATGGCCGCCAGATGCAAAATTGTCCACCCGACTGTCACTGCCGCCGATGCGTAAGGCTGCGCACAAGGTTCGCAAAGTATTTTTATATAGGAACGTCGTGATGCGTATCGTATTGATTGAACTGCTGTTAAGTCCGCTCATAAAACTATGCTGGCTGATGATTTCCTGAATGATGAAATTGCCATTGTACTGGTTGATAAGAGCAAGTATCTTCTCCTCGTCCATTTCAGCTGTACGGATGAATGCAATCACTCTTCCCCCACCGGTGTCAAGAGAAGGCTTGCAGATGAGTTCCTCTTCTTCCTTTAAAACACTCAGGGTGTCTGCAACGTTCAGTGGGCGATAATTTCTATCCAGTAACTGATGGTTAATGCAGCGACACAGTGTTATGGGCGAATGCTCGCGGCCGATGATTGCCTCAAAATAGTTTTTATCGGCAAAACCCTTTTCCAACTCAAGATTGGTGAAAGATGGTTCGATAACGGCATGCCACACCACATCCGGGATCAGTCGTGGATCAGGTGCGATGCCCTGTGACTTATACCAGCCGTACTCATGAACGGATATCCTGCGGCCAAAATGCTGTTTCCAGTAAGTACGAATGGCTTTTTTCTCCTCGCAGTTCAAAGGAATGTACCCTGCCTTCCGGCGCGAGAGAATCGTGTATACCAAGCCTGTCACCGCAATATACACCATCTTGCTCAGCCTTTGCCACCAGCGAAAAAGCGCATCCTTCACGTGTTGTTCTCCTCTTGCTGCTTTAATACTTTGGACAGCGGAATCCGTCTGGCAAATTCTACATCATATTTTTCCAGCGGAATCATAGGCTCGCATCCCGCACCATCAGTAAAGGTTAACTCGCCAAAATAAACATGACCTTTGACCAGGTACAAATCGACCCTGACATAGGTAAACGGTTGGGCCAATGCCTGTGCGCAGGCGACAAGTTCTTCAAGCTGTTCTGGTTTAGGCAGCGGATGCTCACTAAGTTTCGCATGCGTGCCACCATTTTGAAAGTCGGGCAAAAACTGCCCGTCAATGGTGTAGGTATCAACCGTTTTATTTGAAAAACGACCATTGAAAACTGAGTACCACAGTGGTTTTCCATCAAAACAATAAAATTTGTAGTCTCTCAGTTCTCCGGAATCATCCTGCAGATATTCCTCAATCAAAATACGACTTTGAACATTTTTGTACTGAGGCTCTTTCTTGACTTCGTCAAATCGCTCGTCAAGCCAAGCGTTCATAGTTTTTCGAGCCTTTGGAATGTCCAATGTTGGTTTGTCCCTGCAAATCAGCACCGTCTGCGTACCGTTGGTACTCTTGGCTACAAATTGCTGGGGAAGCTCGTCAAAGTCGATCTCTTCTGCGCGATCATATACTCCAATCAGTCGAGCCACATGTCCCGGTCCAATAATTTTGTCAACGTAAGCTCTAACCTTATACTTGTCCACATAGTCGGCCAGTTCTTCCAGTCCTCCGTACAATTTGAGCCACTGGATTTTTTCACCGTAGTATTTTGGATGCTTCAAATCAAGCACCCTGTGATAACCCCTAAAATACATCAGGTATAGCGCTGGCTTTGCAGGCAGCGCCCTCAGAATACCATGATACATGCTTTTGAGAAGCTGATTCATCGTTGTTTCCCCTTTAGTCTGAAACAAACTGCTCGATGCTTTCGATAATTGCGGCGGTATTGCTCTCATAGCTTGCAAATACAGTAGTCATTGTCTGGGGCACTAATTTCCACAAATCGCCGCAATCGCTGCACTCGCAGATCAGGTTGAGTTCTTTGAATTGTGCAATCAACTGCAGCTGGTGATCGTCCACGTGCTCGCCATATTTGGCAAGTCTTGGCACAGCAATCACTTTTTTGCCCTTTTTAAGTGCTCCAACAATAGCACCTGTTCCGCCATGAGTGATAACCAAATCCACTTTTTCCATCTGTGTGGCAAACTCCTCGCGGCTCAGATAGCGCTGCCATTCAAAGTGCTTGGGCAGGTAATCACTGGCGCCGATCTGTGCAAAAATCGGTCCAGTGATGCGTCCCGCTTCCACCTGCTCGTCCACTGCGCGAAGAAGCCTGTTAAACGGAAATTTCTGCGAACCCAAGGTGATGAAAATCATGTTAGCTGGAAACACAAAAAACCGGATGAAAATTAGCTGGCTGCAAAGCCAACCAACCATCCGGCACGAAAAAGCACAAAACCCCGAAAGCCTTGATATACAACGAAAAACTCCTCTGCGGGTGGTCCCACAGAGGAGTCAATCTGGAGCTGATGAC
>JAFWYA010000029.1 GCA_017517815.1 Clostridia bacterium | reverse complement strand
CACGGGTAAAACCCTGCTGGCCAAGGCTGTGGCCGGCGAGGCCAACGCGCCGTTCTTCTCCATCTCCGGCTCTGACTTTGTGGAAATGTTCGTGGGCGTAGGCGCCAGCCGCGTGCGCGACCTGTTCGACCAGGCGAAGAAAGCCGCCCCGTCGATCGTCTTTATTGACGAGATCGACGCGGTGGGCCGTCACCGCGGCGCAGGTCTGGGCGGCGGTCATGACGAGCGCGAACAGACCCTCAACCAGCTGCTGGTTGAGATGGACGGCTTCAGCATGAACGAGGGCGTCATCGTGATGGCCGCGACCAACCGCCGCGATATCCTCGACCCCGCGCTGCTGCGTCCCGGCCGCTTCGACCGTCAGGTCACGGTCAACTACCCCGACCTTGAAGGCCGCGTGGAGATTTTGAAGGTTCACAGCCGCGGCAAGAAGCTCGATGCCGACGTCGATCTGGAGAACATCGCCAAGCGCATGCCCTTTTCCAGCGGCGCTGATCTGGAAAACGTGATGAACGAAGGCGCGCTGCTGGCCGTTCGCCGCAAGAAGAAGGTCGTCAGCCAGCAGGAGCTGGTGGACGCCGTCAGCCGCGTGCAGATGGGCCCCGAAAAGCGCAGCCACAAAGTGACTGAGAAGGACCGCAAGCTCACCGCCTATCATGAGGCCGGTCATGCGGTGATTTCCAACCTGCTGCCTGATTGCGACGACGTGCACCTGGTCACCATCGTGCCGCGCGGCCAGGCGGGCGGTTACACCCTCAGCCTGCCCAGTGAGGAAAACGACGGCTACCGCCGCAACGAACTCATCAGCCGCATCACCATGATGCTGGGCGGCCACGCTGCCGAGCGCATTTTCCTGGATGATATCTCCACCGGCGCTTCCAGCGACATCAAGCGCGCCACTGAACTGGCCCGCCGCATGGTGACTCAGTGGGGCATGAGCGACGTGATCGGCACCATGTACCTGGGCAGCGATCAGGAAGTGTTCGTCGGCATGGAGTTTGGCCAGAGCCGCGAATACAGCGAGCAGTCCGCCGCCACCATCGACGCCGAGGTCAAGCGCCTCATCGACCTGTGCTACGAGCGTGCCTGCCAGCTGCTGACCGAAAGCCGCGACAAGCTCACCGCTGTTGCGGAAAGCCTGCTGGACCGCGACACCCTCAACCGTCAGGAGTTTGAAATGGTCATGCGCGGCGAGGAGCTGCCGCCCAAGACCGAGGCCGAGCAGGTGCAGCCCAGCGAGGAGCCTGTGAGCGAAGAAGCCGTTTCCGTCGAGCCGGAACTGCCTGCCGAGGAAGACGGCGATCCCTTCATCGAACCCGGTGAGGAAAACAAATGATACAGCTGCCGCCATCCGCGGTAGAAGGAGGGGCGGTCCATGCCGTTAAGGCGGGCCGTCCTTCGTGCGCCCCTGCGGAAATGAAAGCAGACCTGCACATGCACAGCACGTTTTCAGACGGGTCCAAAACCCCGGCGGAACTGTGCCGCATGGCGAAGAAGGCGCATGTGAGCGTGCTTTCGCTGACGGATCATGACACTGCCGCCGGTCAGGCGGAACTGCAGCAGGCCGCTGCAGCCTGCGGGGGCCTTACGGTCATTCCGGGCGTGGAGGTCAGCACCGGTACGGACGGCAAAGTGCATGTGCTGGGCTATGGCCCGGCAATTCACTGCGACGAGATGACTGCGTTTCTTAAACGCACGGCGTCCGACCGCGTGCAGCGTGCAGCGAAAATCCTTGACCTGCTGGCCGCACAGGGCATCAGCATCACGCAGCAGCAGCGAGAGCAGCTTTTGCAAAACCCGAATGTAGGCCGTCCGCACATCGCAAGGATGCTTGTGGAACTGGGCGTGGTAAGCACAGTGAGGCAGGCATTTGACCAGTACCTTGTGCAGGGTCGCTGCGCCTATGTGGCGCGGGATCTTCCGTCCACGGCTGAGGCCATCCGCACCATGCGGGAGCTTGGAGCGGTGCCGGTGCTGGCTCATCCGCTGGAAGTGGGGTATGACCTGCCGACGCTCACGGCGCTGCTTCATGAATGGAAAGTTTGCGGCCTGATGGGTTTGGAAGCCTATCACACCTCGGCCAACGCCAGATCAGCCCGTCAGCTGGATGCGCTGGGCCGCAGCATGCAGCTGCTCATCACCGGCGGCAGCGATTACCACGGCGACGCCAGCAGCACCGCGCATATCGGCCGGCTGCCATCCGGCTGGAGCAGCCGCGCAAAGGATATTGACGCGCTTTTGCAAGCAACACATATGTAAGGAGCCATTACCATGTACAACCAGGGATACCGCCCGGACGGCCAGCAGCCTTCGGGACAGGCATACAGCACGCAGGCAAACTGGTACGCGCCGCCGCCTCAGCCCAAGGCGCCTAAGGGCAAGCGCACGCGCCAGAGCGAAAAACCCAAAAACAAAAAACGCAGCCTGAAGTGGCAGCTGGTCAAGCTACTGCTGGTTTTGGTGCTGTTTGCCGCAGCGGCAGCCGGAGCGTATTACTGGAAGCTGAAAAGCGACGTGGAGCCATACCAGAATGTTTTTCTGGACAACGTCAGCGTCGACGGCATTGACCTCAGCGGCAAAACGTGGGCCGAGGGCAGCCAGCTGGTGTGGAACCAGATTCAGCAGAAGCAGAATGGCTGGTACATCCGCCTGCGCAATGCACGCGGCGACTATAAGGACATCACCGCTGCCACGCTGGGCATTTCGTTTGATCCCACTGCGGCGCTGGAGCATGCATGGGCCATCGGCCACGACAGCAGCATGAACCTGCTTCAGCTGCAAAACGAGATCGAACTGGCCAAAATGGGCTCCAACAGCTTTTCCAGCGCTGAGCAGAGCGCTGACCTGACCCCCATCGATACCATTCTTTCCACGCTGGAGGCAGCTGCCTACCGCGCGCCCTCAGACGCCTATATCATAAGCTTTAATCCCGATGACAGCGCCAATCCCTTCACCTATCAGCAGGAGGTCTACGGCCAGCGTCTCAACACCAGCGCCATCCGCGAGCAGATCCTCACCATGGTGCAAAACCTGCAAAGCGGCGAGATCCTTTTACAGACCGAGCTGATCTATCCCAGTGTGACGGTGGAGCAGCTGTCGCAGACGGTCGCTCTTCGCGCCCGCGCTGTAACGCCCATTGCGGACAATTCCTCTGCTGACCGCACTGAAAACATCCGCATTGCGTTTTCCAAATTCAACGGCATGCAGCTGGAGGACGGCAAGCGCTTCAGCTTTAACAAGGTTGTCGGCAAACGCAATTTTGACACCGGCTTCTTGCCTGCCATCGAATATGCCTACGGCCTGGAGCAGTGGGGCTGGGGCGGCGGCGTATGCCAGGCCAGCACCACGCTGTATCTTGCGGCGGCGCAAAGCGGCATGACCATCCTCGAACGCGAGCCGCACTCCATGTCCGTCAGCTATACGGAGCTGGGACTGGACGCCACCGTCAGCGATACCCGCGGACGTGAGATCGACTTCTCCTTCCGCAACCAGTGCGGCGGCACCGTCTATATTGCCGCGCATGTCATCAAGAGCCCCACCAACCGCAAGAAGCTTTTGTGCGAGGTGCGCATCTACGGCCCGTCCATGGGCGACGTGCGCTACGAGCTTGAGGCGCAGACCACCGAGGTGATCCCCAAGCCGGTCGATCCCATCATGAAGGAAGACAAGGACGGCGACTACGTCACCTACATTGATGAGACCAAAACCATCAAAGGCCGTGACGGTTATGTGGTGGAGTCCTATCTGGCAACGTATACCGGGGATGTATGCATCGACAGAAAGAAGATGTACACCGACACCTATCCCGCCAAGGCGGATACCATCTATACCGGAACACAGTTCCGCACAGGGAATTGATGCCATGAAGATGACGCTTGGATGCATCCGCCGTGCGGATGAAGAGTTTCACATGATCCAGCCCGGCGACAAGGTGGCTGTTGGCGTCAGCGGAGGCAAGGACAGCCTGCTGCTCCTGCGCGCCATGGCGCTGTACCGCATGGTGCGCCATCAGGATTTTGACCTGTGCGCCATCATGCTGACCACCGGCAAGGAAAAGCCGGACACATCGGCCATCGAGGCGCTGGCGCAGGAGGTGGGCGTACCGCTGACGGTGCGCCACACCGAGCTTTACCAGATCCTGTTTGAGATCCGCAAGGATCCCAACCCCTGCGCACTGTGCGCTAAAATGCGCCGCGCCATGCTTTGCGACGTATGCAAGGAACTGGGCGCCAACAAGCTGGCGCTGGGTCATCACCGCGACGACGCGCTGGAAACGCTGCTGATGTCCCTGCTCTATGAAGGCAGGCTGCACACCTTCCATCCCTGCAGCTACATGAGCCGCAGCCAGCTCACCGTTATTCGCCCCATGATCTTCCTGCCTGAAAAACATGTCATTCACATGCAGCGCACCATGGATCTGCCCGTGATGGACAAGTCCTGCCCGGTCGACGGCCACACCAAGCGTCAGGAGATGAAAGACCTGCTGGACGAGCTGTGCCGCCGCTATCCCACTGCTCGCGAGATGATGCTGCGCGCTCTGCGTAATCACGACCAGTACGGCCTGTGGGCCCCCGCCGATTCCACGAAGGACGTGCGCGGCTCCACCGGCAAGGTCATCCTGCCCCCGCCGAAGGAGTGAGGAGACGGCGGCAGGGAGGCGCTGCCTCCCTGCACCCACCGCTTAAGGGCTGCTGCCCTTAAGAATCCCATCCTCATGTTTACAGGGTACGGGTATCTATGATACAATTTGAATATCCCTTTTGTATAAAGGTGTCACGAAGGCGCCATTCCTCTTCTGAAGAAGAGGGAAGGGTGTATTCGTGATCTTTTTTTACGAAAGGATGTTTTAGAATGAAGAAAAGTTCCATGATCCGTCTTGTGGTGACCGCCATGCTGCTGGCGCTGGGTTTCGTGCTGCCCTTCCTGACCGGGCAGATCCCGGAGGTGGGCAGCAGGCTGCTGCCGCTGCACCTGCCGGCGCTCATCTGCGGCTTTGTCTGCGGCTGGCCGTGGGGAATGGCGCTGGGCTTTGTGCTGCCCATCATGCGCAGCCTGCTTTTCGGCATGCCGCCCATCCTGCCCACCGGCCTCGCCATGGCCTTTGAAATGGCAGCTTATGGCGCGGCAGCAGGCGTGTTGTATGCCCGCACGAAGCATGTGATCGTTTCGCTGGTGGGCGCGATGGTCGTCGGGCGCGTTGCTTGGGGCGCAGCCAGCTGGCTGATCTATGCCCTGTTCATGCAGGCGCCGTTTTCCATCGCCATGTTCTGGGCAGGCGGTTTTGTCAACGCCTGGCCCGGAATGATCCTGCAGCTGGTGCTGGTGCCGGCCATTGTGGGCGCGCTGAAGCGCGCAAAGCTGATTCCCATTCATAATGACTGAGGGGCAACTATGGAGTTTCAGGTTTACAGAGATCATTTGAGGCAAACGCCCATGATGCAGCCGCAGGACGCGGTGAAGCTGGCGTATCAGAGCGCCTATGGCTGCGGGCATCTGCTGCCGGGGCGGGAGACCTGCGTGGAGATGATCCGCAGGGAGTGGCAGCAGATGCCTGAGCAGGATGTGCCGGTGTACACGTTTATCGGCAACGGGCTGTGCAGGCTGAATCTGGCTGCGCCGCAGGTGCGCAGGCTGGATGCCGAGATGATCTGGCGCATGATGGACGGCACAGACCGTGTGGTGCGCGCCCGCAAGGATGTTGACCTGCGCCTGAAGGGCATGATCGGCGCTGTGACCGACCTTGCGCACAAGGGGGAAACAGGGTTTTCCTATCAGGCGTTGAGGACGTATCTGGATGGGTATGACGGCGAAGTGGTCAGCCACACGCAGCTGTACCGTGACGCTTATCATCCGTCCTATCGCGTGGTGCTGGAGGACTATGCGCTGCTTGTGCCTGTGCTGGCTGAGATCCGGCAGGGCCGCCGGGTGGTCGCCTTTGACGGCCCCTGCGGCAGCGGCAAGACAACGCTTGCCGGCAGGCTGGCGGAGCTGCTGCATTGCACGCCCATCCCCATGGACGACTTTTTCCTGCCGCCGGATATGCGCACGCCGGAGCGTCTGGCGCAGCCGGGCGGCAATGTGCACCGCGAGCGCTTTATGGCTGAAGTGCTGGCGTCGCTGCCGGGCGAGGTGCACTGGCTGCGCTTTGACTGCGGCACGGGGAACATGATCCCACGCTGCATCCCGGAGAGCGCAGTTACGGTGATAGAGGGCAGCTACAGCCATCATCCGGCTTTTGCAGATGACTATGAACGGCTACAGGTGCTGCGCGTTTTTGTGGAGGTTCAGCCCAACGAACAGCTGCGCCGCATTGCAAAGCGCGACCCGGAAATGCTATCCATGTTCCAAAGTCGGTGGATTCCCCTTGAAAAAAACTATTTTGAGGCGTATGATATCAGGGGTAGGGCGGATGTCATCATCGCAAGCCCTGAAAGGAGCGGGAAAGCATGAAGCTTGTCGTCATCGACGGACAGGGCGGCGGCGTGGGCAAAAGCCTGGTCGCAGCCGTCAAGCAGCTGATGCCCGCTCAGCAGGTTATCGCCCTTGGCACCAACGTACAGGCCACCGCCGCCATGCTGCGCGCGGGAGCTGACGCAGGCGCCACTGGTGAAAGCGCCATCCGCTACCAGTGCAAAACGGCGGACGTCATTATGGGCGTCACGGGCATATTGCACGCCAATGCCATGATGGGCGAAATATCGCCCGGCATTGCGGCAGCTGTCAGCCTGAGCGAAGGACAGAAGGTACTTGTGCCGCTGGAGCGATGCGGGCTTCGCATCGCGGGCGTTGGCAAGCAGCCGCTGGACAGCCTCATCCGTGAGGCGGCGCGCATCGCCTGTGCCATCTGCACTGAAAACCGATCATAATGAAAGAAGGAAATCCCGCCATGAGTGAATGTACCCACGATTGCTCCACCTGCAGCCAGAACTGTTCCTCCCGTAAGCCTGAGAGCCTGCTGGTCAAGCCCCATGAGCTGACCCACGTCAAGCGTATCGTTGGCGTTTGCAGCGGCAAGGGCGGCGTTGGCAAGAGCATGGTGACCGCTCTTTTGGCCGTGCTGGCCGCCCGTCAGGGCCTGAAGGTCGGCATTCTGGATGCTGATATCACCGGTCCCTCCATTCCCCGCGCCTTTGGTCTGAAGGAAAAGGCCGCTGGCAGCGATCAGGGCATTTTCCCTGTGCGCAGCGTGACCGGCATTGACGTGATGAGCCTGAACCTGCTGCTTGAAAACGATTCCGACCCCGTTGTGTGGCGCGGTCCCGTCATCGCCGGCGCTGTGCAGCAGTTCTGGTCTGACGTCATCTGGGGCGACAAGGACATCATTTTCATCGACATGCCTCCTGGAACCGGCGACGTGATGCTGACCGTGTGCCAGTCCATCCCCGTGGACGGCCTGGTGCTGGTATCCACTCCCCAGGAGCTGGTGGAAATGATCGTCGAAAAGGCCCTCAAGATGGCCGGCATGATGAACATCCCCGTGCTGGGCATGGTGGAAAATATGTCCTACATCGCCTGCCCCGACTGCGACCGCCACATCGAAGTGTTCGGCAAGAGCCATGTGGAAGAGATCGCCCAGCGCTACAGCATCCCGCTGACCGCCAAGCTGCCCATCGACTCCAAGCTGGCCGGCGGCATTGACAAGGGCATGATCGAGCTGTTCAACGGCGACTGGCTCGACAACATCGCCGACGCCATCTACGACCTGATTCAGAAGGAAAAGTGAGCATGATCGACCGCGAAGCCAAAATCACCAAAGCCAGAGAGCTGTTTTTGAGCGGCTACAACTGTGCGCAGTCTGTGGCGGCTGCCTTTGCGCCTGAAATGGGCATGAGCGAGGCCGATGTGCTGCGCCTGTCCAGTGGTTTTGGCGGCGGCATGGGCGGATTGCGCTCCACCTGCGGCGCAGTGAGCGGCATGTTCCTTGTGACGAGCGCGCTGCACGGTTACGAGGATGCGCAGGATACCGAGGGCAAAAAGAGCATGTATGCGCTGGAGCAGCGTATGGCTGCCCTCTTCACCGACCGTTATGAAACCCTGAACTGCCGCGAGCTGCTGGCTGCCGCCGGCATCGAGGCAAAGTCGACCCCCAGCGAACGCACGCCTGAGTACTACCGCACGCGCCCCTGTGTGCGCTATGTGGAGGCCTGCGCGGGCATTCTGGCGGACGAACTGGAATGAACAACACAGGTCCATCCCTGCAAATGGGATGGGCCTGTATTTTTAAAGGAGGCTATCGGCCATGATCTGCGAACGCGTACAGGTTCCCTCTTCTGACGGTGCAATGATCAATATGGATGTATATGTACCCGATCCCTGCTGGAGGACCAAGGCGAATGTGCGCCGCCCGGCCATCGTCATCTGCCCCGGCGGCGGCTACCGCTTCTGCAGCGAGCGCGAGGCCGAACCCATCGCTCTGCGCTTTGCGACGGAAGGGTTCAATACCTTTGTGGTGTGGTACCGCGTGGCGCTTCGCGGTGAAGATAAAGCGATGGGGGATTGCTATGCCTCTTCTCCTGATCATAAATACCCCATGCCGCAGCACGATGCGGCGTCGTGTCTTGCCTATGTGCGCGCCAATGCGGACAAATACAGGACGGACCCTGACCGCATCGCCATCATGGGCTTCTCCGCAGGCGGACATCTGGCGGCCAGTGTGAGCGGCCTGTGGCAAAACGAAGAACTGTGGCAGCCCCTCGGCCTGAAGCCGCAGGACGTGCGTCCCAATGCGGCGGTGCTGTGCTATCCGGTGATCGCGGCGGATAAGGACGCGCACCGCGGGTCGTTTGAGCATCTCAGCGGCAGCGAGAATGTTGAGGAGCATCAGCAGTACTCCATCCTCAACTGGGTCACCGAAAACTATCCGCCCACCTTTTTATGGCACACCTTCACCGACGGCGCTGTGCCGGTGCAAAACAGCATCCGCATGGCACATGCGCTGGCAGAAAAGAACGTGCTGACGGAACTGCACATCTTCCCCAATGGCCCGCACGGATTGTCGCTTTGCAATGATACGACGGCTGTTGTCCCCGAAGAGGTGCAGCCGGACTGCGAGTGCTGGGCCGGAATGGCCGCGCGTTTCCTGCATAATGCCATGTGAGGTGTGAATGATGAAACATCCCATCGTTGAAAAGGTATATGCCCCCGGAACGGCCTATGCGCCGCATGCGGGAACGGACCGCTTTTTTCAGCTGGAAAACGGCAGCTTTCAGTTTGAAGGCATTCTGGGACAGGCGATTGCATTCATCCGCGATGTGCAGCTGATGGATACAAAGCTGTGGACGCTGTTTGTCAATCAGTTCCGCAAGGGCGACACCGACGACTGGAACGTCGGGTGGCGCTGCGAATACTGGGGCAAAATGATGCGCGGCGCATGCATGGTGTACCAGTGCGCGCCGGATGAAGCGCTCTATCAGGTCATCGAAGCCACTGTGCGCGACATGCTCACCACGCAGGATGCTTTCGGCCGCTTCACCACCTATTCCAGGGAAAAAGAACTGGATGGCTGGGATCTGTGGGGCCGCAAGTACATTCTGCTGGGCATGCAGCATTTTCTGGAGATCTGCCGTGACGGCGCGCTGAGCGAAAAGGTGCTGGAGGCGCTCAAGCGTCATGCTGACGCCATTCTGGACACAGTGGGCCCGGCGGAAGAAGGCAAAAAGGAGATCCTGCTGGCTTCGCGTCACTGGAAGGGGCTCAATTCCAGTTCGCTGCTGGAGCCCATCATGCGTTTGTATAACCTGACCGGCGAGCAGCGCTACATGGACTTTGCACACTATATCGTCAGCCGCGGCGCGACTACGGTGGCCAATCTGTTCGAACTGGCCTATGAAGGCGAACTGATGCCGTATCAGTACCCCGTGACCAAGGCCTACGAGATGATCAGCAACTTCGAAGGCCTGCTGGAATACTATCGTGTGACCGGCGAGGAAAAATGGCGCACGGCGTGCATCCATCTGGCGGAGAATATTGTCAAGTCGGATATTACGGTCATCGGCTGTTCGGGCTGCACGCACGAGCTGTTTGATCATTCGGCAGTGCGGCAGTTTGATATCGAAGAAAAGGGCATCATGCAGGAGACCTGCGTGACCGTTACGTGGATGAAGTTCTGCTGGCAGATGCTGTGCCTGACCGGCGAAAGCCGCTGGGCAGACCAGATGGAAAAGTCGCTGTACAATGCGCTGCTGGGCTCGGTGAATACCGAACAGGTGACCGAAAACAACGGCTTCCCCTTTGACAGCTACAGCCCGCTGCTGCCCGGACGGCGCGGCCGCAAAACCGGCGGCTATCAGGTGATGGAAGACGGGCAGAGCTATGGCTGCTGCGCATGCATCGGCGCGGCGGGTTTGGGTCTGGCCGGTATTGCACAGACGGTGTGCGCGCAGGAAGGGCTGTATGTGAACTTCTATCATCCGGGAAATGTGCGTACGCTGACGCCTGCGGGTGCTGAAGTGACGCTTATGACCGAAACAGCCTATCCCGCAGACGGCGATGTGGTCATCACCGTGCAGCCGGAAACGGCGGAACGCTTTGCGATCGGCCTGCGCATTCCCGCATGGAGCGCACAAACCGGCGTTTGCGTGAACGACGAAGGATTTGCCTGCGAGCCGGGAAGCTATCTGTGCATTGATCGCGTATGGCAGCCCGGCGATCGTATTGAGATTTGCTTTGACATGAGCGTGCGGCTGATTCTGCCGGAGGAATACGGTGTGCCCGGCATGCCTTATGTGGCGCTCAGACGCGGACCGCTGGTGCTGGCACGTGATGAGCGGCTGGGCACGGCGGTGGATTCGCCGGTGGATATCCGGGCGGATGAAAATGGCGTCGTCTGCACACAGGCAGCGCAAGCCGCTTTCCCGTGCACGGTGTGCCTGTCTGTTGAACAAAATGACGGCAGCACGTTCAAAGTGGTGGACTATGCATCCGCTGGAAAAACGTGGACGGATGAATCGCGCATGTGTGCATGGATGCTGCAATAACCAAATGAAAAGACCTCCCGTTTGGGAGGCCTTTTTTGATGGCTTCGTTATTTTCCGGAGCAGCCGCAGCCGCTGCGCTTTGCAGCGCACTCCTTCGCATAGGGGCAGCCCACGCAGGTTTCCCCGCGCTTTTTGGCACGCACGATGTACAGTGCAGCCAGGCCGAGAATGAGAAGAACGACCAGAATCACGATGACGTTTGCCATATGAGAAATCTCCTTATGAATCAGGCACGGGCCTTCAGCTCGTACTCAGCCTTGAGGCTGGCGTTTGCCTTTTTGATCAGGTAAACGATCACAGCCGCAAAGGCAGCGACGGCGATGAGGCCGGGCAGGAAACCGGCGCCAAAGCTGCCGGTGGTGATGAGGGTGCCCACCTGGAACACAACGTAGCCGATGGTATAGCCCACAGCCAGCTGCAATCCGATGCCGCCCAACAGCCACTTGCTGCTCTTCATTTCGGAGTTCATGGCGCCGATGGCAGCAAAGCACGGGGGAGAGAAGAGATTGAACATCAGGTAAGCCAGCGCGGCGACCTTGGTGATGGCGAACACGGTCGCGACTTCAGCGCCCGCGCCTTCCATCAGGGCCAGCTCTTCGGTATCGATCAGGTTCTCAAGGCCCACAAAGCACACGGCCAGCGTGCCGACCACGTTTTCCTTGGCGATGAAGCCGGTCACGGCGGCGGCAGCCAGCTGCCAGCTTAGCACGCCCACGACGGGCACCAGCAGGTAGCTGAAGGGACGGGCGATGGAGGCCAGGATGGAAACGTCGGCGCTTTCAGCGATCTGGAAGTTCCAGGCGAAGGTCTGCATGATCTGCACGGCGGTGTTGCACAGCAGGATGATGGTGCCGGCCTTCACGATGTAGGCCCAGCCGCGGCTGAGCATGGACATGAACGCACGCTTGAAGCTGGGAACCTTGTATTCGGGCAGCTCGATAATGAAGAAAGACTTGCGGGACTTGTAGCCGGTGATCTTGTTGATGAGCAGGGCGCACACGAAGATCAGCACGATGCCCACAAAGTACATCAGGGTGCCCACCCAGGAAGCATCGGCGAAGAACGCGCCGGCGAACAGGGCGATGACGGGCAGCTTGGCGCCGCAGGGCATGAAGGGGGCCAGCATGGCAGTGGCGCGGCGTTCACGCTCGTTGCGGATGGTGCGGCAGGCCATAACGCCGGGGATGGCGCAGCCGGTGCCGATGACGAAGGGAATGACGGACTTGCCGGACAGGCCGACCTTCTTGAAGATGGGGTCAAGCACGACGGACACACGGGCCATGTAGCCGCAGTCCTCCAGCAGGGCGATCAGGAAGTACATGACCATGACCAGCGGCAGGAAGCCGATGACCGCGATCACGCCGCCGATGATGCCGTCCACCAGCAGCGCCTGCATGATGTCGGAAGCGCCGCTGACCCAGCCGGCCACCATCTCCTGGAAGGTCTCCAGCCAGGCGACCAGCGTATCAGCCAGCCACGGGCCGAGGGTGGACTGGGAAATATCGAACACGAGGAACATGACCTCGGCAAAGATCACGATACCCAGAATGGGGTGGGTGATGATGGAGTCGATCTTGTCCTGGAAGTTCTTGTCCTTGGTAAACACCTTGCGGGTCTCGACCTCGGCAACGATCTTGTTGACAAAATCAAAGCGCTTGCGGTCAGCATCCACTACGACAGCCTTGTCGGTCAGGTCGATATCGCCCTGCACATAGGGAGCCTTCTGGCCCTTGCCCTTCTGAGCCACGGCAGCCTTCACCACTTCGGAAAGGCCCGCGGAGGTGGTGGAAACCGTCTCGACCACAGGGCAGCCGAGTTTGGTGCTCAGGGCGGCGACGTCGATCTTGTTCTGCTTCTTCTGGTTGACGTCGGCCTTGTTGAGGGCCACGACGACCGGAATGTCCAGCTCCATCAGCTGGGTGGTGAAGAACAGGCTGCGGCTGAGGTTGCTGGCATCAACGATGTTGATGATGGCGTCAGGGTTTTCGTTCTTGACGTAGCCGGAGGTGATGCTCTCTTCGCTGGTGAAGGGGGACATCGAGTATGCGCCGGGCAGGTCAACGGCGATCAGTTCGTCAGCATTGCCGGAGTAGACCTTTTTAATAGGATGTTCTTTCTTGTCAACGGTCACGCCAGCCCAGTTGCCAACGCGTTCGTTGCGGCCGGTCAGGGCGTTGTACATGGTGGTCTTACCGCTGTTGGGGTTGCCCGCCAGAGCAATTCTCATGGGATGTCCTCCTGTTCTTATCTTTACAAATGTACTACGGGATCAGTGGAGTGATTCGTGCGAGTTAACCGCGGCTAACCAATGTTGAAAAAAACAATCAGCTGATTGTTTTTTTCGCCTGTCGGGATCAGCCGATCTCGATAGCGGCAGCCAGCTGATTGTCGATGGTGTAGCGACCATCTTTAATGGAAACAACACAGCCGCCCCTCAGGTGCGACACAACGGTGATGGGTTCGCCGCTGTAGCAGCCCAGAGAAAAGAGGAAAGCATCCATTTCTTCGTCGTCGGTGTTGATCCGAAGCACGGTGTATTCCTTACCCTCTTGCGCGTTCAACAGGTTCATTGCAAAATCACCTTTCAATCGTCGGGGTTAGCATTCACTAACCATTGGAAAATATATCACCAGCCATGCGCTTTGTCAAGATGGTTTTGGAAAAAAGTTTGGCATGACTTACTCGTGTATATGAGGGATGATACCTTTTTTATATAGGAAGTTTTCTGCTTTAATGGGGATTTTGGATGCGTTTTTTGTCTTAAAAGAATGGAAGTCAGCCTTTTGGAGCATGCGAGGAGAATGGTCGAAAAACAACACATGGACACGCACGGCAGCGTGTTCATTTTTGCACAGCTGTATCCATGATGAAATAAGGATTTCTTCAAAAAAATATCAAAAAAATTTCAAATAGCTATTGCAATTATGGAGGGAGTGTAGTATACTAGCTAAGCTGTCTGTTTAGGGATGAAGCGGTAAGTTGCCGCCATGGCCATGGCGGGTAATTATCGCGGACCAGCCCGACAATCGGGCGACGGACTTAAGGCATCGCGCTGGGCACTTAAGCACCAGCGGCTGGAAGAATGGCTTCTCACGGCCGGACTTCCGGAGCTCGAAAAGAAGGCGAGGGGTTGCCTCGCCTGATTGAAAGCGGCCGATGGACACACCCGGAGCGGTGTACTTGAGACGAAATCAAGGAGGAACGAAAATGGCCAACCAGAAAATCCGTATCAAGCTGAAGGCTTACGAGCACAACCTGATCGATCAGTCTTCCGAGCGGATCGTGGAGACCGCCAAGCGCACTGGCGCGAAGGTGTCCGGTCCCATTCCGCTGCCCACTGAGAAGGAGATCGTCACGATCCTTCGTGCTCCCCACAAGTACAAGGATAGCCGTGAGCAGTTCGAAATGCGCACCCACAAGCGCCTGATCGACATCCACAACCCCACCCCGCGCACGGTCGACGCCATGATGAAGCTGGATCTTCCTGCCGGTGTCGAAATCGAAATCAAGCTTAACAACTAATTGCAGGAGGTACGACATCATGAAGAAAGCGATCGTAGGTAAGAAGATCGGCATGACGCAGGTTTTCACCGATGATGGCCGCCTCGTGCCCGTGACCGTGGTGGAGGCTGGCCCCTGCAAAGTGGTGCAGAAGAAGACCACTGAGTCCGACGGTTACGAGGCCGTTCAGGTGGGTTTTGACACCTACGCCGAGAACCGCGCCAAGAAGCTGGTCAACAAGCCCATGGCCGGCCACTTCAAGAAGGCCGATGTGGCTCCCACCCGTTATCTGCGCGAGTTCCGTCTGGACAACGCTGCCGAGCTGGAAGTTGGCAATGAGCTGACTGTCGCCCAGTTCGAGGCTGGCGAGAAGATCGACGTCAGCGGCATCACCAAGGGCCACGGCTACACCGGCGCCATCCAGCGCTGGAACCAGCACACCGGCCCCATGGCCCACGGCTCCAAGTATCACCGTGGCGTGGGTTCCCTGAGCGCCAACTCTGATCCTTCCCGCGTGTTCAAGAACAAGCACATGGCTGGCCACTACGGCGTTGAGCGCGTGACCATCCAGAACCTGGAGATCGTTAAGATCGACTCCGAGCGCAACCTGCTCCTCATCAAGGGCGCTGTGCCCGGCCCCAACGGCGGCCTGCTGCTGGTGCGCAATGCCTGCAAGGCGTAAATTGAAGGAGGAAATACACCATGCCTAAGACTTCTTTGTATAACATGGAAGGCGCGGCCATCGGCGAAGTGGAACTGAGCGAAGAGATCTTCGCCGCCCCCATCAATACCGCCGCTATGCACCTGGTCGTTCGCTCCATTCTGGCCAACAAGCGTCAGGGCACCCAGAGCGCTCTGACCCGCGGCGAGGTCCGCGGTGGCGGCCGCAAGATCTACCGCCAGAAGGGCACCGGTAATGCTCGCCACCATGGCAACCGTGCTCCTCAGTTCAAGCACGGCGGCGTCGTGTTCGCTCCCAAGCCCCGCGATTACGTGATCAACGTCCCCAAGAAGATCCGCCGTCTGGCCTTCAAGAGCGCCATGACTTCCAAGCTCAACGCTGGCGAGATCATCGTGGTCGACCAGATCGCTCTGGCCGAAGCCAAGACCAAGCTCATGGCTAAGGTCCTGAAGAACTTCGAGCTCAAGGGTTCCACCCTGCTGGTTCTGCCCGGCCGTGACGAGACCGTCATCCGCGCTGCCAACAACATCGAAAAGCTCGAAACTTCTTACGTCAACACCCTCAACGTGTATGACATTCTGAAGGCCGGCAAGATCATCCTCACTCAGGATGCTCTCAAGGGCGTAGAGGAGGTTTACGCATGAAAAATCCCCATGATATCATCCTGCGTCCTGTGCTGACCGAGGCCAGCTACGAGGGCATCGCCGACAAGCGTTACGTGTTCGAAGTCGAAAAGACTGCCAACCGTACCGAGATCAAGATGGCTCTGGAAGCGATCTTCGCCGGCATCAAGGTTGAGAAGGTCAACACCCTTCGCACCCTGGGCAAGATCAAGCGTCAGGGCCGTACCTCCGGCCGCACCCCGGAAATCAAGAAGGCCTATGTGACCCTGAAGAAGGACTCCAAGCCCATCGAGTTCTTCGAAGGCATGGCTGACTAAGGGAGGATAAGACAAGATGGCTATTCGAGTTTATAAGCCGACCTCCGCGGCCCGCCGTCATATGTCGGTGCTGACGTTCGAGGAGATCACCACCAATAAGCCGGAGAAGTCCCTTCTGGAAACCAAGAAGAAGAACGCCGGCCGCAACGCGCAGGGCAAGATCACCGTTCGCCATCAGGGCGGCGGCAACCGTCAGAAGTATCGTATCATCGACTTCAAGCGCAACAAGCTGGACATCCCCGCCAAGGTTGCCACCATCGAGTACGATCCTAACCGCTCTGCTTTCATCGCTCTGCTCAACTACGCTGACGGCGAAAAGCGCTACATCCTGGCCCCTCTGGGCATCAAGGTTGGCGACACCGTCATCTCCAGCGCTTCCGCCGACATCAAGCCCGGCAACGCGCTGCCCATTGCCAACATCCCCGTTGGTACTCTGATCCACAACGTTGAGATCAAGCCCGGCCGCGGCGGCCAGATGGTCCGCTCCGCCGGTATGAGCGCCCAGCTCATGGCCAAGGAAGGCCAGTACGCCCAGGTTCGTCTGCCCTCCGGCGAAGTGCGCAAGGTTCCCATGAACGCCATGGCTACCATCGGCACCGTCGGCAACACCGATCACGAGAACGTTCGCATCGGTAAGGCTGGCCGCACCCGCCACATGGGCATCCGTCCCAGCGTCCGCGGCGTTGTTATGAACCCCTGCGACCACCCGCACGGCGGCGGCGAGGGCAAGAGCCCCGTTGGTATGCCTGCTCCTGTTACCCCCTGGGGTAAGGTTGCTCTGGGCCT
>JAFWYA010000028.1 GCA_017517815.1 Clostridia bacterium | reverse complement strand
TCAGGAAATTATTGACCAGTCCGTCTTCACGGAACAGGAATTTGAAAACCGCACCAAGTGCGACGATAGACGAAATGTAAGGAATGAAAAAAGCAAGACGCAAAAGCTTTTTAGCGAAGATTCTGCCGTTGAGCAGATAGGCCAGAAAGATACCAATAATAATGGATGCAGGCACAGTAGCAACGGCATACACAAAGGTGTTTTTGATGCCCGCAACAAAGCGACGATCCTTGAAAGCTTCCACAAAGTTTTCAAAGCCGATCCAGTCGATGTATTTGCCCAGCTTGGCAAGGGATTTTACTTTCAGGAAGTTGAACTCTGTAAAGGAAAGAATGATTGTCAGGAAGAAAGGAAAGGCAATAAAAAGCAGATAGCAAATCAACGCCGGGGAAATGAATGCATATCCGACGATATTTTCCTTTCTCTGTTGTCTGTTGACCACTTTTTTACTCATGGCGATTTCCTCTTTAACTCAGCGTATCCCGGTCTTTTGTCACAAAAGAGATGTTCCCGGCGGCGTGAACCGCCGGGAACAATGGGATTAGATTAACGTTCCTTAGCGATGGCTTCGTCGGCGATCTTGGCAGCTTCCAGCATGGCTTCTTCAGCAGTCATGGTGCCGTTGAGGGCATACATGGCGTACTCAGTCAGGGTGGAGTTCACGGTGGAGTAAGCGGTCAGCTCGTCCTCGTAGTACTGGGGGTTGGTAGCAACACCCACAACGCGCTTGAAGGATTCAACATCCACAAACTTGGCGGCTTCTTCCTCGGAGCCAAACAGCAGAGCCAGCGCGGAACCGGCTTCGGTACCGGCCCAGTTGGGCTGGTGGCCGGCAGCGGCCAGATACTTCACGCCGTAGGTGGAGTACCACTTCAGGAAAGCCCAGCAGGCTTCGAATTCTTCATCAGAACGGCCTTCGGGGGTGGTGCAGATACCGGCATGAGAGAAGGGAACAACGCCGCTCATGTAGTTGACCTGACCCTTTTCTTCAACGGGCCACGGAGCAAAACCGGTGATGAAGTCAACGCCATAGTTCTCGGTGTCGGGCAGGAAGCGGACCATGTTGGGGTTCACGGTGGAGTTGACAACACGCTCTACCAGGAAGGTCTGCTGGCTCTGCAGGTTGTCGCCGCGGTAGGTGGCCTTGGGGAACCAGATCTTGTCGACCAGTTCAGCCTGAACCTCGCGCTCCAGCGCCTTGATCATAGCGGGATTATCAAAGGAAGAGGTACCATCTTCATCATAGTACGCATTCTTACCAGCGATGGAGCCGAAGCAATAGGTGAAGTAGTTAACGGAGTGGTAGTCGGAACCGCCGTATACCTTCACGGTGCCGTCCTCGTTGTACTCGGTCATGGCCTTGGAGGCAGCCAGATACTCATCCCAGGTCCACTCGGTGGGCAGATCGCCCAGACCGGCCTTTTCCCAGGCGTTCATATTGATGGATACATAGTAGCTCAGACCGCCGCAGGGGAAGGTGTAGATGCACTCGTCCAGCTGGAAGGCATCAGAGCCCCAGTTGGCAACCAGATCGATGCCTTCTTCCTCAACCAGCTCAGTCAGATCCTCGTACATAGCGGCGTCCCAGCGCTTGTAGGCGTTGGACAGGCCGAAGGAAGCCAGAACGTCCACTTCACCCGCCATGATGGAGGTGTTTACGGACAGGTTGCCGTCGGAGTTGTTGTTGTAGGTATTCAGGGTAACCTTGATGTTGGGATACACGGTGTTGAAGTCCGCGATCAGCGCGTCCATGCCCTGGGAACCCTTGAAGGGCATCCAGAAGGAGATGTCGCCGGAGATGGAAGTGTCTTCTTCCAGAATCCAGCTGGTGTCAAGGCCTTCAGCGCCAGCTGCGAACATGGGCAGCAGCATGATGACCGTCAGGAGAAGCGCGATGAGTTTCTTCATGGGGTAGTCCTCCTTTTTATTTCTTATGATCGGATGGCTCCGACCATAAATTCAAATTTAGAGCGCTCCAAATTTGGACAAAACGAAATATGATTGCTGTATGGAACGCAATTTTTAACCCAAATACGCATTTCTGGCGCGAAGATGATCTCTCAATTCCTGTGCATTCACTTTACGTACAGTTGATTGATTCTTTACAGCGATGGCGGCAGCAATGCCTGCAGCCTGGCCCATTGCCATACAGGGAGGCATGACGCGAATGGCGCCTGCGGCGGTGGAATCTGCGCTTACGCACCGGCCGGCAATGAGCAGCTGCTCCACCCCGGAAGCAATCAGACTGCGGTAGGGAACGCCGTAGTAATCGCCGTCAATGGCGATGTATTCATTACTGGTGGGACCGAAACGGCCATGGACATCCACCGAGTTGGCAGCGAGCAGAATGCTGTCCTCCGGCACCTGCCCGGTAAGCAGATCCTCCGCTGTCAAACGGTAGTCACCCTTGATGTGACGGCTCTCACGGATGCCCACATGCGAAGCGGTGGCTTTGAGCTTGATGTTCTCGCAACCGGGTACATACTTACGCAAAAAATGAAGAATATGTTCTGCCTGACGACGTCCGTCAATTTCAGCACGGGTCAGGCTTTCATTATCTGTACTGTCCACACCCATCAGTCGGGAAGTATTGACGCACCATTCGTCCGGCTTGGGCATGCGGAACAGGCCAAGGCTGACGCGATTCAGGTTCCAATCGCCCTTTTCACGGGCTTCGCTTATACGCCAATGGAACGAACGGTAGTTAATACCGTCCTTCCTGTAAAAGTTATGCAGGTTGGCCTGAATATCTGCTTCCATAGCAGCTTCATCTGCATTGCAGATGTGGAAAAACATGGTCGCAGGCTGGGTGATTCCCAGCTCTTCGTTGCCCATTTCATACGGCACTCCGCTGCGGAAGGCCACATCGCCGTCACCGGTACAGTCGATCACTACCGTGCCGCGGATCATATCCAGCCCCCGCTTGGAGGATACGAGTACGCCGGTCAGCGTATTCCCCTCCAGCACGGGCTGCAAGAAGGACGTGTGATACAGGATATGAACGCCGGCTTCCTCCAGCATTTCGTCGATCACAAGTTTGAGTCCTTCCGGCTCATAAGGGGTAACATGTTCATGACCCAGCACAATCCAGGAGGTAAAGCCGGTACCGGCATGTACTTCGGAAGGATGAATGGCGTATCCGCGTTCCACCATCCGATTGACAATTTCTTCAAACAGGCCGCGAATGATCATGGTTTCGCCTTTGCGGTCATAACAGGTCATAAACGGGCCTACCATGCCCTGGGTTGCCATTCCGCCGCAGGAACCGCCCTGCTCCACCAGCACCACCCGAACGCCTTCGCGTGCTGCAGCGATGGCTGCACACATACC
>JAFWYA010000027.1 GCA_017517815.1 Clostridia bacterium | reverse complement strand
TCAGGTGTCAATCACTACTGAAAACTTCCTGCTCCAGTTGCTTGATCCCAACGACAACGAGAACGTGCTGATGGAAATGAGCGCGGATGGCAATGTCGGCTTCAAGGAATTGTACGCCGATGAAGTCATCTCCGACTCCGTGGCACAGGCGTATGCCGGTTCAAACTGGCTGTGGGTGGAGCCGTCCATTGAGACGCCTACGGAAACGGACTTCCGTTCGCTGGGCGAAGCTGTGCAAGTTCTGAACAATAAGTACCTGCCCAACGACGTGACGATCTATCTGCCTTGGGGGTGGGAAACCTATGAGCCATCCGGCGTTGTCATCCGAGGCATTAGCGGGCCGGGCAAGCTAACCATATACGGTTATGGTGAATCGAGTATCCTCAACAGCTACATCAAGGTGCACGGCTGTTTTGCTCACATCTGCTTTCAGAACGTAAACCTGCGCGAAAGTAGGACGCTGAACGGCAGCAATCGCCAGCCCTATCTGTGCGAAGTGACAAAATGCCACTTCGTGGAATTCAATGGATGTACGCTTGACGCCAATGCCATCACATACGACTCCGTTTATGCGCGATCTTCGCATGTCTACCTGTATAACTGCGGCCTGTACAATGCTCTGCAGGGACTGGAATGCTATCTGGCGCAGGGCAATGTGAAGGACTGCTGCGGTTCCTGCAGCTGGTCAATGGTATCTTACGCCAGTCTGGTAATCGCCAGCGGCACGGTTCCGGCAGGCAGCAGAGGTTCTGGCGAAAACGGTCAGCTTTTTGCAAGCAACGTCACCGTTGATTACGGCACGGCCATCCCGACTGTAACGCCTGACGAAACGGGTATCCTGTACGCGACTACCACCAAATCGTGGCGCGGCAGTTGGCGTAGTGATACGCTGGACGTCATTCAGGGCGTTTATTACGAAAGCGGCTATTCGTCCTCGCTCAACTGGAATCGAGGCTGCATGTGGTTCAGCAATGCAAGGAACCTGCTCTCCGGATGCACGGTTAAGAGTGCGACGCTCACCTTGCATCGAAAGACGGGCTCTGGCTCCAGTGCGGCAAAGAGCGTCTATCTCTGCGCGATCACCAACACATCCGCCAGCGGTACTCCCAGCATCGCCAAGAATTACGGTTCAATCGGCACCATCGGGCGTGACAAGCAGGTCACTTTCGCAATCCCCGTGGATGCTGTGCAAGGTCTGGCTGACGGCACATACGGTGGACTTTGCTTGTATGAAACGCCTTACGACTTCGGTTCGTCCACCTACTCAAACGCATATATGCGCATGAGCGGCACGGACACCGACTACGAGCCTTATATCGAATGTGTATATGGCGGCAGCACTGCTGTCGGTTAAGAAGGAGGACAATATGAATATCGTTATTCCCCTCGCAGGGCGGGTGCGTATGTGCATCCGCTCTTCTTTTGTCGTTGCCCAGCGCACCGACGCCATTCACTTTGACCTGACCGGCGATTCCTTCAACCTCATGCAGGTAACGTCGGATCAGGTCTTTGTTTTGCCCGACGAGATTGAGATCTCCGAAGGACAGGAGATGACCGATGATCTGATTACCCATTCACTGCCTCTGGAGCAGTTTGTGCGGGTATCCGCCGAAGAAGCGGTTCCTGCTGCACTGGGCCTGCTTCTGCGTTTGGCTGTCGCCGATGGCAGGCTCACGGACGCCGAGCTTCTCAGCATCCAGCCCGCTTTGGAGGGTCGCCTCTGGCAGCCGGGCATTGAGGTCAAGGTCGGCGATGTGTACACCTTCGGCGCATTCCTGTGGCGATGCTTGCAGGATCATACCACGCAGGGAACATGGACGCCCGATCTCGTGCCTGCCCTCTGGCGCAAGGTTGAGATTATCTCCGAGGATGCCGTGCGCGTATGGGCCGCAGGCATCGATTACATTGTGGGCGACGAGGTCGCTTACCCGGATGAAAACGGCGCAATGTACACCTGCCAGCAGGCGCATACCTCGCAGACCGGCTGGGAACCGCCCGTCGTACCTGCGCTGTGGCTGGTACAGGATGCTTCTGGTGATGATGCACCCGCCGACGATGATACTGGCCTGTTGAACGATGAAGGTCAGACCGAGGAAGCCTAAAGCCGCTCTGATGGGCGGCTTTTGCTATATCAAAAACAGGAGGATTTCTGTATGAGGGACTTTTCTATTGATCTTGTGTGGGCCAAGCTCCAGATGGCGTTTTCCGTTATTGGCGGCTGGCTCGGCTACTTTGTAGGAGGCGTGGACGGCTTGATGACTGCACTGCTCATTTTCATGATTCTGGACTACGTCACCGGACTCATGTGCGCCGTTGCAGATAAGAAGCTGTCCTCCAGCGTCGGCTTCAAGGGCATCTGCAAGAAGGTGCTGATCGTGATGCTGGTTGGCGTCGCGCACGTCGTGGATATGTATGTTGTCGGCAGCGGCAATGCGCTGCGCTCCGCTGTCGTGTGCTTCTACCTTTCCAACGAGGGCGTTTCCATGCTGGAGAACGCTGCTCACCTTGGCCTGCCCATCCCGGAGAAGCTCAAGGGCATCCTTGCCCAGCTTCATAACCGCGATGAAAAGACCGAAACGACCGAGGGCGACGGCAAGTAAGCCGCCGCTCTTTTCCTTTGGAGGTAACTATGCCTGAGAGAATCAATACCCCTTTCACCAACGAGCATTTTGCAGCCTTCTGCCTGAGTATGCTCGGCCAGCCGTACTGGTACGGCACCGTA
>JAFWYA010000026.1 GCA_017517815.1 Clostridia bacterium | reverse complement strand
GTCTGCATGGACGAGCACAGGAAAGAGTCTGGAATCCTTCGCTAAGAAATGCGATGCCGTTAGCCAGACCATGGTCAATGCCGGCAGAACACTTACGACCGTCATGACTACGCCAGTTTTGGCGTTGGGTGCTGCAGCAACGAAAGCCTCGATTTCTTATGAATCAGCATTTGCCTCTGTCAGGAAAACGGTAGACGCGACCGAAGCAGAGTTTGGCGAACTGTCAGAGGAAATCAAGGGTATGTCCACGCAGGTTGCGACCTCCGCAGATGATATTGCGGAGGTTGTTGCTATAGCAGGGCAGCTGGGCATTGCCAATAACTATCTGACGGGCTTTGCTCGAACCATGATCGATCTTGGAAACAGTACTGATATCGTTGCAACGGATGCTGCATCGACGCTGTCGAAGTTCGCCAATATCATGAATATGGATCAAGCGTTGTTCAGCAATTTGGGTGCAACGCTGGTTGACTTGGGCAATAACTACGCCACAACTGAATCTGCCATCATGAACATGGGTATGCGCTTGGCAGCTGCTGGTCATCAGGTCGGATTGTCTGAGGCACAGGTGCTTGGTTTTGCTGCAGCGCTTTCCTCCTTGGGTATCGAAGCGGAGATGGGCGGTTCCGCATTCTCTAAAGCGCTGGTCAAGATGGAGGTTGCAGCAGCAAGCGGCGGTGAGGCATTAGAGGACTTTGCAAAAGTATCCGGCATGACGGCACAGGAGTTCAAGGCACTCTGGGACGCTGATCCGGCAGGTGCATTTCAGGCGTTCATTGTCGGTCTGTCGCGTATGGATGAAGAGGGCATGAGCGCTATTGCCACCTTGCAGGAAATCGGCATCGTGGAAGTACGTTTGCGCGATACGCTGCTGCGCGCCACGAATGCTACAGAGTTGTTTGCTAAAACTCAGCAGACGGCAAACGAGGCATGGGAAGAGAATCTTGCTCTGACAGAAGAAGCGGGAAAGCGGTACGCAACCACAGAGAGCAAGCTTATAAACCTCAAAAACAAAGCAGCCCTGTTTGGTCAACAGATCGGCGATGATCTGAATCCCACCATACAGGAACTTATCAGCGGAGCTGACAAGCTGCTGGATCGTTTCCTGGAACTAGATGAATCGCAGCGCTTGCAGATCGTTCGTCTTGCAGCTATAGCCGCTGCAGCTGGACCGGTACTTCTGGCTTTTGGTAAAGTCACAAAGGGACTCGGTAGCCTGTCCGCGGGCGCTGGCAAATTTGCTGCTGCCGTTGGCAAAGCTGGAGGTGGATGGAGCGGTTTTTTGAGCGTCCTAGGCAAGTCGCCTGCTGTATGGCTGGCGGTTGCAGTTGCAGTGGTTGCTGGCACAGTAGCTTTGGCTGATTATGTTTCCGGCGCCAAACAGGCGCGGGAAGCGATGGAGGGCATGCAGGAGACTGCGGAAAAGTGGAAGGACACAGCTGCGGAAACTTTCTATGGTCAGAGCGATGGGCTTTCCTTCTTTGGCATGAGCGAGGCGGATTTTATCCGTACTACGCAAAATGCTCAGGAGTGGATGGACGGGCTTCTGGAAGTTTGGACAGATGGCCAAAAGGAAACGAATGAGATCGTTTCCGAGTGGACGGAAGCTTTCAAAAAGCTGACGGCCTCTACGAGAAATGAGCTGGCACAGATGCAGGAAACGGCTGAACAGGCCGGCTATTCAGGGGTATCTGAACAGTTGATGGCTGATATCGCTGTGCTAAATGGTTTGGATCAAGAAATCGAGAGGCTTCTGAAGCGAAAACAGAATGGCTTTTTTTCTGATACGGATAAGGTACGGCTTCAGGAGTTGATCGACACCCGTGAAGCGATCGAAGTCAAGTACAACCTTTCGCCGGCAAATGTGGACGGTTTTGACACAATCAGACGAAAGCTGGAGGCGGAAATTGCGCGTGCGCAGGCAAGAGGACTGGACGATGCTTCGGTTACGGTATATGAAAACGCCATGGTTGCCGCAGCAGAAGGTATGGCCGCAGTCAATGCCAAGATTGACGAGCAGTACGATAAAGAGTATGCACTGATCCAACTTATCGAGGATGCCGCAGAGCGCCAGATCGCTCTCGATGCGCTTAATGCCCGTTACAATCAAAACCGCTATGATGCGGCCATCGAGTATGCTCAGACGCTTTCTTCGGTGGTTATGCCCGTGTGGGAGCAAGAGAATATCCAGCAGGCTGCCACAGATGTGGATCTGCTGACGCAGAAGCTGCGTGAGTACAGCACTGCCAATGAGACGGAGCGCCCTGCCATTCTGGAGGATATCAATGCGATTACAGCGGCAATGGACGAAGGCTCTATCACGGAGTATATCGGTCTGCTGACACAGATTCAGTCTCTCATGGATAGCGGTATGTCTGAAACAGAGATTCAGGCCATGTTCCCGGAGATTGACTTTTCTGCTGCGCTTGAGCAGATTGCTGCGATTCAGTCCTTTCTGAACCAGCCTAATGTCGAACTCCCGGCGCTTTCAACCATGTTTGGGGAGGCGTTGCCGGAAGAAGCACTTAAGATCGCAACCGATCTGGACATGACCGGAGCCCAGGCACGATGGGACGAATTCGCTGCAAACCCTGGTGCCATCACTACCGAGGCGATCATCTCCGGCTTTCAGGATGCAGAGAACGCAGAAGCTATTCAGCCAACAATAGAAGCCTTTATCAGCAAATACACAGAGATTCCGGAAGGTGCAGATACCGCTGAATTGACACCGGAAGGCATCGTTGCGTATGTTGGCGCATATGCGGAGGCAACCAGTGGTGTGGATGTTTCCAGCCTCACGCCTGATCATGTAACAGCAATGATTGCCGCCTACAAGGAACTAGATACAGGTGCTGATATTTCTACGCTCAAGCCGGACGAAATTACGGCCTATATCTATCAGTATCTTGAAGCTAATGACGTGGATACGTCCTCTCTGAAACCAGAAGCGGTCACGGCCTTTGTTATGTCCTATGAAGAGGCGACAGGCGGCGCATTGACATCTTCTCTTGCCCCCGGAAATATTACGGCAATGGTAACCAGATATCTGGAAGCGGAGAAAGTTGATCTTTCAGCACTGTCTACGGCACAGACTGAGGCAATTGTGACAGCGTTTGCTGAGGCAACCAACTGCGACAAATCTGCTCTGCTTCAGGATTTTACTGCTTACATCACAAAGTATGATGACAGTGCGGCTGCGCGTCCGTCATTCTCCCTTTCTGTAGGTATCTCCGGATATGATCTGATCGCTTACAGGCAGTTTGTTGCCAATCATCCTGTAGAAGTACAGGGCATCGTGCGGCTTGGAGAGGTATACCAGAATCCAACGGATGTACTAGGAGATGCAGGAGCGTCGTTTTGGCAAAATGGTCAGGAGATTCCCGTGAGCGCTGTGCCTACGGAAATGCTTACGGCTGATAAAGTGGCTGTACTTGCTGAGGACGGTACGCTCCACGTGCTCATCTCTCCGAAAATCACCGGCGCAGAGGAAGCCATCGCTGAGCTTCGCACAGAGGTGGAAGAGGTTGACCAGCTAGGAACAACGGTTCTTGGTAACTGGGCGGGCATTATGCCTACGACCACCTTTGATCTGATTGACTCTGCCATTGAGCGAATCAAGACCTTCAACGAACAGAAGGGAACATTCTGGCAGCTCTGGGGTCTTGGAGAAGATGGCGCGCTTAAAACGTTGGATGCCAGCATGAAGAGCGACTTTAACACTGAGCGTGTAGCGGAGCTGTCCACCTATGTAGGCGAGATTGTTTCTGCAATCGAACAGGGTAAGACCGTTAAGCAGGAGGATCTGCAAAACCTCCAGACCATCCTCACTTTTCTGCAGGAGCTGGATACCACAGAAGTGGGCAGCAATGTGCTGCAGGGCGTCGCTGACGGCATGACCGCGGCTGGTTGGGACACGGATGCAGAAACTGTTGCCGTGAATCTTGAAACAGCTCTCAACACTGCGTTGGGCATTCAGAGCCCTTCGGAGCGCGTAAAACCAATAGGCGGCAACGTGTCTGCGGGCGTAGGTGCCGGAATGAGCGGATATGACTTTTCCGTAGATGCAACGAGTACTGCGGCGGCACTGGAAAGTGCAATGGGCGTTGCTCTGACGACAACAACGCTTGCTACAGTTGGACAGGGTGCTGCACAAGGACTGGCACAGGCGATAAGCGCATACAGCATGGCCGGTACTGGTACTACAGTTGCTAACAATGTCAGAAGTGCAGTTTCTTCGAGCCTGACAAGCTCTACGCTTCGTAGCGTTGGCGTAAACGCGATGGAAGGCCTCAAGGCAGGTATCAACGCGGGGCGCTCCGGCGTGATCTCAGCCATGCGTTCTGCGGCAAAAGCGGCCGTTTCTGCCGCTAAAGCGGAGCTGAAGATCAAGAGCCCGTCAGGTGTTTTTGAAGATGAAGTAGGCGTACAAACGATGAAAGGCTTTGGTGTTGGCGTCCTGAAGGAGTCGAAGGAACAGGCCAGAATCATTCGAAACGCCTCACGCTTCCTCACAGAAGAAGCCAGAGAGAGCACAATCGGATATGGCACGGCTGACAACCGGCGTACCTACAATCAGAACGTCTCTTCTACTGTACAGGTGGCGCAGCTAGTGGTTCGAGACGAGCAGGATATTCATTCGTTGGCTGTTGAGATTGCTGCGCTCACCAGAAGACAGCAGCGTGGACGTGGTCTGAGAATGGCATAATTTAGCCATTCCATTTCGCTGATGTTGTGGTATAATACCACAGACAATACTAGAGATGGGGGGTGTCTCCATTGACCACGGTGATTGATCAGTGCAATGTGAATGTGAAAAACGGCGAGCTGCCGCTGGAAGAGATTGCAGCCTATGTTGAGCGTGGCCGCGAAAAATACGGTCAGAGGCTCAATGGTATCGATATCAAGGTTGACGGTGAATTTGTCGATCTAGACTACCAGCTCAATGCTGTTCCTTTCCATAGGATCAGGAGAATCACCGGATATCTTGTAGGTACGCTGGATCGCTTCAATAACGGCAAGCGTGCCGAGGAAGCGGAGCGGGTAAAGCATTCGATCTGATTGACGAAAAAATAAAGCAAAACGCAGGGAGGATAGGGGCTATTCCCATACCTTACCTGCGTTTTGTTATTCTTCGTGATGATCTTCAAGTAGCCATTCAACCGAAACACCAAGTGCTTTGGCGATGATCGGAATCTCGAAATCTTGTACCAAACGTTCCTGACACTCCAACCGTGAAAGACTGCTCTCAGAAATATCCATGCCCAGGCTTTGGAGCTTTGCGGCTAGATCCTTCTGCTTGATGTGCTTCTCTTTGCGGAGGCTGGTGATCTTGGCCCCGACGATATTGCGTGTACCTAATGGAGAACGACGCGGCTTCGACAACTTCATCCCTCCTCGCATGCTTTTCTCAAAGTATAGTTTGAGATGAAGTTGATATAATGCGGAATACGCATTATAATAAATTTATTGAGAATTCCGCATTAAACGGAGGCGCGACATGGAATTCAGCAGATACCACATCAGTGAGACAGAGGCGATTTTTCTTCCGATGCCGGATACGATACATGAACTGCGCTTGCAAACCAAGACTGCTCTATTGGAAGGTGTAATCCCGGAGCCGTTCGTTATAACGGGAGAAGAAATTTACTTTATGGAAAGCCATCTGATGACTACACTCTATCTTGAGGAAGAATTAAACCGCGAAATTGCTACGCTTAGGGCAAATACCATTGGCAGGTCTGGAACAGCGATCAATTGCGTAGCATTGTGGGCCGAAGATGAAGGCACTGGTGTTCTGGTACACCAGGAGGAAGAAACACTCTTATGCGCGTACCTTCCTATACTGACCAAAAAGAAAGCACAGTATGAAATGGACATGGCCAAGCGGCTGAAACGCTTGGCAGCCATGAAGGGCTTACCTGAGTTAGAACGTGGGTTCTACACTCGAAAGGGAAATTGGCGAATCGAGGATTTGCTATCGGCCCTTGCAGAGCATTTGGAACATTGAGAGGTGAAGTCAATGGATGAAGCATTGGAGAGCCTGGCGCATGAGGTTGTTTTTGCGTATGACGACATCAATCCGACCTTCTCAATTGATGAACGCGAGTTTCTCTATGAAGCAGCCGAGAAAGATGTGGATTCATTCTTTGCTGCGTGCCATCTTGTGTTTGGTGTGCGCTATTTAGACGTGTTTCGGAAGGTTCTCAACACGAATGATGAGTTGATTCCCAAACTGCTGGAAGCTGCTCAGGATCCTTTTTTCACGAGCACGGAAAGAAAAATAGCAGCAGAGAATCTTAATGAGATCGCTTTGGCGCTTGCTTTGATGAAACGTGTAGCACAAGAGAAGATGCCGGAACTTGAAAAGGAATGCAATCAGCTGGCAATAATGGCAGAAAATTCTGCAATTGTTGTTTCACACCTATTATAACGTATAAACAGCGCAACTGCGCTGTTTTTTTCTTGGAGGAAACATGCTGGATTGGTTTGAATGGAACGGGGTGCACTGCACAGAGTATGGCGTGCATGTTAAGGAACTGCCGCCAATCACACTGGCCGCAGAACGAGCTTCTTTTACCAATGTGCCCGGCAGGTCTGGAAGTTTGACAACGCTTGAAGGTGACGATGTCTACGATGATCTGATTCTGCCGGTCATATGCGTGCTGGACGATCCAACCAAAATCTCAGATATGGCGACGTGGCTGCGAGGTGGAGGAAAGATATGCTTTGCGAACCGTCCGGGCGGATTCTATTATGGGCGCGTTATCAATCAGATTCCCTTTGAAAAGATCCTCAGAGGGAATCCCCACAGGGAGTTTACAGTCAATTTCAGATGCAAGCCGTTCTGGTATGATGAAACTATCCAAACGATTACGCTGACTTCTTCTGGAACATTTATCAATAATCCTGGGAATGTTTTTTCTGAACCCGTTATCACAGTTAACGGAACAGGCTCTATAACGCTCATGGTTGGTGTTACGATCACCGAACTTGAAAATATCTCAGGAAGCATTACGCTAGATACGCCGTTTATGGAAGCCTATAACGGTGTAACCTCCATGAATAACTGCATGGGCGGCGAGTTTCCTACTCTGCTGCCAGGAGATAATGCAATCAGCTGGTCGGGAAATGTGACTAGCGTGGTCATTCTGCCGAATTGGAGATATAGATAATTTGGCTTAGCACATCAAACGTGATATAATACATCTTGTCATGCTGTCTATAAGGAGTTGCTGAGATCAGGATGTTTATACGCTTCATTAAAGATCACAAGATTGCTGCGATACTATTGGTTCTGCTTGTTTTGTTTATGGTGGTAGGCGTTCCGCTTATTATCAACTGGATGGCCCGTATTCCTGCTGTTACTAGTTTCTTTGTAACTAGCTGGAGTGCAAATGATGCTTTGAGTTATTACGGAAGTGTGCTAGGTTTCTTGAGCACGGTAACACTCAGCGGTCTCGCACTATGGCAGAATCATGTGATCCAAGAAGCCAATGATAAGCATACAGAGTTGCTAGAAAAGATGGAGCGTATAAAGAATGCTCCTCATTTAACAGTAAAGTCTGTTGTGGCCCATGGAGCTGCCAGCGACTTGGAGATCAAAGTACAAAACATCTCTGATAATATAGCTGAAAATGTTACCATACCAGGAATACGCTTACTTGATGAAAACGGGAAAGTAGTATGGGAAAACGAAGAGAATATAACGGTTGATTATCTGATAGAAGGCAGAGAATGGAGAATAAAGCTTGAGAATCCTGTTGTCAGCAGTACTCTACACAGGTTTATGTTTGAGATAAAATATACAGACAAATTTGGGTCGCACTACGTCGGAAAGGCAATAGGATCTTTTGGAGAAAAAGTCGGTCTCCCTACTTTCAAACTAACCATTGAATAATAAAACGGCGCTGTTCAAACGAGCAGCGCTTTTCGTTTGCAGAAAAAGAGGTGAACGCCCTTGATTTGTGTCTATCCTGCGGATTGCAGTGACTTTTCCAATAATGGTCTTGGGCCTGTAGCTCCACAGTCCTGTACCGTAACAGAAACGCTCAATGGAGAATGGGAACTGACGCTGGTCCATCCTATTGACGATCTCGGCAAATGGCAGCGACTGACGGAAGGATGTATCATCCGAGCGCCTGTGCCTGCTGCTCCAACACCCCGTGTTCAGGTCAGCATCCCGGAGCATAACGACCTGCAGGATGTATATGTGGTCAATACGGATCGGCCTGAAGCATCCGTAAAGGGCGGTACACTTCGCTTGCGCACTGGACCTGGAACGGGATACAAGGTTCTGCAACAGTATAAGAATGGTACGATTGTTCAGGTGATTTCCACCGCAAATGCTGCGTGGTACGAAGTGATCATGCCGGATGGTAAGCATGGATATATGGACACGCGCTTCCTGCGATATGACCATACTGCAGGATCATACTCCGAAGCCGTTAATACAGTTGTGGAACCACGACAGCTGCGAGAACAGCCCTTCCGGATTTACCGAGTTGTTCCAGAACTGGACAGAATAACGGTGCATGCGCGTCATATCTTCTATGATCTTCTGGATAACATGATCCAAAAGATCGAACCATCAGCTTCAATGGCGGGGGCCTCCGTAGTACAGAATATCTCATCGGAATGCATGTCGGAGCATTCCTTTTCTTTTTATTCCGACCTCACCAGTACAGCAGAGGGCGTTATTCTTGAGAATGTCAATCCTGTTGAAGCGTTGCTTGGCGAAGGGGGAATAGTGCGAAAGTATGGTGCAGAACTGGCTCGTGACTGGCATGATGTGTTCCTTGTCAAGCGCGTGGGTCGAGACAGCGATGTTCATATCCGAGAAAGGAAAAACCTGATCGGGATTTCCTTTGATGTGGACACAACCAATGTGGTTACGCGCATCATGCCTACAGGTGAGGATGCGGACGGCAATATTTTGTACCTGCCTGAGCTGTATGTAGATAGCCCAAATATCGGTGCCTATACACAGCCTAAGTGGGTTCACATGGTTGTTTCAGAAGCAAAAGAAGTAGCTGAGGGTGAGAACTATAAAAGCCTGACGGCCTGCTATGAGGAAATGCGCAGTGCCGCACAGGCAGAGTACGATGCAGGATGCGATCTTCCGACCGTCACTCTCAAAGTAAGCTTTGTCAACCTGACAGATGCTCAAGAGTACAAGCAGTTCAAAGCGCTTTCAGATATTTTTCTTGGAGATGCGGTGAGAGTCGTAGCCAGGAGAATCGGTATCGAAGTGTCTATGCGTATGACGCAATACACCTATGACTGTCTGACGAAAAAATACACTTCTGTTACTTTGGGTACTGCAGCGCCTACGCTTGAAGGCACGATGGTGTCAGCGCATCAGCTTGCAGCCGGCTCAATTACAGGTATGAAACTGGCGCTGAATTCCATCGGAACTGGTCATTTGCAGAACGGTTCTGTAGGTTCTTTGCAGGTGAGAAATGCTGCCATCCAAACGGCACATATTCAGGATGCGGCGATTACCAGCGCTCACATCCAGGAAGCAGCGATCAACCGTGCCCATATCGCCGAGGCTCTCATTCAGACACTCAACGCCAACGCAATCACTGCGGTTAGTGCGAAGATTCAGGAATTGGCAGCTGGCAGCATTACGACTGATGAGCTGTATACCTCTATTGCCATGATCGCAACGGCGCAACTCACGACAGCTAACATTATCAATGCTGATATTCGGTGGGCGGACATCGAGGCTTTGTCTGCTGATATTGCCCGGATATCCAAGGCTCAGATCACGTCTGCCAATATTGATGAAGCCAACATTGATTGGGCTGCGATCACCACGCTGTCTTCTGCTGTTGCTTCAATGGTCAAGGCAGATATCGAAACAGCTGATATTGACTGGTCACATATCAAAGATCTGGCGACCGATACGGCAATCATCACGCAAGGCACGGCTGGAGAATTATACATCTCCAAGCTTGCTGTGACAGAAGCCAATCTTGTCAGCCTCACGGTGGGAGAATTGGTGGTAAAGGGTGAAGACGGCCGATTCTATTCTGTGTCGGTAGGCTCCGATGGCAAGGTAAAGACTGCGCTCAAACAGGTATCGAATGACGATGTTGCAGATGCCAGTATACACGGCGGTGAAAAAATCATCGAGGGTAGCATTACTGCGGCTACACTAAATGTCAATGATATCTTTGCCAACAATGCTGTCATCAGCAATCTCATTGCAGCTAACCTTGACGTGGATGAGCTGTTTGCACGCGAGGCGACCATTACTGCTCTTAACGCCATGGACATCACTGGCAATGAGTACTTGAAATTGATGGTGACCAAGAAAGCGGATCAGACTTCTGTGGACGAACTTGGTGAACGCGTGGAAGCCGCGGAGCTGAAGCTGACGGAGGATGCCATCATTTCAACCGTTCGTGGGAGCGAGCAGTATCAGGAGGATTTGGCTTCAGCACGTTCTGCTGGCGGAGGGCCAGAGTTTGTGGTTGGAACACAAACAGTCAGTACGGCTGCCTGGACGGGAAACGCAAGTTTTACTGAGCTAAAAGATGGTCAGCAAATTGTGTATTGGTTACCTTATGGCAGCTCAAGTAATGTAACGCTTAATCTTACACTCGGTAATGGTGAAACTACGGGAGCGATTGCATGCTACTACAGCCAGAGTACAAGGTTGGGGACACAGTATTCTGCTGGAAATATTCTTCATCTGACCTACCGGGAAAATGCGCAGTTTTACACGAATACGATTGCAAAAGGCTGGTGGGCAGATGCGAACTATAATTCTGATACATACGACAGGATCAGGGTAGCGGCAAATATCAAGGCCAAAGCAGCAATTGGTCCGTCGAGAATTGTTGTAGGAGATGCCTCTGGATATTTCAATCTTGCGGCAGGCGTAACCTTTGATCTGACGCGACCGATTCTATGGTCAACTGCAAGCGTCAACGCCGGGTCCAGTACGAATAATTGCTATATGGCTTATTCAAGCTGTTATCTTCGAAATACTGTTCCCGATTTTAATGGAATAGCTTATCGAATGGTCTATATTGTTGGTACGCTCAGCAACAATTTCTTTACGCCGGCAGACGACTTTCTTCTTTGGCAGGAGCCGGAAGGAGAGGATGAATACACCTATATAGCACTTGGTCTCTTAACCAGCGCCTATAACATGATTCTCTACCCAGAGCATCCGATGTATCGTTTTGTTGACGGAGACTTCAAGCCTTTATCTCAGGTTGCTTACGAGGCATACGTCGAAGCTGGAAATGTCCGCGAGGAAATGGCCACGGCCATAGAACAGACCAATGCCGCCATTGCCATGAAAGCGGATAAAACGGTTACAAATGCGCTTTCAACCAGAGTTTCTAATGCAGAGATGAAGCTTCAGCCTGATCAGCTGGCTACAACCGTGAAGTCCTCATCGGTCTACATTGCCGATCAGGCGAAAGAGCGTAACTACATTCAGTCCTCGTATCCTGAGGTTGTTTTTCAGGATCTGTACTTAATGAACGGTTCAACCGTTACCACCTCCAAAACAAGAGGATATTCCTTGTCCAGCCAGTTCTTTACGATGTCAAGTGGGGGTAAGAATCTCAGATTGAGCTTTGACATCAAACGTACTGGTGTCGCAACGACAGACTCGGAAGGACGCTACTTTGGATTTGGCATCAGGTACTATTACTATAATGAGAACAATGTGTGGTCGAATACTATTTATCCGATTTATCTGAGAACGAGCGACTCGTATTTCAAGGATACCGATACGTACTGGACGCGAATGTGGATTCGGGACATTGATATGAGTGCGTTGGGTCCACGCTCCATTTCTTCTTTCAATATTGGTGTTGAAGAGCTTGAGGGTGCTACAGGTACAATCAACATCAAAAATGTGATGCTTGAAGTAGGAACTGCGCTTAACAACTGGACGCCTGCAGTTGAGGACGGATATTACATGAATAACCGTCTGACCAATGCTGAATCCACAATCAGTCAACATAGTTCGCAGATCAGTTTAAAGGTGAATACCTCAACCTATAACACCGAAAAAGTGTATCGCAGCAGCGCGGCCCCCACCACAAAGTATGCAAACATGCTGTGGTTGGATCTGTCTGTTACGCCCCCCGTGCTGAGGCGGTGGACAGGTTCTACTTGGGTTGCGGTTGCAGCCGAAGAAGTGAAAACCAGCGGTATCTATATCGGAGCGAATAATGTAAAGATCACCACTGAAGAGTTTCTGTTGCAGCTGCTTGATCCGTCCAACAATGAGAATATTCTCATGGAAATGTCCGCAAACGGCAGAGTCGGTTTTACTGAATTGCATGCGCAGCAAATTATGTCGCCAAGCGTGGCAGGATCCTATTGTGGTCCCAACATGCTTTATGTCCAACCAAGTTACATCGGTAGCAGCGATACCTACTTCCGTTCTCTTGCTGAAGCCTGCAATGCCGTCAACAATAAGTATCTGTCGTATGATGTGACGATTCGGCTTCCTGCAGGTGCTGTGCTTTACGAAAGCACCACGATTGCTCTGCAGGGAATCAGCGGTCCGGGAAAGCTGTTCATTGGCTCTTATTATGATTCGTGTACGGTATATGGGTACATGACCATAACAGCGTGCTCTGCTTACATTCAGTTCATGTGCTTTACCTTGAAAGAGGGACGCTTGGTGGATGATCCCACCAATGACACGAACCCATTTCAGGTGGAGTGCAAGTTCTGCCACTATGTAGAGTTCAACAATGTAACGCTGGATGCAGCAGGTATTGATTATGCGACTTTCTCAGTAAAGGCAAGCACACTGTTCCTGATGGCTGTTGGCATCTACAATACTTCGCTTGGAATCAGCGGTTATCAGGCGTCGTGCTATCTGTCCAGCTGTTTTGGCTCCTGTTCATCGTGGCTTTTCTATTTCATTGGCGGACTTGTGTTTGCAAACGGCACGATCCCCGGTGGCAGTACGGCCACAGTAAGCGCAGCGCAGTATTTCAGCAGTGGAACGTCCATTGACTATGGTACGGCTACGCCTGCGGTTTTGCCGGATCAAACTTCCGTCATCAAGGCATCGCTTACAAGAACATACCAGGGCGGGTGGCGCTCAGATACATTAGATGCGGTACAGGGAGTGTATTCAGACTACGGATACTCTACCTCCTTGAGCTGGAACTATGGCTGTATCTGGTTTAATACCCTGAAAACCCTTCTTTCTGGCAAGACGATCCGCTCTGCTACGCTGACGCTTCATCGTAAACCCGGCAACGGTTCATTCAGCGCGAGAACCGTGTACCTCTATGCCATTACCAATACGCTGGCTAGTGGAAGTGCAACCATTAAGGCGAATTTTGGCGCTCTCGGTACAATAGGGCGAGATCAGCAGGTGACATTCAGCATCCCGACTTCTGTTATAACAGGTTTGGTCAGCGGTTCGTATGGCGGGATCTGCTTATGGGAACCGCCTTACAATTTTGGCGGTTCATCTTACTCGGAAAACTACCTGCGTATCAGCGGTACGGACGCTGCCGATGCTTATATCCCTTATTTGACTGTCGTTCACAGCGGCTAACAGGAGGAAAAATGAATATTGTGATCCCTTTTCAGGGGCGGGTGCAAACGGTCATCCGCTCCTCTTTTCTTGCTGCCAAAAGGCAGACGGAAACCCAATACCAGCTTACAGGTGAGGCGTTCCAGATGACTGGCATTACCAACGCACAAGTTGTGATCCTTCCTGACACAATCAATGTAGTGGAAGGACAGGAGTTGGATACAGATCTGCTCATGGAGGCGTTGCCGCTTGAGTCGTTTGTTTCTGTATCTGCGGAAGAGGCTTTGCCAAACGTCCTTGGACTTCTTCTTCGACAAGCCGTAGAGGATGGTCGCATTACCGATGAGGAATTGCTCTCTGTGCAGTCGGCGCTGGACGGAAGGCATTGGCGTGCTGGATTGAATGTGAAAGCAGGCGATGTTTATTCACACAACAACAGCCTGTGGCGTTGCTTACAGCCTCATACGACCCAAAGCGGCTGGGAGCCTGATCTGGTCCCGGCGCTTTGGCGGAAGGTGGAAGTGGTCCACGAGGAGGCTGTCCGGGTTTGGGCTACCGGAATTGACTACATTATTGATGATGAGGTGTCCTACCCCAACGAAGAAGGCAAGAAATACATCTGCGTACTTGGCCATACCTCACAGGAAGGCTGGGAACCGTCCGCAGCTACGACTCTCTGGCGGGAAGTAACAACAAATGAAGTATAAAGCCGTTCGTGCAGGACGGCTTTTGCTATATCAAAACATAGGAGGACAAGAAAAATGCGTGACTTTTCCATTGATATCATCTGGGCCAAGGTACAGATGGCGATCACGGCCCTGGGCGGTTTATTCGGTTACTTTGTTGGAGGGGTGGACGGTTTGCTGACGGCGCTGATCATCTTCATGGCCACTGACTACATCACAGGTCTTATGTGTGCTATTGCTGACAAGAAGCTCTCTAGTTCTGTGGGTTTCAAGGGCCTGATGAAGAAAATGCTCATCGTCATGTTGGTGGGTGTCGCTCATATTGTAGATTTGCACGTAACGGGCAGCGGCGAAACGCTCCGAAGCGCCGTGATCTGTTTCTACCTGAGCAATGAGGGTGTTTCCTTGCTTGAAAACGCTGCGCATCTAGGACTGCCTATCCCTGAAAGGATGAAGGGTGTTCTGGAGCAGCTTCATGACCGTGAAAAACTGAATGAAGAAAAACCGCCTGAAGCCTGATGGCTGAACTGTAACCTCCGGGCTGCGGCGTTTTGCTACAGCCCACTTTTCTTTTTTTGAAGGAGAAAGCAATGTCTGATCGGAAAAATACTCCCTTTACGAATGAGCACTTTGCCGCATTTTGTGAGCAGATGATTGGCCAACCTTACTGGTTTGGCACCTGCGGATATAAAGCCACAACCAGCCTGCTGAAGCGCAAAACAGAACAATATCCCTCGCACTATGGAGCCAGTCGTACTAGTCAGTATAAGCAGGACATTGCCAATCGTGCTGTTGTCTGCGACTGCATTGGAGCTGCAAAAGGATATGCGTGGACAGACGGTGGGCAGGCTATGCTGGACAGCATTGGCGAGGAAGGAACGATTGACAACAAATACGGCACTAACAACTGTCCTGACAAAGGCGCCAACAGCATGTTCTCCTATGCCAAAAGCAAGGGTTGTGCCTGGGGCGGCATTACTACACTACCTGAGATTGTGGGACTTGCGCTTCACAAAGAAGGTCACGTTGGCTTCTACATCGGCAATGGCTATGCTGTTGAGTGGCGAAACTTCGCTTCAGGCTGTGTCAAAACAAAAGTGGCTGAGCGTGATTGGCTTTATTGGTATGAACTTCCCTTCTTGGATTATGGAAATGGCAAGGAACTGTCCGCACCGACCGTTCTTGATGTTTCGCTTGGCAGTAGGCTTTTGCAGAAGGGGATGGAAGGCGAAGATGTTAGAACGCTCCAGGAGCATCTGATTGAGCTTGGATATCCTCTGCCTCGATATGGCGCTGATGGTGATTTTGGCGATGAAACCGAGAAGGCTTTGAAGCGTTTGCAGAAAGATGAAGGATTAGAGCAGGACGGCAAGTATGGCGATCGTACTCATTCAGCGCTCATGGACGCTCTTGCTGATGCTGAAACTGAACAGGAAGAGCAGCCTGTAGCTACGTCCCGTTCCTCTGTTGTCATTGTATCCGATGGGGGAAAAGTGAACATCCGTTGTGGCAATAGTACCAGCTATGCTCGCATCACATCCGCGTTGCCGGGAAGTACCTTTGCCCACATTGCCACAGCACAAAACGGTTGGCATGCCATCGAGTGCTGCGGCAAGGTTGGCTGGGTGTCCGGAGAATATGCAAGGTTTATTTGATCTGTGTTCTTGCGCCCGCCGTAATGTACGGCGGGCCTTTGTATGTGTGCAGCTAAGGTGAGAATATGAACAGTGAAGAAAAGATGAAGATTCGCATCCTTCGCCAGCAAGGGCTCTCCATTGGCGCAATTGCAAAGGAACTGTGCCTGCCGGTTGGGACGGTAAAATCGTGGTGCTACCGGAACCAAATCCAGCAAATGGTCAAAGGTAATATATGTCTCTGCGAACAGTGCGGCGAGCAAATCCCGGTGATCCCGGGCAGAAAGCATAAGCGTTTTTGCTCAGATAAATGCCGAATGGCATGGTGGAATGCACACAGAGAGCTTGTTAGGCGAAAAACGGCAAAACGGTCAACTTGCATCTTCTGCGGGCGAGAATTCATTAGCTATGCCAAACAGAATCAGAAGTATTGCTCGCACGCCTGCTATATTATGAATCGCTTCGGGAAGGAGCGAAAGAGCGATGTATAAGCAGATAACTTCGTATTATTCTGCCATGGTTCAGGCCAAACAGATGCTTTCGCGCGGTCTGATATCTGCGCGTGAGTATGCCACAATTGATGGCATACTGCTTGCGAAATACGGCATTTCTTCTAATAGTATTTTCCGTGACATAGACTTGCTATGTGAGGAAGTCAGAGTTAATATGTCACACCACAAGGGGGTGACATAATGGAACGTACCATAACACAGGTACCCACTCTGCCAAAGCTGGCACGCAAAAAACGAGTGGCTGCTTACACACGCGTTTCCTGTGGCAAAGATGCTATGATGCACTCGTTATCAGCTCAGATCAGCTACTATAGCGACTTGATCCAGAAACAATCTGGCTGGCAATACGTAGGTGTGTACTCAGACGAAGCGGTTACCGGAACAAAAGAAACCAGAGAAGGGTTTCAGCGCTTACTGCACGATTGCAGAAGCGGAAAAGTTGATATGATCATCACAAAGTCCATCTCCCGATTTGCTCGTAACACGGTGATGTTGCTTAACACCGTTAGAGAGCTTAAATCGCTGGAGGTGGACGTTTTTTTCGAAGAGCAGAACCTGCATAGTCTCAGCGGCGATGGCGAGCTGATGCTTACCATCCTTGCCTCCTATGCGCAAGAAGAAAGCAGAAGTGTTTCGGAAAACTGCAAGTGGCGAATCCGAAATCAGTTCAAGCAGGGCGAGCCTACATGGTTTAAAACATACGGCTACCGCATGTGCAACGGAAGGCTTGAAATCCATGAGCCAGAAGCGCGTGTTGTTCGATACATTTTTCGGCTCTATTTGCTCGGAAATGGCATGGAAGCCATCATCAATCATTTACAGCAGCTGGGAGTACGTGCTCCAGAGGGGAACATCTGGTACAAGAATACCGTTGCGTATATTCTGACGAATGAAAGGTATGTGGGCGATTTGCTTCTTCAGAAAACCTTTATCGAAGACCATTTGACAAAACGCCGCAGAGTGAACACAGGTGAATTGCCGCAGTATTTTGTCGAGGGTACACATGAGGCAATCATCGACCTT
>JAFWYA010000025.1 GCA_017517815.1 Clostridia bacterium | reverse complement strand
ATCACGGCTCAATCGTTCGTACAGAGCTGTGATTTTCTCGTTTTTTCTCATAACTTGCGCTCCTTTCTTCGGTTTTAGGTTGTGTGTTCTAAGAGACTTCCCAACCGCTTGATTAAGAAGTCTTTTAGAGCATACAACACCTGCAGCCAGCTTGTACTTTTTGTACTGCCGGACCGCGAAGTGCTGCGGCTTTTTCCTCTCCAGCCGTTCAAACATAATATCCACCGCGTTCTGGAAGCCCTCGTCATCCTCACGGGTTTCCATGGCGTTGAGCATATCAATGAGGGTTGAGAAGTTCTGCTCTGCCTGGGGCGCTTCATAGTGGATGTAGCCGATCAGGGCGGTGTACAAAAGCGTTTCGGCTTTGGTCCAAAACTCATCGCCGGATTTTCCGTCTCCTTTCGTATTGGCGATGAGGCAAGTGACCAGTTTGAGAATGTCTTTTTCGCCGTGAATGTAGGCGAAGGGGTTGTAGTGCATGGACTTTTTGAAGTTGATGGTGTTCAGGATTTTCAGCTTGTACCCCTTTTTCAAAAGCAGCCTGCCGCACTCTACCACAATGCTGCCCTTGGGATCAGTGACCACATAGCTGGAATGACATTGAAGGAGATTCGGTTTGACGAAGAAGCGGGTCTTGCCGCTGCCGGAGCCACCGATCACCAGCACGTTTTTATTACGGGCGTGAGCGGGATTCTTCGGGCGGTTGCTCATCATGAGCCGTTCTGACTGCGTGAGGATTACATTATTCTCAAACACCGGATCGACGAAAGGCTGAATATCCTGTGCCGTACCCCATCGGGCAGAGCCGTACTCCATGCCTTTGCGGTACTTCTTGGCGTTCTGGCTCTTGATATGAACAGCAATGCGCAGAAGCGCGCCTACAACCAGTCCAATGCACAAATCCAGCGGATGAAAGCTGGGCAGGGGCAACTGAAACGCCACGCCCAGGCTATTCATCAGGTTCATGGCTTTTTCAGAGGCATTGATACCTTCCGCCAGTCGCCACGCTTCGCCCAGATTCGTTGCCAGCAGCCCGATCACCACATAGGGAAGGTTGAGCAGAATGATCTTTTTCAGGTTCATCTGCTCAGCTCCTTATCCTTGTTGCGGACGGGATCGCGGGCAGCTACCATCTCTTTGAGCTTTTTCAGGAGCTTCAGCACGGAGGGACGCTCTTCGCGCTTCATCCTTTTCTCCGTCATTTCAGACAGCATGGCGGTAATGGCGTCGTTGTCACGCGCCTTGAAAAAGACAAGGAATTTGGGGTCGTCGCCCTTCACCTGACGGATGGCATAATCCACGCCGTATTTGCGGGCGATGCGCTCAAACTCCTTCATGTTGGGGTCGTTCAGCTCAATACTGGTCGCACCCTGATCCTTCTGCAAAAGCTGCTTCACACTCTGCTTGCCATGTTTTGTCACGTCCTTATGGGAGTGATTCTTCATATAAGAAAGCATTTTGCTTGCAGCCTGCGCCAGCTTTCGGGCAGAGAACTTGCTGCCGTTGACCATGAGCATAACGGTTTTGTTTTCAATATCCTCCTGCAAAAAATCACCTCCTCGACGGTGCAGGATTCATTTGGAATCGTAATCAGGGTGGTACGAACAGCCGATGCAGCAGGTAGTGCATGGCGCTTCCTCCTTTCAGGGCATAGAAAAACGCCCTTTCAGATTTGAAAGAGCGTTCAGTGGTAAGTATTCAGTTTTTATCTTACTCAGGCTTTAAGTTTGTAGGTACGGTTGCGATTGCTGCCAACGGCAATGATGAAGCCCTCTGCCTGCAGTTGAGACAGGAGATCACGCACACGCGACACCTTCAGGTCCATAACTCCCGCCAATTCGGAAGTAGTGGCAGAAACGTGTTCGGTCAGGTATTGGATGATCAATTCTTTGTTATGCGCAGTGATTTTACCGCCAGTTTTTATCGCCGATTTTTTATCGCCAGTTTTTATCGCCGATTTTTCGGCGGGTTGCAACGGAAGGATCAACGTAATCCTTTCCGGCGCAAGTTCTTCCGTCAGTTCGGGTTCCTCCCAACCCTGCTTCTTCCATACGCTAAAGATGCTGGGGATGCCACTGCCTGCGCGCTCGCCTACGTTGATGAGGTTGAACATCTTCATCAGCGCGGTATTGCGGGGATCAGACAGGCCACCACTTCTGGCGTCTTCCAGTGCAATACGGAAGCTGCCGGGGTTCGACAGGGTGATACGATCCTTTTTTCGTACGATCACCAGCCCGCGCGGACCATAATAGTCGGCGTTGATCAAGCAGTTGGCCAGTGCCTCGCGCAAGGCAGTATGCACAGGTGTTTCGTCTACCCGCTCGCCGTTTTCAACGCGGAACGGTACTTTGACCTCCTGCTGAAGTCGGTTGTAGACGCGGAAATAGAAATCGTAGAGATTTCCGCTCCAATCGCCGGAGGAAGATACAACGCGATCTGTCCAGCGGGTATCATCTTCCATGCGCTCCTGATAATCCAGGAAGTAGGATGGAAAATAGCGTGTGATCTCATATTCGTATCCAAACATCAACAAGCCGCCAACCGTTGGATGCAATTTGCCATCTTCTCCGCGTCCGACAGCGCCTAATTTATACAGGAAGTCGGGATCATCCAGTTCCTCCCACACATGACCGGGGCGATGACTTTTCATGCGGATGCGGTAGCGGCGAACGCTGTCCATATCCAGCGCTTTCAGATCAAATTCATCCAGCACCATCATATCCTGCGTCTTCGCTGCCGCATCACGCATCATGGCCTGTACAGCTTCAGGAGCACATTTATAGTCTCCTTCGCCGTTGCGCCGATAGGTACCAGTCAGCGGATTGCTGTCAATAAACACCGGTTTGTCATAGCGCTGCGCTCTGGGAACAGTAATCGAAATGAACTTGCAGCCATCCTGTTCGTGAATCTCAACATTTTTATCTGTCAGGATATTCACGCTGGTCTTGTTGGGATTGTTGACGATATTCCAGAATTCACTGACCATCTGCTCTGCATTAGGCAGATTGATGGGACGCAGCGAATGATCCGGCAGCTCCTCAACACCCAGCAGAATGACGCCGCCAATCGTGTTGGCAAAAGCGGAATAGGTTTCCCAGATGCTGCGCGGCAAACCACCAGCTGCCTTCTTGGCTTCTATACGGTTGTTTTCCCGATACTGCTCAATGCGGCTGTAATCAAGCATGCTGGTTCCTCCTTCCTGATGTTCCTTTCGATTATAGCATGATCAAATGAAAATGCGCAATACGCGAACCTTGAAAACCCTTATAACATAAGGATTTTTGAGGCATTAGTGTTTTTTCTTCTGTCCTCCTTTTCGATCTTTCTTCCCTACGACTATGATGATACCGGCTGCACCAGCCAGCCCCAGGCCAATCCAAGTCAGCGTCGTGGGCGACACATCCACGCCGGTGGAAATGCTGGGGTAGTTGACGAATCGCTTCAGCTTGGTGGGAACTTCGTATTTTTCGTCGATGACCGCCTCAATGGTATCGTCGTTGACGGTGAAGCCTTCCACCGTGGCGATTTCGCGGATGGTGTACTTACCAGGCGTCAGACCATAGATATACACCACGCCGTTCTCAGCGGACACAACCTCTTGCACCACAGTGCCATTCTCATCCTCAACTGCGAAGGTAGCTCCTGCAAGGGCGTTTTTCTTATTGTCGGACTTGAAGAACATATAGGTGCTGGGGATGTTGACAAGGGTGATGGGCTTGTGTTCCGTCCAGTTTTCATCTACATGGAGCAGATAGTCCTCCATGCGGTTGTAGCCTTCGGGCGCAGCCGTTTCGCGGATGATCCAGTCACCATAGTCGAACTTGGTGAAAATGAACTCGCCCTTGTCATTGCTGACGGCGGTTTCGACCACCTCATGGGTGACAGCGTTGATCAGGCTGAACTCCACACCGGGCAGGTACTTGCCGGAGGTATCCACCTTGATGAACTGCACCCGCTTGAAGTGGTTCTTCACCGTGGCAATGGGCTTATCGCTGCTGCGGTAATCAGCATCAATGGTAACGGCGATCTCCTTCCTGCTGGCCAGATAGCCGTCCGGGGCAGAAAGCTCGCGGATGGTGTAGCTGCCGTAGGGCACCTTGGTGAAGCGTACCATGCCGTTCTCATCGGAAACCGCCACAGAAAAACGCTCGCCGAAGGCGTCATACAGACCAAATTCAGCACCAGCCAGGGGCTTGCCGTCCTGATCGACCTTGCGGATGACGATCTCATTGGGGACGTTGATAATGGTAGCAATGGGCTGTTCGGGATTGATGAAAGTGCCGTCAATCGTCACTTCCACTTCCATCTCAGCAGGCAGATACCCAGCCAGAGGCTTGGTTTCCATGATGCGGTAAGTGCCGAAGGGAATCTTCTCAAAGGTGGCGATACCGTCGCAGTTGGTGCGAGCCGTCATGATGGCAGTGCCGTTTGAGGCGACCAGGCTGAACTCCACGCCAGCCAGCGAATTCTCGGATTCATCCAGCTTTTCAATGGAGAAGCGGGTATAATCATCGCGGATGGTGGTATCACCGGTAACAACGCCATCTTCACTGACCGTGAAGCTCATGGTCACATCATTCAGCGAGTAGCCATCAGGGGCATAGACCTCGCGGAAAGTGTAGCGTCCGGGCGTCACGGGGATGTTGGCGATCCTGCCCATTTCATCGGTGGCGTCGCGGTAGATGATCTTGCCAGATTCGTTGTACACCTCGATGATGGCACCGGGCAGAGTCTTTTCGCCTGTAATGTCGGTCTTGGTGAGGGTGACTTTGGTGTGGATCAGCTCATTGTGAATGGCGTCCACCATCAGCACACGCAGCACGTTTTCATCAGCTGCCTTTCGGTCAGGAGTGATGGAGAGATCAAAGCGATCAGCGGTGATCTTCCAGCCGTCAGGAGCAGAAAGCTCGCGGATGTAGTAATCGCCATGAGGGAATGTGCCGTTCAGCGTCAGCATGCCGTTCTTGTCGGTGGCTCCACTGGCGACAAGGGTATCTGCCATCAGGGTGCCGTAGGCATAGGGCATGTCCTCTGCGGTGAACAGACCGAAGACGAAACCTTCACCGGCTTCATCGGTCAGGACAGACTTCACGCCGTCCTTGCCGCTGGTGACGATGTTGATCGTTTCCTTTTCCTT
>JAFWYA010000024.1 GCA_017517815.1 Clostridia bacterium | reverse complement strand
GCCGCCTTCAGAACACTTTGCCCCTGCGGGGCAAGTGCCCACAGGGCACACGCGTTCTTCCGGCGTACTTGGCTGGAGACGGCCCGGGAGAGTAGGGGGCTTTCGCATTCCAATTCCGGATCTGCTTATTGCAGGTCCGGCTTTATTTATTCTTTGATGCAGTATGAGGCCGGGGCAAAAGCAATGCGTCAGCATCTTCGCGCGCTCAATCGTCGCAGAGCGCCCTAAATATGAAAATTATATTGTGAAAGATATATGGCAACTCGCCTAACAGGTGTTGTAGAAAAGTAAGAGAAACTATGCTATAATAATCAGGTAAAATGTCTATGCTAAAGGATTGTGAGAAAAATGCTCTCAGTTATAATCCCGGCTTATAACGAGGAACCGATGATCGAGCGGACAGCTTCTGTGGTCAGCCGTATTCTTTCTGAGGCTGAAATAGCCAGCGAAATCATTTTTGTTGATGATGGTTCTAAAGATCAAACCTGGGAAAAAATACAGCAGGCTGCTACGCAGCTGCAGGTGCGCGGTGTTCATTTCTCCAGAAATTTTGGCAAAGAAGCAGCAATCGTTGCTGGACTCGCTCATGCAAAAGGCGACTGTTGCGCTGTAATTGACTGTGATCTGCAGCATCCGCCGGAAAAACTGGTGGAAATGTACCAGCTGTGGCAGCAGGGCTATGAGATTGTTGAAGCGCGGAAGAACAGTCGCGGCGATGAGGGAAAATTGCATGCTCTTGCTGCCAAAACTTTTTATTCACTTATCAGTTCTGCGACTGGTATTGATATGGCAAATGCTTCAGACTTCAAACTGCTCGACCGCCGGGCAGTAGATGTTTTGGTCAACATTCGTGAACGCAACGCTTTTTTCCGTGCGTTGTCGTCTTGGATCGGTTTCAAAACAACCTATGTTACGTTTGATGTGCAGGAACGTGAGGTTGGGGAATCCAAATGGTCAACGGCGGCTCTTACCAAGTATGCTCTGAACAATATTTCGTCTTTTTCATCTGCGCCTATGCAGATTGTAACTTTCCTGGGGCTCTGCATGCTGATTGCCTCGGTCGTTCTGGGTGGTATTGCCCTTGCACAGAAGATTCTGGGCCAGGCACTGGGCGGCTTCACGACTGTCATTCTTATTCAGCTGTTTTCCAGCAGCGTTGTGATGATCAGTCTGGGAATCATTGGCTTTTATATCTCAAAAATCTATGAAGAAATCAAAGGCAGGCCACGCTACATCGTTTCCGCAACCTGTGGCCAGCCTGAGGAATGATTTATAAACCTCACAAATTGTGAGGTTTTTTGGTTGCATTTCTTCTTGGACGAACGTCTGAAAAATGAAGAAACCAGAAGGGAGGAATGAGCGTGGAACGAGCAGTGCTGGATGAACAGCTTTGGGAACTGCGGGATTCCATGCTGAGAGTGGCAATCAGTATATTGCACCATCGGCAAAATGCAGAAGATGCAGTTTCAAACGCCATCCTTCAGGCATATCGCAAACGCGACTCTCTCCGTAATGACGATGCGCTGAAATCATGGTTGCTGCGCATTACTGCCAACTGTTGCTACGATCTTGTACGAAAAGACAAGCGTGAGCGTGGTTATGCCGAAGGACTGCAGCCTGGAGTGCAGATGTTTGACTATCAGGAAAACACATTGTTTGACATGCTGACGCGCCTTCCGCTGTCATTGATGCAGGTGTTAAACCTGTATTACTATGAAAATTATTCTACGGCAGAGATTGCAGATATTTTAGGGCTGTCAGGCGCTACGGTGCGTATGCGCATGACGCGAGGACGCAAGCTGCTGAAACAAATGCTTCAGGAAGGAGAAGAAGCCGATGAAACCAGATCGTTTTGACGAATTGATGCGAAATCGTGCAAGGCAGGAAAAGATTACGGTCAGGCATGAAACAGATTTGCTGTTTCAAAATGCCATGAAAAGGGCGAGGCTTGAAGCTGTTCGCCAACCTGAACCGGTCAGGAAAAAGAGCAGCCGGAAAGTGTGGGCAATTGTTGCGGCTGAATGCATTGCAGCGGCGATATTGTTGCTGTTGATTCCTGTACGTGACGTCACCCGACAGAGTGCTATTCAGCGCCAAACAAGTCGCACGGCAGCGATGAAGCCTGTAACACAGGGTGTGATCAACAAGGGCCCCTCTGTAAGGTTTGATATGGTTTATCTGCAGAATACGGTCACACTGGAAGGCAGGTTTGAAAATCTGGAGGATGATGACACATGGCTGGTTCAGTGTGAGGCAATGCTTGATCAGCCTGAACAGATAAAACCGCTTGAGTATGTGATCATGCTGGAACCGGGCGCAGAATGTGTGCACCAGATGGTATGGGAGAATGTTGATACTCAGCAGGCCAAGGTCAGCTGGAGGTACACAGCCTACCGTGTGACAGCCGATATGCTTTACTGGCTGGATGGCGAGGCGCTCAAACCGACAGATGAGGACTATCAGGATCAGCAGCTGCTGATGCAGGACGCTTTTGAGACACAGGCACTGATTCTTGAAGCGGGCGATTGGTCAAATGGTATGGCCGGGCCTGTACGAGTGCTTTTACCGGATCAGTACATCGACGAACATGCTGAACTGTCCGTGGTTGAATATTGCGTACAAAATGGCTTGCTGGAAGATGGAAGTCGTCTGTGCAGCGGAGAAGACACGGCCATCTGTACAAAGCTGCAATAACAGGTATATATTTGTGAAATGACAGCCACCCTAGCTTTAACGGGGGTGGCGCAATGGTTACAGAACGCGAATGGAGACGTTACCATTCCAGCCGGCGCAGGTCGTCGGCTGTTTGCCTTGGCGCACAGTATGTGCTGGATCAAAGACAAAAGCTGCGGCAGGATAGGGCTTTTCATGTGTTTCTTCTGCTGCTTTCAGCTGCGACAGCTTTGCTGCTGCCATTGGTTTGTGAATCGGTTGAACATGAAGCATTTGAAGAAATTGCTTTCAGCAGCGAGCCATCTGCAAAGCCCCGAAGCGTCAGCGCCATATCCTATGTGTTCCCGTCTCAACAGGAAACGGAACAGAAAACATATACTTTTGACCAACTGCTTCGTGGAAAACTGCTGCTGCTTGATGAGAAACATGCCTTGCCGTCTGACGCACCAGCACCCAATACCATGAGTGTCGCCCTGGCAGGAAAGGGAATGATACCCGTTCGGAATCTGCAGATTCGAAGCGGACGCGAAACGATTCAGGCATTGGGCGAACTTTTTTTGGCATTAAGGCAGCAGGGAGTAAACGGTCTGACAGTATGGGAGGGTACGCTGAGCCATGCACAGCAAAGGGTTCAGCAGGAGCAGTATGCGCGAAAGCTGATGCGAAGCATGCCGCCCGATGAAGCAGTAGGCCGCACACTGGCCAGCTTTGATCAGCCTGGAACGGGAGAACTGCTGCAGGAGTATACCATCGAGCTGAGGTTTCAGACAGATGAGCCGGACATACCTGATGAGCGTCCGCTGAATGCAACACCACATGGACAAGAACTGCTGCAGACAGCGTGGCGCTATGGGTTTGTGCGCAGCAATCCTGATGCAGACAACCGGCAGGCTTTTCGCTTTCGCTGGGTAGGAAAGGCTCACGCAACAGCAATGACCTATCTGGCGCTTTCACTTGAAGAGTATCTGGCCTGGCTGCATGAAAAGGGTACACTGACAATTGAAAAGGATGGTGAAATCAAGTACATGATTCTGTGCAAACCTGTAACAGGCTCGCATATTGCCTTCAGTGTACCCAAAGGGGCCAGCTGTGACGCCAGTCTGGACAATATGGGATATGCGGTTGTTGCATGTGCTTTTTAAAACAGAGCATAAAAGTTTGGCAATAGGAACACAAGCAAAAACGTGAGCCTTCCGTACAGAAAGCTCACGTTTTTAGTTATAGGGAAATCTTATTTTCTGCACATGCTGCGGCAGGCGGCGCAGCCGCCCTCACCGGTCTCGCGCAGAGAAGAGGGCAGCGCGTCGCCGACTTCCTTCATGGCCAGAATGATCTCATCACAGGGAATGGGGCTGGAAATGCCGCTGAGGGCCATCTGCGCAGCACTCAGGGCCTGCGATACGCCGCCCACGTTGCGGTAAACGCAGGGAACTTCCACAAGGCCGTGTACCGGGTCGCAAACCAGCCCCAGCATGTTCATCAGGGCAAAGCCACAGGCATGCGACGCCATTTCAGCCGTGCCGCCGTACAGCTCCACCAGGGCTGCGGCAGCCATACCGGCTGCTGCACCGCATTCGGCTTGACAGCCGCCCTCAGCGCCGCTGATGGTGGCCTGAAGAGCGATAATACGGCCTACGCCAGCAGCGGTGAACAGCGCCATGATGAGCTCCTCATCAGTAAAGCCGTCCTGCTCCTGCACGGCCAGCAAAGCGCCCGGCAGAATGCCGCAGCTGCCCGCCGTGGGAGCGGCGACGATCTTGCCCATGCAGGCGTTATATTCCGCAATAGAAAGGGCATAGGCGCCAGCCTTGCCAAGCAGACCAAAACGGTCGATGGATTTGGGGTCGTTCATCAGAGCAGCCTGACCGCCCACCATGCCGCTGACGCTGCGCAGATTGGGCGAGAGTCCTGCTGCTGCGCTTTCGCGCATGACGCCCAGACGCGTACGCATCAACTCGATCAGTTCTTCTTCACTGCGGCCATCCTGCTTGGCCTGCCAGTGCAGCGCAGCCTTGCTGAGGGAACCATATTTCGCGGCATCTCTTACAAAATCAGCAAAAGTTCTCATGATTTACTGTCCCTCCGTTCTGCCGGCCAGATAGGCCACATGATACACGCCAGGCATGCGTTCAAGGCATTCCAGCAGGCTCTGCTCTGCATCGCCGTCCAGTTCGATGATGACCATGGCTTCGCCGCCGGCGGAGCGACGGAACACGCGCATGGTGGCGATGTTGAGGGAATTGGCGCTCAGCACGCTGCTGATCTGGGCGATCATGCCCTTGGCATCGCGCTGGGTGATGATGAGAGTATTTTCGTGGCCGTTGAAGCCGGCTTCCAGACCGTTGATGGACTGCACCACGATCTCGCCGCCACCCACGGAAGCAGCCTGCACGCAGATGTGCCTGCCGTCTACGCCGTCCACATCCATGATCACGGTGTTGGGATGAGCGTCGCGCGCTTCCGCATTGTAAAAGGAGTAGTTAAGCCCTGCGTCGCTGGCATAGCGCAGGCTGTCGCGCAGGCGTTCGTCATCCACCGCCATGCCAAGCAGGCCGCCGACAAGCGCCTTGTCGGTGCCGTGGCCGCGATAGGTTTTCTGGAAGGAACCATACAGGCCGATACGGGCCTGCGCAGGCTCACAGCCCAGCAGCAGCCGGGTGATCAGGCCGATGCGCGCCGCGCCAGCCGTATGGGAGGAACTGGGGCCGACCATTACAGGACCAAGGATATCGAAAAGATCCATAACAATGTCTCCTCCATGCGTGAATAAAAAAGCGGCCCGTCGGAAACGGGCCGCTTTTGTTTGACCATTTCCTGTATGTCTATCATAGAACGGAACAGGAAAAAGGTCAAGAGGTTTTAAGCGGTTTCAATGCTGGCAGCCTTCTGCAGCTTCAGCTGGGCGATGGCATCCTCGCGCATTTTGTATTTAAGGATCTTTCCCGCAGCATTCATGGGGAAGCCGTCCACAAAGGCAATGTACTTGGGCACCTTGTGGCGGGCGATGCGTTCGCGCATGTACTGCTTCATTTCCTCGACGGTCATCTCTTCGTTTTCCTTGAGGATGATGCAGGCCATGATCTCCTCGCCGTACTGTTCATCCGGTACGCCGATGACCTGTACGTCGGAAACCTTTGGATGCGTGTAGATGAACTCCTCCAGCTCCTTGGGGTAGATGTTCTCGCCGCCGCGGATGATCATGTCCTTCAGGCGACCGGTGATGCGGTAGGTGCCATCGTCATTCTTGCAGGCAAGGTCGCCGGTATGCAGCCAGCCGTCAGCATCAATGGCAGCGCGGGTGGCGTCGGGCATTTTGTAATAGCCCTTCATGATGTTGTAGCCGCGAGCCACGAATTCGCCGATTTCGCCGTCAGGCAGCTCTTCGTTGGTTTCGGGGTTGATGATGCGGCACTCGATCTCGGGCAGACTGCGGCCAACCGTCGCTACGCGCAGTTCCAGCGGATCATCCGCACTGCTCATGGTGCAGCCGGGGGAGGCTTCCGTCTGGCCGTAAACGATGGTGATCTCCTTCATGTGCATCTTGTCCACCACCTCGCGCATCTTGGCGATGGGGCAGGGAGAACCGGCCATGATGCCGGTGCGCATGTAGGAGAAGTCGGTCTTTTCAAAGTCAGGGTGCTCAAGCATGGCCACAAACATGGTAGGCACGCCGTGGAACGCGGTGATGTGCTCCTGATGCACGCAGGAAAGCGCCGGCTTGGGGCTGAAGTAAGGCAGCGGCAGGATGGTCGCGCCGTGCGTCATGGAGGCCGTCATGGCCAGCACCATGCCGAAACAGTGGAACATGGGCACCTGAATCATCATACGGTCGGCCGTGGACAGATCCATGCGGTCGCCGATGCACTTGCCGTTGTTGACCACGTTGTAGTGGGTGAGCATAACGCCCTTGGGGAAACCAGTGGTGCCGGAGGTGTACTGCATATTGCACACGTCATGGGGAGATACATTCGCCGCCAGACGCCACACTTCTTCCACAGGTACGGTGTTTCCGCGCTCCAGCGCCTCTTCCCAGGAGATGGCGCCGGGCTGCTTGAAGCCCACGGTGATCACATTGCGCAGGAAGGGCAGACGGTGCGCATGCAGCGCCTTGCCCTTGGGCGTGCTGATCAGCTCGGGGCACAGCTCGTTGATGATCTCCTGATAGTTGCTGTCGCGGTAGCTCTGCTCCAGGATGAGCGTGTGCGTATCGGACTGTCTGAGCAGATATTCCGCCTCATGGATCTTGTAGGCGGTATTCATGGTTACCAATACTGCACCGATCTTAGTGGTAGCCCAGAAGGCGATGTACCACTGAGGCAGGTTGGTGGCCCACATGGTGACATGGCTGCCGGGCTTGACGCCAAGGGCAATGAGCGCACGGGCGAAATTGTCAACGTCGTCGCGGAACTCGCTGTAGGTGCGGGTATAGTTGAGCGTTGTGTACTTGATGGCCAGCTGGTCGGGGAATTCCTCCACCATGCGGTCCAGCACTTTGGAGAAGGTGGTCTCGATCAGCGCTTCCTTCTTCCAGACGAACTGGCCGGTCTGGGTATTGTTGTAGTACAGGGGCTTTTTGAGCGTACGGGGGCTCTCAAAGCGGTTCATATAGTTGACGAAATAGGGGAAGATGACCTCGCGGTCCTGCAGATCCTCCATCCATTCAGGCTTCCATTCCAGCGAAAAGAAACCGTCGTAGTTGATGGAGGCCAGCGCTTCCATCACGCCGGGGATGGGCAGCGTGCCTTCGCCGATAAGATTGTAGCTGAGGTCGTCATCAGAGTCGCGCAGGTGAACATGCTTCACATAGGCACCCAGATTTTTGATGGTGGTGTCGGGCGATTCGCCGCTGTCACGGCAGGTATGATGCACATCCCACAAAACGCCCAGTTCGTCGCAGGCGAAGTGATTCATCAGCTCACGCAGCTTGGCCGTATCGGCAAACACAGCGCTGGACTTGACCAGCAGCACCACGTTTTCTTCGGCGGCAACGGGCAGCAAAGCGTCGATGCTGCTGCGGATGGCTTCTTCATTTTCCTCGGAGGCAAAAGCGCATACATAGGGCACGCGCAGATCACCGGCCAGGGCGATCAGCTCGCGCAGCTCCTGCACAGCGCCAGAAGACAGATCGCAGGAAGAGTCCAGGCAGGGGATGGACAGCTTCTTTTCATTGAGCATACGCACCGTGGCGGACAGGCCGTACTTATGGAACGGGCCGCCTTTCTCAAACAGGGAATCATTTTTGTGCGCATTGTAAACCTCGATGCCGCCAAAATGCATGTCGATGGCAGTATCTACCCATTCGTCCCAGCAGCAGTTTTCCCAACCACGTGTCGAAAAGGACAGATTCATGCTTCCGCCTCCTCATAAACGATCTTGTTGAGCGCATTCAGATAAGCCTGAATACTGGCGCCAACGATATCGGTGGAGATACCGCGTCCGGAGTAGAGCTTGCCGCCGGAACGCAGGCGGACAACGGTTTCGCCCATGGCCTCGCGGCCTTCGGTAACGGCCTGGATCTGGAAGTCGTCCAGCTCGTAATGATGGCCGATAACCTGCTCGATGGACTTGAAAGCGGCGTCGATGGGGCCGTCGCCCAGGCAAATGCCTTCGAGGACCGTGCCTTCCTTGTCCAGCTTGATATGGGCGCTGGCAGAGATGGCGTTGCCGCAGTTGATGACGTAGTTCACCAGCTGATAGGCAGGCGGTACCTGCAGTGCGGCGGAGGCTACGATGGTGTCCAGCTCGCGGGCAGAGACGGTTTCTTTCTTGGCGGCGATGGCCTGGAAGGCCTCGTAGACCTTTGCATTGTCCTCGTCGCTGAGGGTATAGCCAAGTTTTTCAACAGCCTTGCTGACGGCAGTCAGGTCGTCGTGCACGCTGAGCACCATGCCGGAGGCATCGGCTACAGCGGAAGCACCGCCGTTGTACAGCGTGTTCTGGGTACGGCTGGAGCACAGCCATTCGATCTGTGCGGTGATGCGGTGGATTTCAGCATGACGTACGCTGCAGCCCAGTTCAAAACTGTCGCCGCGGTTCTTGAGAATGGCGGCAATGTCAGAAAGAGCGGTCACATCGCTGGCGCAGGAGACGGTTTTGATCTCGTCCACGCCTGCGCGGATAGCGGCGATGGCGCATGCACCGGCCATCGAAAGCGCGTTGGAGCACAGCACGCCCAGCTTCACACCGGTACATTCGGGCACATTGGTCTTCACGTCGGTGATGAAGGCGGAGAATTCCTCCGGAAACATCAATCCGGCAGCGTCGCACAGGGTGACAGTGGTCGCGCCGGCGGCGATGGCGGTTCTCACGGCTTGATACAGGAATTCGCGCTCGCTGCGGCAAGCATCGTCGGCAATGAATTCCACGTCGGCGCACTTTTCACGGCAGGCGGTGATGAGGGCGGAAATGGCCTCGATCATCTTGTCGGGCTTCTTGTGCCAGAAATATTCCATCTGCGTGGGGCTCATGGGGGCCTTCAGCTGCAGACGGGGCCTTTTGGCCTGTTTCAATGCAGCCCAGGTAACGTCGATGCTTTCAGCATCCTGCGTGACGGGAACGGCCACAATGGCATTTTTGGCAGCCATGGCAACAGACTTGACCAGCAGACTGTCGATCTTGCGGTTCTCGATGGGGGCAAGCTCAATGCTGGAAACGTTCAATCGGTCCAGCAGCTTTGCCAGCTCAATCTTCTCCTTAAAGCTCAAAGCCAGCCCGTCGGAAGTTTTCAAAGTCATGTCGCTCAAAGCAATGGTGCGCATTTGGGTTCCCTCCTGTCAGTTTTTGGGGGACGTTCAGCAAACAGGAACGGTCCAGCCGAAAGTATCTTCAATCTTGCTCCACTGGATGCCGGTGAGGGTATCGTAGAGCATCTGTGTCACGGGGCCGATATTGCCGCCGGAAACGATGTATTCCTTATCCTGATAGGCCAGCTTGCCGATGGGGGAAACAACGGCAGCGGTGCCGCAGCCCCAGGCTTCTTCCAGCGTGCCGTTTTCAAGCGCTTCGGCCAGTTCGTCAATACTCAGCAGCCGTTCGCTGACGGTGTAGCCCTTAGCCTTGAGCACTTCGATGCAGCTGGCACGGGTAACGCCGGGCAGGATGGAGCCGGTAAGGGCGGGGGTAATGATCTCTCCGCCGATTTTGAACATGACGTTCATGGCGCCGACTTCTTCAATATACTTGCGTTCCACGCCGTCCAGCCACAGCACCTGGCTGTAGCCCTTCTTTTCAGCGCGTGCGCCGGCACGGTTGCTGGCCGCGTAGTTGCCGCCGCACTTGGCATAGCCGGTGCCGCCGCGAACAGCGCGTACGTCGGCGTCTTCGATCATGATGCCGACGGGGTTGAGGCCTTCCTTGTAGTAGCTGCCGACGGGGCTGGCGATGATGGCAAATACCGCATGCTTCACAGCGTGCACGCCGAGGGTCTCGTCGTCGCCGTACATGAAGGGGCGCAGGTACAGGGAAGTGCCGGCGCTGTGGGGCGTCCAGTCAGCTTCGATCTTCACAAACTCAGTCAGCAGCTGCAGGAAGTCTTCTACAGGCAGCTGGGGCAGGCACAGGCGCTCGGCGGAGTCCATCATGCGCGCAGCGTTGCGTTCCGGGCGGAACAGCTGCACGCCGCCGTCAGCACGGCGGTAGGCCTTCAGGCCTTCGAAAATTTCGCTGCCGTAGTGCAGGCAGGTGGAGGCGGGATGCATGGACAGGCGCTGGAAGGGGATGATGCGGGCGTCATGCCAGCCCTGCCCCTCGTCCCAGTCGACGACGGCCATGTGGTCGGTAAAGATCTTGCCAAAGCCAAGGGTGCTTTCATCGGCGGGCTTAGCCTTGGGGCAGGTGGTCTTTTCAATGCGGATGTTCAGCATTTTGATTGCCTTCTTTCCAAAAATCAGTAGTCGCGGCCGAGCTTGAGGGCGCTGAGGTTCTTGTCGTACATTTCGGGATGCTTGACGGAAACGACCTTCTTGAGGGAAGCGGCTACAGCCTCTTCATCATCAAACTGGCCCAGTTCCTTCATCAGCTTGCCGATAAGGATCATGTTGGCCAGACCGGTCAGGCCGTTGTCGCTGGCCAGCTGGGTGGCGGGCACATAGTGCACGTCCACGTCAGTGCGTTCGACCTTGCGGCCAATGAGGCTGGAGTCCACAAAGATCTTGCCGCCGGCCTTGACGTCGTTTTCATACTTGTCAAGGGAGGGCAGGTTCATGACCATGAGGACATTGGGCTTGGAAACGATGGGGGAGCCGACGGGTTCGTCAGAGATGATAACCGAGCAGTTGGCGGTGCCGCCGCGCATTTCAGGACCGTAGGAGGGCAGCCAGCTGACTTCCTTGCCGTCCATCATGCCCTTGTTGACCAGAAACTTGCCGGCAAACAGCAGCCCCTGTCCGCCGAAACCAGCGATCAAAAATTCATTCGTCATGGCGTTCAGTCCTCCTTGGCGGCGCTGCGGTCCTTGTACACGCCCAGCGGATAGTAGGGAATCATTTTTTCTTCCACCCATTCCAGCGCCTTCTGCGGCGTCATGCCCCAGTTGGTCGGGCAGGAGGAAACGACTTCCACCAGAGAGAAGCCCTTGCCCTCAATCTGGTTCTGGAAAGCCTTTTTGATGGCCTTCTTGGCAGCCTTGACGTTTTTGACGTTATTGACGGCAACGCGCTCCAGATACTCGGGGCCGTCCAGCGTGGCCAGCATTTCGCACACGCGGATGGGGAAGCCGCAGGCCTTGGTGTCGCGGCCATAGGGAGAGGTCTGGGTGACCTGACCGGGCAGGGAGGTAGGAGCCATCTGGCCGCCGGTCATGCCGTAAATGGCATTGTTGATGAAGATGATGGTGATGTTCTCGTTGCGGGCCGCAGCGTGAACGGTTTCGGCGGTACCGATGGAGGCCAGGTCGCCGTCGCCCTGATAGGTGAACACGATGTGCTCGTCGGGATTAGCGCGCTTGAGGCCGGTGGCGACGGCGGGAGCACGGCCATGGGCAGCTTCCACCATGTCGCAGGCAAAGTAGTCATAGGCCATAACAGAGCAGCCGACGGGGGCCACGCCGATGGTACGGCCTTCAATGCCCAATTCGTCGATTACTTCGGCCACCAGGCGGTGCACAATGCCGTGGGTGCAGCCGGGGCAGTAATGGAAAGGCACATCAAGCAGCGCCTTGGGCTTTTCAAAAACGATCATTATTTGGCACCTCCGTTCTTAGCGGCTTCAATGATGCTCTCATACACTTCTTCGGGGGAGGGGATGATGCCGCCGGTGCGGCTGCACAGGCTTACGGGACGGCTGTACTGAATGGCAGCGCGCACGTCTTCGATCATCTGACCCATGCTCAGCTCCACGGAAACGAAGCTGTGGCACTGCTTTGCGGCCTCGGCGAGCAACTTGCTGGGGAAGGGCCACAGGGTGATGGGGCGGATGAGACCGACCTTCACACCATTCTTGCGGGCTTCCACGATGGCGTTCTTGGCAACACGGGCGGCGATGCCGAAGGCAACCACGCACACTTCCGCGTCGTCCATCATGTAGCTTTCGTACATGACTTCGTTTTCTTCGATCTGCTTATAGCGCTCGAAGCGGATTTCGTTCTGCTTCTCCAGCGCATAGGGATCGAGGAACAGGGAGTTGATGATGTTGTGCCTGCGCTGGCCCTTCGTGCCGGTCACAGCCCAGGACTTGTCGAAATCCTGCTGTTCAGGGGCCTTGATCTCCACAGGCTCCATCATCTGGCCCATGGTGCCGTCGGCAAGGATCATGGCGGTCATGCGGTATTTGTCGGCCAGATCAAAGCCCTTCATGGTCAGGTCGGCCATTTCCTGCACGCTGGCAGGGGCCAGCACGATCATGCGGTAGTCGCCGTGTCCGCCGCCCTTGGTGGCTTGGAAATAATCGCTCTGGGAAGGCTGAATGCCGCCCAGACCGGGGCCGCCGCGCTGAACGTTGACGACCAGTGCGGGCAGATCAGCGCCGGCCATGTAGCTGAGGCCCTCGGCCTTCAAGGAAATTCCCGGGCTGGAGGAGGAGGTCATCACGCGCATGCCGGTGGAGGCGACGCCATACACCATGTTGATGGCAGCGATCTCGCTTTCGGCCTGCAGGAAGGTGCCGCCGATTTTGGGCATGCGCTTGGCCATGTAAGCGGCCACTTCAGTCTGGGGAGTGATGGGATAGCCGAAATAATGACGGCAGCCGGCGGTGATGGCGGCCTCCGCGATGGCTTCGTTGCCTTTCATCAAAACTTTCTCAGCCATGTTGATACCTTACCTTTCTACCGTAATCACGCAGTCGGGGCACATCGTTGCGCAGAACGCGCAGGCGATGCATTTTTCCTGGTCGGTGATCTCAGCCGGGTGATGGCCCTTGGCGTTGATCTTGTCCTGCGACAGCACCAGCAGTTTCTTGGGGCAGGCGTTTACGCACAGGCCGCAGCCCTTGCAGCGCTCGGTGCGGATGGTCAGCTTTGCCATGGTTTTTCGCTCCTTTTATCTGATCTTCTCTTGCAGGCGGAGGGGGAAGAGATGATCGATCTTTCCCTCCAGCTGCGGGTAAAGGTTTTCGTTAACGGTGGTCATTTTAAGGGGCAGCCCGGTTAAGCGGCACACCTCATCAGCATAGGCTTGCGACTGCAGCACGTCTTCGGCTGTGGTTGCATCGCCAAGGTTGGAGTTGTTGATCACCGCCGTAAAGGGGATGCGCCCGGCGGTTTCGATCTCGCGCATGACTTCGATGGTTAGCTCAGCCGTTTTGGTCAGCGGACGGAAACGGTTGATCACGAAAAGCATTTCGTAATTGTTCTCTTCCAGAATCTGATCCCTCAATCTGCCCAGCGCCAGTGCGCCGCGATCGTCGCCGCCCACGTCGATGATGGCCGTCTGTCCGCGATCGGCAGTGATGCCGTAGATGTCGGCCGGCAGTGCCGGAAGGTCCACATTGGACCCGGCAAAATCAGAACAGATCAGCCGGATGCCGGCAGCGTCCAGATCCTTGCGGGAATCGGAGGTACGGAAGTAGGGATTGACGATATCCACATCGGCGATGGTCACGCGCTGACGCTGCTTTTTCAGTTCCAGCGCAAGGTTGACGGCAATGTTGGTCTTTCCGCTTCCGTAATGTCCGCTTAAAAGCAGAATACGTTTGAAATTCATCTGTCCCTTCCTTTCCTGATGAAATGAAAAACGCCCATCTCAAAGAAAGAAAAACTTTGAGACGAGCGTTGTAAACACAATACCCGCGGTACCACTCAAATTGCGGCGATATGCCGCCACCTCTTGGGCTCCAGCAAGCCCTATGCCTTGACGCAGCAATCACGGGAAGGGTCTACGGCCCGTATGAGGGCTTTCTTCCTTCCGGCTCAGGAGATACAGGTACTGACAGGCTTCCGCGTTTATGGCTTGCACCAACCGCCACTTCTCTGAAACGGGGTTTTTGCCGACGTACTCTCCCTCATCGCCCTTGTTGGGTATTTTAGCGGTTTTTCGGGATGATGTCAATGTCAAAAGTTCGGCCTTAAACGAACAAACAGCACAAGGAGTGTTTTTTTGTTGTACATGTTTGGGCTTGACCGAAACAAAACGTCCATCTCTTACAGGTTCAAAAGCACAAGCGCGGCCAGAATAATGGCAAGGGCTGTCAGCTGTTTTCGGCTGAGCTTTTCACGGAAGAACACAGCGCCCGCCAGAGTGACCAGTACGATGGTGCCCACACTGTAACAGGGATAGGCCACCACGGCGGGAATGGTGTCCAGCGAGAGCAGCAGGAAGCGGGAGGTAAAGTAGTTGGGAACGCCGATGACCAGGCCGCAGAGCACGTCCGGCAGCGTGATGGACTGCTTTTTGAACAGTGCGAGGGCAGTGCACAAAACGAGGGCCATAAAGAATGTGTACAGCAGGAAATGGTTTTTCAGTTCACTGTCGCCCAGTACTTCATACACTTTGGACATGCCGTCCGCCATGCCGCCAAAGAACAACAGAGCCAGAAGCCCCAGGCCGCTGGTCGCACGGCTTTGCCTCTTTTCAAACTGAATGAGCACAATAGCGGCCAGCGCCATCACAATACCGATGATCTGCAGCGCACCCGGTTTTTCGCCAAACAGAAAGACAGCCATCAGCGTGGGTACCATAACGCCAAGCTTCATGAAGGTGGCAGACAGCGCTACGCCGTTTTTGCCGATATTCCACTGCAGCATGACAAAACCGCCCAGGTAGAAAAAGCCGTTGATCAGACCCAGCCCAAGGGTGAGAGGCGTGCCGCTGTGCGCAGGCACAAGCTGTGTGTATTGTGTACCCAAAAGGGCCAGCACCGTGCACATGGCATAATTGAAGGCCAGCATGGTGGTTTGATTGTTTACATGCTTTTTGCTGGCACGCATGAAAATGGAAACCATCGCACTGGTAACAACGGCCAGAATGAATAAAAACACGCTCATCCTCCTTCAAAAGTCGATCTTTGGCATTATAACACGATTCTGCTGAAGTGAAAAGTCGCACTTGTTTCACACAGGGTTTCGGAGGTACAATAGATTATAGAAAACATTTCGGGGAGGAACCAAGGATGCTGAAACGCCTTTCTTCTTTTTTAACAGCGCTGATCCTGCTGCTGAGCAGTTGCCCGGCGATGGCGCAAGAAACGCAAAATGTTACCATTCTTTTTACGCATGACATGCATTCCCATTTGACAGCTCAGCCGCAGGATGGCGGTACTCGCGGTGGATTTGCACGGCTCAAAACGCTGATCGACCGCGAAAGGGCCGCTGATGGTGATGTGCTTGTGCTGGATGCGGGCGATTTTTCCATGGGCACGCTGTATCAGGCTGTGTACGAAACAGACGCGGCAGAACTGACGATGATGGCGCACCTGGGCTTTGATGCGACTACCATCGGCAATCATGAATTTGACTACCGCGGACAGGGCATGGCCGGCATGCTCAAAGCAGCCATGACCAATGCGCAAAACGACAACGTGGCGCTGCCCGCAATGCTGATTGCCAATATTGACTGGTCCACCGCTGTTACGGAGGACGGGCAGGTGTTTGAGCAAGCCATGGAAGCCTACGGGGCAAAGGAAAACATGCTGCTGGAATGCAGCGGTGTAAAAGTGGGTGTGTTCGGCGTGATGGGCAAGGACTCGCTGGCTTGCGCGCCGTTGTCTCCGGTGATGTTCACCGATATCATCGAGTGTGCCAAAGAGCAGGTGGATCAGCTGCAGGCTGCTGGTGCGGAAATGATCGTTTGTCTGTCGCACAGCGGCTTGTGGGACGACCCGGAAAAGTCGGAAGATGAGCTGCTGGCCAAAGCTGTGCCGCAGATCGATCTGATCATCAGCGGGCATACGCATACCACGCTGGATGCACCGATCATTCATGGGAACACCCATATCGTATCCTGCGGCGACTATACCATGAACCTTGGTAAGATCCAGCTTGAACGCAGTGGTGAACGCTGGAAGCTGAAGGAGTATCAGCTCATTCCCACCACAGATGATGTGCCCGGTGATGCGGCGCTGGAGGAGAAGCTGGCTGACTACCGTGACCGCGTGAGCCAGAACTATCTGTCACGCTTTGGATACACGTTTGACCAGGTGCTGTGCAAAAATCCCGGCGGACTGCAGGCAGAAAGCGATATCCTGTCTGATGCGGTGATCGCAGCCGTCAGAGAGGCGGAGGGTGAAGCGTATGAACCTGTCGCCATGGCGGTGGTACCCAGCGGCGTGATTCGCGGCGAACTGCCTGTAGGCGACGTGACCACATCCGATGCATTCAACACCTTGTCCCTGGGCATTGGGCCGGATCGTGTGCCGGGCTATCCGCTGGTAAGCGTCTATCTCACCGGACGGGAGCTTTACGATCTGGCGGAGGTGGATGCATCCGTTTCATCGCTGATGGACGGTACCAAGCTGGCGCCTTCCGGCGGCGGATGGGAATATAAAACCAACCGGCTGATCCTCAGCCGTGTCAGCGATGTATGGCTGTATGGTGAGCAGGAACAGAAGCTGCCTGTGCAAGAGGATAAGCTCTACCGCGTGGTGGCTGACCTGTATTCCGGGCAGATGCTGGGCGCGGTCAAAAGCAGTTCCTTTGGGCTGCTCTCGCTGGAGCCCAAGGATGCACAGGGCAATATCATCACCGATTTTGAAGCGCATATCATCCGCAAGAAGGACGGCAGCGAGCTGAAGGCGTGGACGGCGCTGGCGGATTACCTGCATGCTTTCGGCGGCAGCGACGGCACCGGTAAGATCCCTGCAAAGTATCAGCAGACATCTGAACGTATTGTGGTGGGCAAGGCCGGGAACATAGGCGAGTACTTTACCCATGCCGGACGCATCTGGTACGTGATCGGCGCGGTCGTGCTTGCGCTGATCGTGCTGGTTGTACTGATTGTGCTGCTGGTGCGCATGATCGTGCGCCGCATCAGAAAGAGGGAACGCCGATGATCCGCAGGGCAGAAGCGAAAGATGCCTGCCGAATGGCGGAAATTGAAATTTTCAACTACCGGCTGCATTTTTATCCCATTTTTCAAAACGATGATTTCTATTTTGACGAGCTGCAGGTGACAACGATGATGCAGCAGTACGACCGGTCGACTCTGGCCCATACCTGGGTGTGGGATGATGGCGTGGTCAAGGGTTTTGTGCGCATGGAAGAAAGGCAGATTAAAAAGCTGTTTGTGGAACCCGTGCTGCAGGGGCAGGGCATTGGCGCACGGCTTCTGGAGCATGCAGTGAATCATGAGGGTGCGTGCTGGCTGTGGGCGCTGGAAAAGAACGAGCGCGCTATCCGCTTTTATCAGCGGCACGGCTTTTGCCTGACAGGCGAAAGAATGCCGGAAGAGGATACAGAAGAATATCTTGTGCGCATGGAACGTTAAAAGAACAAAGGCTTGCATACTGCAAGCCTTTTTCTTATCTTTCCGTTACCAGCCGGCGGGTGTCCTGCCGGTATTCCTTGGGTGTTTTGCCGATCATTCGCTTGAACAGCTTGGTGAAGTAGTTCACATCCGGCACACCGCAGCTTTGTGCAATGGACTGTACCTGCATGTCGGTGGTGTTGAGCAGGAAGATGGCATGGTCTATGCGTGAGCGGTTGACATATTCAGTCAGCGTCATGCCGGTTTCCTTTTTGAACAGCGTTGAAAGATAGCTGGCATTGACATTGAGATGGTCTGCGTGCGCCTTGAGGCTGAGATCGCTGGCAAGATCGGTTTCGATACGCAGAATCACATGCTGTACCAGCTGGGAATAATTCTGCATGGAATGGGTTTTGACCAGCAGGCAGTATTTGTGCACCATCGTATTAAACAACTGGAAGGTTTCGGCAGGGGTGCGTACGTTTTCCATCCGCCGTGCCATGGCAGAGGACAGTTTATCAATGTGCAGCGGATGCACGGAACCCTGCTCTGCAGCTTTGCGCAGCAAAGTATTCAGCACAATGCCATAGTTTCGCAGGTTGCGCATGGCGTCGGGAACACGGCTTTCCAGCACGCTTTCATGCGCGCGGGAAATCAGCATCTGCGCCTGATGGGTCTGTCCGTGCGAAACAGCGTGCATCAGCCTGCGTTCCGAGTCGTAGCGGGCTTCCAGCAGCTTCAGGTCGGCTGCTTCGGTCATGCGTTCACGCGCTTCAGGGGCAGTGGGGGACATCTGCAGCAGATCAGCGCTTTCCATGTATTCCATGGTAAAATTATCCTTGCTGCCCCACAAGGTTTCGCCAAGGGTTGTGAAAGCGGTGAGAACAATGTATTCCTTTTCGATGTAGGGAATGGTGGCGTAGTACTGCCGCAGCGTGGGCAGCAGGGAGGTGGGAAGGTGGTGATGGTCCAGCAGGCGCAAAATAATGGAATCCGTCATTTCCTGCTGCAGATAAGGTCCGGCCAGAAGAACCTGTCCGTCCGGCAGCAGCAGAGACTTGTAGGAACAGGCAAAGCTGTCGCGCGCAGCATAAATTTTGCGGGGTTCCAGCTGATCCAGCCTGTGCAGCTCGGCATTGGAATCCTTCAGCTCCAGCAGGCGGCGAAGCCCTTTATCAACCTCGGGAGGCTGCCCCTGTGCAAATATGTGGGTTTGAAAGCTGAAGTTTTCCATCAGTCTGCAAAAAAACTGAAGTTCAGTTTGATACGGCATACGTTCCTCCATCGGCGGCGGACGCTTTTTTTCTATTATCGTATAATTTTTTGCAAAAAGCAATACAACCAAAAAAAGAAATAGTAAAAACAAAAATCATACTAACAGAAAAACAGGTTTTTTTGTAGAATTGAAAAGAAAATAAGACGGGTTTCGGCCTGTCTGGCATGATGAAAGGATCGAATGCACATGACGACCAACAATCAGAAGCGTAAGTTCGGTATGATCGACAACCTCGCTTACGCTGCCGGCGACTTTGGCTGCAACATGAGCTTCGCGCTCAAGGGCACGATGGCCATTTTCTGGACCCAGTTTATGGGTATGGACCTGTGGTATTCCCTGCTGCTGGTGATCGTGCAGGTCTGGGACGCCATCAACGACCCGCTGATCGGCTCCATGATCGATGCTGACAAGCGCCAGTACAAGCGCAACAAGTTCCTGCAGTATATCTGGTTCGGCTCCATCGGTCTGATTGTCGGCGGTGCCTGCTGCTTCCTGCCCTTCCCCAATGCTCCCGTGTGGGCCAAGTTCATCATTTTCATCGCCGGCTACGTTGTGTGGGATGCTTTCTACACCGTCGCCAACGTGCCCTACGGCTCTCTGCTGGGCCTGATCTCCTCTGACCCCGGCGACCGTGCCTCCCTGTCCGCTTTCCGTTCCATCGGTTCTCTGGTGGGCAACATGGCTCCCATGGTCATCCTGCCCATGATCATCTATGATGCCAACAACCAGCTGATTGGTGAGCGCGTGTTCTTTGCCGCTCTGCTGATGGGCTTCCTGGGCTTCCTGTGCTTCCAGTTCATGATCAAGAAGACCGTCATCCGCGTTGAGACCGACGTGACCGTCAGCGAAGAAGCTCCCAAGTTCAACGTTCTCAAGGCCATGGCCAACTTCCTCAAGAACCGTCCCGCCGTTGGCGCCACTCTGGCTGCCATGGGTATGTTCCTGGGCCAGCAGGGCGCTGCCACTGCCGTGACCGTTATGTTCCAGTCCTACTTCAAGAATGCGCAGATCTCCGGTCTGGTATCCATGTTTGCCATGATCCCGATCCTGCTGTTCACTCCCCTTGCCCGCAAAATGGTTAACAAGTATGGCAAGAAGGAATTGGCCACTGTCGGCGCCATCTGCTCTGTGATCGCCTGCGCTCTGATGCTGGTGCTGCCCATCACCCCCGACAGCAAGGGCCTGGTCATCTATGTTGTTTGTCAGCTGATCAACTCCCTGGGCCTGGGCATCTACTCCACCGTGTCCTGGGCTATGATGGGCGACGCCATCGACTACAACGAGTGGAAGACCGGCAACCGCGAGGAAGGCACCGTGTATGCTCTGCACTCCTTCTTCCGTAAGCTGGCGCAGGGCGTTGGCCCCGCTCTGGCTCTGGTCATCATGGTGGCTCTGGGCTACGTTGGCACCCTGGGCGCCAATCAGACCCCTGAAGTGGCTCTGAACATGCGCTACCTGGTTGCTGCCCTGTACCTGTTCAGCGCTCTGATGCAGTTTGTGGGTCTGGGCCTGGTTTACAACCTCAATAAGAAGAACCTGGCTGAAATGCAGGCCGAACTGAAGGCTCGTCACGAGGCCAACTGATTCCTCCCCGTTTTTGCAAGGGCGTTCCCATCGCGGGGACGCCCTTTTGCAGATAAACACAATTGAAAGGAAAACGGATTTATGCGTCAGATCATCAATCTTAACCGCAAGTGGGCTTTCACCAAGGAAGCGCTGCAGAATCCTGCGCAGCTGCCTGAGACCCTTTACTGGGTCAACGTGCCCCACAGCTGGAACGCTATCGACGGTCAGGACGGCGCGGGCGATTATTACCGCGGCACCTGTTGGTATGTTAAGGAACTGGATCGTGAGGAGATCCCCGAGGCTCAGCGCTATTATGTGGAAGTCCGCGGCGCGAACTCCTCTGCCGATCTGTATGTGGGCGGCGAAAAGCTGGCTCATCACGACGGCGGCTACTCCACCTGGCGTGTGGATGTGACCGAAGCCCTGAAGAACAGCAACGTGCTGGCCATCGCGGTGGACAATACCCCCAATAATGAAGTGTATCCTCAGGTGGCCGACTTTACCTTCTACGGCGGTCTGTACCGTGACGTCAACCTCATCTGCGTGCCCGAAAGCCACTTTGATCTGGATTACTTCGGTGCGCCCGGCATTGCCGTGACTCCCGTGGTGGATGGCAAGAATGCCAACGTCAAGACCGAAGTGTATGTGTCCAACGCCAAGGAAGGCCAAACTCTGCGCTACACCCTGAAGGCTGCCTGCGGCTGCGTGGTGGCCAAGGCTGAGCAGGCCGTAACCGAAACCGTCAACGAGGCTGTTATTGAGGACGTTACCCTGTGGAACGGCCGCAAGAATCCCTACCTGTACACCGCTGTGGTCGAACTGATCGAAAACGGAGAAGTCATCGACACTGTTTCCACCCGCTTTGGCTGCCGCAGCTTTGAAATCGACCCCGAGCGCGGCTTCATCCTCAACGGTGAAGAGTATCCCCTGCGCGGCGTGAGCCGTCATCAGGACCGCTGGGGCATCGGCAATGCCCTGCTGCCCGAGCATCATGAAGAGGATATCGGCTACATCCTCGAAGTGGGCGCTACCACCATCCGTCTGGCCCATTATCAGCATGATCAGTACTTCTACGATCTGTGCGACGAAAAGGGCCTGGTCATTTGGGCCGAGATTCCCTATATCTCCAACCATATGCCCGGCGGCCGTGAGAACACCATCAGCCAGATGAAGGAGCTCATCGCCCAGAATTACAACCATCCTTCCATCGTGGTGTGGGGTCTGAGCAACGAGATCACCATGAAGGGCGCGGAAGATGCCGACCTGCTGGAAAACCATCGCATTCTCAACAATCTGTGCCACGAGATGGACAAAACCCGCCTGACCACCATGGCCATCGTCAGCATGTGCCCCACCGACGCCAAGTACATCCAGATTCCCGATACGGTAAGCTGGAACCACTACTTCGGCTGGTACGGCGGCGACACCACCATGAACGGCCCCTGGTTTGACGAGTTCCACGCCAAGTATCCCAACCTGCCCGTGGGTATTTCCGAGTACGGCTGCGAGGCCCTCAACTGGCACACCTCCAACCCCATGCAGGGCGACTACACCGAGGAATATCAGGCCTTCTATCATGAAGAACTGATCAAGCAGATCGACGCGCGCAAGTACCTGTGGGCCACCCATGTGTGGAATATGTTTGACTTTGGCGCTGACAACCGTGCCGAGGGCGGCGAGAACGGCCAGAACCACAAGGGCCTGATGACCTTCGACCGCAAGTACAAGAAAGATTCCTTCTATGCCTACAAGGCCTGGCTGAATCCTGAACCCATGGTGCACATCTGCGGCAAGCGCTATGTCGACCGCGTGGAGGATGTGACCAAGGTGACCGTGTACAGCAACCAGCCTGAAGTTGAACTGTTCGTCAACGGCCAGTCTCTGGGCGTGCAGAAGAACAACGGCCTGCCCTTCTTCTACTTTGACGTGCCCAACACCGGCGTGTCCAAGCTGCATGCAGTGGCCGGCGAGTGCACCGACGACAGTGTGATCTGCAAGGTGGAAAAATTCAACGAGGCCTATCGCCTGAAGGAAAAGGGCGCCATTCTCAACTGGTTCGACATCACCGCTCCCGAAGGCTATTTCAGCCTCAACGACAAGCTCAGCGATATCATGGCCAATCCCCAGGGCGCTGCGCTGTTCGGCCAGCTGATGGGCCAGATGATGGGCAACATGGGCGGCGAAGACGGCAAGGCCAAGGCCATGGGCTTTGAAATTGACGCCAGCGCCATGATGAAGATGATGGGAAGCTTCACTGTTCTGCGTCTCACCAGCCTGATGGGCGCGGCCAATGTCAGCATCTCTAAGGAGCAGCTGCTGGGCCTCAACGCCATGCTCAACCAGATCAAGAAGTAAAAACCTTTTTCCGGCCTGTACGCTGCGGCGTGCAGGCCGTTTTTCTTGACTTTACAGGGCTTTTCTGCTATGCTTCACATCACCCTCTATTCCTATCAGACGGTACCTGCAAACCCTGCAGGGAAGGGGCCGGAGTCGTTGACCGTCCTCACCGCCTGGCAAGATACGACTGTATAACTACCAGGAGGAGACCTATGATTGAAGTCAAAAGCTTAAGCAAAACCTATCGTGTATCCCGCAGGGACAGCGGACTGTGGCAGGCAGTGAAGGCGCTTGGCAGGCGTGAAACGCATGAGATCAAGGCGCTGGACGACCTGTCTTTTACCATTGCAGACGGCGAGATCGTCGGCTACATTGGGCCCAACGGGGCTGGAAAATCCTCCACCATCAAGGTGCTCAGCGGCATTCTTACGCCGGATTCGGGAGAATGCAGGGTGAATGGCCGCGTTCCGTGGAAAGAACGCAAAAAACACGTGGCGGAGATCGGCGTGGTATTCGGCCAGCGCAGCCAGCTATGGTGGGATGTGCCTGTGAATGATTCCTTTGAACTGCTGAAGGAAATCTACCGTGTCGAGGATGCGCGCTATCGCCGTAATGTGGAGGAACTGACCGATGCGCTGGAACTGGGCGAACTGCTGCGCACGCCTGCGCGCCAGTTAAGCCTTGGTCAGCGCATGCGCTGCGAGATCGCCGCATCGCTGCTGCACGACCCGAAGGTGCTGTTTCTGGATGAGCCTACCATCGGCCTGGATGCAGTCAGCAAGCTGGCGGTACGCTCATTTATTCAAAAGCGGAATGAAACCCACGGCACCACTGTGCTGCTGACCACTCATGACATGCAGGATATTGAAGCGCTGGCAACGCGCATTCTGCTGATTGGTCAAGGCAAATTGCTGCTGGACGGCGACTTTGGCGATGTGCGCCGTGTCAATCCCGACGCTCATTCCCTGGATGAACTTGCTGCAGCGTTGTATGCGCGTTACGGCATGTAGGGGGTGGAAGGATGAGATCCTGCTGGACATTCTTTCGCATGCGTCTGATCAACGGGCTGCAGTACCGCACCGCTGCATGGGCAGGCGTGGTGACGCAGTTCTTTTGGGGCTTTATGGAGATCCTGCTCTATCGCGCTTTTTATGCGGCCAGCCCGGAAAGTTTTCCCATGCAGCTTGACCATCTGGTCAGCTATATCTGGCTCAGGCAGGCGCTGCTGGCACTGCTGAATACCTATACGTTTGAATGGGACCTGTTTACCATGATCCTGAACGGCAACGTCGCCTACGAGCTGTGTCGACCGTCCTCGCTGTATGGCATGTGGTTTGCACGCACGCTGGCTTTGCGTGTCAGCCGGGTCATCCTGCGCTGCGTTCCGCTGTTTGTGGTGACTGCTCTTCTGCCAAAGCCGTGGGGGCTGAGCTTCGCAGCCTCGCCGACGGCGTTTGCGGCCTTTTGGGTTTCATTGGCATTGGCAGCCTGCGTGGGTGTTGCATTCTGTCTGATCATTTATTTCTCGTGCTTTTTTACCCTTTCATCCGAGGGCGTTCGCATGATGGTGCTGCCCATCGCAGAGCTTCTCAGCGGCAACCTGATTCCGCTGCCCTTTATGCCGGACAGGCTGGCAAAGCTGTTCCATTATTCGCCCTTTGGCGCGATGACCAATGCGCCGCTTCGCATTTACTCCGGCGACCTTGCAGGGCCTGAAATGGTGGAAATGCTGGTGCTGCAGGTGTTCTGGCTGGCTGTGCTCGGCCTGTTTGGCTATGCGCTTCAGCACAGGGGACTCAAGCGGCTGTGCGTGCAGGGAGGGTGAAGCGATGAAACTGTATTTTAAATTCTTCGCCATGCACCTCAAAAGCCGCATGGCATACAAAAAGTCGTTTTTCTTTGCGGTGATCGGGCAGTTTCTCACATCGTTTTCGGCGTTCGTGGTGGTTTTCTTCCTGCTGGACAGGTTTGAAACGGTGAAAGGCTACACACTGGGCGAGGTGCTGCTGTGCGCGAGCGTGATGTGGATGGCATTTTCGCTTGCGGAAGGTTTCTTCCGTGGATTTGATCAGTTTCCAAACGTCATACGGAGCGCGGAATTTGACCGCCTTCTCGTCCGCCCGCGCGGGCTCATTTTTCAGGTGCTGTGCCATCAGATCGAGTTTGCGCGTCTGGGCAAGCTGATCCAGTCGCTGGTGATGCTGGTGATCGGCATTCAGCTGTCAGCCGTAGCATGGACGCCGTTGCGCTGCCTGTGCCTTGGGCTGATGGTCATCTGTGGCGCGCTGGTGTTCTGTGCCCTGTTTCTGCTGTTTGCAGCGCTGAGTTTTTTCACGCTGGAGGGACTCGAATTCATGAACTGCTTCACAGACGGTGCACGTGAGCACGGTGCTTATCCGCTGGATGTGTATGGACAGGGAATGCTGAAAATCACCACGTATGTTATTCCCTACGCGCTGTTTCAGTACTATCCGCTGCAGTATCTGCTGGGACGCGGTCCGACAGGATATGCATTCCTGCCGCTGCTTGCTCCGCTGCTTCTGCTGCCGTGCTATGCGGCGTGGCGGCTGGGGGTTAGCAGATACAAATCAGCCGGTTCATGACAAAAAAACTCGCTTCCAGAACGGAAGCGAGTTTTTTTTGTCAGCACATTTTGATGAGCCTGCGGTAGAATGCGACGGTTTTTTCGATGGTATCCAGTGGCACGCGCTCGTTGTTGGCGTGAATCATGCCGCGTTCGGCCTTGCTCAGCGCCATGGCAGAGAAACGGTACACATGCGGACAGATACGGCTGTAGTGGCGGCTGTCGGAGCATGCCAGCATCAGATAGGGCGAAACGACGGTATCCGTCCAGGTGGCGCGGATGGCGGCGCTCAGGCGTTCCCACGGCTCGCAGTCTGTGCGGGAGATAGGGGAGGGATTCATGCCGTGCACGATCTCCACCCTGATCTTGTCGTTGGCGATGACCTTTTCCAGATAGGCCTTCGCGCTTTCGGTGGTCTCGTCGCCGATGAGGCGCAGATTCGCTCCCACCCATGCATGCGGCGGCAGCACATTGGAGGCAGCAGCGCCCTGCATCTGCGTAAAGGCCACGGTGGTGCGCACCAGCGCGTTAAGTTCGCCGCCGCTCTTTTTGCAGATCAGATTCAGCACGGGCTTGAAGCACCACAGGTTTGCAAAGATCACCCGGAACAGGAAGGTCGATCTGCGGCCCAGTGTGTCAAACATCTGTGCAGCAGGCGCGGTAAGCTGGAATGGGAAGGGGTGCGATTCAATACGCGTAACAGCCTGTGCCAGCACGCCGACAGGACTGTGCGGCGGAGGCGTAGAGGCATGGCCGCCGGCACTGTCCAGCACCAGCTTTACATCCATGGGGCCCTTTTCGCCAATGCCCACCATGGCGCTGGGCACGTGCACGCCGGGGAAGACGTTTTCAACCACAGCGCCGCCTTCATCCAGCACAAAGTCAGGCTGAATATCATGTGCCTGCAGCCAGCGGATGATGCACGGCGCACCGTCGCCGGAGATCTCTTCATCACCGGCAAAGGCCAGGTACAGATCCTGTGCGGGTACAAAGCCTTCGGCGATCAGGCTGTCGGCAGCTTCCAGCACGCCCAGAAGGGTTCCCTTGGTGTCCAGCGTGCCGCGGCCCCACATCACGTCATCTTCAATGATGGCATCAAAAGCGGGTTTGTCCCAGCCCTCTTCGTCCACAGGAACCACATCGTAGTGGGCCATCAGCACGCCGGGTTTGTCGGAAGACTGTCCCTTCCAGCAAAACAGCAGGCTGCGCGGGCCGGGCTTGACGAACTCGCAGGCGCGTGCAACATTGGGAAAAAGTTGAGGAAGAAGCTGTTCCAGCTTTTCAAACTCGGCTTCGTCCTCCAGCGTTTTGTCACGGTAGGAGACAGTCTTGGCGCGGATGAGTTGCTGCAGGTCACTCACGGCTTTTTCACGGTCTACCGTTTCGGGAGTGGCGTTCGCAGCCGGTTCAGCCTTGGGCGTGAACAACAGGCCGCGAATGAGCAGCACTGCTACAAAGGCAGCAGCAGCAAGCAGGATGATCAGGCCCATGGTCACACCTTGCCTTTCTTGTACAGGATACGCGCTGCGCCAATGGCCACCAGCGCGCCGACAGGCACCAGAATACCCACCGAGCTGGCCAGCGACGGCACCAGCAGGAACAGCACGATCATAAAGACCAGCGGAGCAATGGCGATCTTCCAGTTTTTAGAGATATACACCACACCCAGACCGCCGAACAGCGAGGGCAGAATATTGTCAAATGCAGGCGCCAGCACAGGAGATTCCAGCAGCGGCTGCAGGTAACCCAGCATCAGCACGCCAAGGGCGATCACGATGGTGGTGACGATGGAGCTGGAAGCAATGGCGATGGTGGAGATGACCTCGCCTTCTTCGCTGGAGGCCTTTACATCCGCAGCAGACATGGCGTTGAGTGCGGCGGGTACCTTCAGACTGGTCACGTTTCCGGTGATGAAGCCCAGATAGGTGCCGCCTGTGCCAAGCATGGGCGCGTAGGTGAATACCTCAATGATGCCTACCGTCCAGAAGATGGGCGCAACGCCCAGCAAACCCTTGAATACATGCTGCAGCTGCGGCCATGCATTGTAGTATACACAAATGGCGACCGGAGTCAGCAGCATCAGCAGAATGCCCGTGGCCACCCAGATGCGGCCATAGAAATGAACAGAATCCATATAATCACGGTTTTTCATGTGCATCCTCCTCTCAGCCCATCAGCGCAGTCACGGGAATGGACGCAGCCATCGCGCCCAGCATGCTCAGCGGCAGCGCGTACTGCTCCAGCCATGCCATGTTGCACTTTTTGATCAGCAATCCGCAAATGGCCATGATGACGGCGGAGATCAGCGCCACCACAATGGGGATAAAGCCCGGCACGCCCAGACGAACATCGCTGAACAGCATGCCCATGAAGGCGGAGATCATGCCCAGGAACAGGCCGGACAGGAACAGCTCGCCCCATTTAGCGTCCCTGGATTTGATGGATACAATGCCGGACTGGATCTTCTTCAGCCCAAACAGCACCAGAAAGATACCGGGAATGATGCCCAGCGTCATCACCCATGCGATGGATGCAAAGGCCTTTGCATCCACAAGGGGCATGGTGGTGTCGACGTTCATGGCGATGGCAGTGGCTTCAGCGGCAGGCAGCTCATAGGTGAGCGCGCCCAGCACGCTCAGACGCAGCCAGGGCAACGGAAGACCAAGAAACTTCGACAGCGTGATCACGCCCAGCAGAATAGCTGCCGCAGGCGCGATGGAGAACAACGCGCTGGACAAAACGGTCTTTTTGACGACCGAGCTGCTGATACCAAGCTCTCCAGCGCGTTTGGCTGCCCGGATGAGGAAAAACAGCGATTGCGCCAGCACGTACACAATGACCACGGCGGTCACGCCGTAGAGGAATGGACTGTTGACATTAAAGGTATTCATGGATGACTTTTCTCCTTCCTGTGAAATAGGAATGTGATTATTGTAACGGAAGAATGGCAAAAGGTAAAGAAAAAAACGACCGGATTGGCGGATCCGGTCGTTTTAAGATTGTTTTTTTTACCGCAGCTGATCGGCGTACCAGCCCATCACATCGCGAATGCGCCACAGCTCGCTCTCCTGCGATACGCTGCGCCACATGCGCTCGTACAGGTAATACCAGCGTTCCAGTTTTTCGGCCAGAACAGTATCCTTCTTACCGGTCTTGACAGCGGCGCCGACAAGGTTCCACACTTTCATGCCTTCAATGGCGATCTGCCAGCATTCCATCATGGAACGGGCGGAGGTATCCATGGTGAGGCAGCACTTGCGCAGTTCGGCGATCACATTGTCCAGCTTGGCGTTGGCTTCCTCCACACGGCTTTCGTCGCAGTGTTCGAAAGCGTCCTTGCCATCCCAGAACAGGGTGTTGAGCACGCCCTGCGCCTGATCCTTGTGACGCACGATGGCATGCCAGGTAAACACATCATTGCCGGCAGTGCCCGCCAGTGTGCACACCACACGGCCGCTGCGGTCAGTATAGGTCAGGTTGGAAATGGCTTCGTTGATCTCGCCAAAGCTGAGCTCTACATTGCTCCAGCCGAAATGCGCGCCGTAGATGAAGCCCGGCAGAGAGAAACGCGGGTCATTGACGTGGCCGTAATCGCCCCAGTCGGTGTTGAGCAGGCCGATGGCGTTGTACTTCTTGCCGTGCTTGGCCATGCGGGAGATGTTTTCATAGCTGGAGTGAAGCAGGTTCATCAGCTGGTTCCAGCCGCCAACGCCGGGGCACATGTACTGCACAGCGCCGGCCTCGGCCAGAATGCGGGCGGAATCTTCCGTAACAGTGGGATGATAGGCCCAGTTGAGGCAGATGGTGCCTTCGGGCAGTACCTTCACCGCATCGGCGAAGCGCACGACGATGTCGCCCCAGAACATGGGACGGCGGCCCTTGGAAACGATAAACTCGGCCAGTTCCTTCACAAAGCCGATATACAGCTGGCTTTCGCCCAGCTTTTCCATGGCTTCCTTGCTGCGGCCCTTGCCAAGGTCGAAGGTCTCGTCAGCGCAGAGGTTGAACTGGCGGGAACGGAACAGCGGCATGAACTCCGCGATCATCTTCTTGGCGAGCTCCAGCGAGCGGGGATCGATGGGGTTGAGGGTGTGGTGCGCCATGCGGTGAGGCATGGTGGAGGGAGTTTCGCGGGCGTCCTCCAGCTCGCACAGGTCGCAGTAGCTCTTGGTGCGCAGCAGTTCGCACAGATGGCCAAAGCTGCTCAGAGAGGGCACCAGCTCCACGCCGCGCTCGGCGCAGTAGTCGTCCAGCTCCATGATCTGCTGGGCGGTCAGCGGCTGACCGGCGCGCCACATTTCGGTGATGTCGCGGAACAGATAGGTGTGCTCCACATACAGCTGCAGCTGGTTGATCTTGTAAAGGCAGGCCTGATCGGCCCACCACTTGAGCGTTTCCATGGTGGGGGTGCGGCCGCGGGTGATATCGTGATAGAAGCCGCGGTTGGGGAAGCAGGGAGCGTCCTCAATGGTAAGGGCGGGCAGTTCCCAGCCGTTTTGCATGATGATCTGACGAAGTGTCTGCACAGCGTTGAGCAGGCCGGCTTCGTCGTTGCCCTTGAGGGTGATGCCGTCAGCGCCGATGGAAAGGGTGTAGCCCTGTGCAGGTGCGGCGGCACAAACGGTGAGGAAAATGTCGCCCTTGCGGCCTTCGCCGCTGAGAATATCAGCCGTCAGACCGCAGGAGACGCGCAGTTCGTCCTGCAGCTGCTTTGCGCCGGTGCGGGCCAGCGTGCCCAGCTCCCAGTCCAGCACGATCTTGGTATCCAGCTTCAGGCTGAAAAGGCCCTCTTCCATGCGAAGGGTCTGCGGTACAGGCAAAAGATACATAATATGGTTCTCCTTTCGGGGATGTCTCTGTAAGTGGAAATATACTACGACTGGCATGGAAAGTCAATGAAAAAAAGCGCCTCCTTTGCGGAGACGCTTTTGAGAGTCACCAGCAGCGGGTGACATCGGCATAGAAGGCGTTCATTTCCTCCTCGGTGGGGAAGGTGGCCACATACATCTGGTTGCCCATGGCGCCGGAGAGGGCGTCGGGGATGCGCTCTACCATGCGCATCTGAGCACCGTACTTGTTCATGATGTCCTCGTGGCTCATCACAAAATTCTTGCCGTCGCGAAGACCCGCAAAGGCGCAGTAACTGCGTTCGCCAACGGGCTTGGTGGAGTAGTTGAAGGCGATCATGTCCGCCCAGATCTTATACACGTCGGTGGAGTTGGCAAAGTTCATCATATCGGGGGAGAAGCCGCCGCAGGGACGCATGTTCACTTCCAGCGCCACCACGTCGCCCTTCTTGCCCATGCCTTCCTGATCCTGCGTGAGGCGGAAGAACTCAAAGTGCACAAAGCGGCTCTTTACGCCAAAGCTCTTCACGGTCTTGCGGCCGACTTCGCGCACGTCGTCGGGCAGTTCCTTGACGATATAGTACAGGGAGTTGTCGTTGTCGTTGACGATATCCATGATGGACATGGGGGTCACGTTGCCGGTTTCAAACATGGGTTCGCCGTTGGAGTCGATGATGGCGTCGTAGGAGTTGACCTCGGCATGGATGAACTCCTCCATGATGTAGCGCACTTCCCACTCGCGCTTGTTGTTCAGGAAATCAGCCAGATCATCGTCGCTCTTGAGCTTGTAGGTGCAGGAAGCGCCCACGCCGTTGTCGGGCTTGACGACCACGGGATAGTTCACTTCGTCGATGAAAGCCTTGCAGCCGTTCCAGTCATCCACAATGTGGTAACGGGCGGTGGGAATGCCTACGCGCTGGTAGTATTCCTTCATGGCAGACTTGTACTTGATGCGGTGCATGTCCTCAGACTGGAAGCCGCTGGTGATGTGGAAGTCGGTGCGCAGCATGGCGTCGCGCTCCAGCCAGTACTCGTTGTTGCTCTCCAGCCAGTCGATGCGGCCGTATTTGTGAATGTAGAAAGCTACGGCGCGGTACACTTCGTCGTAGTTTTCCATGGAGGACACCTTGTAGTACTCGTTCAGGCTGTCCTTCAGCTGGGGCAGCAGCTCATGATAGGGCTGGTCGCCGATGCCCAGCACGTTCATGCCGTTGTTCTTCAGCTCCTGGCAGAACTGCCAGTAGTTGGTGGGAAAGTTGGGGGAGATGAAAACAAAATTCTTCATGTGTGATCCTTCTTTCTTGTGTGTCGGTCAGGTTCAGCCCAGCAGATGGGGCAGGAAATACGGGACCTGCTTGTACCACCAGTCCCAGTCGTGTGCAACGTCGCTGCCCCAGATGTCCACCCATACGCCAATGCCCTTTTCTTCGCAGATCTGCTTGATGCGGAAAGTGGTGTCAGCCATTTCCCACGGGCCGGTGCCCACGCAGATGATGCCGCGGCCGTTGTTGTAGCGCTCAATGTAGGGGTGATCGGCAGGCAGGTTGGCCAGGTTGTCCACCAGCGAGTTGCGGTAGACATCCTCATCCATGTAGCTGTCAAAGCCGTAACGTGCGTCGTAAATGCCGCTCAGGGCCAGCATACCGTCAAAGATCTCCGGAAAGCGGAAGAACAGGTTGGCGGCATGCGTCGCGCCAAGGCTGCAGCCAAAGGTGATGATGCCGGGATAGCCCGTCCAGCCGTTGGCTTCGTTGGCCATGTGACGGATGAAAGGGGCGACCTCGTCGGTGATATAGCGCATCCACGCTTCATGTCGTTCAATACGCCAGCGGGGATCGCCGCCTTTGTTGGACCACGTTTCCTGATCGATGGTGTCGATGGAGAAGACCATCGCCTGGCCGTTTTCGATCCAAGGTGCCCATACGTCGGTCATGCGGAAATTTTCAAAATCGAAGAAGCGTCCGTCCTGGCAGGGAATGAACAGCACCGGGCGTCCGGCATGGCCATAGACTTTCATTTCCATATCGCGGCCAAGCGCGTGGCTGTAGTGCTTGAAATACTGCGTGTGCATTGGGTTTATCCTCCGTTAATCATGCTGATACAAAAGTGTATTGATGAAAAAGGGAATCTGCTTTTCCCAGCTGGCTTCGCAGTGCGTGCCGCCGGGCACGATGCGGCTGGTGAGCAGCACCTGTTTTTGCAAAAGAGCCGTGCAGGTTTCGCCGAAAGCCTGCGCCATGGGTTCGTGGTTGCGCATTTCCTTCTGGCCGTAATCCATGTACACCACGGTGCCGGATTGCAGCTTTGCCTGATGGATCATGTGCTTCATCTCTTTGGGGGCTACCCACAGCGAGGGAGACAGCGCAGCCGCGCGGGAGAAAACGCGGTTGTACTTTATAACTGCGTACAGGCTCATCAGCCCGCCCATCGAGCTGCCTGCGATAAAGGTATGCGCCCTTCCGCGCAGGGTGGGATAAAGGCGGTTGATGCGGGGCTTGAGCGACTTGACAAACCAGTCCATGGTCTGCTGGCCGCGGCCGGTCACATGGCCCAGGCGATCAAAGGAAAAGTCGAAGGGGGAATATTCGGAAAGGCGTCCGTCCTCAGCATGGTGGCTGCATTCGATGCCTACTACGATGAGCGGTACTTTGTGCTCGTCAAGGTATTCCTTCAGTCCCCAGGATTTGCCGTAGGTTGCCTCTTCATCCAGAAACAGGTTATGCCCGTCAAACATGTACAGCACAGGAAACCGCAGCTCGGGATCATCTTTGGCGGCGTCTGGCACGTACACATATACGTTACGCTTTTCTTTGCCCTGAAAAGCAGGATAGGAAATCGGCCATTTGAAAAGCATGCGGAACAGGTCGTCTCCTTGCATAAAAGTACAGCAGTGAAAACTGCCTATCCTATAATATACCACGCAAACGTTTGAATTGCAATCTTTGGTCACGTTTTCAGCCAAAATGGAGCAAAGAAAAAACAGGCCGAAGCCTGCTTATTTGCGTGAAGCAAAATCATAGGCCGCCTGCAGCCATCCCAGCAGCTCATCGTCGATTTCTTCGGAGGAATATACTTTGACATGATGTGTCCAGCGGTTGGGATGGGGTTCGACAGCCTGCCATATACGTGCTGAAGCCACCCGCGCAGGCAGGCCGAAGGTAACCACAATGCAGCCTTTGCCGCGAAGAGAGACGCAGGTGAATATGCGGCCTGTGCGCAGGGCGAGCTGCGTTTTCTGCACCAGCACGTCAAACGGCCCCAGCCGCTGGCGAAGCTGCTGTGCCAGCACTTCATAAAGCGCGGCTTCGTGCGGCTTTCCGGCAAAGAAAAACTCTGTTTCCATAAACATACCTCAGGTGCGCATCAGGCGCATCAGGCCGTTGACAGGTTTGGACGAACGCGCCTGCGGACGGGGGGCATCAAACAAAGCGGTCACTTCAGCGTCTGACGGACGGTCGGCTGCATTGGCGCTGAGCATGCGGGCAATCACCGGGCGGAAGGCTTCCGGCAGAGCGTTTGACAGCTGAATCTCACCGCCGTCCAGCGCTGCTTCATAGAGATACTGGTATTTTGCCTGATCAAATATCGGCAGACTTCCTGTCCAGAGGCGGTGGATGATTGCGCCAAAGGCGAAGATATCCAGCCGGTGAGTCAAATCGGCCTGCTGACCGGCCATGCACAGAAAAGCCTCCGGTGAAAGATACACGGGGTCGCCTTCCATTTCACGGGAATGCTGCGGCGGCTCACTTTCCAGAAAACCGCTGTCGAGGTCGATCAGCCGCGGTTTCCAGCCATCGGGGCGCTGCAGCAGCAGAATGTGATCCGGCCTGAGGTCGGCATGCACCACGCCCTGCATGTGCAGCCGCTGCAGGCACAGGGCCACCTCATAGAGAATGGCACGCTTTTCCTCGTCAGACAGCCCGGTGATCGTTTCAGCGGTATGCGCCACATGGTCCAGCGCTTCGCTTACGGCATAGTAACGGCGCTCGTACTGAAAAAAGTCGACTACCGGCACCAGCGTATCGCCGATAACACAGGAAATGGCCGTGTACAACCGCTGTCGCTGGGCTTCAAATGCCTCGCAGCGATCACACTGCCGCTGACCCAGCGGCGTGTTTTCCTGCGCGGGCCAGACCGGTGTGAGGAATTCCTTCAAAAAGAAACGTTCCAGCCCACGAGACGCAAAGCACCACCTGGCGCTTCCGCTGCCTGCGGTGTGCATGGGCGTAAGCAGGCGGTATCCGCTGATGAATTCAGCCATGGCGTTCCTCCTGCGTCCAGTCGTAATGGGTGCGGTACAGCTGCCAGCGTTCGCGTGCAAAGTCAATATCGCCCTTTTTGCGCCTCACAGGGGTGATGAACTGCTTTTGCAGCGTTTCTCTTCGAGGAAGGATTGCCTGTCTGAATGCCTCGAAGGTCTCTGCTCCGAACATGCAAACGGCCAGTGTGGCATCGTCCTGCGCAATGCGTGCAACAGCCGTTTCCAGCTTGCGTCTCCAGCCTGCCTCATTCTTGGAGGCTTTGAGCGTGTCCAGCAAAAGCATTTCAAACTCCATGGGCGTAGGCAAGGCATTATACGCGCCGTCAGTGGCGAGCACCACCGCGCATGGTGAAGAGAGCGCAACACACCGCGCGGACAGTTTTGCAGGCGTGTCGGCGCACAGATAAGCGCTCAGCGGCATATCGCGATACAGGCTTTCAAACGGATCGGGCGAGCCTTTGAGATGATCCGCTGTACACTGGTGAAGACCGTTTGCATCCAGCACGCAGGCACGGCTGTCTCCTGCCCACAGAAAACAGGCGCGCTGTTCATCGGTGAGAGCCGCGCAAAAGGTGGTAGGCAGACAGCGCTGCATGCTGCCGGTGATACGTACGCCGGAAGTGCGGCATTTTTCATCGGCAAAGGCACGGAAAAGACGGTCAGCCTCCTGCTCCAGCTCACAACAGAGCAGCTGCGCGCCCTCGTCAGTTATGGGGATGCTCTGTGATGCCGACCACTCATATGCCATATGTGTCGCCAGTCGCGAGGCAGCGTATGCGCCGGTGTGATCATCCAGCGCCGGATATCTGCGGCTGCCCAGACCGCCGCAGCCGTCCGCTACACAAAGAAACTGATGATTTGCATTTTTACGCAACGCAAAGCTGTCCTCCCCGTTTTCAGGAAGGACAGCATGGGAAAAGGCAAATGCATTGTCTGTCAAGGCTTTTCTCCTTAAATGGTGTTGCACACGGCGTCAAGGATCTGGCGGTATTCCACGTCTAGCAGGCCTTCACTGACCGTCTGCACATGGATGACCTGGCCCCATTCGGACGAAATACGGCTCCATGATGGCGCGTCCGGGGCGAAGATCAGCAGGCGCTTGGCATTTTCATCCATGCTGCCGCCCAGCTGCTCGTCCTCCCACCAGAGGCTGAGTTCGTCAAAGTCCTTCGCCATGCCCTCGGGATACCACGGGGCGATTTTTCCATGGCCAAGATCATGTGTGGGCGCGTCGGACCACATGACGATAATATGGCGTTTTTTTACGCCGGCATGCGTCCAGTCGCTGCGGATGGCGTAGGCCAGCGCCTCCAGACCGTCCTCCGGAATATCGCCGCCGCCCTTGGCGGTGATGCCCTCTACGCAGTCGCGGAAGATCTCCGCCTGCTGGGGCAACACAAAAAAGTCGCTGCTGAGCATGGCTTCTTCGCCATCGGCCACATAATCGCGGAAGGCGATCACGCGCACGCGCATGCAGTCGATGACCTTGTGCTTCTTTTCCATTTCGGCGGCAATATCGCGGTACAGGTTCAGTGCATTCTGCTTGACCATGTCCAGCACATGCCGCATGCTGCCGGTGGCGTCAATGCAAAAAACCATGTCCACATGGTATGTCAGTTTGTAGCTTTCCACTTTTGTTCCTCCTGAAAGGGCAAATGCCCATCAATCAACAATTCTTCATAGATGGTGCTTTTCCTGCCGAAACAGAAGGAAAACAGCCATCTGGCAACGAAAAAGAACAGATGGTAAACTTGCTGGAGGGGATCAAATGAAGATGGGCAGAACCTTGGGTGCGCTGCTGCTTGCAGCAGGGTGCGCAGCGGCATTTGTAGGCCTGATTGCGATGCTTTTGTCACATAGCAGCAATGAGCAGGTCGGACTGGTGGTCGCTTCGTTTGACGAGCCGTCGCGGTTTTGGCTGGTCAGCGCGGTGGGCGCGTGCATGCGTTTTGCCATGAGGCATGTCTGGCCGATGATTGCAGGCGGCGCGGCAGGTATTGCTTTGGGCGGGTGGATGGTGGCGCATTTCACGGCTGCTGCGCCCAAACAGCCGCAGCCCGTATATGAAAAGCCTGTTGAAACGCCTGCTGTGGCGGAGCCTGTTACTGTGCAGCCTGTACAGGAGGACAATCCCTTTGCTGTCGTTACTGCACCGGAGACCTCCTTTATGCCGGACTTTGCCCCCAGCGTGCAGGCAAGTCAAAGCCGTTCACCCGGTTTTGTACTCTATGACCGGCCCATGCTGGACGCCAACCTTGTGGACGAGCCTCCTGCCCGCATGCCGGTAACTTTTGAAACTGAGTCAAGAGCCATTGTGTCCGAAACCGGTTCTGCCAGCCCCAGCGGAGCGCGGGTGATCCTGCGCACACCGCAGCCGCCCATGCCTGATAAAACGCCTGCTCCAGCAGGGGAGGATACGCCGCAGCCCATCCGTCCGCGTATTAAATCGACGATGGGGAAGCACACCCTTTCATAAAACAATTGACAAATATCCCCGGTATTGATACGATAAACACATGGCATAAAACCATCTTATGCTTCAAGGAGGAAGAACTATGGAAGCTACCATTCGTTCCACTTGCACGCAGGTGCGCCGCGATATCATCAACATGACGGCGGCTGCCGGCTGCGGCCATCCCGGTGGATCGCTCTCCATCGTCGAGGCGCTGGTCGCGCTGTACTATGAAAAGATGAACATTGATCCCCAGAACCCCAAGATGGAAGATCGCGACCGCTTCGTGCTCAGCAAGGGCCATGCGGCTCCCGCTCTGTATGCAGTGCTGGCAGAGCGCGGCTTCTTCTCCACTGAAGAATTCAAGAACTTCCGCCAGTACGGCAGCTTCCTGCAGGGACATCCCGATATGAAGCGCTGCCCCGGCGTGGACGCCTCCACCGGCTCGCTGGGTCAGGGCATCTCTATTGCCACCGGCATGGCACTGGGCGCCAAGGCGCAGGGCAAGAGCTATCAGGTGTATACCATCATTGGTGACGGCGAAAGTCAGGAAGGCCTCGTATGGGAAGCCTGCATGGCCGCTGCCCACTACAAGCTGGACAACCTGACTGTGATTCTCGACAACAACGGCCTGCAGATCGACGGCAGCAATGACGAGGTCATGAGTCTGGGCGATGTAGGCGCCAAGTTTGCCGCCTTCGGCATGGACGTGGTGCCGGTCGCCAACGGCAACGACTACGACGAAGTGCTGGCCGCGCTCAACAAGCCCCACACTCCCGGCAAGCCCAAGCTGATCTGGATGAAGACCACCAAGGGCAAGGGCGTCAGCTTCATGGAAAATCAGGTCGGCTGGCACGGCAAGGCCCCCAACGCTGAACAGCGTGATCAGGCTCTGGCCGAACTGGTTGACTAAGCAGCCGTTTGAGAGGATGGTATAAAAATATGGAAAAGAAAGCAACGCGCGTCGCTTATGGCGAATATCTGGCCAAGATCGGCCATGAAAACGAAAAGCTGGTCGTGCTGGATGCCGACCTTGCCGGCGCTACCATGACCCAGTACTTCAAGAAGGAGCATCCCGCCCGCTTCTTCGACTGCGGCATTGCCGAGGCCAACATGGTCGACCTGGCTGCCGGCATGAGCACCACGGGCCTGACCCCCTTCTGCAGCACCTTTGCCGTTTTTGCCGGCCGCTGCTTCGATCAGATCCGCAACTCCGTGTGCTACCCCAAGCTCAACGTCAAGTTCGGCTTCACCCATGCGGGCATCACCCTGGGTGAGGACGGCGGCAGCCATCAGGCTGTGGAAGATATCGCCCTCATGCGCGCCCTGCCCAACATGACCGTGTTTGTTCCCTGCGACGCCAACGAGACCGAGCGCTGCGTGGACGCCGCACTGGCCATCAACGGCCCGGTGTACATCCGTCTGGCCCGTCTGCCCAGCCCCATCTTTGAAATGGATATGCCCTTCACCGTGGGCAAGGTCAACGTGCTGCGCGAAGGCACCGAAAATGTGGTGCTGCTGTGCTGCGGCGTGATGGTCAGCGAGTGCCTGGCTGCCGCCGAGCTCCTGGCTGAAAAGGGCAAGAACGTGACGGTCGTCAACGCCCATACCCTCAAGCCCTTCGACAACGAGGGTGTGCAGGAACTGGCCAAGAAGTTCAAGCACATCTACACCGTTGAAGAGCACAGCGTGATCGGCGGTCTGGGCGATGCCGCTGCGGCTGCTATGGTCAACATGGACGGCGTGAAGCTGACAAAGCTGGGCATCAACGACGAGTTCGGCCAGAGCGGTAAGCCTGCCGACCTGCTGCGCGCCTACAAGCTGGATGCACAGAGCATCGCCGAGCGTGTGCTGGCTGATTTCTGATAACAACAAAAAAGAAGGACGACAACCGTCGTCCTTCTTTTTGTGTAACGAAAACCCCCGCTTCGAGCGGGGGTTCAGAAAGCTTAAAGCTATGAGTCCATTCGTAAGGCTCCATGGTAGAATAGTAGAAGGTCTGCCAACCGCTACT
>JAFWYA010000023.1 GCA_017517815.1 Clostridia bacterium | reverse complement strand
CGGCAGTTTCCCCATAGATGGTAAGTTCTTCTCCGCCATACAGCTTATTCAGCTGCTGTGAGTTGGTGGTTGGAGCTTCGCGAAGGTTTACCCAGTCTTTTGCCTTCACAACGCCGATATGCTTGGCATATGGGACATTTTCGGGATGTGGGCCGTTGTACAAATAGCGTGACATCATATAGCCGCTTTCTTTGCCGATGGTCACCTTAACCCACTCTTGCGTGAGATCCGAATGATAATAAACAGCTACGCCGCTGAAATACAGTCCCAGCGACTTTGCCTCCTGAGAAGGCGCAGCCCGAAGATGCACCCTGTCTGAGGTTCCGGCATCAATCCAAGCGATGCCTTCGCTTTGTTCTGCAAAGGCAAAACCAGCAGAAAACAAAGTACCCATCAAACACAGAAGAAGAATCAGTTTTTTCATCTGCAACACCTTTCGAAGCTAATCATTTGTTGGCTCTAAAAAGCTATGCCAAATATAGCCGGTCAGCGTGGTGCGCCCTGTTTCATACTCATCCAGAGTGATGCTGTGATGCTCGCCCAAATCATACAACACGCGCACCCAGCCGTTTTCCGGCCCGCAGGCATCCACAAGAACCGTCACGTTTTCACCTGCATTAAGCTTTGCCAGTGAAGGCGATGTCTTACTGTCCTGTTTGCGCAGGTTGACCCAGTCTACATTGGCCACCTTCATCCGTTGTCTGTCCTGACCGCCCAGAGCTACTTCATGTACAGCCTTTCTTCGTTCACCGGATACGTCATCCTGCCCGTAGTACCAATCCTCAGGATACTGTTCATCCCACAGGAAAGTTACGCGCGTCATGAATTCTGTCATGGCTTCGCCGATCATGCCTTCACCTGCGTCATAGACGTCGCAGATGTACTTAGGCGTCAGATAATAGGAGCCGTCCCACATGCAAAAAACCTCTCTGGAGAAGCGGTAGCCATCCTGAACATCCGACAGCAGCATCCTTTTTTCCGGGAACAGTTCCGGATTGCACAGTTCCACCTGCTTGATTTCATCCGAAAAGCGCAATTCTTCGCGCAGCCATTCGCAGTCCTGATAAACCGGACGGAACTGCTTTGCTTCCACGTCCCATAGCGAAAAGGCAAAAAACACATTCCGTGCTCCCTGAGCCGTAAGCAGCACCAGATCGTTATAGCCATCAAAGTTCAGATCCATCAAACGAGCCAGCGAGGCAATACGCTCAAAGGCTGGGCTTTCAATGGATTCCCATGTGAGACTCTGCGACAGGCTGCCATCCTGTGCTTCGATAACAACCTGCAGGATGTTGTCGCCTGCAGGCTCTTCCGTACGCTTGCCTGTATCCGTCACGGTCAGAGTGAGCATCGGAAGTTCGGGATGAACTTGACCTGTGTACTGCACGATAGATTCAGCTGAGGAGCAACCCGAGCAGATCGCTAGTCCCAATAGAATAAACAATGAACAGAGTGCCTTTTTCATCGAAAAGCCTCCTTTAGCCGTTTCCTTCCCACCAGTCGCTTTGCTGAACATAGCCAGTCAGATTCTCTTCCGGAAACCATGCATGATACCAGTCGTCGCCTACAATCGCCAGCACCAGCAACCCGTGCTGAGCATCCTGATAATTGGCAATCGGATGACCCGTCTCAGGTTCAGCATACACAAAATGATCCGCTTTGGCTTCTATAGCCACTCTGGAAGGAAAAACAGCCTCTACCGCATGTCCGGCAGAACCTAAAGCTAGATATTCTTTCATCATCCAGCCCGTCACGCCAAACACGTCTACATGCACCCAGTCGCCCTTCTTTTCCAGAATGCGCACAGGCGTGCCGTTGTAGTATTTTCCCAGCGACTTTGCGCCGCGGTCTGCTTTTACGCGCAGATGCAGACGATCTGCCGGATTGGGGTTATTCACCACGGCCCAATCGGATGTATCCAACCGCATCAGCGCATCTTCCAGTGAATGAGGCAGAGTACTCCAGTCGATCAAAGTAATATCGCTCCACGGATGATCCCCGAAACAGTTTCCATAGCCGTTTGGCACATCGCCAGTGATCCAGTTTTGGCCCAGGCTAAACATGCGCTCGCCGGAACAATTGTCCGCTGTGTTATAGATATAGGTCACACCACAGGTGGTTTTATCTACAGTGCCGATGCTCACCAACAGATCGCCAATCACCAAAGAGGAGGAGAAGTTTTCAAGGCCGTAGGTGGTGCCTTCCGGCAGCGGTGTACTGATCGTGATCCTCCATCCGTCTTTTTCTTCAAAACGGCAGGAGGCAATCACACGCTCTCCATTCGGCCTTTTTAGAAAGAATTCCAAGTGTTCACGATTCGCACAGCCGCCAAGGTAAGTATCAGAGGGGAACAGTTCCGCCGCAGCAAGGGCTGTTACCTCGTCTGAAAGCCAACTATGTGTATATTTCGTGTTGGGCTTGGGAAAGCGTGTGTCATCATAAACGTTGAGCGGCATCCACTCCTCCAGCCATGCAGCAGGAATAGGCTCATAGTCATTGATAGACAAAATGTTTTCATTCTCATCGCAAAAATAGGTGCTATACTTCAAACGGCCTTCGCCATACCACAGATGGTATTCACTGATGTTTCCGTTACCGTGAATCTCGCTGCTCATCATACTGAGCACTCGCCATTGCTCACCCAAACGCGCAGCGTGGTAGGTTTCGCTTAAATCGTCATAGGTGTT
>JAFWYA010000022.1 GCA_017517815.1 Clostridia bacterium | reverse complement strand
GGTGTAGCCGTTGATCCAGCGGGTGATGGGCGTGCCATCGGGGTTATGGCCGATGATCAGATTATGCCTGATTCGGTTACGGGACATATCGTCGTTTTCCTCCTTCGACATGTCCGATATTTCTGAGTGATTACTGGTGTATTTGTCAAGGTGCACGAACGCGTCGGAGGCCTCCAGCGCTGTCTGCGCACCTTCCCTGGCGGCGGTGTGCAGCATCCGCTGGAGCTCGTCCTGCGATAATTGTAGCATAGGGGTCATCACTTATTCAACCCCTCCGTTACATTCCGCTGGTCAGCTTTGGCCTCCTTCTTCAGCTGATCCAATACATCCATGGGTATCTTGTCCAACAGAGCAACCGCATCCCTGTGCTCCTGCCGGAGCTTAGCAAACTCCATCTTCTCCCGGATGCTGCCGCGCTTGGCTTCATCCAGCTCCTGGGAGAGGTCGGCATTCTCTGCTTCCAGGGTTTCGACGTCCTCAAAAGCCGCCTTGTACTTTTTCAGTTGGGTGGCCATCTTTTCTACGCCTGGAATATAATCATCCAGCAGGTGGCGGAGTTCGTCAGCCTTGCTCTTGGCGTTGAAGGGATTCACGCCGTCCAGCACGGCCTCGATGCGCTGTCGCTTCTTGGTCAGGCGAGCCATCTGCTTGAACACCTGGGTAGGAATATGAGTACGGCCAGTGAGACTGGCGCTTTCGCCCCGGGCGAGTTCCGGATACTTGGCCACCATGTGCTTCCAGTAAGCGTCCTGCCAGGCAATCAGACTCCTGCGGTTGCCGATGATATCCTTGGCAGAGAGGCGCTTATCAGGCGTCAGAGGCACGAAGCTGACGTGCATATGAGGTGTCTTTTCATCCAGGTGCACCACAGCAGACAGGAAGGTTTCCGGCGCTTGCTTCTGCCGCAGGAAGTCCAAAGCGTGCACAAAAAAAGCCCGAATTTCTTCAGGATCTTTGTCCTTAAAAAATTCAGGGCTGCAGGTGATGATGGTTTCCACTACTCGAATGCTATCTTTTCGTGTGCGGCAATGGGCACGGGCAATCTGTCGCTCTGCTTCTTGGCGGTATTTTCCGACAGGGGCAATCAGGTGGAAGTTCAGATGGGAACGGGTGGGATCAATGTCGGGGTTACTTGCATATTTCTCCTTGGTTCGCTCGTTGTGACCTTCGATCCGGCTGATCTCCGGACCCTTATACTTGGCGAATCGCATAATAGCATATTTTTCTTTCATCAAAAGCTCCTTATATAGAAATAGATTGAAATTGCTGTGTACGTACGTACTCATGTACGCAGTACGTATGTACATAGAGATTAGCGGAAAATCCTTATATGTATGGTTTTAGGCAAAGGGATTGTCTTCCGGTTCAACACGTTGCCAGCCATCCCTGGTTTCCATGGGTAGTTTCACAATGGCGCGTATGCCCTGGAATCCCCACACTCTGCGTCCGGCAGCATTGACCTGATTGTTGTTGTGATCCAGGCCATACTTGCTGAGATTTGCCATCAGAAAATCGCTGACGCTGCGACGTTTCATGGGGGTGGAGCAATTCTCTTCGCACCAAAGGCAATAGATACGGTAAAATTCCTCGGCGCTGACGGAAGCATCCGGATCCAGCTTGATATAGCCAGTGGATTCCATGAAGGTAATCACATTGTTGGCGTCTCGCTTGATCACCTCGCGGTTGGCTTTTGCCCGGTCGCTTTCGGTGAAGCGGAATTTGTTTGCCACCAACCGTTGCAGCCCCTCAAACGCCCATAGAAAGATGCCTTCCAGCTCTTCGCACAGCTTGACAGCCAGATCCGGATCGTCCGGGCGGTCAACCGGTTTAGGCTTGGTGGTCAGTACCAGCTGCCGCCGGTAGAAGCCATCGCTGCGGTCATAGAGGGACTGCAGGTCGCCGTTGGAGAAGGCCAGCAGCCGGGCATACATCCAGCCCTGGTAGCTCTGCTGTCCTTTTTTCTCCAAGTCCATCTTGCCCTGGGCCGTCACAAGGGATTTCACATAATTGGTCTGTTTCAGGGCTTCCATGCGCATATCATCGTCGATCATCAGGTGGATGTGCTCCAGATCGGCCCGGGCAAAGCAATTCTCGGACACCTTGCCTACGCTGCCGTCCTTGGCGTTCACACCAAAAAGACGGGAGAGCGTCACGCCGACCTGACTTTTTCCCTCACCCCCGCTGCCCTTGATGACCATCATCCGCTGACCCTTGTTGCTGGGGATCAGGCAATAGCCCATGAATTCCTGTAAAGTGGGGATATCCTCCTCATGCAGCAGATCGTTGAGGAAAGCAAGCCAACGTTCCGGGGCTGGTGCATCCGAATTATAGCGGATTGAAAAGCGACTGCGGACGATTTCATTCATGTCCGGCGAGAAGCTTCCGTCCAGGAACAGGGTGCCATTGATCAGGTGGATACGATCGGCCTGGGGCGGCAAATCATCCACATGGGCGGTGATCTTCAGCAGTTCAATAATGCTGGCGATTTTCTTGGTCACGCTGGTAACCACGTAAGGTTCCAGCAGATTGAAAATATCCATTTTCAATGGTGCCTCATCCACTATGCGCCCTTGCACGGAAAAGAAGGCGTTTTCGGTGAAGACCAGCTTGTGTTCCCGGAGGAAATGCTGGCAGAAGACAGCTTCGTTGATGGTTTTGCCATCGTACCATTCCGGCCAAAACTCAGGGGAAATCTTGTTGTTTGCCATTGTTTCACTCCTCCCTGGCATTGGTCATTCGCTTCAGGATCTGCACCAGCGTTCCATCCTGCAAAAGAGCCTGTGCAAGTTCCTGCTGCTGTTCCTTGTCCGGCTGAAACCAGATATCCACCAGACTGCTGATGTGGGGCAGATCGTAGCAGGCCAATACATACCGTTCATCCGGTTCTTCCTCCGGGTCTGTGGGGGCATAAGCCTTCTTCCATTGCTGCAGGCACTGCTCATAATCCATGAGAATAGAAAAACACAGCCGCTCCTCTGTTGGAGATGGCTGTGTTAGTGGCCTTGCTTCCATGCTTTTTTGTTGTGGGGCTGCTAATATACAGAAATCAGAAGCCAATCGTTTGGCTGCATCATACGGACTTTCGTGAAAGAGCTGGGCAACCAGATCAATCACATCACCGTGAGTATGGCAGCTGAAGCAGTAAAAGTACGTGTCATTCAGCTTCATGCTGGGGTGCTGGTCATCATGGAAGATGCAGTGAGCCATGCCGGATGGCTCCACCGATAGTCCATAATGTTGGGCGGCTTGTCGGGGGGTAATCGCTGCTTTGGTGTTGCGGAAAATGTTCATGACATTTCCTCCTTTCATTTTTCTGACAATCTCTTGTCGATAGATTATACGGAGAAAATGGCCATGACCGTAGAAATCCGGCACTACTGCAATCATTCAGGGCGAACATATCGCTGAAATTGCAGAAATGCAATAAAAACGAGCACAAATGTTCTCTGTTCGCCTATACAAAAAGAATATTTGCGTTTATAATTTAGAAGTGAAAGGTTTTTTCAACTTTAGATAGTTATAATGGATCATAACAATATCTACCAACGTATAAAGGGGCCTCAATATGGAGCAAGTATATCTTCCCGGAAAAATCCGCGACCGTCTGCAGGATCTGCTCAAGTCCAGAAAGATCACCCAGGCCGAGCTTGCCGCCCGATCCGGCTGTACGAAAAGCCTGATCAGCCGTTTCATCAGCGGTAAAACCGAAAAGCTGAGCGATGATAATCTCAATCGCATCGCCCAAGCCCTTAACGTGTCCACCGATTTCCTTCTGGGGGAAAGCGACGTCCCGGACCGGATGAATTATGATATCGCAGAGCTCGGTCTGACAACCCAGGCGGCGCGGAATCTGTACACACAAAAAGCCAATCCCGTTGTCGTCAGCTGTTTATTGGAAAACGAGCATTTCGCCCGCGCTACATGGCAGATGATGAACATGCTGAACAACGAAATTGCCCAGGGGGTACATGTTGTCAACCAGATGTTGGCCTTTGCCGGTGCAAAATTATCCGGTTTCCCGGAGGCACAAAGGGAGCTGTCTGCCCTTCAGACGCCTGTGTATCAGCATGACCTGCATGATATTGAGGATTCCTTCATGCAGGCGGTGCGGGAGATCAAGAAGCAGGTGGGTGCGCTGCCTAAGCCCTCTGATAAAACTGTTCTGCAGATCATGAAGCAAACCTATGACGAACTCAACAAAGGGCAAAATGCACCCAGAAAATCGGTATCGGTTGATGATGTGGCTGAGGCAATTTCCCATGTGGCGGCCACGCAACTGGATGCCAGCCCGTCCGCAGTGCAGGATGCCTTCCGTGCGCTGGTACAAAGTGTGGTGAAACCTGATGAACAACTTGCCCCTGACCAATGAAGAGCTTTGCAGGATGGTACAAGACGGCAATACCGACGCGCCGAATCTGCTGCTGCAACAAAACTGGGGATACCTGAACAAGTGTGCCCAACAGTTGTGGGATAAGTACGAAAAGGTGGCTGACGCTCTGCCCATCACCACTGATGATCTGGTACAGGAAGGCGCCTTCGGATTACTGCGAAGCTGTACGCATTATAAACCGGATGCAGGCAGCAAGTTCTTGACCTATGTCACCGTGGCCATCCGACGTTCCATGATGGATTACATGCACCAGCAGTATGACGCTCTGAAAGAACAGGGCACCCACATGCGGTTGCTGATGCAGGAAGGTACTGTATATCGAAAAGGTGAATGCCTCTATCTGGTGAGCCGATACCACCTTTCCCCGGAGCAGATCTATCTGATCAAGGAACGAAACGAAGCGGTTCATGCTGCCCTGAACAAGCTGAACAACCGGGAATCCACCTACCTGCAATACCGTTTCGGCTTTGATGAAGAGAACCAGGAACGCACTATTGCCGATACCGCAAGGCACTTCCATTTAAGTCGTAGCTGGGCAAAGAGCATCGAAAAGAACGCCCTTGATAACACCCGCCGGGAACTGCTGCGGCAGGAATGAGGGCGTCCGCCGCGGCGGTACGATATACTCCGGACGGCAAAAAAAGAAGCCGCATACGGCTTCTTTTTTCTGTTTCCGAACAGCGGCAAGGGCAGTCCTTTGCCTCACAAAACTCATCGCTGTTCTGCTGCCACCGCCAACTGCAAGAGCCTCCGGCACAAGCACTTTTCAGCGTCAGCGCCGTCCAAAGTATAACACACTACACTTTGCAAGCAAAGTTGTGTGCCAACAGGGATGCTGCGCGTCCCTATTGGATGACCCAGCGCAAAGCTCCGATCCTACAAACAATATGAATGTGCAACCCATTCATGTCGATTCTCGCTCGACAATTCGCGGAATCGTGCAGTAGCTTTGTGTTTGCAGTTCCGGCACTTTGACTTTGCGGAGAATGAAACGAGCCGCTTCCTGCCCCATGTCATACATGTCTGCCTCAACGGCGGTTAACTGCGGCTGAACAAGCATGGAAAAGGGGTAATTATCAAACGTCATGATTGCGATTGTATCAGGAATATCCAGACCTTTGTGTCGGGCCACCTGTAAACATGCCATTGCAATGTAGTTGTTTGTACACAGGATGATATCGGGTAGCGGATTCTGCGATATCGCTTTTTCCGCCAAATCAATCCCAGACTCATAACTGCTATCCCCATACAATGTGGTGAATGACAGTTCTTCTTCCTCAAACATGCTCAGCATACCGTTTCTGCGGGCCAGAGAAATCTTGTCAGTCTCTTCATTTCCCATCAGGAAAACCATCCGACGATATCCCTTATCCAGTAGATATGTTGCTGCCTTTTGTCCGGCTTGCTCGTGATCGACATCAATCCAACATATGGATGTTGGGAAATCAGGCTTGCCGATGATCAGGTGTGGCAGCGCCATGTGACTGATCACCCCGGCCAAAGCGCGGCTTAGGATTGCTGCATGAATAATCACAGCATCTGCCTGTTCCTTGTTCATAAGATCTTTTATGCCTGCCGGTGCGTCTTTTGCAGATATATGCTTGATCAACAGGGAGTAGTTCTTGGAATCTAAGTATTGGGATATCCCCGTGATGATTTCAAACATGTGCGGGTTCTCAAATGCAACATTCCTGTATAGATCGGTTACGAACAGAACAATTCCGGATCTTCGTTTTGCAAAGCTGCGCGCTCTGGCATTTGGATGGAAATCCATCTCTTCTGCTAACGCCTGTATGCGTTTCTTGGTTGCTTCTGAAACGGCATAGTGATTATTCAGTGCGCGCGATACCGTCGCAATAGATACACCTGCTGCTTCAGCCAAATCATAAATCGTGGTCGCCATTGATAACGCTCCTTGTAATCACATATCCACCTGGCATCAGTAAACCACAGGAAGCTCTTTTTTTCAATAGACATTCCCCGCTGATATCATATTTTATAGAGGTTTGACCAGGGTTCATGGCGATATCAATGCGTTCGTTCTTCCAAGTACGAGCGTAGTGAAGCAGCATACCTTCTGCCTTTATTGTTTCAAAATCACCATGTGTCAAAGGCATATTCGCCTTACGCAGACCAATCATTTGCTGATAGATGTCAGTCAGCGGCGAAACGGTCTCCCAGGGCATGGGCATACGGTATTCTGCTTCCTTTATACCCATCATTCCCTTTTCATTTCCATAGAAGACACATGGCATGCCAACGAAGGTCATCTGGAAAAGGATGGCCAGCTCCATTTTTGTAATATCACCCTGGCAAAGCGACAAAAAACGAGGTGTATCGTGCCCATCCAGCAAGTTCAGCTGTCCGGGCAGCATTTGCTTCTTATATCGCATCAGCAAGCTGCTAAGCCTGAGATCAAATTCGGCTGCCGTCAGGATGTTTTCAGCAAAATACTGTGTGGCAAAACGACGGAAATCGTAGTTCATGGCCCCATCTACCATGTCACCAGTCATGTAATGCTCCGAGTTTTCCCAGACTTCACCGATAATCATGGCGTCAGGCTTGATTTCTTTTACCGCTTTTCGGAATGCTCGCAAGAAACTATCATCAACTTCGTTTGCCACATCCAGCCGCCAGCCATCTACATCAAACTCCCGCAGCCAGTATTGGCCTACTTCACAGAAATATGCCTGTAGGGCAGGACAAGCAGTATCTGTCTTAGGCATATTGGCTACATATGCGAAACAAGTGTATTGCGGTACTTCACTGTCATGTGGCAATACCAACGGATCAGGAAGATCATAGAACCAGTCATAGTATGGCGATGATTTTCCTTTTTTGAGAACATCCTGGAAAGAAAAATGGTGCCAGCTCAAATGATTGAAGACGCCATCCACTATCACACGAATTCCTAAACAATGTGCCTCTTGCACCATTTCTTTGAAATCAGTATCTGTTCCGAAACAAGGATCAATATGTTTGTAGTCAAGTGTATCATACTTATGATAGGCACCGGCTGTGAAAATCGGATTAAGGTATAAGCAATTGAACCCCATGCCTTTGATGTAATCGAGGTTTTCTCTAATTCCATTGATCGTGCCGCCATAGTTTGATACAGAAGGATAATTCCCATAAGTTTCGCTTTTCCCATTGCAAGAAATGCTGCGCCTTCCATCAGCAAAACTGTCAGGAAAAATGTTATAGACAATGGCAGCTCTTGCCCAATCTGGTATCTGTGCAAGATCTGACTTATGGTTAAAAGGATACTGAAAATACTCACTACGCTCAATAATGGCTTCTGCTTTTTCAAAGCATTCTCCGGCAAAACAGCATTGAGAATTGCCATCATCAAGCAGAAAATAATAAGCAACGCGCTGCCATTGCGTCTCCAATGTGACTTCATACCAGTCATAAAGCATATCTGAGCGAATCAATGGCATTGGCAGTGAAAAGAACGTTAATTCCGGGGCCATGTCTGCCCGGTCAGCGTAATAGAAGATCACTTTTTTTAGATCATTCTTAGCTGTCCGGAGGCGAAAAACGAAATGTGTCCTGTCCAAAGGGAATGCGAATTCGCTCATGGGCCGATGAACAATGGCAGCGTATTGCATAGTGATTATCCTTTCGTCGCGCCGCCGGTAACGCCGGCAACATAGTATTTTTGCAGTCTGATGAACAGAAGGACGATGGGAATGGCCACAATAACAGAACCGGCACAGAACACAGTGTAGTAATGGTAGATATTTGCCTTATCCACCATCGTGTACAGACCTTTGGCAACAGTGTAGTTATTGTAGTTATCCTTCATGATAACAGAAACAAAGATGAAATCGACCCAGGGAGCAATGAAGGCATTGATTGCTGTGTTCACAACGATGGGCTTGGAGTTTGGAAGAATGATCCTCCAGAAGATGGTGTTTTTTGATGCTCCATCAAGCGTTGCAGCCTCATCCAGTGCTTTAGGAATCGTATCGAAGAAGCCTTTGGCAATGTAATAGTTCAAAGCAGCACCACCGGAATAGACCAGAATCAGTGCCAACAAAGTCTGATCCAGCCCAATAGCTTTCATGAAATGATAAATTGCAATCATACTCATAAAGCCAGGGAACATACCCAGAATGAGAGATATGTTCATGATGGCTTTACGGCTTTTGAAACGCAGACGAGAATACACATATGCAACCATCAGCGTCAGTATGGTTGTCAGCACGCAGCAGCATATTGCTACAAACAATGTATTCATGAACCAGCGAGGGAAATTGAACAAACGTGTATCTGTAAACAGACGAGTGTAATTATCAAAGGTAAAGCCCTTCGGCCAAAGATAAGGGGTATATGCGCCTGGTTCCTTGCGGAAGGAAGAAAGAAGAAGCCAGAAAACCGGCAACATCCACAAGACCGAAAGAACTGTCAATAGTGTATGCAATCCGATGGAGGTGCGCAAATTGCGCTTGTTCACATGTTTTTTCATTGGAACATATCCTCCTTCTTTACAGCACCAGTACGGTTGTATACGGTCAGGGAACACACAGAAACAATCATGAAAATGAAAATACCAATGGTAGACGCCAAAGCGTAGTCATGTTGATCAACTGTCAGCTTGTACAGCCAGGTGACCAGCAGGTCTGTTTTACCAGCCTGGTAATAATCAAGACTGGCAGGGCCGCCAGCTGTGAGTAAGTAAATGACATTGAAATTATTGATGTTGCCCACAAACGTGGTAATGGTGGCAGGTGCTGTGACAAAAATCATATATGGTAACGTGATATTGACGAATTTGCGTACAGGGCCAGCACCATCAATTGCTGCGCTTTCATAGAGTTCCTCAGGTACATTCATCAGAACACCCGAGAATGTCATCATGGTATAGGGAATACCGATCCACATGTTGACAACAATAACTACAATGCGCGATAGCGTGACATCCGTCAGGAATGGAAGTGGTGTTTCAATCCAGCCAAGCTCCATCAGTGCTACGTTGATTGCACCTGTTGGCTCCAGCGCGCGGGAAACCAGCAGTAAGCTGACAAACTGCGGTATAGCAATCGGGATCATGAACCATGTACGCCACATTTTCTTCAGGCGTACCAGCTTGTGATTGATGATGATTGCAAGCAGCATACCGAAAATGTAGTTGGTGAACGTGGCAAAGACAGCCCATACCATTGTCCATGCAAGAATGCTGGTAAACGTATGTGTCTTTGTTGCATTGCCGAGGAAAATATCTGTTACATTCTGCAAACCAGTCCATGTGAACAGATTTCCCGGAGGCTGGTGATTGGCATCGAAATTCGTAAAGGCAATTAAGATCATGAAGATGATCGGAAGCACCGTGAATAGCAAGAGCGTAGTCATTGGAACGCTGAGAAGTGTAACGTGAAATCTTTCATCCAACAAGCTGCGCAGATCCTCGCCAAAAGAAGGAATATGTTTCTCTTCTTTTTCCAAGCGGTACACATGAACAGCACTTTTCAGATTTAGCAGCCACAGGTAAACAAACAATACAGTCACCGCAACTGTCAGTACGCTGAAAAGCAAAATCAGCATACTGTTATCTCCAGGAACTCGCTGATAGATTTGCAGGCTCTCATTCCAGATGCGTTTCTGTGCATTCTCGCCCAGCGTCAGAAAGTGCTGCAGGTATTTCCAACCGAAGCCAAAGAAAAAGAGGAAAAACAGAGCTTCTGCAGCCAGATAGAGTAAGCCCTTGACAATTTGCTTTCGCTTGATGCAGCCAAGCCCCATAATCAGGCAGGAGCCCTTTACCCAGATGTCTCCTTGCCGCATCCCAATCAGCAGCTGTTTCATAGCATGTACCTCCGGAAAGCCGGGAAAGGCTGCCATGTTCTGGCAGCCTTTCCTGGAGTAGACGAATTATTGACCGACAGTCTGAGCCACCCACTGATCAAGCAGAGGCTGAAGATCTGCATTAGGCTCAGCGATCAGAGCATTACCAAACGCAGTTGCAGGCGTCCAGAAATCACCAATGATCAACTGAGTAATAGCATAGTTGCTCTGTGCTGCAAGAGCGGCAAGCGCAGGATCGGAAGCGATAGCTTCGTTGTTCGCGGCGTTGATGTTGGACGGACCATAACCACGAACTTCGAAACGACGCAGCTGACTCGCTTCGCTGGTCAGGAATTCAGCCAGGTTCATGGCTTCAACGGGGTAGGCACTCTGAGTATTCACGCCCAGAATCTTGCAACCGCCGAAGGAACCCATCTGAACCTGCTCACCGTTAACCGTGAAGGTAGGCAGCTTAACAGCAGCATAGTTATCACCCAGGCGTTCCTTGATGGCATCAGCCACCCAGGTGCCACACACGCCGGCACAAACGCTTTCGCCAATCGTACCAGTCAGAATGTTCTGGTCGCCAGGCAGGAAAGCGGGGTGCGCACACAGCGCAGCCACTGCTTTGGCAGCTTCCAGACCCTTTTCGTTGTTGAAGTCACATACCTGGTTGCCATTGTCATCCAGCGTGATGGTGCAGCCATTGCCGATGAAGAAGGAAGCCAGATACCAGCCGTTAGCGATATCGAAGTTGAACTGCTTGCCAGCCTTCTCGGCAGCAGCCAGAATGCCATCCAGAGTCTTGACATCTTCTTCAGTCAGAACGGACTTATCGTAGAACAGGAAGTAGCCATTATCAGAGGTCATAGGATAGCCATAAAGCGTATCCTTGTACGTTGCAGCATTCACAGAACCAACGCTGTTGGCAGCAACGATCGCATCGTGGTTACGAGTTACCTCGTAAAGCGCGTCAGCCTGTACCAGACGAATCAGCTGATCATCAGGATAAACGAACACATCCGCAGCAGCCGCCGGATCTTCCAGATAGCGGGTGCTCGCATCAGCGGTACCAACAACACCATACTGGAAAGTATAGGTGTTTTCGGGATGCAGGGCTGCATATGCCTCACACAATTCCTTCAGCAGTTCCTGATCATCCTGGCCTTCCCAGACCTTCAGGGTGATGTTTTCGGCCATCGCCGTGCAAGCCGCACAGCACATGACCAACGCCAAAACGATGGAAAGAAGCTTTTTCATATTCTTTTCCTCCTTTTTCACAGCTTGTGTATGCTGTGACTTCTGGCTATATTATGTCTTGATCAAGTGCCTTCGTCAACGTAAATTAACGGAAGCGCTTACGAAATGGTGTTATGGTCAGTAAAAGGGTTTTTGCTCCAAAAACAAAAAATTAAGTGAATACTAACGAGAAAGTGACAATTCCTATGAAAAAACCGACGGTATAATGCATTCAATACCGTCGGCCTACAGCATTAGGATACTGTTCACATTCAAGTTTTTTAAGCTCAGAAAAAATCCGGGCAATTCTGGGATTGCCAATAGCAAGCTTATGATTCGTCTGTGTTCTGATTGCCAATTATCGTGTTTGTGTATATAATATACATACTATGATACATTGAACAAGGAGGATTCGCATGGAGTTCTCATCATTTTTCCCTGTGTGGAGCCGTCTGACGGCAGAGCAGCAGACAGTCCTTTCCAGCAGTGTTTTCAGCCGTAAGGTAAAAAAAGGCGATGTGATTCACAACGGCGATGCAGACTGCACCGGACTTCTCCTTGTCCGCAGCGGTCAGCTTCGGGCATTTATCCTGTCTGAGGATGGACGCGAAATCACCATCTACAGACTGTTTGAGCGCGATCTGTGCCTGTTTTCCGCGTCCTGCATGATGCGTTCCATTCAATTTGATGTAACCATTGAAGCAGAAAAGGATACTGAACTTTGGGTGATTCCTGCTGAAACCTACAAGCGGGTTATGGAAGAATCCGCGCCGCTGTCCAACTTCACCAACGAAGTCATGGCGACGAGATTTTCCGACGTCATGTGGCTTGTTGAGCAGATCATGTGGAAGAGCTTCGACAAGCGATTGGCCTCTTTCTTACTGGAGGAAGCCGCCATCGAGGGCACGAACGAACTGAAGACCACCCATGAGATCATTGGCAATCACATAGGCAATCCCCGCGAGGTTGTCACCCGCATGCTGCGATATTTCCAGAACGAAGGCATGGTGAAGCTGTCGCGTGGAACGATAGAGATCACAGATCAGAAGAAACTGGAAGAATTGAGTGAATAACGGGAGAATGTCCGCCGGTGCAGAACACATGGCGGACATTCTCTGTTTTTTATGAATCAATGGTATCCATACCGCAGGCATAAGCCTTTTCGATCAGCGCGCGATCATTCATGACCGCGTCGTAGAACCGGAATCCTCCGGCGAAATTATAGGCTTCATAGCCGTTGCCCTCCAGAATACGGCTGGCAATGTAGCTTCTCAGGCCGCTCTGGCAGATGACATAAACCG
>JAFWYA010000021.1 GCA_017517815.1 Clostridia bacterium | reverse complement strand
TCCGTGAAGAAGTAACCTTCGGGCGCAGAAACCTCCGTTACGTTGTACTTGCCCAGAGGCAGTTCCTTGGAGGCGTCGCCGCCATTCGCCGTGGTGGTGATGGTATCCACCAGTTTGTCCGCCTGATACCATACGGTGCCGTCCTTGCCGGTGATGTCCTCGGCAGCGCGGATCTCAAACACCGCACCCGCCAGGTAATCCTCTTCGTACACGGGCGTATGGACTTCATTGCCCCAGGCGTCGGTGGTGATCTTCACATCCGTCAGCTGCAGACCCTTCTTATCCAGCAGGATGCCGCCCATGACGGGATCATTGGGGATTTCGAGTTCCAGCTCGTAGGTCTGACCGGGCAGATCGCCCTCATGGCCAACGAAAACGGAAAGGGATTCGGTGCGGATCAGGTAGCCTTCCGGGGCTTTGACTTCCTCGACGAAGTACAGGCCCCAGGTGACGGTTTCGGGCAGGGTGACGGAGCCGGTATCATCCGTGGTAAAGGTATCAATGACCTGTTCGCGGGGATAGTACACAGTCTGCTTAACATATTCGCCGTTGGCGTCTTTCAGCTTAAAGCTGGCATTGGAAAGCGTGATGGTTTTGCCTGTGACGGAATCGGTCTTGATGAACTTCAGCCGGTACAGGATGGGCTGGTCAGAAAGCGTCAGGGGCGGCGGGTTCACAAGACTTTCTGTGCCGTCAATCTCAAAGGTGATCGGGCCTTTGATCTCGTAACCCTCCTTACCCTTCACCTGTTCCAGCACATACACACCATAGGGCAATGCCTTTGTCATGGCATAGCCATTGGCATCGGTGACGAGGTAATCGCGCTCAATGTCGCGGGCGTTGTCATAGGAGCCAGCCTTCTGGAGATATACGCGGAACTCAGCGCCGGGTTCGGGTGTTTCCACGCGGGTGGGATCTGCTGCAGCAGTACCGTCACCCAGCAGCTTGACGATGGCCTGTGCGCCGTACTTGATCTCATTGGTGATGACGCCTTCATAGGTGATGACGGCTTTCTCAGACTGCTTGGCGGTGTCGCGGGCATCAATGGCGATGGGCTTATCGCTGGGCTGATAGCCGATAGGCGGCGTCAGCTCCACCACCTGATACAGACCGGGCCAGAGTTTGTCCGTGGTAATGGAAGCATCTGTGCCAGCCGTCTTGATGGAAGAAACGACCACATCCCCCTTGGTGTGAATCACATTGCCCTGACGATCCGTGATGTCCTCGGCAGCAAGCACCTGGAACTCTGCGCCGGTCAGAACGCCGTCGCCGCGAGTGCCGGGAGCATCAGCAGGATTGCCGGAGTATTCATCCACATCGCGCTTGTAGATCTTCAGCTGCACCAGCACAGGCTGGTTGGTGGCGGTCAGCTCCGTGGTTTCGTCAGAATGGACGGTTGCGTCCAGAAGGATCTGTTCAAACACATATCCTTCGGTTGCGCCGCGTTCCTGAACGGTGTACTGACCCTTGCGGAGAGGTTCAGACATGGCGGCGCCGTTTGCATCCGTGACCATGGTGGTGGCAAGCCCCTGACCGTATTGGTCGGCGTAGTAAACATCGAACACCACGCCAGCAATGGGATTGCCGTTTTCACGGTCCGTCTTGGTCAGTCGCAGCCAGCCTTTGGTGGGTTCGTTCTCCACGTCGATTTCGTAGGTGCAGAAGTTTTCCTCGTTAATGACCATTTCAGTGGAGAAGTCGTTATCCACGAAATGAGGAGGAACCTTGGTTTCATCCACCTGGTACACACCATAAGGAAGCAGCGGCGTTACAGCGATACCGTTGGCGTCCGTGGTGATGACCGCGACAACCTCGCCGTCACCCTCGCCGTTGTGGGAGGGCAGACCGCTGATGCGCGTGATGGTGAACTCTGCACCCGCCAGGGCTTCGCCGGTCAGCTCGTCCAGCTTGCGGATACGAAGGATACCCTGGATGGGTTCGTTGGTAACAGAAAGCTCGGTGGTTTCATCCGGGTTGACGATGGCGGTCAGCTCCGCCAGATCGTGAACATAGCCGACAGGCTCATCTTCTTCCTGCACCAGATACCTGCCCTTGCGAAGCGCAGGAGAAACAGCGACGCCGTTCTCATCCGTAGTCATGGTGCAGGCAAGGCCAGTGCCGTAATCATCGTAGTAGTACACGTTGAAAGTGACCCCTGCGATGGGATGGCCGTCCAGGCTGTTGGTCTTGGTCAGCTTCAGCCATCCCTTGGCAGGCTCGTTTTCTGCGACCACCTCATAGGTCTTCAAGTTGTCATCCGAAATGGTGACTTCCACAGAAAAACCGTTGTCCACAAAATGTTCAGGGACAACGGTTTCTTTGATCTGATAGGTGCCGTAGGTCAGCAGGGGCGTTTCAGCGACGCCATTTTCGTTGGTGGTGATCATGGCGACCACTTCACCATTGCCTGCGCCGTTATGAGCGGGAATGCCGGAAACGCGCGTGATCGTGAATTCAGCGCCCGCCAGCAGATCACCGGTCAGCTGATCTTTCTTCACGATGCGGATCTTGCCCTGAATAGGATCGTTGGTCACGGCCAGGTCGGTGGTTTCGTCGGAATAGACCACAGCAGGCATCTCAGCCAGCGCAGCCACATAACCGGTAGGGTTTTCATGTTCCCGGACGGTGTAGCTGCCCTTGGTCAGTGCAGGAGAAACAGCAACGCCGTTTTCATCTGTGGTCATGGTGCCTACCAGTTCTCCAGCAGCATTGAAAATATCAAACTGAACACCGGCAATAGGCGTTCCTGCAAGGCTGTCCGTCTTGGTCAGACGAATATGGCCCTTGGTGGGTTCATTCTCCACAACCACCTCAATGGGCTGCATGTTATCCTCAGAAATCGTTACATCTGTGGAGAAATCAGCAAGCACAAAGTGGTCAGGAGCCTTGGTTTCGGTGATGCGGTAGGTGCCGTAGGTCAGCATCGGAGATTCAGCAGTACCATCTGCGCCGGTGGTTATGGTAGCAACGATTTCACCATCATCAGCGCCGTTATGAGCTGGGATGCCGCTGATCCGGGTGATCGTGAACTCTGCACCCGCCAGCAGATCGCCGGTCAGAGCATCCTTCTTCACGATGCGGATGCGGCCCTGAATGGGCTGATTGTCTGCATCAAGCCAGGTGGTTTCGCTGGCCTTTACCGTGGCTTCCAGTTCCACCAGTTCGTACACATAGCCGGTAGGATTCTCATGTTCCACCACCAGATAGTCGCCTTTGCGCAGCGGGGGCGAGATTGCAACGCCATCCGCGCCGGTGGTCATGGAGCCTGCGTAGTCAGAACTGTACTGATCATTATGGTAGATGTCGAAGGTAACGCCGCTGATGGGACGGCCATCCAGTCGATCTGTCTTTTCCAAGTGGATGTAGCCGGTCATAGGCTCGTTCTCGACCTCAAAGGAGTAGGTTTTGCCATTCTCATAGGCATTGATCTCCGTGGAGTAGCCAGTGAGCAGGAAACCTTCCGGCGCAGCGGTTTCTTCGATGCGGTAACGGCCCCATTCCAGCCAGCCGGTTTCGATGACGCCGTTCACATCGGTTACGATGGTGATGCTATCGCCAATCGCCATACCCGAAACCACCGCAGGACCGGAAAGGCGGGTGATCTTGAAGGCCGCGCCTGCCAGCTTATCGCCTGTGAGCGAGTCCTTCTTCACAATCTTGATCCGGGCGGTGATCTTTTCATTGGCGAAGGTGACACGGGAAGTCTGTCCATTGGACACATTCACCGTCTGCACGTTCATCGAACCCAGGGTGTACCCTTCGGGTGCGGTGCGCTCACGGATGGTGTAGGTTCCGGGCGGCACATTGGTGAAGGTCACGACGCCATCTGCGCCGGTGGTCATGGACTGGATGACGGTGCTGCCGCTGATGAGGTCAAAGGTAGCGCCAGCCAGCACTTTGCCGGTATTGAAGTCCGTCTTGGTAACGGAAACGGAGCCGTAAGGAATATCAAAGGACACCGTAACGGATTTGATGGGATACGGAAGCCCCTCGATGGGAATCAGCAGCTTCTGGATTGCCTCATAGGGAACGCCAACCACAAATCCGGCTTCTTCATCTGGCGAAGACATGGATTCTGCCTTGAAGCTGAAAGAAGAAGCGGAGGATGAAATGGTGATGGTATCACCGCTGTTGAGGTAGTAATAGGAGCTATCCGAGCCGTAGGTATTGCCGGTGACTGTGCCATAGGACTTGCTGATGCGAATCAGATCGGCGTCAGTCGTCAACGTGACCGTGCCAATCGTTTTCCCGTTGACAGACGTGACGCTCTTATTGGACACAGTGATCTTGCCAGTCATGGAACCACGGGCAATACCATTGGCAGCAAGCCAGCGGGCGTATTCCAGATAGACAGCCGGAGCGTTGTTGCTTGCTGCATAGAAGTCATCCATATCCCAATAATCGCGCACATACTGCGAGCCTTCCAGCTGCTTGATCACTTCGCGGATGGCAAACTGACCGGCAACGCGGCTCCAGGTACGGTTATCGGAATCGGAACGGTTCAGCTCCATGAAGGGAACCGTATGACGCAGCACCCAGCCGATGGCATGCATGGTGCTTTCCTTGTACATGACGCCGGAATAACCGGGCGTTGCCATGTAGGAGGCCAGGTCAACCACCGTGTACGGGCCGGTAGGCTGGTAGCCTCCGCTGGAAGACCGCTCACCGGGACCGGGCAGCAGATGTTCCAGACAATACACGGTATACCCTTCCAGATAGTGCGGCGTGGCGTAGATTTTTCCATAGCCCGCCAGTGTTGCAATCTGCAGATACTCGCTGTCTTTGCCGGAACTGCCGTGCAGACCGGTCTGGCCAACGTAGAAGTTACCAAGGGATGCACTGATGTCACGCAGAGAAAAGCCGTTCATGGGCGTCGAGCGCAGCGCATAGGTCATCGGAGCATACGGAAATGCGAAATCAGTGACGGTCAGTTCCGTATCGTCTGTGCCGTAAGTTTCCCCGGCCAGCACATAGATCAGATCAGTATCCGTCCATTTCAGCGTTCCGTCCGCATGGGTATCACCATACAGATAGCGCACCAGATACCAGCTGCGGCCCTGGGCGTCCTGCTCGATGGATTCAACCTGCACGATGGCATCACTGACGAAATAGCCAAGGTACAGATCGCCTTCGTAATCATCTGCAGCGCTGTCATCCACGCCAAGGAAAGATCGGGTGTCAGTGGAAACCAGCACGAAAGCGCCCTCGTCAGCCAGCATCTGTTCTTCGGGCAGCTCGTCCTCAAAGAACAGTTCTTCCTCGTCAGGCACAGTAGGCTGCTCAACAGGTTCTTCGGGTTCTTCAGGAAGCTCAACGGGCGGCAGTTCCTCCACATAGGGAGCCTCACCGTCTACCTCAAAGATTGCCACTTTGCCGTCACCCACAAATACCAGCGCGAAATTGGTGGTCAGGGCGATTTCATCCAGAACAGATCGTTCCAGAAGGGTGTCGGGAAGATCATCGGCATAGGCATAAGCCGTCAGCGCTTCACCGCCCGCAGTCAGGAACTGCACTTCGATGATGTTCCAGGCATCTTCATCCATGAAGTCCGTCACCAGCAGCACACCGGCATGAACGGTGAAGATGTGTTCACTCATATCCGGCGCGCTGTATGCGTCGAAGCCGTCTTCAGCCATCAGGTAAGCATAGCCGTTGGCGTCAATCGCTGCTTTGACGGGATGTTCGATCACGATGGGTTCGTCCAAAGGCTCACCTTCCGGGATGAAGTCATCTTCAGTCGGGTCATCCTCAACGGACGGAAGCTCGGTTTCCTCGTCTTCTGCCGGAACATCAGGGATTTCGATTTCTTCGTCCGGCTGTGTTTCCTCCGGCTGTTCCTCAATCGGCTCGTCATCCGTTACGGGGTCGTCGCCGGAGGGTTCCTCGGCTTCCGTTTCAGGATCGACGTCATCAGTTGGAAGATCTCCAGTACCGTCATCAGCGGGCGGATTATCTTCGGGAAAGGTGGCATCTTCGTCATCCTCCATGGGATTCTCAGGTTCAGTTGTCATCTCATCCTCAATGGGTGGAAGCTCTGTTTCTTCGTCAGGCACAAGCGGCTCGTCGGGGACTTCTTCAACAGGCTGCTCGTCCTCAATAACAATTTCTTCGCTTTGCTCGATCACCGTGTCCGTAGGAGTGGCAATCGTTTCAGCAATGGACGGAGCCGGGAGGCCAGTCATCAGCATGGCAAAGGACAGCAGAAGCGCCAATGCCTTGATCAGAGTTGTTTTTCTCATAGGTTCCTCCTTGTTGTGTCGTAGGTCACTGCTGGACAGCCATCACCACAAGCTGACCATCTTCGGAATTGTAATCGCGGTCACAGGTGATCAGGGTGAGAATGTGATCGTCCGTTGTGACAGAAACGCCGGTATCGTACAACGACCATTCCAGCGCACGATCCAGAAAAGCCTGATACTCATCTGCAGAGGCAAAGTCCGCTGCAGAAGCATCCCAATCGGATTCGCGCTTATTGATGACGGCGAACACGGTATAGCTGCGGGAGCCATGCAGGGTATCCAGATGGATGGTGGCATGTTCGTTGCGGAAAGAGGCTTTCTTGTAGTTGTGCAGGGGCTGGAACATGGTGGTGGAACGGCTGCGGCGCATGTGGTGGCCATAGATGGCGATGTTATCGCTGGGAGCTGCGTAATCTGTGCGGCCCAGAGAGAACAGACAGCCGATGATGCTTTCCTCGCCGGTAAAGGTGTGATCCAGGTAGTAGTCCACGTCGTTGGTCAGCACGACGGGATAATCAATATCCGTGCCGGGAATCTGAAGCCATGCAGCGAAATCGCTGTTGGCCGCTTTACAGGCAGCAAGATCTGCGCCGGTGAAACCAGGTGCTGCTTCCTTGGGGGATTCGGGCAGGTTCACCGGCTGAAGGATCTGCTGTTCCGGTTCAGTGGGCTGGACAGTCAGCGGCGGAACCACCGTCACCGCAGGTTCGTAGATCTGATCAGCAGGCTGGTCAGGCTGCTCTTGTACCGGCTGCTCCTGGTCGGGTTCATCCTGCGTGACAGGCGTTTCTTCGGTGGTGGTATCATCAGCAGGCAGTTCATCCTGCTGGGTTTCAGGGTTTTCCTCGGTGGTAGGCGGCTGCTTCAGCTGTTCAACCAGCGCTTCGTAAACCTCGGCACCGGTGCTGATCTCGTTCTCCTGCATCCACAGGGAACCGGCAATGGCGGCAACACCTGCCAAAATCAAAATGACCGCCAGAACAGCGGCCATCGGAAAGCGACGCTTGGGATGCTTATGCTGGGACATACTTAATCCTCCTTGCAAAACAGATATGGATGGTCGTGACGCACGCGGGCGTCGTAGTAGTTGGTCATGGTGCCGGTGGCGTTGTACAGGGTGGTCAGCAGATATGACTTGATATTGCCCACTCGGCTTGTCGTTCTGCTCAGGCAATCGAAGACGTACTGCAGGTGAGAACTTCTGAACTTGAGCAGCCGTTCTCGTACCAGATCGGCAGGAAGCTCCTCGCCGGAAATGGTGAAGTACTGCGCTTTGGAGCAAAGGACTTCAACGATCAGGTAGACGATTTCATCCAGACGTTCTTGTTCATACTGCTGGCACATGACGTCATATTCGATGTGACCCTGCACCAGTGCTTTGTACTGTGCCACCATGCTGGGTTGCTCGCGCTCACGCATTGATTGATAAGGGATTGATTGATAAGGATTTGCTGCATAAGGAATTGATAAATCAATATTTTCTTTATGCGTGTTTGATCTATGAGTATTTAATAGCATTGGATTTTCCTGCGTAGGATGACCCAATGTAGGTTTATCCTGTGTAGGATTACCCTGCGTTGGATTCTCCTGTGTTGGATTTTCCAACATAGGTTCTTCCAACGTTGGAGAAGCCGGTACAGGTTCTTCTGCAACGACTGGCTTCTGCGGATTCTCATAGACAACGTATTCCATCTCGCCCAGATGCCCTTTTTCATCACGGATGCGGTTACGAACAACATACCCTTCACGTTCCAGCTCATGCACAGCCATACGGATGGCGTCTACACCCTCAACGCTGATCTGTGCCAAACCCGCCAGAGTATGCACCCAGTTATCCGGCAGAGAAAGTAGCAAGCTCATTAAGCCCTTGGCTTTCAGTGTCAGGTTCTTGTTTTTCAGATGATGGTTGGACATGACGGTGTAATCCCTCGTTTTCTCGATCCTGAAAACAGCCACATTTCATCCCTCCTTTCCTTCGGGGTATGAAAAAACGCCCGACACATGATTGTGTGGGCGTTATCTCTCCTGAGCTTGCTGGCGGCGGTGATGCCAGCCCTCCAACAGTTTCAGGATCACCTGTTCCATCTGCTGGGGCGTGTAGCTTTTCGGGAAATACTTGTGCAGCTTATCGCTGGTGAGCGTTACCCGGTCAAGCTCACTTTTCTTCTCCTCGGACATGATGGCGCGCATTACGTCGATAGATAGATGACCTTCCTGGCTGAATTTCTTCAGCCGCTGCGCCTGGGAGAGGGATGGCGTGGCCTGTTCGCTGTCCATGGCGTCCAACAGCTCAACCTGTTCTTCCGGCTTGAGGTAGGAGAGTTCGACCGCCGGATTAAAGGCGATCTTACGCTCGTCCACCATATCCAGAAGAGGCGGGATGAGTTCGGTCAGACGGATAAAGCGTTGCAACTGCTTGACGCTTTCACCGGCTTGTTCAGCAACAATGACGTTGGAACGGCGATTATCGAAATCCGGGTCAAGTTGGCCCGCATTTTCTTTCGATGGCCGTCCAGCCTTTCTCCGCACGGCTTCCAGCTTCATCCGATACGCCCAAGCACGTCCACTGGGCAGGATGCTCTCACGCTGGAGATTGGAGTCAACCATGATGATGGTAGCGGCATCGTCGTCCAGATCACGGACGATAGCGGGCATCGTGGCAAGTCCGGCAATTTGGCTGGCAAAGTGCCGCCTGTGACCTGCGACGATCTCATAGCCGCCTTCCTCCCGTGGGCGCACAATGGCAGGAACCAGTACGCCATGTTCCCGGATGCTCTCAGCGGTATCCTGCATCTTATCATCATCCAGCACCTTGAAGGGATGATTCTTGAACGGGTGCATCTCTGCCAGGGACAGTTCAACAACTCGTTCCCGGCTGGCGTCGGCTCTGCTTTCCTCCGAAGAAAACAGATCATCTACCGAGGTCAGCTTGATTTTTGCTGCGCTGCTTCTCAATCTTCATCACCTCCTGCGTCAGAGCGCGGTACGCCATTGCCACCTTGCCCTTGGGATCGTGGGCATAGATGCTTTTCCCTTCAGCACTGATTTCGGCGGCGCGGACAGAATGAGGAATGTCAGTAGCAAACACCCTGACTCTGCTGCCGTAGTTTTCACGCAGCATGGAGCTGATCTCACGGGCGTAGTTCGTGCGGTTGTCCACCATGGTCAGCAGGATGCCGTCGATCTTCAGCTTGGGATTGATTTGCCGCTGCACTTTACCAACGGTTTTGAGCAGCTGTTCCAGGCCCTTGGCGGGCAGATACTGCGCCTGAACCGGAATGATGACGCTGTTGGCTGTTGCCAGCGAATTGATCGTCAGCATTCCCAAGGAGGGCATACAGTCGATCAAGATGTGGTCATACTGCTTTTTCAGCGGTTCCAGTACTTGCTGCAGCACAGTTTCACGGCTCATGACATTCATGAGCGTTACTTCCATGCCCGCAAGGTCGATGCTGGCAGGAAGCAGATCGACACCTTCAGCATGATGCAGGATTCCTTCTCCGGGGATGTTGGATTCGTCGGTGATGATGTTTCCCATGAGAGTAGAGAGTGTGCAGGGCAGGGTATCCGGCTGGGGATAACCAAGGCTGATGGTCAGGCTGGCCTGCGGATCGCAGTCCACCAGCAGCACCTTCTTGCCCTCCTGTGCCAATCCGATGCCCAGATTGGCGGTTGTGGTCGTTTTGCCAACGCCGCCCTTCTGGTTGGCGATGGCGATGGTTGTTGCGGACAAATGGTTCACCTCCTCAAAATTGTTATATGAAAAAACCATCTAAACGATAAAGAATAGATGGTTTATCATCGCAAGTGTCTTTGAGTGATTGTATAATGACGGTTTTGATCGCAAAAAGATACAAGACCCATTGCCAGTTCAAGCAAAGTGCCATATAATTGACTCAGGAAATCTTTTCTTGTCGATACATGCTAATACCGGCAGCTGCCTTGTGTCTGTTGGCAAATACAGTAGGAGGAGTTTTTTATCATGAAGCATCATGAAGAAAACCATGAACGAAATGACCTTCTCCAAGAGGGTGATTTTGCCAATCAGGAACTGATACAGCCGTCTCTTCCGGCAGTAGAGCAGCTTGATCGTCTTCAACAGGCTATTGCATCCGCCAAAGTGGATCTGCCGGATATCAGTTTAGCTGCATTGCCTGCGAATAACTTGCAGAATCTCGTTGTTACTGATCCGGCATTTGACGCAGTACGTGATATTCAGGCATCAACTGCAGCTTTGACTATTGCCGACCAAAGCATAAAGAGTGCTACTGCTCATCCCATATTTTCAACGCTCGGTGAACTTGCGCTATCGACCCAAGTCCCGGATTATTCTTTCACCAGTCCGATTCTAAAACAAATAAGTACTGGTGTTACAAAGATTGTGCAAGCGTTCAGCAGTGAACTTGCTCAGACGCTGGCCAATTCTGTTCGGGATATTTCGGTTAATTTTGGCACTGCAATGATCGATGCCCTGCAATCGCCTGCTATGAAATGGTTGCAGAGCCTTGATTTTGGTCCTATGTACAGGACGCTTGAAGAACTCAGCGAGATATTTATATCACGTGAAGAGTTCAAGGCAGCCTATCTCTTGGCAATGTATGAGTGCAAGTGGTTTCCCTATGCCGGTTGGCTTAAAGACTCAACTCTAACTTCGGCAGTTGCAGAAGTGATGGAGACCAGTCGTGGAGCCAGCAAGCGACGCGAAAAGAGGATTGATAAACTTATCCTTGCGTACTATACGCCACAGAGGATAAATTCCATTAAGCGTTCGTGGAGACAACTGGACATCGAGACTCATATCAAAAGGATACTATGTCAGGCTATGGATGCGCATCTTCGTGGTGAGTATGCACTGACGATTTCCAGCTTGGCCTCTATGTGGGAAGGAATGATCTACATAAAGGCAAACAACGTTCCTATGGATGAACGCCATCGTCAGAAGATGAGTATAACCAAAAAGGAACTCGCAGCTTTGACGGAAGCCAATGATTACGAACAGATTTTCAGCAACTACTTTGACAACTTCATTGTTTCTCAGTGTGACGGAGTAGATGATGTGATTGATGGCGTTCCTAATCGACATGGCGTTTCACATAGCTGGTATCGCAGTTATCCAAGCAAGAAAGCTTCCCTTAATGCAATCATGTTGACTGATTACATTTTACGCTTAGAGCCGCTGGATGCTGCACAGACCACGCCGTAAATCGCTTTAGTACCAGAGAATGAGAGGAAAATGTGATGATCAGATACCCCGAAGCAAAAACCCATGAAAACAGGATTTTTACTGGCACATGGTCTAAAAACATTCCCGTATTTACTGTGACGTCACAAAATGACCTAAACCAGCTCGTAGGTTATGTAAAACACATAAATGCGGGTATTGGTACGGTTCTGTACAGAGGACAATGCGATCTGTACCCGAGCGTGATACCAAGCATTTTTCATGATCCTACCCTTCGGGTATCTAAAGAACAACAACTGGAGCAAGCTGTTAGTAGCATGATGGCGGATTCCTCACTTATCAGCTTCTTCCACCTTAATTCCCCTGATGTGGCAGGGTGGGAATTGTATAAGCGATTAACCATGGAAGCGGCATTGCAGCACTATGGAGGCAAAACGTTTTGTGTCGACTTCGTTGATAATCATTGGACAGCTCTTTGGTTTGGTTTGTTTGCGCGCGATAAAACGACAAAGGATTATTACAGACGAGATACAACTAAGAAACCTGATGAAGACAAGCACCTAAAGCTGCAGGTTGATCTTCCAATTCTCAAATGCCATCCAGACAAACCGCAGGATTTGGACGAAGGGAGTCTCACATCTGAACAGATTGAGACTTGCCAAAACATTGTTGCGAAGAGTAAGCGGCCGTATACTGAGGTTATTACAACTTTTTTGAAGAAAATCAATGACCGCAACATAAGGGAATGGCAACAACGTTGTGATCAAATCGATGCTCAGAACCAAGAGATCACAATGCTATGGCAACGCTTTGATGATGATAACAAACAAGGCCACATGTATTTGTTCTTATATGTTGCCGAAACAAATGCTCCATCATTAAACGGAATATATTTTGGTGAGAATACATACACTATTGATTTGCGGAAGAATCTGCCTTCAACTTTTTTGCGTCCCTGCTCACAGCACGGTTGGATCGTAAAGGGTAAGCATTGTTCTTATGATTTTGACGAACGAATAGCCTGTGTCATTAGGATGAATGTTGCCTTAGTCGATGAAATGTTAGGCGAAGGAAGCTTAGTTAGTGCAGACAACTTTTTCCCATCTCCAGAATATGATCAGGGCTATCACGTTCTTCTGGAACGACAGATCGACAGTCCCATTCCTACACAAAAGAATAGAGAAAAAATCATACCAGCCGAAACCATTGAAGTGCCTCCAGAAAAGTTAGACAAAAATGTCGATTAAGCAACCCCAAAGGATAGCGGCATGTATTCCATAGATATAAGGAATACATGCCGCTATGTATTGTGTTTTCCATATGAACAGGGTATAATCAGAGTGTCAAGAATGTCAATTCGGCGACGAACCACAGTTCGTTGGTGTTCGTTTCCCGCCCTGGCTCTGCTAACATTTTGCTAACAGGATGCAAAAACAAGCGGAAAAACAGGACAAAACCGAGCGATACCAAAAAACACGAAATTCGCCTGAAAGCCTTGTATTTCAAGGGATTCAGGGACATGGCATAACATCGCAGCATAGCATGGATCAGACGATTTTTAGTGCTCCTAAGCGGTAGGCCGTGGGTTCGAATCCCGCCGGGCGTGCCACAATGCCGCAAACCATACCGGTTTGCGGCATCTATACTGCCGACAGTTCATTTGTGCCATCCTGTCGTTAAACAAAACCAGGACTGCTATTCAGGAGAACGATAGTGGCTCTGCATTTGGCAGAGTCCTTTTCTTTTGCATGGCCATATAAGGAGGAAATACTTTGAAATATATAAGCGGCATACGCGCTCGCATTCGCCGTCAGACTGATGAGATCGGGCTGCTTCTCAGGTCGATCCCGGCAACGGTGGTCACGCTGTTTGTGGTCAGTGTGATCAGCATGAACCTGCTGGCCAACAAAACACTTCTGCAGCTGGAATGGATCGCGCTGGACGGCGGCATTCTCATTTCGTGGCTGTCGTTTATGTGCATGGATATCATCACCAAGCATTTCGGCCCCAAGGCTGCCAATCATATCACGCTGCTGGCGGCAGGCATCAACCTGCTGACCTGTCTCATCTTTTTTGTGGCCAGTGCCATACCGTCCAACGCGGGCGATTTCAGCGCGTTTGACGGCATCTTTGGTGCAACGTGGTTTGTGCTCCTGGGCAGCACGCTGGCGTTTCTGACGTCAGGCATGGTCAACAATATGCTCAACTGGCTCATCGGGCAGTGCTTCCGCAAACATCCGGACGGCAGACTGGCTTTTGCTGCCAGAACCTATATTTCCACCTTTATCGGCCAGTTTCTGGACAACTTTCTGTTCTCGGTCATCGTGTTTGTATTTTTTGCGCCGGTGTTCTGGAACGGCTTCCACTGGACAGTGCTGCAGTGCTTCATGTGCGCGCTGACCGGCGCGGTGGCGGAACTCATCATGGAGATCGCTTTTTCTCCCATCGGTTACAGAATCACAAAAAAATGGCAGGCGGAAGCCGTGGGCCGGGAGTATCTGGCCGCGCTTGAGAAAGGAAAAAACGCATGAACGTATTGATCACCGGCACCACGCAGGGCATCGGCAAGGCCATCGCTGAGCTGTTTCTGAAGGAAGGCCACCATGTGACCGGCATCGACCGTCAGGAAAAGAGCATCGATCATCCTGCCTATACGCACTATGTGTGCGACGTGCGTGACAGGGAGCATCTGCCGCAGGTGGATGGCGTGCAGATCCTCATCAACAACGCAGGTACGCAGAATGAGGATGATATTGACATCAACCTCAAAGCGCTCATTTATGTTACCGAAAAATACGGCATTCAGCCGCAGATCAAATCGGTGCTGAATATTGGGTCCGCCAGCGGGCACACGGGCGCAGAGTTCCCGGAATACTGCGCCAGCAAGGGCGGCGTGCTGGCCTATACCAAGAATGTAGCCATGCGCATTGCGCCGTTCGGAGCCACCTGCAACAGCCTCGACCCCGGCGGCGTTTTGACCCCGCTGAACGAATGTGTGATGAATGACCCCGAACTTTGGGCGCAGATCATGGACGAAACACCCCTGAAGCGCTGGGCCACGCCGGAGGAAATTGCCCAGTGGGCGTATTTCCTGACGGTGGTCAACGGCTTTTGCACAGGACAGAATATTCTGGTCGACGGCGGCGAGGCCATCAATTATCATTTTGTATGGAAAGACTGACAAAAAAGGGCACCGGAACCGAAGTTCCGGTGCCCTTTTTTGATCAGTGCTTGCGAACGATGAAGTCGCGGGCGGGAATGGTTTCGCCTTCGAATTCATAAGGCTCTTCGTTGAAGTTGGCGACGACCTCGGTGCCGTCGTCGTATGTGCTGCGTACAATGCCGTGGGTGTGGAAGGAACCGTCCTCGTCAATGGTGACGGTACGGGGCGTGATCTCCTCAAAATTCGTCATGACAGCGGTGTAGGCGGAGCGCAGTTCGAAGCTGATGCGCTTGGCGTGATCGTCAAAGGAGGTGGGCAGCAGCGTGAACAGCGCCTGATACAGGCGGTACTCAGAACCGTGCACCGGCGAGTAGCCCTCGCCGAAATAGTTGAGCACGCAGTCGTGGTAAACGATCTGCCACATGGGAACGGGCACCGGCACGGGGCCGTCCGCACGGGCCGGGAAGCCGGTGAAGTGCAGTCCGCCGTAAGCGCCGATGTCGATAACGTCGGCGTAGTGATCGGTGCCGCAGGCCTCAACAGCAAGCGCGCCCACCTGATCACGGGCAAAAGAGAACAGCTCGCGGTTGGTTTCGCAGAACTGGCGGCGGGTGAGGGGATGATCCTTGGAGCGGCAGATGCTCAGCGGCCAGGTTGCAGAAACGTCAATGTACATACAGCTGGGGCCGGACATTTCAGCAATGCGCGGGATGTCGCGCCTGGCGTACTTCAGTCCGCAGGTGGGGCACATGGTGTGCGCCTGACCGCCGCGCCAGATACCGGCAATATCAGGCGTGCCGGCCAGCTTCTGCAGCATTTCGTCGTCGCGGTATTCCTCGCCCTGATAGGCGTCAATGTAGTTGTCATGCACGTTGAGGAAATATCCGGGCGACATTTCGCGCGCAGCGTTGGCGGCAGCGTGGAATTCCTCAGCAGTGCCGCGCTCGGGGTTGACGGGCAGGCGGGTGGGATAGCCGGCGTCAAAGCCGTAGCGGTTCCAGCCGGTGTTGCACACGGCCACGCGGTCAAAGCCACGTTCTTTGGCGGTACCGAATACTTCTTCAGCCGTCCAGTTGTTGGGCAGGCCCTCGTTTTCGTTCCAGCCGCTGCGGCCTACATAGAGACTGTAGGTCTTTTCGATGCCTTCGGGACGGTCGTGGAAGAACACATTGTGCTTCCAGAACACAGTGCCGGGCAGCTCGGCCACCACGGGATGGGTCTCGGCCTTCTGCTTAAGGGTCTTGAAACGGCCGGAGGCAATGCGCAGCTCACGGCAGCGCAGCGCCAGCTGACGGAAATCAGCGCCCGCGTCAAACAGCATGAAGCGCATCTGACGAGGCTCGTTGGCCATTTCCTCGTACAGCTCACGGCACTGCACGCCGATGGTGCCGGCGCGGTCGGTGTTGCAGCTTACCACATAGTCGCGGTCGGGATCGTCGCACCACAGGCCGATGCCGCCTTCTGGGGTGAACAGGCCGTGAATGGGCAGCGTCCAGCCGGCGGAGGCTGCATAGGTGTGGGTGAAAATGTCGTTGCGGGGGCAGTCGAAGCGCATGCCGTAGTGGATGGGCAGGTACAGCTGGGCTTCGGACTGGGTGGAGGACTGCATCAGGCCCTGTGCCAGCAGCACCTGCAGACGGCACTCGCCCTTGTCGATGTTTTCGATGGGGGAGGAAGTGATGACCAGGTCATCGCCATCCAGCCGCAGGGTGATGCGGATGCGCAGATCGGGCGTGTATTCGGGGTTGGGGCGGCAGTAGGTGTTGCCCGGGAAACGGGCGGCAAAGCGGAAGCCTGCAAAATCGATGCAGATTTCACTTTCAGTCGCCGTTACGTTTTTTTGCGAAATGTTGTCCACGGTGATGGGAATGCCGGTCCAGGAGAACTGGAAAGGGGATTTGGCACTGCGGCACAGCGCGCCGCGGCCGTATTCCAGCAGCTGAAGATCGTCGCTCAGGCGCAGAAAGGTGTTTCCGTTTTGAAGTTGATACATTGCAGTTGTCCTCCGTGCGTAGAGAAGATGGCTTGTTATCTGCATTATAACTGTATCAAAAAGCAATTGCAAGAACATTTGCAGGTTATAACGGGTGATTGTGATTTTTTGCTGATTCAGATATAATTGAAAAAACGCTTCAAAGGAACGGAGAGAATACGATGGCAAGTATCATGGATGCATGCCGCTGGATCGGCACGGATGAAAACTATGATTCGCCTGTGGCGACGAGGCGGTTTTGCGTTTCGGGCGTCAAGCAGGCAACCCTTTTGATCACCGGCCTTGGCTATTTTGAGGCGCGTGTCAACGGTATTCCCGTTACCGACGCCTGCTTTCTGCCGGTTGTCAGCGACTATGAGCCGCGCGACCTGACAAAATTTTTGTATCCTCTGTTTGACCACACGACTAACCGTGTGTATTACTACGATTTTGATATTTCCCACCTTCTGCACGATGGCGAAAACCTGTTGGAAATCCGGCTGGGCAACGGCTTCTATCGCCAGACTGAGCGCTGCTGCGAGGGGCCGGTGAGCTTTGGCACAAGCCTCAAAACCATCTATCGCATCGACGGCGAAAATGAAGACGGCGCTTTTGTCATCGCGAGCGACGGCAGCGAGATGCAGCGTGACAGCGAGATCCGCTCAAGCAATCTGTTCCGCGGCGAGGTCGTCGACTTCACCTGTGAACTGCAAAACGAAAAGCCGGTCAATGTACTTGCACCTGTGAGCACGCAGCTGTCACCGGCCATTGGCACGCCGGACAGAGCCATCCGCACCATTCGTCCGGTGCTGCTGGGTGAACGGGATGGCAAAAAGGTGTTTGATGCAGGTGAGAACCTCACGGGCGTTGTACGGCTGAAAACCAGCGCGCCGAAGGGCACGCGCAATGTGCTGCGCTTTGCGGAAGAATGCGGCGATGACCTGATGCTGGACTTTGCATCCACCGGCGCAGCGCACATCGGCGCAAGCGGCCAGCCTCAGATTATGGAGGATGCATTCGTTACGGACGGACTGTCCCGCGTGTTCCAGCCGCGCTTCGTGTGGCATGCGTTTCGCTATTTTGACGTGGAAGGTCCATTTGATGATGTGGAGATCTGCGTTATCCACAGCGATACGCCTGTGACGGCCGCCTATGAATCCACCCTTGAAGGTCCGCAGTTTTTGTATGACGCTTTCCTGCGCACGCAGCTGGGCAATATGCACGGCAGCCATCCGTCGGACTGTCCGCATCGCGAAAGGCTGGGATATACCGGCGACGGGCAGGTGTGCGCGCCTGCGGCCATGATGATGCTGGATTCGCGCGCATTTTATGAAAAATGGATACAGGATATCCTTGACTGTCAGGACAAAACAACCGGGCATGTGCAGCACACCGCGCCTTTGATGGGCGGAGGCGGCGGCCCGGGCGTGTGGGGGTCGGCAGTCGTGCAGGTGCCATGGGCTTATTACAGACAGTACGGCGACACGACGATGCTTACAAAGTGTTATCAACCCATGCTTGAATGGATTCGCTACCTTATCACTCGCTGTGAGAATGGGCTGATTACCCATGAGGAAGAGGGCGGATGGTGTCTGGGCGACTGGTGCACGCTGGAGCCCATCGCCATTTCACCGACGTATGTGAACAGCTGCTGCTTTGTAAAGATCCTTTTGATCGTTGAAGAGATCGCTCACCTCCTTGGACAGCCGGAGGATGCAGCCCGGCTGGAAGCAATCCGCAAAGAAACGGAAAACGCCATCCGCCGCCAGTTTTGGGATGCAGCTGCCAGTCATTATGACAGCGGCCTTCAGGGCGCGGACGCCTATGCGGTGTGGTGCGGGCTTGAGGGCGAGGCGATGGCGCAGCAGGTGGCGCGGTTCTACGATGATCTGGGTCATTTTGACACCGGCTTTGTTTGCACGGATATTCTGCTGGAGGTGCTGTTTGACTATGGGCATGCGGATGTTGCACTGAAACTGCTGCAAAGCCGCGAACTGGGGTCGTTCCTGTACATGAAGGACCGAGGTGCGACCACCATCTGGGAAAATTGGAACGGTGCGGAGTCACACAATCACCCCATGTTTGCAGCAGGCGCCAGACAGCTGTTCACGGGCATTCTGGGCATTCGCCAGCGACAGGGTACGGCTGGATATCAGGATGTGATCATCCGCCCCTGCCAGCTGCCCGCAGGCCAGAGGGTGAAGGGCAGCCTGCTGACGCCGCTGGGACGGCTGACGGTTGAACTGGATGAAAAGAACGTAATGGTCACAGCGCCGGAGGGTATGCAGGTGTCGTTTGCAGATGTGAAACACGCATGCTGCAGGGTTGTGTATGGCGAATGAAAAGAGCGGTGAAAGAATGATATTTAAAGGCGTTTCAAGGGTTTTTGATTTATCGGATGAACAGCAGTATGAAACCATCGGTCAGTTTTGGGATGAGATGGCCGCGCTGTATGGATTGGAAAAACTAAGGGGCCTGGGCTATGCATGGCAGGGGAATGCCATGTCTTATGCTATCGGGCTGAAAGACGGAGAGATTGAAAACGGCAATGTGTGTATCACACTGCCCGATGATGGCTGGGAAACTGTGAAAGGTCAAACCGACTGTCTGAAAGTGATGTATGACGAAATATATCAAAAGGGTAGGCTTCGGTATGAGATCGAGATGTTTGATGAAGACGGTACCTGCGAAATCAGCTATTATCGGGTGAAGTAACCGCTTCCAATCTGCTGAACAATAAAGCTCCATACACAATAAAACGCACCCGCCGCCTGTAAGGCAGTGGGTGCGTTTTGTCACAAAGGAAAATTTACGCCAGTTCATCCGGGAAATAACCGCGTGTATCAGCCTTGCGGCCCTCGGCGTCTTCAATGCATACGCGAACGTAGCGCGCCTCGGGATCTACATTCAGGTCAATGCTGGTCGCCGTCTGACCGGGCTGAGCGTGGAAGTAGGAAGGTTTCTTGCTGCCGGTGAACACAAAGGCATGCGCCACAGGCGAGCATTCGATATGCAGCCGTCCATCGTCAATGGAAACCTCGCGGAACAGCGGCCCCATCGAGGAATACATTTCACCCTGTTCCATGGCGTCAATGACCGATGTGTAGGAGAATTTTTCCGGCAGGATCATGGTGAAAGCACCGAAGGAGTCGTTTTCAACGTGATCAATGGGATGTACATTGTGATTGTCGTCGCTGCTGTGGCAGAAGATGCGCCGGCCGTTGGTGAGCAGCTTGTCGTACAGAATGCCGTTGTATTCCAGATGATTGGTCACATAGGAGCTGTAGTTGCACATCTCCATGCTGAAAAGACCTTCGTAGCCCAGCACGTCGTTTTCGTCCGCCATCGACCAGTAAAAGTGGTTGAACGCCACCAGATAACCGGCGTCGCGTGCGGTTTGAATATATTCGTTGATGTATTCGCGGGTAAATTCGCGCGTGCGGTCAGAACCTGTCCATGCGGTGATCTCATCCATGGCGTTGTCGCGCAGAATGTACTTCATGTACGGCTTGTTGGGGCAGATCATCGTGGTGTTTTGCGGATCGCGCGCAAACAGGTTCAGGTGCACTTCTTTGGCATAGCGGTTGTAATGGGCGTTGGGGTCGGGACGGATGTAACATTCATAGCCGGTCAGCAGCAGAAAATCGTCCTCATCCATGCAGCTGTGGCAGTGGGGGCGCTCATGGTCGGTGATGGACAAAATGCTGTAGCCGTGACCGCGGTACATGGCCTTAAGTTCCTCAGGCGTCTTTTTGCCGTCGCTGAGGATGCTGTGGCAGTGCAGATTGGCCTTGTACTGTTGTTTATGGGGTGAAATCAAATACTTCATCAGTGCAGACTCCTTCAGAAGGCGGTAAGCATGAACACCTGGTCAACGGGGTTGGCAGATGGCTTTTCAGGGTCCATGTATTTGGCGGCGGCGGATTCAAACAGCACGCACACGGCGTCGCCCACAGTGCAAAGCCCCTCGGTCATGGGCGGAGCCACGATGGCGCCCAGCTGCACGCCGCTGTCCAGACACCAGATGGGCACGGTCTGCCCGTTCAGCTCCGCAGTAGCGTCAGGTTCATTGGGCAGCACGTTGCTATAGCGATAGATCATGGACAGATTGCGCCGACCATAGGACTGGCTCAGATAGATTTCACCATTTTTGACCGTCATGCCCTGAATGCGCTCGGTGGTGGACAGAATGTAATCCGGCGCAGAGACGTCCAGCTCCCGTTCAGCAGACGGATCAAGCACATAGCCGCAGCACCAGGCCTTGTAACGGCCGTCGTCGCTTTTCACCTTGTGGCTGGCGTCGGTTTTGTATTCGCCGCCGTACTGGAATTCGCCCACCCACAGAATGCCTTCAGAGTAGTTGCAGTAGGACGCGGTGACCGGCACGGGAATGGCTTCTTCAAAGTTGCATTCGGATGCGGCGGGCAGCGCACGATAGGCATCCAGCGAAATGCGGTACAGCGTGCTGGCGTTTGCAACGTAGATATTGTTTTCGGTGGCGCACACGCCGCCGGCATGGCCTGTGTAGGGCGTGCCATCTACATTGTTGAGATAGATTTCCTTCACGATTGCATCAGTCGCACGGTCGACAGCAATGATGCTGCTGCGGTCGCCGCCAGAGCTGTAACCGCTGAACAGCAGCCAATCCTCCTGCGGCAGATACCCCACGCCCTGCGGCACCACGTCTTCAGCGCAGCCGGGAATGGGCTCGGCCATTTCTCCACTGGCATAGAAAACATCGTACAGCGCGTTGGTGTTTGCACTGTCGGTAACGGATTGAGTGGAGTAGCAAAAACCCTCGGCGCAGGCCGTGCAGGTCAGCAGCAGGAAAGCCAGAAACAAAGGAAACAGTCTTTTCATTACTTCATACGACCTTTCTTTGGCGTTGTAATCGTTATACCACATTTTTTACGTAATTGCCACAGTGTGTGTCTTGCATACCGCAAGGTTTTTCTGTACAATACAGAAAAATCAAATTTCATATACAGGAGATGGTATTCATGCATTCCATTCCCCGTCCTGAATATCCCAGACCGCAATTTGTGCGTTCCGGGTGGATGAATTTGAACGGCAGCTGGCAGTTTGAAATCGACCACGGCGCGTCCGGCCGGGCGCGCGGTCTGGTGGAAAAGACACCGCTTGATCAGACCATTCTGGTGCCCTTCTGCCCGGAAAGCGAACTGTCCGGCGTGGGTTATAAGGATTTTATGGCGGCTGTGTGGTACCGCCGCAGTTTTGTGCTGCCCCAAGAGGCGGAGGGAAAGCGCATTCTGCTGCACTTTGGTGCGGTGGACTACAAATGCGAAGCATGGGTCAACGGCCAGTCCGTCGGCGTGCACGAGGGCGGCTATGCCTCCTTCACATTTGAGATCACCCATGCGGTGAAGCCCGGCGAAAACACGCTGGTCATCTGTGCCGATGACGATCAGCGCCATGGGTTTCAGCCGTATGGTAAGCAGTCAAACCGGTATCATTCCTACGGCTGCAGTTACACCCGCACCACGGGCATCTGGCAGACGGTGTGGCTGGAGTGGGTGCCGCAAACCTACATTCAGTCTGTGAAATATTATCCCGATGCTGCCAACGGCACGCTGTACATGGATGCGCTCATCAGCGGAAACGCCTGTGGTATGACGCTGAAGGTGCAGGCCTGCTTTAATGGTAAGCCGCAGGCACAGGCTGAATGTGTGGTGGACGGCAATCACGCCAAGCTGACACTCAAGATGGAGGATATCCACCTGTGGACGGCAGGCCAGCCCAATCTGTACGACCTGACGCTCACGCTGGGCGAGGACGTTCTCAGCAGTTACTTTGCGCTGCGTACCATCTCCTTCGACGGCAAGAAGTGCCTTATCAACGGCAGGCCGGTGTTCCAGCGCCTGATTCTGGATCAGGGCTTCTATCCGGACGGCATTTACACCGCACCTACGGATGAGGCGCTCAGGCACGACATTGAAATGTCCATGGCCATGGGCTTCAACGGCGCAAGGCTGCACCAGAAGGTATTTGAGCAGCGCTTCCTGTACTGGGCGGACAAGCTGGGTTATATCTGCTGGGGCGAAATGGCCAGCTGGGGCATTGAGCCTGCGCATCCACACACCATGAACATCTTCCTGCGCGAGTGGCTGGAAGTGGTCGACCGCGATTTCAGCGCGCCGTGCATCGTGGGCTGGTGCCCGTACAACGAGGTGTGGAAGGAAAGCAACGAAGGGCTGCGCGAGCTCACTTTGCAGATGACCTACCGCGCCACCAAGGCGGCTGATCCTACCCGCCCGGTCATCGACACCAGCGGCGGTTTCCATGCGGAGACAGATATCTACGACACGCACGACTACGAGCAGAATACTGCCATTTATGCCGAACGCTACAAGCCCGGTGCAGCTCTGTATGACCGTTTCGAGGGCAGACAGCACTACGATGGCAGGCAGCCCATGTTTGTCAGCGAGTACGGCGGCATCCGCTGGACGGATGATGAAAGCGGCTGGGGATACGGCGAAGGGCCCAAGACCGCCGAAGAGTTCCTGTCCCGCTACAAGGGGCTGACCGAGGCGCTGCTTGGCAACCCCGAGCACATGGGCTTCTGCTACACCCAGCTGACCGACGTGGAGCAGGAACAAAACGGCCTGTACACCTATCATCGTGAGGCTAAGTTTCCGCCGGATGTCATTGCGGCCATCAACACGCAGAAGGCGGCCATTGAAGAATAAAATAAAAAGAGAGAAGCATGTGCTTCTCTCTTTTTGGTTCAGGCGATCAGGCCCTGTTCCTGTGCCTGCGTGGTATACAGCTGATAATACAGGCCCTTCTTTTCCATCAGCTCATCGTGGCTGCCCGCTTCCATAATGCCTTTATTGCCGATGTAGAGGATGCGGTCGCAGTTTTTGATGGTGCTCAGGCGGTGGGCGATGATGAAGCTGGTGCGGCCCTTGAGCATTTCCTGAATGCCCTCCTGCAGAAGCTTTTCGGTCTGGGTGTCGATGGAGGAGGTGGCCTCGTCCAGAATGAGGATGGCCGGGTCGCTCAGCAGTGTGCGTGCAAAGGCGACCAGCTGCTTCTGTCCCTGCGACAGGTTGCCGCCGCGCTCCTTGACCTCGGTGTTGTAGCCCTGCTTCATCTGGCTGATAAAGTCGTCCGCGCGCACGCGCTTTGCGGCGGCGCGCACCTCTTCGTCAGTGGCGTCAAGCCTGCCGTAGCGGATGTTGTCCATCAAAGTGCCGCTGAAGATGAAGCTGTCCTGCAGCATGATACCCAGCTGACTGCGCAGGCTGTGCAGCGTGGTCTGGCTGATGTCATGCGTGCTGCCATCCTCGCCGTGCAGCAGGATCTTTCCGCCGTTTAAATTGTAGAAGCGGCACAGCAGGTTGATAACGGTGCTCTTGCCGGCACCCGTGGGGCCGACCAGCGCGATGCTCTCACCGGCCTTCACGTGAAGGTTTACATGTTCCAGAATGTTGATGCCCTCTTCATAGGCGAAGGTCACGTCCTCAAAATCCACCTCGCCGGTGATGGGCGGCAGATCCTTTGCGCCGGGCACATCGTCCACCACAACGGGCTCGTCCATGGTTTCAAAAATGCGCTCCAGATAGGCAATGTTGTTGACAAAGGAGTTGTAGATGTTTGCCAGATTCGTAATGGGCTGCCAGAAACGGCTTACATACTGCGTCATGGCAAGAATCACGCCGAAGGATACCATTTCGCCGCCGTCCATCCAGTATACACCGGCGATGAACAGAAGCGCGGTTACGATCTGCGTGAGCGTTTCACTGCTCAGCCACACAGCATTGCTGAAATAGATGGCGCGCGTCCATGCGGCGCGGCAGGCGGAGGCCAGCTTTTCCATGATGGTCAGGTTGACCTCCTGACGGTCAAACAGCTGACTGACGCGAACGCCGTCGATGGATTCAGCCAGGTAGGCGTTGTAGTTGGAGTTTTTGTTGCTCTGCGCCTGCCATGCCTTACGCTGGCGCGGCTTGATGATGAGGATGATGGCCAGAAATACCGGCAGGCCCGACAGGATGACCGTGGCCAGCGTGGCGTTGGTGGCGTACATGAAAACGACGATGAAGATCAGGTTGATGATCTCCAGGATCATGTTGATGATGCCGTTGGAAAGAATGTCGGAAACGGAGTTGACGTAGTTGATGACGCGCACCAGGATCTTGCCCGCGGGACGGCTGTCATAATAGCTGAAGGGCAGTTTCTGCAGGTGAGCGAACAGGTCCTTGCGGATATCATAAATGATGGACTGGCTTACATGCACCATCGTGCGGGAGCGAATGGTGTTGAACACGATGCTCAGCAGAATGATGCCAACAAAGACGGCAGCCATTTTGATGATCATGCCAACGTCCTTGTTGGGCACGGCCACGTCCAGCACCCACTGGGTGATCTTGGGAATGAACAGCGACGCGATGCTTGCCAGCGAGCTCAAAAGCAGCGCCATGAGCATTTTGTACTTGTGTTTGCCGATATAAACGCCCGCGCGTTTCAGGTGCTTCAATTGAAATGGGGTCTCAAGCCGCTCGTCAACGTCAAACTTGTTGCGTGCCATTTCACATCGCCTCCTCTTGGGGCAGGTCGTTTTGCAGGGCGTAGGTCTGATAGTAGTAGCCGCGCAGCTTCACCAGTTCCTCGTGCGTGCCGCGTTCGGTGATGCGACCGTCCTTGATGACAAGGATCAGGTCGGCGTCGCGCATGGAAGAAATGCGCTGGGCGATGATGAACTTGGTGCATTCAAAGGGCAGCTGGCGCAGCTGCTGCTGCATGTAGCGCTCGGTTTCGCTGTCCACGGCGGAGGTGGTGTCGTCCATCACCAGAATGCTGGGACGAATGGCCAGCGCGCGGGAAAGCGCGATGCGCTGACGCTGTCCGCCGCTGAGGCCCACGCCGCGTTCGCCGATGATGGTGTCGTAGCCGTCGGCCAGCTTTTCCACAAAGTCGTGGGCGGCTGCGCGGTTGGCAAAGTCCTTCACCTCATCGATGGTCAGTTCCTGATTGCCGAAGGCTACATTGCCTTCGACGGTGTCGGAGAACAGGAACACGTCCTGCGTGGCCGTGCCGATGCCGCCGCGCAGCTGCTGCAGCTTCCACTTCTTTACGTTGACGTCGTCCACCAGCACTTCGCCTTCGGTCACGTCATAGAAGCGGCTGAGCAGGTTGATCAGCGTGGTTTTTCCGCCGCCGGTGGGGCCCATGACGGCCACGGTCTGGCCGGGCTGCACCACAAAGCTCACGTCGTCAATGACCTTTTTGTTGTCAAACTTGAAGCTGACGTTGCGGAACTCGATCTTGCCCTTCATGCGGCCGTGCTCGACTGCATCGGGCGCGTCGACGATGCTGGGGGTGGCGTAGTACAGCTCCTGTACCTTGGTGGCGGAGGTGGAAAAGCGCTGCAGCTCGTTGAGCAGGTTGCCCAGTTCGCGCATGGGGTTGGAAAGCGCCCAGCTCAGGCTGGTGAAGATGGCCAGTTCACCGGGGGTCAGCTGGCCCCAGATGATGAACAAACCGCCAACGAAAACGGTGATGAGCATCATGGCATTGGCCAGTATTTCAATAAAGGGATAGAAGCTCAGCCACAGCTTGTTGATGCGCAGGTGGCTCTGACGGAAGGCTTCGTTGCGCTCGTCAAAGCGCTCTTTTTCATACTCTTCGCGGGCAAATGCCTTCACCACGCGGTTGCCGGCGATGTTTTCCTGCGCGGCGGCGTTCATTTCGCTCAGCCTGTCGCGCATGGCCACAAAGCGCGGGCGCACCTTGGAGGAATACAGCTTGGTGATGAGCATCAGCACCGGCGTAACGAAGATGAGAAGCCCCGTCAGCTTCCAGTTGACGGTGAACAGGTATACGCAGGTGAACAGAAACAGGCACGCGCTGTCGATGATGCGGTAGTCGATGTAGGACACAAAGTGACGGCACCAATCCAGATCGGCAGACATACGGGTCATCAGGTCGCCGGCGCGGTGCTTGTCAAAGTAGCGCATGTCGTTGTACTGCAGCTTGCGAAACAGCTTCAGTCTCAGGTTATACACCACGTTTTGGGCATCCTTTTCCAGTGTGATCACCATCAGGTAACGCAGGCCCTCACGCACAAACTTGGCGGCAAGCATCATGGCCAGCAGTCCAAGCAGAGGATCGGGGTTCTGCGCCATGATCACCTCGTCGATCACGCGCTGCATCAGGGCAGGGTTGATCAGCGTGAGCGCGGTGGTAAACACGCTCAGTGCGATGGCGAAGATATGCCGTTTGTGGTATTTTTCGTCCATGTTCTCCCAGAGCCATTTGATTTGCTGAAGCATTTGCCAAATCACTCCAATCGGTCGTCGCGGGTAGGAGAGAATGCTCTGTGCATTCATCAGCTTCGGAGAATGATAGCACAAGCGAATGTGAAAAACAATGTATTTTCAGTAACTTTTTCAAAGAAAAAATCCGCGGATTGTTCCACGGATTTGATTGTTTTCAGTTGGGAGGAAATGCCTTATTCTTCGGCTTCTGCCGGGTAGGTTTTGGTGCCCACACCGATGAGAGAAGTGACGGTGCGCACAAACTGCTTGTTTTCCCATGTGGCCAGCTTGTTGAGCATGCGGCCGTTGAAAATGAGGGCCAGCGTGTTGCCGCCGTCGAGGTTGAAGGCCTCCTCAACTCCGCGTGCCTTCAGCATGCGGGCAAAGCGGATGAGACCGGTGCCTTCGCTGGTATCCATGCGGCCCAGCACCGACAGCACCAGGTAATGGTTGGGTTCGTACATCGCCAGTGCCTGACGGGGCGACTTGGTTTCGTACCAGCCTTCCAGCACCATCGGGTCGATCTGTCCTTCGCGCACCAGCGCAGGGCCAAAGCAGAACACGTTTACCACGCCCTCGGCGATCAACTCGTCGGCCTTCTTTTCGTTGCTGTAATAGCATTTGAGCGTGCCGTCGGGGTACTGCGCCATGATGTCGAGGTTAGGCAGGTTATGCAGGCGCTTGTTGTAAGTCTTGGAGGAGAGGACCTCGCCGTCGCGGATGACGGTGCCCACGGTTTCCTTGCGATACATCCGGTGGCCGTAGAAGTCGTCAGTGATGCCCAGCACATAGCCATTTTCGGTGGCGATGTCAAAGGGATGCTTGAAGCGCGTGCCGGGGCGGGCGGGGTTGTTTTCAACGGTCATCAGACGCTCGTCGCCGCGCAGCCTGATGTCGGTCTCAAACCATTCCAGCGGGATGCTCTCGTCGGCGCACTTGATGATGGTGATCTGCAGATCCTGCGTCAGATAGGCCCAGAAACCGCCCTCGTCATCCTCGTACAGGAAGGGTTCTTCGCCGACGAGATAGCCTTCCGCGTCACGTTCGGGCCAGTCGATCTGCGGAAGCACCGCAGGAACCTCCACGCTGGGGTATGCGCTGACGGCCGTTTCGCTCAGGATGGCGTTGTAGGTGGCTTCATCCGCCTCGCCGGTCGCGGGCAGGCCGTTGTTTTCCTGAAAAGCTTTGACCTTTTTGACGGTGTCGTCGTTAAAGTTGTTGCCAAGCTTGGGCGTATGAAAATAACCCAGTTCAAACAGACGCAGCTTCATCGCGGCAACGTCGCTGCCCTTGCTGCCCTTGACAAGGGTTTTGAACGCCGCTTCTTCGGCGAAGGTCAGGCAGGACAGGCAAAATAGCAGGAGGGCCGTCAGCACGCACAGCAGTTTCTTCATCATCTTTGGCAGGCTCCCTTATTTCTTCTTGATCTCTTTAAACGGCTGATAGCGGCCGTTTTTGAACATTTCCACGATTTGCAGATAGCGCGGATGCCCCTGCCGCCAGCCTTCCGCCGTGATGGCGATTTGCCCGGCGGTGGTGTTGATGGTGCAATTGGGCAGCGCTTCCTTCAGCATGGCCACGTCTTCCTCAGTGAAGGGATTGTCGCTCATCCACAGGCGGTCGAGCCTGGTAAGGCCCACCAGCGGCGAAAAGTCCTCGATCTGGCAAAAGCCGATGTGCAGGTCGATCAGGTTTTTGCACTCCGCCAGCGGAGAAATATCCGTCAGGGGATTCAAAAACAGCTCCAGATATTCCAGATGTTCAAGCGACGCAATGGGTGTGAGGTCGGTGATCTGGTTGTCGGCCAGGATCAGCACGCGCAGCTCAGGCAGGTCGTACAGGAAGCTCAGATCGTCCACCGCGTTGTGGCCGATGTCCAGCGCCAGCAGGTTGTGCATGTACTTCAGCGCCCGCATGTCGTCGCTGGAGTAGCGGGTGGAGCTTTCGCTGTGCAGGGTGCTGAAGGCGGTGTTGGCCATGCGCAGCGTGTGCTTGTTGACGCGGATGCTGGCCTCCAGCTGCAGATCGGGAATGAGCGCGTACATCATTTCCAGCTGGTCGTAGGTAAACATGGAATTGAGCGAACGCAGGCTTTTGAGGTTGGGCAGGAATTTCAGCCCCGCATACAGCTTATCAAACGTCTGCGGGCTGTTCACCTTTTCGGGATAGATGGTCAGGTGTTCGTCGGTGGAACGCACCTTTTCGCCAAGCAGGGTCATGCTGTACTCAAACGTTCTGTCCGGGAAAGCTGCGTGCAGCTTTTCCAGATTGCTTACCGAGATGGAACCTGTGTCAAACACGATGTGATCGGCAGTCGTGGCGGCGATGGTTTCGATCAGCTTGTCGATCTCGCGGGCGTCGCGGCTGGGCAGTTCCAGCGTTTCAGCCATGGCGCAGCCCGTGAGCATGACAAAGAACAGAAACACACAAAGCAGTTTTTTCATTGGTTCTCCTTTGCGGCGGTAATGAAGCATGCGCCGTTGATGCAGCAGGGAGCGGAAACCTGGCGGAAGCCCGCGCCGCGCAGAAGCGCCAGTTCGTGCTCAAGTGTCAGCGGTGCGTCGAAATGGACGAACTGATCATCCGGGATGCCGTCGCGCAGGCGCTTGCGGGCAAAGGTCTGCCACAGCAGCACTTCCTCCTCGGCGCAGCAGGCCACGTATTCAGCCTGCAGGTACATGCCGCCAGGTTTGAGCGCGCGGCGGATGCGGCTGTACAGCGCCGCCTTCTTTTCTGGCGAGAAATGATGCAGCGTTTCAAAATGGATGACGGCATCATAGGCGCATTCGCCCAGGGCGTGCTGGAAGTAGTCGGTGCAGACGATGTGTACCTGCGGATGCTTTTGACGAAGCTTTGCAAGCATGTCCCCAGACAGGTCGACGCCAGTGACTTCAAGCTGCGGGCGTTTGGCAAGGATGGCGTCCAGCTCCAGACCTGTGCCGCAGCCAAGATCCAGCAGGGTGTGTACGCCGCCGGGCAGCAGACGCTCCATTTCCAGATAGGCATCATGCCAGACGGACATGTGATCTTCATATCCGTCCAGACGGGCAGAAAAGAAGTCTGCCATGCCTTCCAGCGGGTCAGCTTCGGTCTGCTCAAGCCATGCTTTCAGGTCCGCCATGTGCTGCGCGACGTTTTCGCGGATGATCATGCCTGAGCCTCCGGAGTGTTCACGATTTCCATGCCGGTGACCACGTCGTCCAAAAGCGCCATCACCATGGGCATACCCTTGGCGGTTTTATTCTGCATCATCACTTCATTGGTGTGCAGCTCCGTGGGCAGGCTCAGCTTTTGCTGGATGCGTACAGTGCATCCGGCGTCGGGGGCGAGTGCGACAGCAGCCAGACAGGTGCCGTTGGAACCGTTCTTGTTGAAATAGAAGCTCTTTACACCTTTGCCGGCGCGGGCCTGAGGCTCAAAGTCCATATACAGAATGCGCTTGGCATAGCCACGGTCGCTGAAGAGCACCAGCTGGTCGGTGGCCTGCGGCTGACCGCACCACAGAATATGATCACCCAATTCAAGGTTCATGCCCTTCACACCGCCGGCGGTACGGCCCTGGGCAGGGATGGAGTCACTGTGGAAGCGGATGCACATGCCGGTTTCGGAGAACATCAGGATATCCTTTTCGGGATCCATGGCGAAAACGGCATGCAGCTCGTCGCCGTCCTTGAGGGTGACGGCGGCAAACTTGGCGCGGCGCACGTCATATTCGCCGCAGGGGGTGCGTTTCACCTGACCGTTTTTGGTCACAAACAGCAGATCGGGCTGCGCGGCCATGTCAGAGGGCTTGATACACAGAATGTTGACGGGCACTTCGTTTTCTTCAAGGCCTGCCAGCACGCTTGACAGAAGCGAGCCGCGGTCCTTGGGCTTGTTCATCTCCGGCAGGGCGGATACGCTCAGCGCGTAGCAGTTGCCGTGGTTGGTGAAGAAATACAGCGTGTGGTCGGTGAGCGTTTCAAACTTGTAGGCGGGCGGATCTTCATTAAATTCACCGTCTGCAAACAGCTTGCGCGCACGGGCGGGATACATGCGGCGCAGAAGGCCTGCCCTGGAGAAAGTGACCACGGCCTCCTCGGCGATGATCTCTTCCTTCTGGGCGGCTTCCACCACGTCGGAGGTATCCACCAGCTCGGTGCGGCGGTCGTCGCCGTACTTGTCGGCAACGGCCTTGAGCTCCTTCTTGATGACGTTCATCAGCTTCTTTTCGCTGGCGAGGATGGCTTCCAGCTCGGCGATCAGCTTGCAAAGGTCAGCATATTCCTTGCGAAGCGTGAGAATTTCGAGATTGGTCAGCCGCTGCAGACGCATGTCGAGGATGGCCTGCGCCTGCACGTCGGTCAGTTCAAAACGGGCCATCAGCGCGGCCTTGGCGGTCTTTGGGTTTTCACTGCCGCGGATGATTTTGATGACCTCGTCCAGATTGTCAACAGCAATCATGAGGCCTTCCAGAATATGAGCGCGGGCCTTCGCCTTGTCCAGATCATACTGGGTACGGGCGGTGACCACATTCTTGCGGTGGCGGATGTAGTATTTGATCGCACGCTTCAGGGACAGCAGCTTCGGCTTGCTGTCGGCGATGGCAAACATGTTGACGCCGAAGGTCACCTGCAGGTCGGAATACTTGAACAGATAGGCCAGCACCTTGTCCACGTCGGTATCCTTGCGCAGCTCGATCACGGCGCGCATGCCCATGCGGTCGCTCTCGTCGCGGATGTCGTAGATGCAGCTGAGCGCAGCCTTCTTTTCCTCGCTGAGCTTGAGGATCTTTTCAAGCATGGCGGCCTTGTTGACCTGATAGGGGATCTCGGTGATGACGATGAGCTTGCGGCCTGCGCTGCCGTCCTCGATATGGGTGCGGGCGCGAAGGGTCAGCTTGCCCTTGCCGGTCTCGTAGGCAGCTCGAATTTCGGGGGTGTTGAGCAGCACGCCGCCGGTGGGAAAGTCGGGTGCCGGCACGATCTGCATCAGCTCATCCAGCGTGATGTCGGGATTGTCGATCTGCGCGATGACGGCGGAAATGGTCTCGCGCAGGTTGTGGGGCGGAATGTTGGTGGCCAGGCCGACCGCGATGCCGCTGGCGCCGTTGACCAGCAGGTTGGGGAAGCTGGCGGGCAGCATATCGGGCTCTTTGAGAGTATCGTCAAAATTGAGGCGGAAAGGCACGGTGTCCTTATCCAGATCGCGCAGCATTTCGGTGGCCAGCGGGGCCATGCGGGCCTCGGTGTAACGCATGGCGGCAGCGCCGTCGCCGTCCACAGAGCCGAAGTTGCCGTGGCCGTCGACGAGCTTGCCGCGCATAGAAAAGTCCTGCGCAAGGCGCACCAGCGCATCGTATACGCTGCTGTCGCCGTGGGGGTGATATTTACCCAGACAGTCGCCCACGATACGCGCACACTTGCGGTGAGGCGTATCGGGGTGGATGGCCAGTTCGTTCATGGTGTAGAGGATGCGGCGCTGCACAGGTTTGAGGCCGTCCTCCACGCGGGGAATGGCACGCTCCATGATGACGTGCTCAGCATAGGGGATCATGCTGTTGTGCATGACCTCTTCCATGGGGGAAATGATGATGTTCTGGTCCACGCCGATCGGCGGACGGTCATCCTTGGGTTTACGGGGCGCCATCAGTCATTCCTCCCTTCGTTGAGCTTGTCGCTGAGGGCCATGAAGCTGTCCTCACGGTTGAAATTGGCATGCTGGCTGATGTATTCGCGGCGCGGATCGACCTTGTCGCCCATGAGGATGGTAACAAGGCGCTCGGCCTGCGCGGCGTCTTCAATGCTGACCTGCATGAGCTTTCGCTCGCTGGGGTCCATGGTGGTTTCCCACAGCTGCTCGGGGTTCATTTCGCCAAGGCCTTTGTAGCGCTGCAGCTGATAGCCCTTCGTGCTGCCCTTGGTGATCTTGCGCAGCTCGTTGTCATCGTAGGCGTACTGCACCTTGTTTCCGCGCTGCACCTTGTAAAGCGGCGGCATGCCGATGTAGACATGGCCGGCGGTGATGAGCTCCTTCATATAACGGTAGAAGAAGGTGAGCAGGATGGCGCGGATATGCGCGCCGTCCTGGTCGGCATCGGAGAGGATGATGACCTTGTGATACTTGAGGTTGCTCAGGTCGAAGCTCTCGTCGATGTTGGTGCCCAGCGCGGTGATGATGGAACGGAATTCCTCGTTGCTCAGCACCTGATCCAGACGCTTCTTTTCGGCGTTGAGGGGCTTGCCGCGCAGCGGCAGAATGGCCTGAAAACGGCGGTCGCGGCCCTGTTTGGCGCTGCCGCCGGCGCTGTCGCCCTCCACCAGGAACAACTCGTTCTGTTCCGCCTTGCGGCCGGTGCAGCTGGCCAGCTTGCCCACCAGCGGCGCAGCCTCCAGCGCACTCTTGGTGCGGGCAACGTCGCGGGCCTTGCGGGCGGCTTCGCGCACCTTGGCGGCGCGCACGGCCTTTTCGATCAGCTGGGTGGCCAGCTCCTGATGCCTGAGGTCCTCAAAATAGGCGGTCAGCTGCTGCACAAGGATGGCTTCAACCGCCGGGCGTACCTCAGTATTGCCCAGCTTGCCCTTGGTCTGCCCCTCAAACTGGGGGTTTTTGACCATGGCGATCATCACGGCGGTCATGCCTTCGCGGAAGTCGTCGCCGCTTAAGTTGGCGTCCTTTTCCTTCAGCGCGCCCAAACGGCGGGCAAAGTCGTTCATCACCTTGGTGTAGGCAGCCTTGAAGCCGGTTTCGTGCGTTCCGCCCTCGCCAGTGGGGATGTTGTTGACATAGCTGAATACGTTTTCGGTATAGCTGTCGGTGTACTGAATGGCCGTACGGAAGATGATGTCGTCCTTCATGCCTTCCAGATAGATGGGTTCGTCGTGCAGGGGCGTTTTGTCGGCGTTGAGGTACTTGACGTAGTCGATGATGCCGCCTTCATAATAGTAGGTCTGGCGGCCCTGCGGCTGCTGCTCGGCCTCTTCAGCGTCCTCGTCGACGATCTTTTTTTGCTTGCGCTCATCAAGGAAGGTGATGGTCACGCCCTTGTTGAGGTAGGCCAGCTCTCGCAGGCGGCGGGAAACGGTTTCGCCGTTGAACTGCACGGTTTCAAAAATTTCGTCATCCGGCATAAAGCGGATGAGGGAACCGCGCTGGCGGGTGTTGCCCACGCAGGCAAGCGGCGCCACGGCACGGCCGGCCACGACCTTCTGCTCGGTCTCATCCCAGCCGCTTTCAAAGCGCATCTGATAGTGCTTGAACTGCAGATAAACGTCGATGGATACCCACTTCGACAGGGCGTTGACGACGCTTGCGCCCACGCCGTGCAGACCGCCGGAATAGGCATAGTTGTCGTTGTTGAACTTGCCGCCGGCGTGCAGCTTGGTATAGATGACCTCCACACCGCTGACGCCCATGGTGGGATGAATGTCCACCGGCAAGCCGCGGCCGTTGTCGCGTACGCTGGCCGACCCGTCGCTGTGCAGTGTTACATCCACCTGACTGGCATAGCCGGCCATGGCTTCGTCAATGGCGTTATCAACAATTTCCCACAGCATATGGTGCAGGCCCCTAGACCCTGTGGAGCCGATATACATGCCCGGGCGCATGCGCACTGCGTCCAGCCCCTCCAGCACCTGTATGCTCTGTGCATTATACTGCTTGGTCATCCGGTTCACTCCTTGATTACTTCAAACGTGTGCAAGCACACAAAACAACAGTTTATTATATCACGAAACCCATGGTTTACACAAGTTTTTGCCAGTTCGCACACGCATCAAATGTCGGCGAAGCGCGCATGATACCCGCAGACAGAAGTGAAAGGATGAGGCGTGATGCGCGGCTACCGTACAGACCTTGCCATGGAATGCCTGAATCAGAAGGAGGGCGAACTCAAGGGCGTGCGCATGAACACGCGCACCATCGGCGGCGTGACGCACACGCGCATACGCATTGAGGATGAACGGGCGGCTGACAGGCTGGGCAGACGCAAGGGCGAATATATCACTGTGGAATGCCGTGAACTGCCCAACTGCGATGCACGCACGCGCGAGCTTTTGGCACGCATGGTGGCCATGAGCGTGCGCGGCATGCTGCCGCCAGAGGGCGAGGTGCTGGTGGTGGGGCTGGGCAACCGCAACGTTACTGCTGATGCGCTGGGCACGCGCGTGGTGGAGCGCATGCTGGTCACGCGCCATCTGCAGCAGGCAATTGCGGAAGAGCTTAAGGGCAAGCTGCGCGGCGTGAGCGCCATCGCACCCGGTGTGCTGGGGCTTACGGGTATTGAAACGGCGGAGCTGTGCCGGGGACTGGTGCGCCATGTAAAGCCGGCGGCGGTGGTGGCCATCGACGCGCTGGCCGCCTATGAAAGCCAGCGCATCTGCACAACAGTGCAGATCACCGATACGGGTATCCAACCCGGCAGCGGCGTGGGCAATCACCGTCTTGGACTGACGCAGGAAACGCTGGGCGTAAAGGTCATCGCCGTGGGAGTGCCGATGGTGGTGTATGCGTCCACCATTGCACGTGATGCTATGACGGAATTGATTCGCCGTTACGGCATTATCAAACAGGAAGAAGGCGAACACCTGGCCGGACGGCTGACGGAAGGATTGATGGGCGATATGGTCGTCACTCCACGCGAGATTGACGAACTGGTACTCAATATCGCCGGGCTTTTGTCAGACGGCATCAATCAGGCGCTGCAGCCTGCAATTGATGCAGACACGCTGCATAGTTACCTGCATATCTAGCATATGGTTTGACACAAGGCAGGTGACAGCAATGGATTCAGGAGTGCGATGGCTGGCGGGGATGATGGCTGCGCTGGCAACGGGGATCTGTGTGGGCACGTCCATGCCGGACGCTGTGCCGCAGCAGGCGGCAGCCGTATTTGCAGAGACAACGCAGGAAAATATGTTTGTGCTTTCAACGCCTGCGCCGCCGGACGGCTTTTCCATCGAGGTGATCAGCCCGGTGCATACAACGGCCCCCAAGCGCGTGCTGATCTATCACACGCATACTTATGAGGCGTTTGAACAGACGGACGAGCGCTATCAGGAAACTGAAAAATGGCGCACGGCGGACAATCGGCACAACATGGTGCGCGTTGGTGAGGAGCTGGCTGCGCTTTTGCGCGCGCTGGACATGGACGTGGTGCATGATGTAACGGCGTTTGAGCCGCCTGACCTGTCCGGCGCATATGTGCGGTCGCTGGAAATGCTGGAAAGCCGCAAAGCGGCAGGGGAACAGTATGATTTGTACATCGACCTGCACCGTGACGCCTACGCCGCCTCCTATGCGGGCAGCAACACCGTCAACATCGGCGGGGAGAAAGTTGCGAAACTGATGCTGCTCATCGGCAAAGGCGAAGGGCAGACCGGACAGGGCTTTGACGTCAAACCTGACTGGCAGGCCAATCTGGCCGTTGCGCAGCAGGTGACGGATGCGCTCAATGAGCAGAAAAACGGCCTTTGCCGCGACGTGTGCCTGAAATCGGGACGATTCAACCAGCATGTGGCCACGGGCTGCATTCTGGTGGAGGCAGGCAACAACAAAAATACGCTGGACGAGGTGCTTTCAGCCATGCCCTATCTGGCAGACGCGATCGCACAGGCGCTGAAGGAATGAGGCAGGACGGCTCCTGCCTTATTTTCTTTTGGGAATCAAGCAAAAACGCTTGACAGGCGCAGGTAAATCGTGTATCATAATCAGGCTGTCAAGCAAAAAGACTTGATAGCAGGAGGAAAGCCACGTGAAACCGATCGGAAACGAAGGGCCGCAGAGGCTTGAAAAAAGCGTGGAGATCGGTACGCTGTGCGCCTTTTACGGCGGCTTGCTGACCGACAGGCAGCTGGACGCGCTCAGGCTTCATTATGAAGAGGATCTTTCTCTGGGAGAGATCTCCGAGGAGCTTGGCGTAAGCCGCCAGAATGTACACGAACTGATCACACGCTCTGTACAGAAGCTGCGCCACTATGAACAGGCGCTGGGCGCTGCACAAAGAGCGGAACAGACCGCCAAAACGCTTCGTCAGGCGCTTGAACTGATGGACGGGGCGGACGCAAAGCTGGAGGAGGCCCGTGCACTGATCGGCCAGATCATCCGCCAGCAGGAAGGAGAGTGAGACCCATGGCCTTTGAAGGACTGAGTCAAAAGCTTTCCGGCGCGCTCTCCAAACTGACGGGCCGCGGAAAGCTGACGGAGCAGGCTGTAAAGGAAGTTATGCGCGAAGTGCGCATGGCTCTGCTGGAAGCCGACGTCAACTACCTCGTCGTCAAGGATTTCTGCAAAAAGGTCACTGAGCGCTGTGTCGGCCAGCAGGTGCTGGACAGCATGACGCCTTCCAACCAGGTCATCCGCATCGTAGCCGAAGAGATGACCGCGCTCATGGGCACCGAAAACGCCCGCCTTACCTGGTCTTCCAGCGTGCCCACCATTTACATGCTGTGCGGCCTGCAGGGCGCCGGTAAGACCACCATGGCCGCCAAGCTTGCCAACTACCTCAAAAAGGATGGCAAGAAGCCCATGCTGGCCGCCTGCGACATTTACCGTCCAGCCGCTATCACGCAGCTGCAGGTCGTGGGTAAGCAGGTGGACGTGCCGGTTTACGAGCACGGAACGCAGGACCCCGTCAAGACCGCGCAGGAAGCCATCGAGTACGCACGCGACTACGGCCGCGACGTGCTGATCATCGACACCGCCGGCCGTCTGCACATCGACGACGCCCTCATGGAAGAGCTTCGCCGCGTGAAGAGTGCCGTCAAGCCGCAGGAGATCCTGTTCGTGGTTGACGCCATGACCGGTCAGGATGCGGTGACCGTCGCCAAGAGCTTCGACGAGAACCTCGGCATCGACGGTGTAATCCTCACCAAGCTGGACGGCGACACCCGCGGCGGTGCGGCACTGTCCATCAAGGCTGTGGTGGGCAAGCCCATCAAGTTCTCCGGTACGGGCGAAAAGCTCAGCGATATCGAGCTGTTCCACCCCGACCGCATGGCCAGCCGAATCCTCGGCATGGGCGACCTGATGACCCTGGCTGAAATGGCGCAGGAAAACATCGACGTCGACCTGGTCGAAAAGATGGGCAAGAAAGGCCCTCAGGATTTCAACCTCGAGGACTTCCTCACCCAGATGCAGCAGATGAAAAAGATGGGCGGCCTTCAGAGCATGCTGAGCATGCTGCCCGGCGTAGGCGCAAAGCTGCAGGACGTCGAAATTGACGACGACGCCATGAAGAAGCCCGAAGCCATCATTCGCAGCATGACCCCGCGCGAAAGGCGCAACCCCGGCATTCTCAATGCCAGCCGCCGCAAGCGCATTGCCGCTGGCAGCGGCACTACCGTGCAGGACGTCAATCAGCTCATCCGTCAGTTTGAACAGTCCAAACAGATGATGAAGCAGATGATGAGCCGCGGGCGCGGCAAGCGCGGTCGCATGAGGCTGCCGTTCTGATTTTACCTGACTGACAATCACCGCTGTGATTTCAGATATACAATTATTGATTGCTCAAAAGTATAGGAGGAAAAACCAATGTCTGTTAAGATTCGCCTGAAGAGAATGGGTATGAAGAAGATGCCTTTCTACCGTGTTGTCGTCGCTGACGAGCGCAGCCCCCGCGATGGCCGCTTCATCGAGGAGATCGGCTACTACAACCCCATGACCGAGCCCGCCACCATCAAGATCGACGCTGAGAAGGCCCAGCAGTGGCTGAAGAACGGCGCTCAGCCCACCGACACTGCCCGCACCCTGCTGAAGAAGAGCGGCGTCATCGAGGGCTAAGATCGATGAAAGAACTGGTGGAATACGTGGCCAAGTCTCTGGTGGACAATAAGGACGCCGTGACTGTGGAAGAAACTGTCGGGCCGGAAGCCACCATCCTGGAGCTGCATGTCGCACCTGAGGATATGGGCAAGGTGATCGGCAAACAGGGTCGTATCGCCAAGGCGATCCGCGCTGTGGTGCGCGCCGCCACCGCCAAGAACCAGAAGCCCGTCTTTGTGGAAATCCAGTAACCCGTCATATCATGGGCGCATCTGAGCGCGTTGAGCGTTCTGTGCGCCCATTCTGTTTTGTAAAGGAAAGGTTTCAGATGAAACAGGCATATCTGCTGCTGGGCGAGATCGTTCGTCCGCAGGGCATCCGCGGCGAGGTCAAGGTGAAGCACTACACCGACGATCCCTACCGCTTTGAAGATCTGGAAACGGTGTTTATCAAGCGCGGCAATGAGTATCAGCCCGTGGGCGTGGAAAGCGCACGCGTGCAGCAGGGCGATGTGTTCCTCAAGCTCGAAGGGGTTGAAGACCGCAACGAGGCTGAAAAGCTGCGCGGAACCCAGCTGTGGGTGGACCGCGAAAACGCCGTGGAGCTGACCGAGGACGAGGTGTTCATCGCCGATATTCTGGGCGCAAAAGCCTATGATACCAAGGGTACCGAGCTGGGCACCCTGACGGATGTGCTCACCCCCGGCGGTGTGGACGTTTTTGTGTTTAAAACCAAAACGGGCACCATGATGATGCCCGCGCTCAAGACCGTCATCCTCACGATGGACGCCGACGAAGGCCGCATCGTGCTGGATGAAAACAAGCTCGAAGAGGTCGCGCTGTATGAAGATCGCCATTCTTAGTCTGTTTCCGGAAATGTTCGACAGCTTCCTTTCCACCAGCATCATCGGACGCGCGAGGGAAGAAAAGCTGATCGACATTCAGCCGGTGGACATTCGTCCCTACAGCGAAAAAAAACACAAGAATACCGACGACTATCCCTTCGGCGGAGGCGCGGGCATGGTGATGATGGCGCAGCCCATCGTCGACTGTGTGCGCGACGTGCGCGCCAGGGGCTACGCCGGCCCATGCATCTACCTGAGCCCGCGCGGCAAGCCCCTCAACCAGCAAAAGGTGGAGGAACTTGCGAAGAACGACGGGCTGATTTTGCTGTGCGGACACTATGAGGGCGTGGATCAGCGCGCCATCGACCTGGTGGTGGATGAAGAGATCTCCCTGGGCGATTTTGTGCTGACCGGCGGCGAGCTGGCTGCCATGGCGCTGGCTGATGCAGTCGCACGCTATGTGCCCGGCGTGCTTGGCAGCGATGACAGCACGGGCGAAGAAAGCTTCAGCGATGGTTTGCTGGAGTATCCGCAGTACACCCGTCCGCGCACTTTTGAAGGAATGGACGTGCCGGAGGTGCTGCTCAACGGCGACCATGCCAAAATTCGCAAGTGGAGGCGCGAACAGTCGCTGCTGACCACGCTGCGCTGCCGCCCCGATCTGTTTGAAACGGCTGAAATGACCGACAAGGAGCGCAAGTGGGCGCTCGAACAGCAGGAGGAAAACCGATGCTGCTGAGAAAAATGGTCGCAGCACTGTGCCCGCTGATGCTGTGCGCGCTGGTTTGCACGGTGTTTCGCTGGATCGACGGGCTGATGGGCTCAGGCGCGTTCTGGGCATTTGTTATCAAGGGCGTGCTGCTGGGCGCTGCGCTTGCGCTTGTTCTGCCCATTGCAGGCGTACGCGCCCACACCAACGGCCTGACTGGCTGGCTGTGGCTGGGCGCAGGGCTTTTGTTTGCGGCGGTGATGTATCAGTATCTGGAGACCGAAGGCGTGCTGCATCTGCCGGTGCTGGCCAACATCATGGCCTTTAATGGTCAGGTGGTGCTGGTGGAAAGCACGGCCATGGGTTACATGGCTTCTGCGGCGCTTTGGTACCGCAGGCGCTGAAGGGTGCGGAAAGCACCAGCTGATTCATGTATTCGCCTGTGGTAAGTCCAAGGCGGCTGGCCTGCTGAAACAGCCTTTCGCAGGCAGTCCTGTCCATCAAAAGGCATACGTGCACCTTGCCGGACAGGTCAGGCGCAGTGTCCAGCCCCTGCGTATCGGTGAAAAACTGGCTCTTCATGCACGTTCCTCCCTTTGCGCTTCTCCCTTTCAGCGTATGCGGCAGAGGGATGATGGTGCGGCGTACCTAGCATTCCCGTTTCACAGATTGGGAATGCACAAACTGTGAAAATGTGTTATAATGGAATGAAGTCTGCACGGGAGGTGGGATGAGGGATGTTTGCTGCGCTTCTGCGCTTTGTGATTACCGTGGCTGCGCTGCCTGTGTGCGCTGAGTTTATGGACGGCGTGCAGGTGGTCGATCTGCACAACGCGCTGATTGTCGGCGCGATCCTGGCGGTGATTTTCACCATCCTTCGTCCGCTGGTGCGGCTGATCCTGTCGGTGGTCAATTTTTGCACACTGGGGCTTTTGTACGTGGCTGTGGACGCATGGCTGGTATGGACGGCTGTGGGTTTTGTGGAAAACAGCGTGCGGTTTGAAAGCTTCTGGTGGGCGCTGGCAGCCGCTGTGGCGCTGAACGCGGCGCGCACGGTTGTGGACATGATCACCGGCGATACAAGAAGATAAACAGGAACGAGGTTTGCCGCCATGCATATTTTTCTGGTAAACGACGACGGCATCGGCGCCAAGGGCATCATGGCGCTTCTGCACGCTGCTGTCAGGCGCGGGCATGAGGTAACGATGTGCGCGCCCAAATATCAGCAGAGCGCTGCCAGCCATCGCTTTACGCTGACCGACCCGATTTTTGCAAGCGAATATCCGCTCGAACAGCCCGGCTGCAAAGCGTGGGCGATCGCCGGTTCTCCGGCCGACTGCGTGCGCGTGGGGCTCAACCAGCTGGTGGATCGCCCGGTGGACGTGGTGATCTCCGGCATTAACGATGGCTACAACGCGGGCGTCGCTGTGCATTACAGCGGCACTGTGGGTGCAGCCATGGAGGGCGCATTCCATCATCTGCCGGCCATCGCGTCGTCCATCCATCACAAGGCTACGCCTGAGATGCTGGACCATCTGGCGGATTTCACCATCCGCATGGCTGAACAGTATGCGCACAGGGAAGTGCCTACCGGCACCATCCTCAACATCAACGGCCCGCTGGCAACGCCTGCGGACGTGAAGTCCGCGGTGTATGCGCCACTGGATACGGCCTGCTTTACCGACAGCTATCTGCGCCGCGAATCTCCGCGCGCAGGCACCTATTTCTGGCTGGAAGGCGGTTCTCCCATGGAGCCGTTTACGCCTGACTCGGATAACGATTATCTTGAGCGCGGCCATATCACGCTGACCCTGATGGGACACCCCGTCAGCCAGCCGGAAGCGCTTTGGAAAGAACTGGACATTCGCTGAAAGCACAAAAGGAGGCGTTTTGCCGTGCGGGACACCAAGGAGATTATTCAGCGGCTGAATCTGCGCGGAAAAGCGCTGAGCAAGGGTCACAAGCGAATTGCTGAATATATTGCCCAGCATTATGAAAAAGCGGTGTTCATGACCGCTGCTGCACTGGGTGCTGAATGCGGCGTGAGCGAAAGCACCGTTGTGCGCTTTGCATCCGCCATGGGTTATGAGGGCTTTCCGGAACTGCGCGAGGCGCTTTCCAGCCTTGTGCGCCAGCGGCTGACCAGCGAGCAGCGCTTTGCCATTGCTGCAGGCATGGAACAGCACGACGTGCTGGCCACCGTGCTGCGCAATGACGAGCAGAACATCCGCAAAACCATCGAAGCCATTTCCCAGCAGGAGTTTGACGAAGTGGTCAACAGCCTGCTGACGGCGCGGCGCGTTTATGTGATGGGCCTGCGTTCAGCCGCTCCGCTGGCGCAGTTTATGTATCACTACCTGCATCAGATTATGGACGAAGTGGTGCTTGTCAACACCACCGGCGACGTTTTTGAAGAGATCGCCCGCATCAGCGAAAAGGATGTGCTGGTGGGCATCAGCTATCCGCGCTATTCCTCGCGCACGCTGGAATGCATGCGCTTTGCGCGGCAGAATGGCGCGCAGGTCATCGGCCTGACCGACGGCGAAATGTCGCCCCTGCATGATGCGGCGGATCTTTGCCTGTGCGCCTGCACGGACATGGCCAGCTTTGTCGACAGCCTTGCAGCACCGCTGAGCGTGATCAACGCCCTGGTGCTGAGCGTGGGCCTGCATCGCCGCGAGGAGCTCGCCGCCCATTTCAAACGCCTGGAGGGAATATGGAACGCGAACAGCGTCTATATCAATAAGGAAAATGAGTGAAATCATCATTATAGGCGGAGGCGCCGCGGGACTGATGGCCGCTGTGACTGCGGCCGGCGCAGGCGCGCATGTGACGCTGCTGGAGCGCAATGAAAAGCTGGGCAAAAAGATCTATATCACCGGCAAGGGCCGCTGCAACGCCACCAATGCCTGTGAACCCGACGCCTTTATGAAAAGCGTGGTGAAAAATCCCCGCTTTCTCTACAGCGCGCTCAATGTGCTGCCGCCGTCGGCCCTGATGGAATGGCTGGAAAATCACGGCTGTCCCATCGTGGTGGAACGCGGCGACCGCGTATTCCCCGAAAGCCAGAAGGCCAGCGACGTGACCCGCGCCTTTGAGCGTGAGCTTCGCAGGCTGAATGTGAACGTGCGCCTCAACGCCCGCGTGCAGTCGCTGGACGTGAAGGAGGCGGCTGTCACCGGCGTTACGCTGGAAAACGGTCAGCACCTCAGCGCTGATGCCGTCATCGTGTGCACGGGTGGGCAGAGCTATGTGTCCACCGGCTCTACCGGCGACGGCTGGAAGTGGCATGAACAGCAGGGCCATACCACCTTTCCGGCCCTGCCATCGCTTGTGGGACTTACCAGCGATGAGCGCTGGGTGCAGGAGCTGCAGGGCCTGTCCCTCAAAAACGTGCGCCTGACCCTGACGCGCGGCAAAAAGAAGCTGTATACCGAACTGGGTGAAATGCTGTTTACGCATTTCGGCGTGAGCGGTCCGCTGGTGCTGAGCGCGTCGGCCTACATGACCGAGCTTGCGCCCGAGGACGTAACCATGACCCTTGACCTCAAGCCGGGGCTCAAGGCAGATCAGCTGGATGCGCGCATTCTGCGCGACGTGGCCGAAGCGCCCAAAAAGCAGCTGTCCAACCTGCTGTGCGGGCTGTACCCGTCCCGTCTGGCTGAAACGATGATCGCCCTGTGCCAGCTGGACGGTACAAAGCCCGCTGGTTCCCTTACGCGTGAGGAACGCGCACGGCTTGTGCAGACCACGCAGGCGCTGGTCATTCCCATAAGCGGCACGCGCAGCCTGAACGAAGCCATCGTTACCCGTGGCGGCGTGAGCGTGAAGGAGATCGATCCTTCCACCATGGAAAGCCGTCTGGTAAAGGGGCTGTATGTGGCTGGCGAGCTGCTGGATGTGGATGCGCTCACCGGCGGCTTTAACCTGCACATTGCTTTTTCCACAGGCTTCCTGGCTGGCCGAGCGGCCGCGCAGGCCTGATGATGTAGTTTGGAGTTTTGCCTATGCAGTATATTGTTCTGGACCTGGAATGGAACCAGCCGGTCAGCTATCAGAGCTCTGCCTACCGTAAGGTGGGCGACAGGCTGCTGTTTGAGGTCATTCAGTTCGGCGCCGCCAAGCTGGATGAGCAGCTCAATATCGTGGACACCATTTCCATTCCCGTCCATCCCACGCATTACCTCACCATCCATCCCCGCGTCAAGCGCATGACCGGCCTTACGCAGGAAGTGCTGTGCGACGCGCCCGACTTTGTGGAGGGCTGCAATCAGTTTTTGGACTGGTGCGGAGAAAACTGTGCCTTTCTCACCTGGGGCTGCGACGACGTGAGCGTTTTGCAGCAGAATGTGGATTTCTTCCGCGTGGAACGCGAACTGCCCAAAATGTATGACATTCAGCGGCTGTACGCCGCCGTGGTGGGCAAGAGCGGCCAGACTGCGCTGAAGACCGCCATGGAGGCGCTGGAGGTTGAGGTCGAGGAAGACCGCGAGTTCCATAACGCCATGCACGACGCCTACTATACCGCGCGTGTGTTCCAGAAGATGCCTGCTCCGCTGGACGTGTTCAAGTACGAGGAGCAGCCGCGCAAGCTGGTTCATAACGAGCGCCGCAGCCGTTTCCGCATCACCGACACCGTGCCGTCTGTGACCGAGGCGCTTGAAAGTGAAAAGCTGCTTACGCCTGCCTGTCCTACCTGCAATCAGCCCACCACACTGCAAAGCGCGCTGGTGCCGCAGGCCCCTGGCAAGTATGTGGCGCTGAGCCGCTGCAAGCAGCACGGCGTGATGTTTGTAAAGGTGCGCTTTTCCCAGCTGCCTGACGGGCAGAAGGGCATGCACCTGAGCGTGCTGCCTGCCAACCGTCAGAACCGCGCCTACGTGCACACCAAGGAGCTGCAGTACCAGCTCAAAAAGAAACGCGGCGACTACGATCAAGTCGACGTGGAGGATCTTTCCGACGCCTTTTCCAGCAACATGCCCTTTGAGGACGCCTGATAGAGGGGAACGCCATGAGGATTTCTGTCACGCTTACGCCGTATCGTGGAGACTTTGCGCAAGGGGTCACTGTGCGTGAAGTTGTGAATGAGCTGCTGCCCGCGCCGGAGGCTTCGCGCGTTTTATGCGTGCAGCGCGGCGGCGTGTGTCTTGAACTGAGCGAAGTGCTTTCGTCGGATGCAGTGCTTACGCCTCTGACCTACCAGGACGAGGAAGGCCGCCGTGTGTACGAACGGTCGCTGCGCTTTTTGTTCCTGCTGAGCATGAAGCGCCTGTATCCTGACAAAAAGGTGCGCATGCTCAATTCCGTGGGCTATGGCCTCTATATCCGCCTGACCGAGGGCGAGATGGGGCATGACATGGCCCGGGCGCTGGAAAAGGACATGCGTCAGCTGGTGGAAGAAGATCTGCCTTTTGTGCGTGAAACCTGGTCGCGTGCTGACGCGATCGCATACTTTGAAAAAGAGGGCTGGCTGGATAAGGCCGAGCTTTTGCGCTACCGCCCGCGGGACACCATCACGATGTATCGCATCGGCCCTCTGTGCGAGTATTTCTACGGAGCGATGCTGCCGTCCACCGGCTACATCCGCGCCTTTGGCGTAAAGCCGCATTTTCCCGGCGTGGTGCTGTTGTCGCCCTCACCTGAAAAGCAGGACGAACCTGCGCCCTATGTGCCGCGCGCCAAATTCCTGCGCCAGTTTACGCAATCGCAGCAGTGGTGCGGCATTCTGGGCGCACAGAACGCCGTGGACGTCAACCGCATGATCCAGCAGGGCCGTCTGCGCGAGTTCATCCGCGTCAACGAGGCGCTGCATGACAAGTCCATCGCAGCCATCGCGGATCAGATCGTTCAGCGCGGCTCGCGCGTGGTGATGATCTTCGGCCCGTCGTCCTCCGGCAAAACGACGTTTGCCAACCGTCTGGCCGTGCATCTGCGGGTGCTGGGGCAAAAGCCGCATCTGCTTTCGCTGGACGACTTTTACCGCAACCGCTCAGACGTGCCGCTGGAGGCGGACGGCAAGCCCGATCTGGAACATGTGGACGCGCTGGATGTGCCGTTCCTGACAGAATGTCTGGAAGGCCTGATGGCCGGGCGCACCGTCATGATGCCGCGCTACGACTTCAAAACCGGCAGCCGCGCTCCTGAGGGCGTGCCGCTCAGGCTGGGACCCGGCGAGCCGCTTCTGGTGGAGGGCATCCACGGCATGAACGACCGTATCACCAGCGAGATCCCCGAACAGCTGATGTTCGGCGTGTATGTAAGCGCTTTGGGATGTATCAATCTGGATGATCACAACCGTATCCGCACGACGGACGTCAGACTGCTGCGCCGGATTGTGCGCGATGTGCGCATGCGCGGCACGTCGCCCCAGCAGACCATCGACATGTGGCCCAAGGTACGCGCCGGCGAGGAAAAGTGGATCTTCCCCAATCAGGAGAAGGCGGACGTGATGTTCAATACCTCGCTGCACTATGAACTGCCGGTGCTCAAGACCATGGCCTATGAACTGCTGCTGGCCATTCCCTCCAGTGCGCCGGAGCATTTGATTGCCCGCAGACTGCTGAAGGTGCTCAATTACTTCCAGCCGGTCGACGGCCATATTCTGGGTGAAATTCCCCCGCTGAGCATCCTGCGCGAGTTCATCGGCGAGTGTTCCTTTTACGATAACCATTAAAAACGACGACCGGCAAACATCCGGTCGCGGAAGGGTGTATTTTTGTGGAAATCTTTGCGGCGTTCATTGAGATCCTTATGGACGTCATGAGTGGCTGGCTTGTGCTGATGCTTGTGTGGCAGCTGGTGATCAGCTTTTTCGGTTATAAGCGCAATACCAAGGACTATCAGGATCACGATCCCCAAATGCGCTTTCTGGTACTGGTGCCCGCGCATAATGAGGAGGCCGTGATCGGCGACATCATTGATAATCTGTCCAATATGGATTATCCGCGCGAAATGTATGACTTTTACATTCTTGCGGATAACTGCACTGATCACACCGCGGAGGTGGCCCGCAGCAAGGGCGCGAATGTGCTGGAGTTTTTCAAGGACGGCCCCGATGCCCCCACCGGCAAGCCCATTGCGCTGCAGAAGGCGCTCAATGCGCTGGAGGGCTATCAGGACAGGTATGACCTGATCATGTTCTTCGATGCAGATAATCTGGTCGATCCTGACATGTTCCGCGAGGTCAACAGCCAGTATCTGGACGCTGACGGCAAGGCCGATATCATCCAGTGCTATCTGGGCGCCAAGAACCGAAAGGGCATGGTGGCTCTGTTCTACTACATGTCCTACACTATCACCAACCGCTTTTTCCAGTATGCCAAGAGCCGCATGAAGCTCAACAGCGTCATCGGCGGCACGGGCTTTGCGGTATCCGCGCCCTATCTGTACCAGCGCGGCGGATGGACGGCCATGTCGCTGACCGAGGACTTTGAACTGCAGATCGAGGCGACCTGCGAGGGCCGCCGCATCCTGTGGAACAACAATGTGCGCGTGTACGATGAAAAGCCCACCCGCTACCGTGCCAGTCTGCGCCAGCGCACGCGCTGGGCACAGGGCCACTGGTTTGTGGCGTTCAAGAATACCGGCAGACTGTTCAAGGCGCTGTTCAAAGGTACGGTCAAGCCGCTGGAGTTCTTTTCGACCTTCATGTATATGTACAGCCTTACGCCCTATGTGCTGCTGATTTTGCAGCTGCTGTTTGGCGTGATGATGGAAAGCTTCCAGTTTTTCGGCTGGATCGAAACGCCGCCGCTGCATGCAAAGCTTGACAGCTGGCTTACCATGAACTGGCCGGGCATTCTGCTGTTCTTCTACTCATTCGTATTCCTGTTCTACATGGGCGAGTGGATGGACAACCGCATTTCCGTCAATCTGAAGATTCTGCCGGAACTGCTGGTGAGCATGTTTGTCAACACCATGGTCGCCGGATGGGCGCAGGTGGTAGGTCTGTTCAAGCACCGTCAGCAGAGCAACTGGGTCAAGACCGAGCATTCCATGGACCGCGGTAAGGATCTGACCGTCAGCCTGCAGGACGTTGGCCTGCAGAAGGATGATCAGAATGTAAATATGTAACAAAGCAAAACCCCTCCGTATTGCCTAAAGCGTGCGGAGGGGTTTGTTGTTACAGGAATGGTGTTGCTGTGCCCGGGGCAAATGGAGTATAATACCATCAGAATCCCTTTTGAAGAAAGGATTATCATGAAAGCATTCATTCGCATGATTCTGATCTGCCTGATGGCGCTGCTGCCTGCATGTGCCACAGCACAGCTGCAGCTGGAACTGTCCGGCGATACGGTAGCTGCTGAAAGCGTGATTGACTTTGCTCTTTCAGGCGGCAAGGCCGAAAGCTACCGCTATACGCTTTATCGCGGGGATAAAAAGCTGTTTGCCACCGAAACGGCTCAGACGGCGGGTTCGTATCTGCCGCGCGAGGAGGGCGAATATACGCTCAAAGCGACTGCGCTTCCCGAAGAGAACGAATCTGCTGAGGCTCATTTTACCGTGGTGGAAAAGCTGCAATCCACCCTTACGCTGGAGCGCAATACCATGCGTGCAGGAGAACCGCTGAAAGCACAGGTCATTGCGACAGGCGGAGCAGGATCATACGAATATGTATATACGGTCAGCTCACAAAACCGTACGCTGATACGGCAGGCAGGTGCAGAACAGTGGTTCTGGGTGCCTGCGGAACCGGGTGAATATACGCTTCAGGCGACTGTAAAGGACGCTCAGGGGGCGGCAGTGCAGGCGGCAGTGGATTTCACCGTGGAAAGCGGACCGGGTATCAGCCTGGAGGCCTGCGGCGGTTCCCTGGGAGGTCATGGCGGTCAGAAGAGCTGGACGGTGTATTCCGGCGGCAGCTGGACGGCGTCAACCACGGCGGACTTTATCACCCTTGAAACCACTGGCGGCGAATGCGGCGACGTGCTTACCGTGACTGTAAAGGAAGAAACGGACGTTTACCGCGAGGCTGTGGTGAAAGTGGTCAGCGGCATGAACAGGGTGGAGTGGACAGTTGCTCAGCCGGCCGGGCATGGCAACGATGAAGAAGTGTATCTGTTTGGCGGTAACGAGCGCCTGTATGCTGACGGCAGAGAGCATGTGGGCTGGATCAATGCACAGGGCAGCCGCAGGTTTCACATCGATGCGCCGGATGAGTGGAATGCCGAAAGCGACAGTGACTTTATCCAAATCGACACGCAGGATGATACGCTGACGCTGACGGTTGATGAATCGTCCGTTTCCTTTGTGCGCAGCGGCATAGTGACCCTTTCGTGCAGCACTGGGTCAGCCTATATTTATGTGTATCAGCCGCCAACAGCGGCGGTGCAAAAGCCGGTTACGCTGACGGATTCTGCCGGTGATATGCAGCGCGTGCAGCCTTTCAGCCAGTCCAGCGGTTACTGGAAGGACAAAAAATACGGCGCAAGTACGCTGGAGCATTCCGGCTGCGCGATCTTTGCACTGTCGCATGCGCTCCAGTGCATGGGTTACGAGGGCGATGTCATCCAGCCTGAGGCACTGGCGAAAAAGTATGCCTTCTGCCTGCGCGACGGCGGCACCGTGAACGCTACGCTGGTAGGAAATGCGGGCGATGATCTGGGCTTTAAAACGCGGTATGACCTGTACACCAATCTGTCGTCCATCCACAGCAAAATGGAGGAAGGCGCGGTGTTCTCCTTCGCCATCGTCAGTGGACACATCGCCATGGTGGCCGGACAAAGTGCAGATGGCAGTATGATGCGCATCATCGACTCAGCGCCATCCGCTACATGGGAACGCATTCAGAACGCCCGCCTGTACCATCAGGCGGCGGATGGCTCCTTTGTGCCGGTGGAGTCACTGAACGAACTGGCACCCTATTATGTGGAAAATGACGCCTTTGGCGGCGCAGAATACTGGCTGGAGGCTGAATATGTGGCCCGCAGGGGCGTAAGGCTGATTCAGCCGAAGTAAACAAACCCCTCTGTATGACTCGAAAGGTCTGCAGAGGGGTTTGGGCATTATGGAACCAATTGTTCGATGCGTGAAAAAATGGCCTCCCAGTTTTCGCTGTTTCGGATCTGCTGCGAAAGCTCCATGATCCGGCTGCGTATCTGTACATCTGCATACACGTCGCAGACGGTCGTATACAGTTCCTTTCCGCGACTGGGGAAGGAAAGGACCCTTCTGCCGATGCCCAAAGCAACGATGCGCTTTGCATTTTCGGTCTGATCGTTCACAAAAGGCATGGCCACCATCGGCACGCCTGCGGTGAGTGATTCGTTTACACTGTTCATGCCACAGTGTGTGAGGAATACATCAGCGTGCGCAAGCACTTCGGTCTGAGGAACAAAAGAATAGGCATAAATGTTTTCAGGAATCCGTCCCAACGATCCCGGGGCGATATTGCCTGTGTTGAGGATGACAGACATGGGTTTTCCGCCAAAGGCGCGGATACACTCTTTGCAAAACCCACGGTTACTGATGAGGCTGCCCAGCGAAATGTATACGATGGGATGACGCATCTTTTCATAAGGGATCACAGTGACGGATGACTGCGGCTGCTGCCAGGGAACAGTAAACAGAAAGGTTTCGCCGAAATGTTCGCGATGGTTCTGAAAAGCTTCAGGCACATATACGATGTTTAAATCAGGCTGGTCGCTGATGATCGCCTCCGTCATCGGACGGTTGCCAATGTTCATCTGTCTGCGGTTGCTGCGGTTCATTACCTGAGCGTCAATCAGCTTTGCAGACAAGCGAAATACAGGCGAGGCATGGTCGAAGATTCGCCTTGACCATGCGGGCTGGGAAAACTGTCTGACGCAGGGAATGCCTTTCCGTCGGGCAATATCGATGCCCGGATAGAAAAACATTTCATAAATCAGCAGGTCAAATGATTCGTTCAGCGCCATTGCCGTATGATACGCAGCCCGAAAGCAGCTGCGCTTTATCTGCTGAGCATTTAAAGTGATGGGAAAATCCAGATAGGGCACAAAATGTGCGCCGGTTTTTTCGATCCTTTCCCGAAAGGATTCAGCATTGACATAAGTGACGTGATGCCCTCTTTGCACAAGCATTTGAGTCAGCGGCAACGTAGGGTTGGTGTGCCCGGCATAGGGCAGATTGATCATCAGGATGTTCATTACGCACAGTCTCCGTCATGATTGCTGGTTGGTTTTCCTGTCTGTCTCGCACAGAAACACATCGATATCCTCATGACTGCACAGGCGGAAGCGGCACTGTCTGCCCAGTTTGGAGTCGTCCATCAGGCAGATCTTCTGCCCGGCGCGTTCCAGCATTGCACGGCGAAGCGACGTTTCCGGCTCGGAATGGTCGCTGATCTCGCCTGTGTCAGATATGCCCTGGCTGGAGAAAAACAGCTTGTCCGCCCAAAGTGCGCGCACATACTGCTCTGCGGAGGGCCCGACAAAGGCGTGATTTTCACGCAGGTATTCGCCGCCGGTGCAGTATACGCGGGCCGTGCACGTGCCCAGCTCGCTGAAGATGCGGTCGTTGTTGGTGATGATGGTCAGGTCCTTGCGCGTGGCAAGATACTTTACCATGCGACGTACGGTAGAGGATGCATCCAGCAAAAGCGTGTCGCCGTCGCATACCAGCTCAGCTGCGCGGCGGGCCAGCCGCTCCTTCTGTGCGGAGTGGTCGCCATCGCGTATGCTTAGCGGAACCACGGCGTTTTCCTTCAGCTGCACGCCGCCGTAGATACGGCGCACAAGACCCTCTTCCTCCAGCGCGGCAGCATCGCGCCGCACGGATGCTTCGCTGGTATAGACCAGCGCCGCCAGCTCGCGTATGGAAACAGCTTCGCGGGTTTTGAGAATGGCAAGGATCTGCTCGCGGCGTTCTGCGCTGGCCATACGAATCCCTCCTGGTGCAAAAATAAAGCGTTTTGGCTGCAAATCTTTCAAAGATCGCGCCAGCGTTGACAGAAAACTGCCAACCTCTTATAGTGGTTTTGGCGGTATTATAACGAAAAAAACCGCTTTTCGCAACCTGTACCAAAGGAGTGTGGAACATGCTTACCTACCGTAATCCCATTGCTGTCGCTGCACACCGCGGAAACAGCCGGTATTTCCCTGAAAACACCATGGCGGCGTATCGTTCAGCAGTTGAACTGAAGCCTGACATGATCGAAATGGATGTGCATATGACCAGCGACGGCGTGCTGATCTGCATGCACGACCATATGGTCGACCGCACCACTGACGGTGAAGGCCTCATCCGCGAAAAGACGCTTGCACAGATGCAGGCGCTGGATGCGGGCAGCTGGAAGGGCGAAGCCTTTCGCGGTGAAAAGGTGCCGACCTTTGCGGAATTTCTGGACTTCATGCGCGACTATCCCGACATTCTGCTTAATGTGGAACTGAAGGACTATCCCGCGCATTCCGGTCAGTTCGCCTATGATGCGGCGGCAAAAGCCATTGCGCTGCTCAAACAGTACGACAGGTTGGGCACCAGCGTGATCAATACCTGGAGCGGCGAACTCAACGAATGGCTGAAGGCCACTTACGGCGATGAAGTGATGATTCACGCCTATTTCCCGCAGACGCTGATGGGCCTGAACCAGAAGCGCTTCGTGCTGGATTATGCGTATTGCGTGTGTCTGTTCGGCAGCAAGACCGAGCCGGTGGTGGAAAAGAAGCACTTTGACACCGTGGCTGCCTATGGCGTGGAGCCGTGGGTATATTACCGCGATGACGCGCCTGAACTGTATGAAGAAGCCATTGCAAACGGCGCACGCCTGTTTACAGCAAACGACCCTGCCGCGCTGATGGACTATCTGCGCCAAAAGGGACTGCATGAATAAAAAAGGAGACTGATTTTTATGGCGATCATTACGATTGTTGGTTCCGGCATGATGGGCTCCGCCCTGGCTTTCCCCGCACGCGAAAACGGTCACGAGGTACGTCTGGTGGGCACCCATCTGGACCGTGAGATCATCGACGCCTGCCGCGAGACGGGCCGTCATCCCAAGTTCGTAAAAGACTTCCCCGCCGGCGTGAAGTATTACCAGATCGAGGAACTGGAACAGGCGCTGGAAAATGCTGATCTGGTCATCGGCGGCGTGTCCAGCTTTGGCGTGGAATGGTTTGGCGATTACGTGCTGCCTCGCATTGCAGACGGCACCAAGGTGCTTACCGTCACCAAGGGCCTGATGGACATGCCCGACGGTCGGCTGCTGCCTTATCCCTGCCTGTGGCAGGAAAAGCTGGACAAGCTGGGCAAGAACCTCAGCCTGAACGCTGTGGGCGGCCCCTGCACCAGCTATGAGCTGGTGGCTCACGATCAGACCGAGGTCGCCTTCTGCGGCAAGGACCTCGAGGTGCTGGCGGAGATCAAGCAGCTCATGCAGACGGATTATTATCACATCAGCCTGTCAACGGACGTCGTGGGCATCGAAAGCGCCGTGGCGCTCAAAAACGGCTATGCGCTGGGCATTGCGCTGACCATCGGCATCAACCAGAAGAACTTTGGTCTGGACAGCGAACTGCATTTCAATTCGCAGGCTGCGGTGTTTGGTCAGGCTGCGAAGGAAATGTTTACGCTGCTCAAGCTGCAGGGTGCTGAAAACATGAACAACTTCTGGGTGGGCGTTGGCGACCTGTATGTGACTGTGTACGGCGGCCGCACCCGTCTGGTGGGCATCCTGCTGGGCCGCGGCCTCAACATCGACGAAGCCCGTGCGGAACTGGCCGGCGTAACGCTGGAGTCGTTGGTTGTGGCTGTGCGTGTGGCGCGCGCCATGAAGGTGCGTGCGCAGAAGGGCGAGGTGGACCTGAGCCTGCTGCCGCTTTTGATGCATGTGGACGAGATCCTCACCGACAAAAAGCCCGTGGACATTCCGTGGGAAAGCTTTACCTTCGTGCAGGAATAAGACTTGCATTTTCGGGTGGTTTGGGGTATGCTTTGCATATGGTGAAAAAATTCACAATCAGAAAGGATGGTTCCCATGAACAAAAAGCTGCTTTCTCTGGTTCTTTCTGTGATGATGCTGTGCCTGTTCGCAGCCCCCGCTCTGGCGACGGACGCCGTGTCCTCCGCGTCTGTGGCTGACTTCTACGGCGCTTACGCCCTGACCGGCGACGACCTGATGAACGCCCTGAACTCCTTCAGCGGCACCTACCTCATCAGCACCACCAACCCCGATGGCACCCCCAACTGCGCGTTCTTCATCTACTCCATGGTGAAGCACGAGGGCGAATACTATCTGCAGCTGGGCCTGGCTGACAACCAGAGCAAGGCCAACCTGCAGGCCAACGGCAACGGCCTGGCCGTGTATGCCGCCAACCCCTCCGGCGAAGCCGACGCCAAGCCCTATCCTGTGGCCGGCGCCCGCATCTGGTTCAGCGCCATTGAGGACGAGGCTCTGCTGGCCGCTCTGTCCGCCAATGCCCGCGAAGGCGCCATGTTCTTCCAGATCACCGCGATCCGTCCTCTGGGCTGATCATTCCATGGTTTCAACAGGCCTCTCCCGTTTCGGGAGGGGCTTTTCTTCATTTCAAAAAATGGGCTGCGGTTAATGAATTTGTTTTGCCTGTTTTTTCTGAAAAGTGATCTCTTTTGCAGTTTCCTTTTCTGTGTTATGCTTTTATTACCATAAAACAGGAGGTGACAGGCATGGCTGTGTCCTTTCCGTCCGCACTGATCCGCTATAAGCGGCTGGAACGCAACTGGAGCCAGGAAGGGCTGTGTGACGGCATATGCGCCGTATCCTATCTGAGCAAGATTGAACAGGGCAAGGCGGAACCCAATCCGGAAATGTTGCAGGCGCTGATGGAGAGGCTTGACATCGTATGGTATGACAAAGCTGCGCCTGAAGCCAAAGCGCTGGTGGAGGAACTGTGGGAAGCAATTGCCGCGCTGGATGTGGAGGAGGAAAACTGCCTGCGCGAACAGCTTGCCGACGATCGCGAACAGTATCTCAATGGCCCGTATATGCTGGACGTGCTTTTGCTGGAACGGCTGCACTGGCATATGGTCACCCCGCAGGATGTGCAGATGTTAAGCGCATTTGAGGAATGCTTTGACAATCGTCAGCGCACATGGTATCTGATGCTGCAGGGCCGCTTCGAGGAGGCGCTCAGGCTGACGCCCACGGCGTTTGTCTACCTCAGCTGCGGTTCGCAGGCGTACAACAGCGGCAATTACACGCTGGCTGTAGAGCGGCTTTTGCAAAGCTGCACGCTGGCGGCGGAGGAGGGCTGCGCCCGGGTGATGCTGCTTGCGCGCACGCTGCTTGGCAACTGTTACAGCGATCAGGGCGATTACGACGCCATGCTGCGTCATTACCGCACGGCGGAGCGGCTGGCGCGCGATCTGCGCGAGGAGGAAACGCTGGCTGGTATTTACTATAATATCGCCGCTACGGATCTGCAGCTTGGCCGCTATGAAAAGGCGCACGCTTACTTTGCCTCGCTGGAGGATCCCTATGCCATGGCGCTGCACAAGCTGGCCGTTTGTCAGGAAAAGCTGGGCCAGCGGGAAGCTGCGCTTGAAACCCTGAAACGGGTGGATTACACGCTGCGCGATCACGCCGGGTCAGGCGATTGTCCTGATCGGGAATGGATCGAGCGGATGTGCATGCTTGTGAGGAAACGACTTGAGAACCCCAATTACCTGCATGACCCTGCCTATGGGGAAATGCTTTTGAACGCCTATGCCGATATGCAGAAGGAACTGCCGAACGGCTTTGTACTGTTCCACCGCCCCTGGGTGGAGGAATGGTATGTGGCCAACCGCCAGTACAAGCAGGCATATGAAGTGAAAAGATGACAGCTGATATGATATGAGCGCAGGAGGAGGGAAACTCATGAAGCTGCTGTTTTTGATCGGAGCCGGTGCATCCGGTAAAATGACTGTGGGACAGGAACTGATGAAGCTGACCGGTATGCGTCTGTTTCATAATCACATGACCATTGAGCCGGTGCTGGAGATCTTTGGCGGCTACAATGGTACCGCCATCAGCCGAATGCGTGAAGTGATCTTTGAGGAGTTTGCCAAATCAGATCAGTACGGCATGATCTTCACCTATATCTGGGCATTTGATCAGCCGTCCGACTGGGCGTATGTGGAGCACGTAAAGGAGCTCTTCCGGCCATACGGTACGGAATTTTACTGTGCAGAACTCGTTGCCCCACAGGAGGTGCGTCTGGAACGCAACCGCACTGAAAACCGGCTGAAGCACAAGGCGTCCAAGCGCAATGTGGATTTTTCGCAAAGCCGCCTGCAGCACGAGGACAGCACCTACCGCTGTGTGAGCCGTGAGGGAGAGGTACCCTTCGAGAACTATCTGCGTGTCGATAACACCCACCTGACTACTGAAGAGGCAGCGCAAATCATTCAAAAACACTTTTCGCTTTGAGCTTGCCTGCGTGTATAGGGCGTGCTATAATGCTTCGAATCCCTTTTTTGAACAGGAGTCATTACGCATGGAATATACGTTTCTGGCAACGGCAGCCTTTGGCCTGGAAGGCGTGGCAGCCAATGAACTCAAACGCATGAATATCGCTGCACGCGCTGAAAACGGCGGCGCACGCTTTGAGGGCACTCTGGCGGATGCGTTCCGCGCCAATCTCTGGCTGCGCACGGCTGACCGCGTGCTGATGGTGCTTGCAGAACGCAAGGTCAGCACGTTTGAAGACCTGTTTCAGCTGGTGGGCGGCATTGCGTGGGAAAAGCTGCTGCCCCGCGACGCCGCCATCCACGTGAGCGGCAAGTGTGTGCGCAGTCAGCTGATGAGCGTGCGCGACTGTCAGGCTGTCAGCAAAAAGGCCATCGTCAACCGCATGATGCAGAAGCTTCGCCTGAGCCGCCTGCCGGAAACCGGCACGACCTTTCCTATTGACGTGGCTGTGGTCAACGATACGGCGCGCATCACGCTGGATATGAGCGGCGATGCGCTCAACCGCCGCGGTTATCGCACCTGGAACGGCGAAGCGCCTCTGCGTGAAACGCTGGCGGCTGCGTTGGTGGATCTGAGCCCGTGGCGTAAGCATATGCCGCTGTATGACCCCACCTGCGGCACCGGTACGCTGCTGATTGAAGCGGCCATCAAGGCTACCGGCCGTCCGGCAGGTCTGACGCGCAGCTTTGCCTGTGAAAAGTATCCCTTCATGCCGCGCGAGGAAATGGCACAGCTGCGTATGGAAGCCAAGCAGGCCTACGACGAACAGGCACCCTTTGTCATCGGCGGCAGCGACATTGATCCGCAGGCGCTGGAACTGTGCCGCCGTCACATCAAACAGGCCGGTTTTGAGGGCCGCATTCAGACTGCGCAGCAGGATCTGCGCCATCTTCAATTAGAAGGCGAGCCCGGCGTGTTTTTGCTCAATCCGCCCTACGGCGAACGCCTGAGCGACCAGAAGGGCGCGCGTGAACTGTACCGCGAGCTGGGTTTGATGCTCAAGCGTCATCCCGGCTGGAAGCTGGCAGCCATTACCGCTGACCCGGCGTTTGAGCGCCCCTTTGGCCGCCGCGCCGACAAAAAGCGTCGCCTGTACAACGGTCGTCTGGAATGTGAATTCTATATCTTCGGATGAGAATCTGCCATGAGTAGCAGATGGTTGACAGGCACAGCGGGATGATCCGCTGTGCTTGTTTTCGAAATGTTTTTGAACTGTCTGACAGAGTGAACGTAAACAGAGCAGCAAGCTTGAATTTGAAGAGGTAGTTTGATGGATAAGCGCATCGATAAACAGTTGGCATTTTCTTTGGAAATCGATAAAGTAAAAAATGTATTCAGACAAACCCATTTATCTGGTAATGGCAGAAGTGAAAATGATGCCGAGCATTCTTGGCATATGGCAGTTATGGCATATCTTTTCAGGGAGTATGCCAATGAGAAAGTAGATATCGCAAAGGTAATGCTAATGTGCCTGATTCACGATGTTGTTGAAATTGATGCGGGTGATACATATGCATATGACAGTGAGGCCCTTCAGACACAAACGGTTCGCGAGGATGCCGCTAAGGAAAGAATTTTTTCTATTCTGCCCAAGGAACAAGCAACCGAACTGATTGCACTCTTTGATGAGTTCGAAGCCTATGAAACTGCCGAGTCAAAATTTGCCCATGCCATGGACAATCTTCAACCACTCATTCTGAACCATAGCAACAATGGCGGAGATTGGCGAGATCATAATGTAACTGTCGAACAGATTTATAAACGTCAGAGCAAAACAAAGTTGGGGTCTGAAAAGTTATTTGAAATAACAGACCTCATCATTAAAGAGAATATTAAAAGAGGAAACTTAAAGTGACAAATTGTAATTTGTCAAACAGACATAACCCAAAAACCGACCTGTGTTTGCAAACACAGGTCGGTTTTTGGTAAAACGGAGACTTTCTGTATCAGAGGTTTTCACCGTTGGTTTCCATCACGGTCTTGTACCACCATGCGGAATCCTTGGGGATGCGCTGCTGGGTCTGATAATCCACGTAGACCATGCCGAAACGGTCGAAATAACCATTGGCCCACTCAAAGTTATCCATCAGCGACCAGTAGAAGTAGCCGCGTACATCCACGCCATCCTCGGCGGCACGCTTGTAGCTGCGCAGATAGCGCTGCACATAATCCTGACGGTTGGGGTCGTGCACCTTGCCGTCCAGCGACACGCAGTCGTGGCAGCTCATGCCGTTTTCGGAAATGACGATGGGGGTCTTGTAACGCTCATACAGGAAGCGGGGGCCCCAGTACAGCGCATCAGGCGACACATACCAGTTGATGGCGGTCTTGGGCGCGCCGGGCGCCTTGGGCACGGTTTCATAGCCCTGTGCGTTATCGGCTGCGCGGATGATGTGGCCGCTGTAAATGTTCTGGCAATAGTAGTCCAGCGGCTGATGGATGAGGGTAAGATCCTTTTCCCAGCCCTTGGGCAGATACTTGCCCATGCTGCTGAGCGCTTCTTCGGGATAAGAGCCAAGCATGGGCGCATCGCTCCACCAGGAAACGTTCCACGTCCAGTCTTCAGCAGAAGGCACGGCGAAGTACGCCTTGCGTGCAGCTTCGATATCTGCCTGGCTGTCGGTGGCGGGTATGCAGGCGGTACCGGTGGGCGCGTAGCTGACGCGGCAGTCCGGTACAAGGCTGCGCAGTGCGCGCACGGCCATGCCGTGACCCTTGAGTACATGATGGCTTGCAGGGATGGTGCTGCATGCCGGCAGCTTCAGGCCGGGCGCATGAACGCCGGTGGAAAGTCCGAGGCCGATGAAGCACTGCGGCTCGTTGAGGGTGATGAAGTCCTTGACGCGGTCGCCGAAACGGCGGGCGCACAGAGACGCATATTCCTCAAACCACTTCGGGCTGTCGGGATTTTCCCAGGTGCCTTTGGCCTGAAGTGCGGCGGGATAATCCCAGTGGTACAGGGTCATGAAGGGACGAACGCCTTTTTCAAGCATCTCATCAATGAGCCTGTTGTAGAAATCGACGCCTTTTTCGTTGACCGCGCCGGTACCATCCGGCAGCAGCCGCGGCCAGGAGACAGAAAAACGGTAGTTGTGCACGCCAAGCTCCGCCATCAGCGCCACGTCTTCCTGATAACGGTGATAATGGTCGCAGGCGACATCGCCGGTATGGCCTTCAAACACTTTTCCGGGAGTGTGGCAGAATTGGTCCCACACAGAAAGACCCTTTCCATCTTCAAAGGCTGCGCCTTCAATCTGATAGGACGCGGTCGCGGCGCCCCAGATAAAATCCTTACGGAAACTCATGACATCGCCTGCTTTCTTTTTGGTTTTTGGGAACGATTTCCTTTATTATATCGCAGCCGTGTTCAGACTGCAACAGGCAAAACTTTGTATCCTGCGGCATAGGCTTTCTCTCAGGAGGGATGCTGTTTGATTGCAAGTTTTCTGTTCTGGATCATCAAGGACTGCCTGTTTCTGATGGGGTACATCTCCGGGCGGCAGAGCTTTCGAAAGCCGCTGAGCCCGGACGAGGAACGCGAGGCGCTGGTGCGCATGCGCGAGGGCGACGAGAGCGCAAGAGAAATGCTCATCGAACACAATATGAGGCTGATCGTGCACATTGCGCGCAAATACAAGGTGCCGGGCTGTACCTTTGACGACCTTATCTCCATCGGTGCCATCGGGCTGATCAAGGCTGTCAGAAGCTACGATATGGACAGCGGCACAACGCTTTCAACCTATGCAGCACGCTGTATCGAAAACGAGATTCTCATGAGCCTGCGCCACAGCCGCAAGCAGCAGAATGACGTAAGCCTTGACGAGCCGCTGGGTACGGACAGTGAAGGAAACACGGTTTCCTTTTCCGATCTGCTGGGCACGCCGCCTGATCTGGTAGAGGATGAGGTGCGCCGCCGCGTGACGCTTGAAAAGGTACGCAAGGTGCTGCCTACGCTTCCGCAGCGGGAGAAGATGGTTTTGTGTATGCGCTACGGGCTGGACGACGGTGTGGTGCACCCCCAGCATGAAATTGCACAGAAATTGAATATCTCGCGGTCGTATGTATCGCGCAGCTGGTATTGTAAACGATGCCCGAAGGCAAGCAAGAAGCCTTCGGGCATTGGCGTTTTTCAAGGCAAATCGCGGCCATTCATCAGGCGTTTTGACCCGGTGGACAACCTCTGAGCAAAATGCACAGAAGTGAACTCATCTGAGCCGGAAGTAGCAGGTATTCTTGCCGCTTCCTTCGCGTTTGATTTCTTCATCGGCAACCATCTTCCGCAGCGCGCCTTCAATGGTGCTGACGCTTAAGGAGGGACAAAGCTCCCGGATATCCTGCTTGGTGAAGCGTCCCAGCTTGTTCATGGATGCCTGCCGGACTATCTCAATCGCTGGCATCTTCGTTTCAACCAAGGCGAAACGATCCGCAAAATCCTTGTAGGCGGCAAGGATGGTGCCCAGCAGATACTTGATGAAGGGAACTGCATCTTCCGTTTCCTCATGCCAGCCGGTCTGCGCTTGACGAAGAGCGTCGTAGTACAGGTCCTTGTTCTTGGCGATCTTCGCTTCCAGGGAGATGTACTTGCCCACATAGAAGCCACTGCGGTACAGCAGCAGCGTCGTCAGCAGACGGCTCATTCTGCCGTTGCCATCGTTAAAGGGATGAATGCACAGGAAGTCGTGGATGAAAACCGGAATGGCAATCAGCGGTTCAACCTCCATGTTGCCAATGATGCGGTTGTATTCCTCGCAGATCCTGCTGAGGGCATCCGGTGTTTCAAAAGGAGAGAGAGGCGTGAACAGCGTTTCCACATGACCGTCGGGATAGGTGGCGCTGATATAGTTCTGGACGTTCTTCGTGCGGCCCGCCATGGGATTGTTCATGTGGCTGTACATCACCTTGTGCAGCTGCAGGATGTAATTCGGCGTGATGGGAATGGCATCGAAATTCTCGTGAATGATGTTCAAGGCATCACGATACCCGGCAATCTCCTGTTCATTACGGTTCCGGGGAGCGGTCTTTTCCGAAACCAGCTGCCGGATTCTGGTGCTGGTGGTGACGATGCCCTCAATGGCGTTGGATGCCTCGGTGCTTTGCACCTTGGCGATCTCTACCAGCTTCTCCAGCTCTTCCGGACGCTGCTTCAAGTACAGCTCTTGCTTGCCGGCTTCTCTGTATATGGCAGCAATCAGGCCAAGGATTTCGGAATCCCACTTCTGATCCCTGATCACGGAATAGTTGAACGCTCTCATGGCCTTACCTCCTTTCACTTTCCCTTAAATTATAGGCAAATACAAGGGAAAAGTCAATGAAAAAGGGAATGAATCCCTTAAAATTATACCTGAAACAAGGGAAAGTATGCAAGCAAAAGGGCATTTGGTTCAACCAACAACATAACACAGTCAAACGATACAATATAAGAAGGAGAAAAACATGAAAAGACGGACACACATTCAACTGACACCCTACCGAGCTTCTTCCGGCAGATAGAAACCGCACTTTTCAATGACGATTTCGTGAATTGGGCGCTCCATGCGAGTAATCTCATCGAAGAAGACTAACCGACAGTAATTCAGCGATGTTCCATCGCGTAGCCGCACATTCAATGTGCGTTCTTGGGGGCTTGGGGGAGGTATTCCCCAACAAGCGAAGGTGCATTGTGCGCAGGCAAAAAAGACCGAAAAAGCAGGATGGGTACCCACATGCCTTGCTTGCCAGGAGTTTGTCAGGTCAAAGATGGTATGAGAAAGTGTACGCTCAAGGTGCATTTCCCGAAGCCGCAATGCACACCTTCCGTGAAAAAAACCACAAAAAAACGGCGGAATCTTCCGCCGCATGGTCACAAGTAGCTGCGGATATCCACCGCCAGCTTCTGTTCCAGGTTTACCAGTTTCTTCGCAATCTCCTTGGAACTTTCGTCCGCCGCCTTGTATTCATTCAGGTATTTGTGCATCGACTTCACGCCCATGTTGCAGCCATCGGTCATCAGATCGGCGATGGTCTGGTCGCTGGGTTTCATCATCAGCATGGCGTTGGTTTTCATCCAGGACATGCCCTTGGCCATGGGATTGGGTTCCTTGCCGTCGTCCTTGTAGCGATCCAGCAGTTGCTGAATCTCCCGGTCAAGCTCGTCATGCTGGTGACGGCTTTCCACCAGCACCTGCCGGAATTCCTTGGACTCGATCCTGTCCACAACCTCCTCGATGGACTCCACACCCATCTTGACGCCTGCGTCACATTCACGGAGAAGTCGGATGGTATCCTGTTCGATCATAGCACACGCCCCCTTCTTTTTGAGATTCATTGTGCCCAAATCGAAAAGAAATATCCCCCAGGGAAGTTTGTTCCCCGAGGGATGATGGATGAATCAGGGTGCCGACCGTTGCACAGAAGTAATCTCCGGCTGCTCCTTGCGGAAGGAAGCTGTCAGCTTCTGCAGGCGTTTGCGGCGGCGCTCCTTGGCTTCCAGCCGCTCGCCCAGGTCGCGGGCGCCAACGCCGTATACCAGATACAGGATCACGCCGGAAACGATCATGATGAATACTGTGGAGGCGCAGCGGCGGCCGGAGGCATTCACGTTGTAGCCGTCGCGGCCTTCCTCGGCGCACATGTTCTGGATGACCATGGCGTAGGACTTGCCGTAGCTGGAGTGGAAGGTGGCGGACATATCATACTCGGTGAAGAGCGCGTTGAAGTTCAGCGCGAACACCGCCAGCACGCTGGGCAGTATGATGGGCAGCTTTACCTTCATGAAGGTCCAGAAGCCGCTGGCGCCAAGGTTGCGGGCGGCGTCCTCCAGCTCCTCGTCGATGGCGTAGAAGGCCGCCTTGATCATTCGTAAGGCGAAGGGTAACTTGACCACCGTGTATGCCATCACAATGAGGAAGCGCACGTTCTCCCTCATGTACAGGTTCTGGTTGAACACATACCACACGCTTTCGGAGTTGAAGTAGGTGCGGTAGGAGTAGCAGATGAGGATGGTGGGCAGAAGCCAGGGGAACAGCAGGCTGTATTCCAGCACGGTGCCGCGCTTCTTGCCCTTGTTTTTGAAGATGTAGTTTACCGCTACTACCACGATGACGCAGGCCAGCGCCGCCGCCAGGGCGGAAAGCACAAAGCTCAGCCGGATGCCGCCCACCGTGTCCGCGTTGGCGAAGAGGCCGGAAATGGAATCCTCGCGGATGCGCACCTTGCCGCGGTTGGTGAGGAACTCATAGTCCTGGGCGCCGAAGAAGTTGATGAACGTGAACTGATCCAGGCTCAGGGTCTTGGAGCGGATGGCAGGGTAGTTCTGGAAGGCGAAGAGGACGATCATCACCACGGGGGTCATGTAGATGATGAACAGCACGTAGGCGTAGATGTGCGCCAGCACATTGGCCACGGGGTTGTTGATCTTCTGCTTCACCAGCTTGGCCTTGGTTTTGCTCACGCTGAGGTAATGGCCCTTGCGCTCGTAGTTGCTCAGCACCGTGAGCAGGATGATGGTGAACATGGCCAGGATGATGCTCAAAAGCGCTGCGCGGGCCTGGGGGAAGGCCTCATCCGCGATGGAGGAGCCTGCCAGACGGACGATCTCCGGGTTGATGGAGTCGTAGCCCAGCAGGGTGGGAGCGCTCATGGCGCACAGGCCGGTGATGAAGGTCATCACCGTGAGGGAGAACATGGTGGGGATCAGCGTGGGGAAAACCACCTTCAGCAGCACCTTGAAGGGCTTGGCACCCATGTTGCGGGCAGCTTCCACGGTATTGTAGTCAATGCCGCGGATGGCGTTGCGCAAAAACAGCATATGGTTGGAGGTGCAGGCGAAGGTCATGGTGAACAGCACCGCGTTGAAGCCGGAGAACCAGTTCTTGTTCATGCCCGGGAACAGGTCCATCAGCCAGCTGGTGAGGATGCCATCGGAATCATAGAGGAACAGGTAGCCGGTCACCAGCGCCACGCCGGAGTAGATCAGGGTGGTCATGTAGCCGAGGCGAAGCACCTTGGCGCCCTTGATGTCGAAGTACTCGGTCAAAAGCACGATGCTCACGCCCACCACGTTCACCGTGACCACCAGGGACAGCGCCAGCTTGAGGGAGTTCCACACAAAGCTGGGCATGTTGCCC
>JAFWYA010000020.1 GCA_017517815.1 Clostridia bacterium | reverse complement strand
TTCTTCCCTTGCATGTAGCCAATAAATGGACAGACACCTATAAAGCTTTCTGGAAGAATTAGGAATGCAATCCTCAATAAATCCTCGTGTTTTCAACGCTTTTGGCTGATTATATAACACTTGACAGTGATCTATAATCAGGGCTATGGTGTTTTTTCTATAAAAGGATTAGGATTGATTTGTTATCAACGCTGTTGATCGGGCATACATCTTGCGTCATCAGGATGTCTTTCATCATGTCCAAGAATAAGATCTACATTGGCTTTTGCAGTCAGAAGCTGCCGTATTTCCGTTCGTAAGGCTCGGTATTCCGCATAATCCTTTTTCTTTTCTGTCAGGATTTCCGCATACTCAGACTGCAGTTTTTTGACGGTTGGCAGTTTCTTTACGCCTAAATCATCAAACGCTTTCTTCGCTGCCCTGTGCAGCAGAATTTCCGATTCATGCTCCGTCAGAAACCTTTTGGAATAACCGGACTGGCGGTAAGCTGCATAAGTCTCGCGGGTCTTGATGTAGTTGATGATATGCGTTTTCAGTATAGCAATCTCGCCCAGCCTTTTTTCGGCCACTTTGATTTTGGCATCTAATTCACTGCAGCGGTGGGTTGCATCCTGCGTTTTCGCTGCAAGCTCATCGTAATCCGTCAGTCCCATTTCAGACAGGTAATTGAGAGTCTGCGCCATCTGTTTGAGGTTGAACACCTTCGCCCAGCGCGCGTAGCCAGGACCTTTGCCAGCGTGCAGCTTTGCCTGAATATCCACCAGCAGATTGACTTTTGCGGCAGGAACAGAAGATGCTTTTCTACTTGGCTGATGTTGTCTTTCACCAGACAATACCGCCAAAAGCGACACTTCATCATACCCATTTCCCAACGTATCCAACCGGCAGAAGCGTTTCTGCTCCGGCCCGCGCAGGGAGATTTGTTTTCCTCGTTTTACTTTACAACCGGCATTTTGAAGCAGAGAAAAAAGGTCGTCTAAGGATGCTGGTTTCTGCGTCAGTGCCTCATCCAGCATAGCACGGAGAATATCCCGGGTCCCCGGTTTGGCGCGATCCCCCAGCCATTTGTTGTAGCTTTTTCCGTGGCCCTTTGGCTGTTCGACAATGGAATACCCATTCTCTATGCAGATCGTATCATTCAGCCGTCGAAGGGCTTGACTTGAGCCCCAAAAGTTTTTGAATTTTCGGTCACACTCCAAATTCACCGAATGGAAAATGATGTGATTATGAATATGTTTCCTGTCAGTATGAGTGGCTACAATAAATGCATGCTCCCCATGAGTGAAGCGTCTGGCCAGTTCCTGTCCCAGCCGATTGGCCTCCTGCGGAGTGATTTCCTCAGGAACAAAGGACTGACGCAGATGATAAGCAATCACATCGTCCTTCCCGCGAATCCGGCCTGTTTTGGCAATGTATTCACGTTTGGATAGCATGAATTCCAAGTCTGCGGTGCGATGGTCGCAGGCATAGCTGGTGATGAACTCGCCGCGTTCTGTTTTACCGGGGTTCATGACATATTCAATCGTGCCGCGAATCGCTTGTCCAGTCTTGCGCTCTTTACCTGTATGCAAGGGTATTAGTCTTGTTGTTGCCAAATGCTGCACCTCCGTTGTAAAACCTTGTATAACGCCCAACAGATCAAATCGATCCATTATGTTCGGAACCTTCATTCTGTTGCTTTTCCACAAAAAACGCCCTCTGCTGTGGGGTGTAACACAGCAGAGGGCAAGGCGAAAGGGTGGCTCTGTCAACCCTTTACGCTTCCGGATGTAAGCCCCTGAACAAAGAATCTTTGACAGGTGATAAAAACAATCACCACAGGAATAAGCGTAAGTACCGACATAGCAAACACATATCCCCACTGGGTAAACTGGTGCTGGCCGAAGAAACCGGCGATGGCGATTGGCAGAGTGCGCAGATTGTTGTCATTAATCACCGTATTGGCCCACGGATATTCCTCCCACGCCGTCAGGAAATTAAAGATACTGACCGACGCAATGGCCGGAGCTGCCAACGGCAGAGCAATGTGCGTGTATACCGTCATCACGCTCGCGCCGTCAATATAGGTAGCCTCGGTAATCTCCTCTGGAATCCCTTCCATGAAGCCTTTGATCATGAAAGTCGAGAAGGGAATCACCCATGCCACATAGAACGGAATCAAGCCCCACAACTTGTTGACGAATCCAAGGTGTGTGGCCAGTTCAAACTGCGGCACTATCATGGTGGTGCCGGGAATGATCATGGTCAGAATGATGAACCCGAAAAGCAGCTTCTTGCCGCGAAAATGGAATTTACCCATCACAAATGCCATGGCAGAGGAAACCACTGCAGCCAACGCCACCGAAGAAAGCGAAACGAATACCGAGTTCAGAAAATTCAGGTAAAACTTGCTCTGTGACAGAATGTACTGGTAGTTTTCAATCGTCAGCGCTTCCCATTTGGGGAAGAAACGCGGCGGATATTCATAAAGCGCGCCGTTGGGTCTGAGCGAGGTGGAGATCATATAGATCATGGGCAGCGTACAGATGATGGAGCCCGCCGCCAGTGCCAGATACCGCAGGATGTCCGCGCGGAGTTTGCGTATGGATTGCTGTTTCATGTTCTGCCTCCTATGCGTCCTTGTTCTGCATCGCCTTAAACTGCAAGATGGCAAGCAGACCAAGCGACAAGGCCATGATGAAGCTCAGCGCAGCCGCATAGCCGAATTTGCCCGTTGAGAACGCTTTATAGTACATCCATGTCAGCAAGGTGTCGGTCTGGTGTGCAGGCTTGCCGCCGGTGATCATCTTGATGGAGGTAAACACATTAAAGCCGCCAATGGTCAGCATGATGAGTGCAAAGAGGATCGTGCCGCGGATAGAGGGCAGGGTGACGCTTACGAACTTCTTCCATGCGCCGCAGCCATCGATCTCCGCCGCTTCATACAGATCCTGCGGCACCTGCTGCAGCGCGGCAAGGAACACCACCATGTTCCAGCCAACGCCTTTCCAGATGCCAAGAATCATGGCGACGGTCAGACCGCTCCAGCGCGTATCCAGCCAGCGCACATTGGAAGGCGTTATCTGAATGATACGGGTGAGGAAGTAGTTGAGCAAACCCTCCGTGTTGAAAATATAGCGGAATACCAGCGAGGCGATCACCCATGAGGTGATGACCGGCAGGTAGTTGATAACGCGGAAGGTGACGCTGAAGCGCTTGACGCCGTTGATCAGCACAGCCGTGAACAGACCAAGGATCATCTGTCCTGGAACCGTTACCAGCGTATACACAATGCTGTTGACAAAAACCGTCCAGAACACGTCATCTCCGAACACGGCCCTATAATTCTCAAGGCCGATGAACGGCTGATCGAGCATGGTGGCGAAGCTCCAGTCGCAGAAGCTCATCCACAGCAGACGGAAGATCGGATACACCGTAAACATCCCAAAGATGATCAAGCCTGGTGCCAGCAGCAGTGCAAGCTGCAAACGGTTCAAACGTGATTTGAGTACCAAAGGGATCTCCTCCTGAAAAAAGGAGGCGGAACGGGCATGCCCGCCCCGCCGAAGTGGTTGACTTTCCCAAATACGTCAGGTATGATGTTACTGTTTGAGCAGAGCGTCAAACTTCACGGCCAGTTCATCCATGGCTTCCTGAGCGGTTTTTTCGCCGCTGACCACGGCGGTCATGGCCATGCTCAGTTCGTTGTCCATTTCAGTCCAGGTGGCCACGGTGGGACGAGCCTTGGCGGTCTGGATGGCTTCGATGAAGGGCGCGTAAGACGCATTCTTCACGGTGTCGCTCTCCAGAGCAGCCTTGTTGACAGGAATCTGGCCGCACTTGGCCATTTCGGTCTGAGCAAATTCGCTGGTCATGAACTGCATGAACTTCCACGCAGCTTCCTTGTTGGCAGAGGTGAACATGGCAATGTCCTCGCCGCCCAGCACGGAGATGCTTCCGCCCTCGCCAGCAGGCATGGGAGCGGTGCCATAAGCCACATCGGGATAAGCGCCTTCCAGTTCGGCAGTCTTCCAGGGGCCTTCCAGCATCATGGCATAGCGGCCGGTGCCGAAACCATCGGTCATGGGGATGTCGCCGCTGTTAAAACCGGTCAGCACGCCTTCCTGAGCCAGCGCAGCAAAGGTTTCCACAGCCTTCACGGTGGCTTCGGAATTTACGTAACCGGTGGCTACGGTCTGATCCTCATTGGTCAGGCTGCCGCCGAAGGTCCAGATGAAGGGGCAGATATTCCAGCCGGACAGAGCGGGCTCGTTCCAGCCCCACACCTGCTGGCCGTTGGCATTGGTGCCGCCGAGGGCGCGCACAGCCTCGATCCACTCATCAGTAGTGGTAGGCACCGCCACACCGGCAGCCTCCAGCATGGCCACGTTGTAGAAGAGGATTTTGCTGTTGGTGTTCAGAGCCAGTGCGTAAGTACCGCCTTCGATGCTGGCGGTGGACATGGCGCTGTCCAGCAGCTTGCCGCTTACTTCAGCAAAGTTAGGCATTTCCTGATCGAGAGCGACCAGCACGCCCATCTTCTGGAACTCGGGCAACCAGGCGATGTCGCAGCGGGCAACATCCGGTAGACTGTTGGCGTTGGCGCTGACAAGAATCTTATCATGCAGCTCTGCCCATTCATGAGATACGGCGTTAACCTTGATCCCGGGGTTCTCGCTCTCAAACTGAGGAATGAGCACGTTCATCAGCGTCTCATTTTCTGCAGACTGAGCGCTGTAATGGTGCCAGAAGTTGAGAGTCACAGGGGTTTCTGACGATTCCGCGAGGGCTGTGCAAGCCGCCAAGCCAAGAACAGCGCTGAGCAGGATCGCCAGAATTTTTTTCATGGTCTTCATGGGGTATCCTCCTTTTTAAGATTGATGATCTTAACGGCATGCGCAGGAACGATGATCGTTTCCGCCGCTGCCGCGAAGTCCTGTGGGCTATCGCCAGAGTTAAACACGGCGATGATTGTTTCTGCTTCCGAAGCTCTTTCAAAGGCGAAGAGCTTTTTTTGTTTGTCCTTGCAAAGCACATGATAGCTGCCGCTGCGGATGGCTTCGTGCTGATGCCGAAGATGGATCATTTCCTTTGTCCAGCTCAGCAACTCCTCATCCTGATAGTCCCATGCCATTCCGCCCCGACAGCCGGGATCGTTCTCACCCTGCATGCCAATCTCCTCACCGTAGTATATGGCAGGACTTCCAGGGAAAAGCATCTGGAAGGCGAGGGCCAGCTTGAGCCGCCATTTTTCACCTCCGGCTACCGTAAGGAAGCGCGGCGTATCATGCGAAGAGAGGCAGTTGTACAGGCATCGCACGGTTTCCTCCGGATATTTCATGCGCATGCGTTCCAGCCTGTGATCCAATCCTTCCTCGTCGATTGCACTCAACGCGAAGTAATCCACCATCGCATCGCGGAAGAGGTAGTTCATTACGGTGTCACACTGATCGTTGCCATCGAGAATGCGGGCTGCATCCCCCCATGTTTCCCCCAGCAGCAGTGCTTCCGGATGCTCTCGGCGCACTTCTCTGCGCAGGTACTGCAAGCAGCCTACGTCCAGTTCATCCGCCACGTCCAGCCGCCAGCCGTCGATACCGGTGCGTTCAATCCAGTAACGCATGACAGACAGGATGTACTGCTGCACCTCCGGATTGGTCGTATTCAGGCGCGGCATATAGGGGTAATCACCCACGCATTCATAACACGCAGCTTCCGTGACAATCGGGAAGCGCTTAGGATAGAACCAGTCACGATAGGCGGAATTTGCTCCTTTTTCCATCAGGTCTGCAAAGGGAGCAAAGTGAATACCGCAGTGATTGAACACTCCGTCCAGCAGAATGCGGATGCCTCGGTCATGGGCTTCCGACACCAGCGCCTTGAGCTCCTCTTCCGTACCGAAGTCTGGATCAATGCGGAAGTAATCCGTGGTGGCGTATTTGTGATTGAAGTCGCCTTCAAACACAGGTGTCAGATAAAGGCAATCAATTCCCAGCTTTTGCAGGTAGGGAAGGTTTTGACGGATGCCCTGCAGATCGCCGCCCAGATAGTTTTCGCGTGTAGGCTGCGCATCCCACGCATCAAGCGTGTGGGATTTAGCCAGAGCGCTGCCCTTGGCGAAACGATCGGGGAAGATCTGGTAATACACTGCGCCCCGCGCCCATGCAGGCGGAGCGATAATATCCGTTGCGTTTACCTGCAAAAGCTCGAAGAAGCCTGCGATTGGCTCCCCCTTGCTGAAGCCGTGTTCACAGTAGTACGCCTGTTCTCCATCTGTACCGTTAAGCACAAAGAAATATTTCATGTAGTGAACTTCTTCCGGGAAAGTGATCTCTGCAATCCATTCTGTTGTCTGCTGATCCTGTGTGCGAATATGCATCGCTTTGGCAAAACGCTGATCAGGTTCGGAGCGTTTCCAAAAGACGATGCTGCAGCGGTCAATATCCCCACTGGCGGTCAGCAGACGAAATCTGACTGCATTTCGTGCAAGCGGTTGCCTAAACAGCAACAAAGATTCATGGCGAATGGCACTGACATTCATGGCATTCACATCCTATGACTTGATGCACGCTCGATCAGCGTGGTACCCAGAAGCACCTGCTGGCTCGGCGTGTGATGATCGATATGTTGAAAAAGAAGTCTCGCGGCTTGTTCACCCAGAAGGGCAGTATCTACGTCCACAGAGCTGAGAGGGGGATCCGTAAACTCAGCCAGCGGATAATTATCAAATGTGACTACTCCAACCTGTGCAGGCACAGAAAGACCAAGTTCTTTTGCGGCACGCAGCAAACCAAAGGCGGTCATATTATCGTTGCACAAAAAGGCGTCTGGACGATTTGCTGCATTCAGCGTTTCCAGCGCAACACGATGTGCGTCCTCAACGGTACCGTCAGTGGGAAAAATAAGAGACTCCTGCTTTTCCAGTGATTTTTCATAGCCCTTAACGCGGCGCTTACTGAAGCCAGTGCGCCCTTCGCCACCAAGGTAGGCAATGCGCTGATAGCCGCGTTCGATCAGATGCCTCACGGATGTTTCTGCACCCTGTGTGTTGTTTACATCCACCCAGCTCAGGTCGTGGTGCGCGGCTTCCGGCTGACCCAGCACCACACAGGGGAAGGACTGAATCTTTTTGAGAAGGGAGGGTTTCACTGTGGAAGGAGGCAGGATCAAGCCGTCCACCTTGCGCTCCAGCATGAGCTTTTCGATGCTTCCCATACCGCCTGCGCGCTTGGCTCCATTGGCCAGAATGACATGATAACCACGTTCTTGTGCAACCTTTTCAATGGCAAACAAACTGCGGTTGAAAAACACATTGCTGAATGCTTCCGCATCTTCTGCATCTACGACTACGCCGATCGCCCCGCTCTGGCCGTTGGCCAGGCTGCGGGCAAGGCTATTTGGGTGATAATCCAGCTCGCGCATGGCGGCATAGATTTTCTCTCTGGTTTCTTCCATCACGGTTGCCTTGCCGTTGAGTACACGGCTAACAGTGGAAGAATTGACCCCTGCCAGTTTCGCAACATCGTGGATGGTAGAAGCCATGAGAGCGCCCCCTGTAATATTCGTTGTGCAACCGGTTGCTTTATAGTTTTATTTTAACAGATGCAGCTCTATGCTGTCAAGCTCATTCAGCATAAAACACATACAACAAGTTGGATTTTTTACAAGATCAAGTGAAGAATGATCCCCCTTAGATTGTCTAATACTCTCCACAGCAAATCAGCAATGAGTGGCAGTCCCAGCGGACTGATGAACCAGGCAAGAATCAGGAGCAGGCATCCACTTTTGTTCATCCCACAGATGAAAACCGGTACTGCAAAGGCAGCAAGTGCAAAGGAAACAGCCGCCAGCAGTTTGGAGGAAACCGCAACCATCAGTCCGAGCACAAAAGCGATGATCGTCATCAGCGCAATCAGCGGTGCAAGCAGTACCTTCAATACCAATCGAATCATTCTCGTTCCTCCCTTCACCGGGTCAAGCATCGTCTGCTCATCAGTTGCACCATCTCCTTGAGTGCGTTTTCTTCTTTTTCCGTCAGATCGCGCATTCCGCCTGTAATCTTGTATTCCCAATAGTTTTGATAAGCGTTGAGCAGCGTTTTCATCAGTGCTTCCGGCGTGCCGCAGAATACGGTGTCACACCAGTCCTGCGCTCTTTCGTCCCACCCCAGAACGGTATAGCCTCGGCTGGTTATCACCACTTCAAACATATCGTCCTGCGAGAGATAGAATTCAAATTCTTTCAGCACCTTCTCAAAGGTCAGCATCGCTGGCACCTCCTCTTTCGTATCCACTTATGTGATACCTCATTTGAGACGAATGCACAAGGATACGGGAGGGGACCATTATAAGACAGAGAATTTTTGCAGCACTTCCCGCATGGCTGACCATAACTGTTCCTGCTGATTTTGAATTTCCTCCAGATCTGCATCATAGACACGCCCTGTTTCATTGACACGTTTGGCAATCTGATTGATGTTGCTGCTGATACGACGCATCAGGGAAAGCATTTCCTTCATTTCAGCCATATCCAGCTTCAAAATGAAGCCGTCAATCGCCATCTTTCTGAAATATGCGCCCATGTTGGTTGTCCCCAGCTGCTGCATTTTCTGCTGGATGATTTCTTTCTCCTGCTGATTGACACGGACTTTCAGCTGAATGGGACGTGTGCGGTTCTCGCTCATCGCTCCGGCTCCCGTGAAGCAGGTTTCTTTGGCGTTTGGGCTGTTTTTGCGGATTTCAGCTGTTCAATCACAGACGGTCGCTTCTGATTCTGTTCCATCTCTCGTGCCTGATTCATAAAAAGATTCACCAATCCCGGATGGCTTCCGTGAACCACATAACTGACACTGCGTTCAGCAGAGTCCGGATTGGGTCGATGGAACGCCCATTCCTTGTGTTCAAAAGAAATACGTCCATCCCATTCCTTGTACTGTGCCGTCGCTGCCAGCACATGCAGCACGCGCTCCATACCAAACTGCTCAACCACCTGCGGCACTGCGCGTGGATCAAGTCGGTTGTCATGATAATGCCCCCGAATGGCGGCGTCGATGGCGTCACGGCAGGCTACATTGGCCTGAAAAGAGGCGCGGTACTGTTCCATTTCATTGTTTTCTCTCGCATATTGAACATCATGGAGATAGAGTGGAATATCCTTTTTCTCTTTCAAAAGCTCTGCACGCTGTGCAGCTATGGCCTCATCTGCCCTGTTTTCCATCCCATTCCAAATCATCTCCATATAGGAGGTTTCCAGGTTCTCAATGGTCTGAACGATGTCGTTAAGCGGAGTATCCGTTTGAAGCAGCGCCGCTGCCTGTTCTTCTGTCAGATCGTTGTTTTCAAGGCTGAACAGGATATCCTGACGCAAAGCGAACTCATAGGCACACTCCAAAATTTCCTCTGGTGTCTTTGTGAGAAGTTCCGCTTTGTAACGTTCCTGTTCATCAGTCATTTTGTTGAAAAGAGCCGTATGGGGATCATCATATAGCATTGTCATCTCTCCTGTTCCTGTGTATTTTTCATTGAATTGCTGCCATGAATACACGGTTTTTTCAAGGCATCCCTTACGGACGGTCTTTCTTCTTCCTGCTCATGTTCCACAGGCTTCTTTTCATCCATGTTCAGCGCTGCGTCCAGCTCAGCCAGCCGAGCGCTTTTGGTTTTCAGTTCTTCCTCCTGCGGAAAGGGCTTGTCCAATTCCTCTTTCGCGGCTTCCATCTGCTGATAGATGTTTTCAAGCTGCTCTCGCTCGGACTGAATCCGCTTTGGAATGCCGTTCAGCACGTTTTCAATGCGCGTCAGGTTGCCAAGAATTTTGTCGCTCAACTCTACAGGATGGGACATCGCGCCGCGCAGGATGAGCTGAAATTCGTTAGTGAACAGATTGAATTGTACCTTCATACCAAAGCCGCGATAATGGCCGATTTCCGCCTCTCCTGTTTTACCAGCCTCTTTGCAGGCATTCAGCAGCGCTTCACCGGCTTTCTCTTTCTCCGTATACATCCGCCCCATGATCTCCATGCCCACAAAATCCTCTTTGGGCAGCGGATGATCAGCCACCGTCTGCACGTCTTTTTCAAAACCTGCGATGTTCCCTTTGGTTGTTTCAATCTGCTGGGGAAAGAATTTCAGGAGCTGATCTTCCAGCCGGTAGCGTTTGCTCTGGTGGTCGGCTTTCATCAGGCGCAGACGGGCAACGTCGATATCCAGATCCATCTTTTCCTTGATTCTTTCGTCTCCGGCACACAACGCCTTGATTTCAGCGTAGGACAGCACTGTTTCATCCACGTCATCGCAGGAACGTACAGGACTTTTGCTGGTCATGATCTGAGAAATAAACTTCTGCTTATTCTCAATCGTCTGCCACAAGTAGCCATCAAAGGTTCCTTCCGTGACATAGCGATAAATGAACACTTCTGGATTGGTATTGCCCTGACGTACAATGCGGCCCGCGCGCTGTTCCAGATCACCGGGTCGCCACGGACAATCAAGGTCGTGCAGCGCAATCAGCCTGTCCTGACAATTTGTACCCGCGCCCATTTTTGCTGTGCTTCCCATCAGCACACGCACATGGCCTGAACGGACTTTTGCAAACAGTTCCTTCTTTTTTGCTTCTGTGTCAGCGTTATGGATGAATGCGATTTCGTTTGCCGGAACACCTCGTTCAATCAGCTTTGCACGGACATCATCATAGACACTGAATTCGGCTGGCTCATCAGGATTGACGGTTTTCCCCTTGGGCGTTGACATGTCGCAAAACACAAGCTGGGTCAGTCGTTTCTCCTGTCCGTCATTCCAGATACGATATACATTGTCTATGCAGATATTGACCTTGCTGCCCGGATCATCCGGCAGCAAAGGGTTGATCAGGCGCTGATCCAGCCCCAGCTTTCGACCATCGGACGTAATCTTGAGCATATTGTCCTGGGTGGGATCAACCTGTTTGGCATGCACCTTTGCAGCGCGCTCTGAAAGCGCCTGCACCATCTGCTGCTGAATTTCGCTGGGTTTGACCACGACGGTTTCGTAGTTTGCCTTGGGTGTTGGCAGATGAAGCTGGTCAGCGGTCTTGATGTCAGCTACTTCCTTGAACATGGTCATCAATTCGGGTAGATTGAAGAATTTGCTGAACCTCGTTCTGGCACGATAACCGGTTCCTTCAGGAGCCAGCTCAATGGCCGTTGCGGTTTCTCCAAAGGTGGACGCCCATGCGTCAAAGTGGGTCAGGTTGTTGCGGCGCAAAGCAGCGTACTGAAGGTAGCGCTGCATGGTGTACAG